>NZ_JAKZLE010000002.1:267691-800112 GCF_022808885.1 Geothrix alkalitolerans | reverse complement strand
CTTCGTCGCGGCTTTTCCCCAGGGGTCACACCCGTTCCCATCCCGAACACGGCCGTTAAGACCTGGAGGGCCGATGATACTGCTCCCCACAGGAGTGGAAAAGTAGGTCGCTGCGACGTTAAATCCCAAACGGGCCACCCTTCGAGGTGGCCCGTTTTCGCGTACGGATCTCCGCATCCGCAGGCCATTTATCTGTCGCGGCGGATACACTGAAGGTTCCGCGTGGAGGATCTGATGAGCAAAGGTGTTTACACCTTCGGGGGAAACCGTAACGAAGGCGGCGCGGCCATGCGCAACCTTCTCGGAGGCAAGGGCTGCAACCTGGCTGAGATGGCGGGGCTGGGCATTCCCGTTCCGCCGGGATTCACGCTCACCACGGAGCAGTGCAACGCCTACTACACCCATGGCCGCAAGCTCGCTGAGGACCTCAAGGCCGAGGTGGTCGAGGCCCTGAAGTGGCTCGAAGGCGTGCGGGGCTGCGGTTTCGGGTCCAATGAGAACCCGCTCCTGCTCTCCGTCCGGTCCGGCGCCCGCGTGTCCATGCCCGGCATGATGGACACGGTGCTCAACCTGGGGCTCAATGACCGGACCGTGCTGGCCCTGGAGAAGGCCAGCGGCAATTCCCGATTCGCCTGGGATTCCTACCGCCGCTTCATCACGATGTACAGCAACGTGGTGCTGGGCGTAGAACATGCGCTGTTCGAGGCGGAGCTGGAGCGTGCGAAAGAGCGGCTCCACAAACACCAGGACACCGACCTCAGTGCGGAGGACTGGAAGACCCTCGTCGCCGCCTTCAAGGAGATCGTGCAGGAAGAGACCGGTCAGGCCTTCCCACAGGAACCCATGGAGCAGCTCTGGGGCGCCATCCGCGCCGTTTTCGAAAGCTGGAACACCGCCCGCGCCATCACCTACCGCCGCCTCCACCGCATTCCCGATGACTGGGGCACGGGCGTCAACGTGCAGAGCATGGTCTTCGGCAACATGGGTGACGACTGCGGCACCGGCGTGGCCTTCACGCGCGACCCCGCCACAGGCGAGAAGCTGTTCTACGGCGAGTACCTCATCAACGCCCAGGGTGAGGATGTGGTGGCCGGCATCCGCACGCCCCAGCCCATCACCCGGGCGCAGGCCGACGGCACCGGTCTGAAGAGCCTTGAGGAGGCCATGCCCGCGGCCTTCGCGGAGCTGGACGCCACCTGCAAGCGCCTCGAGACCCACTTCAAGGACATGCAGGACATCGAGTTCACCATCGAGCGCGGGAAGCTCTACCTGCTGCAGACGCGGAACGGCAAGCGCACCGCCATGGCCGGCATCCGCATCGCCATCGACCTGGTGGACGAGGGGCTCATCGATACGCACACCGCCCTGAAGCGCATCGATGCCGACAGCCTGTCCCAGCTGCTGGCGCCCGTCTTCGATCCCAAGGAGAAGGATCGCCTGCGCAAGGAGGGCCATCTGCTCACCAAGGGCCTGAACGCGGGTCCCGGCGCCGCCACGGGGCGCATCGCCCTCACGGCTGAGCAGGCCGAGAAGATGGCCCAGGAGGGTCCTGTGGTGCTGGTGCGCGTGGAGACCAGCCCCGAGGATATCGCCGGCATGGTGGCCTCTCAGGGCATCCTCACCGCCCGCGGCGGCATGACCAGCCATGCGGCAGTGGTGGCTCGCGGCATGGGCAAGCCCTGCGTCTGTGGTGCCTCGGCCGTGCAGATCGACGTGGCCAAGGGCCTGGTGAAGGTGGGCGATCATCTGCTGAAGGCCGGCCAGGACTGGATTTCCATGGACGGATCCACGGGCGAGGTGTTCGCCGGCAAGCTGAGCGCCCATCCCTCCGAGGTGAACCAGGTGCTGGTGGACGGCCGCCTGAAGGCCGGAGACAGCGAACTCTACCAGCGCTTCGCCAAGATCATGGCCTGGAGCCACGAAGCCAAGCGCATGAAGGTCCGCACCAACGCCGATACGCCCCATGATGCGGCCGTGGCGCGGGCCTTCGGTGCCCAGGGCATCGGCCTCTGCCGCACGGAGCACATGTTCTTCGAAGGTGACCGAATCATCGCCGTGCGCGAGATGATCCTCGCCACGGACACCGAGGGCCGAAAGAAGGCCCTGGCCAAGCTCCTGCCCATCCAGCGCGAGGACTTCGAGGGCATCTTCAAGGCCATGGACGGCCTGCCCGTGAACATCCGCCTGCTGGACCCGCCCCTGCATGAGTTCCTGCCCCAGGACGAGGCCGGCCAGCGGGAGATGGCGGACGTGCTGGGCGTGGATCTCGGCACCGTGGAGCGCCGCGTGGCGCAGCTCCACGAGTTCAACCCCATGATGGGCCACCGGGGCTGCCGCCTGGGCATCACCTTCCCCGAGATCATCCGCATGCAGGTCCGCGCCATCGCCGAGGCCGCGCTGAATGTGGCCGCCGAGGGCGTCAAGGCCATTCCCGAGATCATGGTGCCGCTCATCGGGACTGTGCGGGAGCTGACCTACACCAAGACCGAGATGCTGGACGAGATCGCCCAGGTGAACCAGGAGCGGGGTACTCAGTTCGCCTGCCCCATCGGCACCATGATCGAGATTCCCCGAGCCGCCATCACCTCGGACAAGATCGCCCAGGAGGCCGAGTTCTTCAGCTTCGGCACCAATGACCTCACCCAGATGGGCTTCGGCTTCAGCCGCGACGACGCGGGAACCTTCCTGCCCGAGTACGTGGGCAAGAAGCTGCTGGAGGACGATCCTTTCCAGAGCCTGGACCAGGAGGGCATCGGCGAGCTGGTGCGCATCTCGTGCGAGAAGGGCCGCTCGGCGCGGCCCGGCATCAAGCTGGGCGTCTGCGGCGAGCATGGGGGCGATCCCCGCAGCGTGAACTTCTTCCACCGCGTGGGGCTCGACTACGTGAGCTGCAGCCCCTATCGCGTGCCCATCGCCACCCTGGCGGCCGCCCAGGCGGCCCTGGACTGATCGGCCCTAGACGAAAACCACCGACTGGGTGGCGGACGTCACGATGTAGCACCGTTCATTGTTGGAGCGCGGGTCGGCCGGGAGCAGGAAGAATCCCGGCCGGCCCGGCTGATACCCCTGCGTGGTGCCCACCAGCACCTCGCCGTCCTTGAAGGTGACCTTGACCTTCCGGCCCGGGGCCGGGGCGTTGGGCGGGAATTCGTTGGTCTTCTGGTGCTCCGGGTCGCCCTGGAGGCTGCGGACGAAGTACAGAGCCTTGAGGTCCGGCACTTTCACCTCCAGTGGCTTGGCGTCGATGCTTCCGTTCGCGGAGATGTGGAAGAGATCCTTCGCCGGAAGGAAGTCGTTGGTCTGACCCTTGAGGGTCGTCCCGTCCAGGAATCGCGCCACCACTTGGTTCATGGGAATCTCCGGGCCATCCAGGCCGACAGGCGTCGCATACGCCCGCGTATGGGTTTTGGTGCCTTTAAATTACAAGCGCCCGGTTTTCTGCGCAAGCCCCCTGGCTTCAAGGAGTCACTGGGCATGTCATCCGGACCTGGGTTTGAGCGTCGGGCGCGATAGAATCGCCCTTTTGAGCGGATCATGGCCAAGACCTCCACCAAGGCGACATCAGATCAGCCCGAGATCATCTATTCGATGATGCGGGTCAGCAAGATCTACAACAACAAACCTGTCATCAAGGACATATCTCTCAGCTACTTCTACGGCGCCAAGATCGGCGTCCTGGGGCTCAACGGCTCCGGCAAGAGCACGGTGCTGCGGATCATGGCCGGCGTGGACCAGGACTTCAACGGCGAGGCCGTCCTCAGCAAGGGCTACACGACGGGCATCCTGGACCAGGAGCCCCAGCTGGATCCCGAGAAGACTGTCCGCGAGATCGTCGAGGAGGGTGCCGCCGAAAAGGTGAAGTGGCTGAAGGACTACAACGCCATCAGCGACCAGTTCGCCGATCCCGACGCGGACATGGACGTGCTGCTGGCCATGCAGGCCGAGCTCCAGGAGAAGATCGACGCCCACGACTGCTGGGACCTGGATTCCCGGCTCGAGCAGGCCATGGACGCCCTGCGCTGCCCCGATCCCGACACGAAGATCGGCGTGCTCTCCGGCGGTGAGCGGCGCCGCGTGGCCCTGTGCCGCCTCCTGCTCCAGGAGCCGGACATCCTGCTGCTGGACGAGCCCACCAACCACCTGGACGCCGAGACGGTGGCCTGGCTGGAGAAGCACCTCCAGGACTACAAGGGCACGGTCATCGCCGTCACCCATGACCGCTACTTCCTGGACCACGTGGCGGAGTGGATCCTCGAGCTGGACCACGGCGAGGGCATCCCCTGGAAGGGCAACTACTCCAGCTGGCTGGAGCAGAAGCAGGGCCGCCTCGCCCGCGAGGAGAAGTCCGACCAGAAGCGGCAGAAGACCCTGGAGCGCGAGCTGGAGTGGATCCGCATGTCGCCCAAGGGCCAGCACACCAAGAGCAAGGCCCGCATTGCCAACTACGAGCGCCTGGCCGGCGAGGAGGGCCGCCAGAAGGAGCAGGAGCTGGAGATCTACATCCCCAGCGGCCCCCGCCTGGGCGACCTGGTGGCCGAGCTGGAAGGGGTCACGAAGGCCTACGGCGACCGCGTGCTGTTCGAGAACCTGACCTTCGCCATCCCCCGCGGCGGCATCCTGGGCGTCATCGGCCCCAATGGCGCCGGCAAGTCCACCTTGCTCCGCCTGCTCACGGGCCAGGAGGCGCCGGACGCGGGCGCCATCCGCCTCGGCGAGACGGTGAAGATGGCCTACGTGGACCAGCTCCGCGCCGGCCTCAACCCCGACAAGAGCGTCTACGAGGCCGTGTCGGGCGGCTACGAGCAGATCGAGCTGGGTGGCAAGCTCATCAACGCCCGCGCCTGGCTGAGCCGCTTCGGCTTCTCCGGTGACGCGCAGCAGAAGAAGGTCTCCGAGCTCAGCGGCGGCCAGCAGAACCGCCTCAACCTGGCCCTCACGCTGAAGAGCGAATCGAACCTGCTCTTCTTCGACGAGCCCACCAACGACCTGGACGTGAACACCATGCGGGCCCTCGAAGAGGCCATCGAATCCTTCGCCGGCAGCGCCGTGGTGGTGAGCCACGACCGCTGGTTCCTGGACCGCCTGGCCACGCACATCCTGGCCTTGGAGGGCGATTCCCAGGTGCAGTTCTTCGACGGAAACTACACGGAGTACGAGCAGTACCGGAAGGACGTGCTGGGCCTGAAGCCCTTCGATCCCCATCGCATCAAGTACCGGAAGCTGACCCGATGAAGACGGACGCCTCTCCGGTTCCCGCCTTCGCCACAGCCGCGACGGGCCTGCTCCTGGGTGCGCCCGCCCTGTGGCTGGGCCTGGACCAGGGCGCCATTGCCCTCTGGGCCTTCGGCACCGCCGGCCTCCTGCTGGGCCTGCCCTCCCTGGTGGTGGGGCAGCGCGTCCGGGAGGGCTTCAGCAACCGCGGCCTGGAGCGGGAGCGCCTGACCCTCCGCGCCGCCAGCCACTTCCTGCGCATCCTGGCCCTGGGCGCCGTCCTGACCGCCGCGGCGGCCCTCATGGGCGACCGCAGGCCTCAGGCGGGTTCCGTCCCCCTGATCCTGGCGGGCGTGGCCCTGCTCATCCTGGCGCCCCTCTGGTGGGTTCGGCGGGCCCAGGCGGGGATCCATCCCAGCCTGGCCTCGGACGCCGCCCGCACCCGCGCCCTGCTGGAACTTGGTGGTCTGCTCCTGGCGGGAGTGCTGCTGGATCGTTGGTTCCCCTGGGCGGATGCAGCCGCTGCGGCGGTCATGGGGCTGCGCCTGTTCATCGAAGGGCAGGGCCTGGCCCGGGGCACGGCCCTGACTGCCGCGGCCTCCTGCGGCGGCTGCGGAAGCTGCGGCTGCAGCTAGGCCGATGCGCGTCCTCGAGTTGTTCTCGGGCCTGGGAGGATGGCGCCTGGCCCTCGGGGACCGGGGAACGGTGGCGGTCGCCTACGACGTGAACGAGGCGGCCAATGCCACCTACGCCCTGAATCACGGCGAGGCGCCGAAGGCCCGCGAGCTGGCCACGATCCCCCTGGCAGAGCTGGCCGCGGCCGGTGCCGACACGTGGCTGATGAGCCCGCCCTGCCAGCCCTTCTGTCGCATGGGGAACCAGCATGGCCTGGAGGACCGCCGCTGCCGGGCCTTCCGCCACCTCATGGACGTGTTCGACCAGGCGCCGCCGGAGCGTCTCGTGCTGGAGAACGTGGTGGGCTTCCTGGGCTCGGACGCCCACGCCCTCTTGGCCGAGCGCCTGCGGGCGCACGGGATGCACCACCTGGACCTGGAGGCCTGTCCCAGCCGCTTCGGCCTGCCCAACCAGCGACCCCGGGTCTTCGTCGTGGCCTCGCGGAAGGTGCTCGCTGCACGCCCCCTGCCGGACCTGCCGGCGCGACCCCTCGCGGACTTCCTGGACCGGGAGGAAGACGCCTCCCTTGACCTGGCGCCGGAGGTGCTGGCCCGCCACCGGCACGGCATGGATTTCGTCGCGCCGGAAGACCGCCGCAGCACCTGCTTCATCGGCGGCTACGGCCAGCGCTTCGTGGGCAGCGGCTCCTTCCTGAGGACGGAGCGCGGCGCGCGCCGCTTCTCGCCTTCCGAGGTGGCCCGCCTGCTGGGCCTTCCCGAGGGATTCCGCTTCCCGGACGGCGTGCCACTGGAGGCCCGCTACAAGCTGCTGGGCAACGGCCTCTCCATCCCCGTGGCGGCCTGGGCCCTGGATCATCTGCCATGAAAGGGGGGGACCGCCCGCTCGCCAAGGCTCGCTCTGCGTCCCCCCTTTGACCCCCACGTAGTGCCTGGGCACAGCCCAGGCATTACGTCTGTAGAATCGGCCCATGCGCCTCCTGCTCTCCGCCTTCGCACCCGAGCTGGGTCCCCTCGCGGGGGATCCGCCGCCGGGCTGGGAGACAGCCACGGTGGGCGTGGGCGCCGTCACCGCCGCGGCCGCCACGGCGCGGTTGCTTGCGGAGCGGCGGCCCGAGGCCGTGCTGTTCCTGGGCACCTGCGGACGCTACGACGGGCGCCTCGGGCTCTTCGACGGTCTGTGGGCTTCGGAAGCCATCGCCACCTCGCTGGAGGAAATGCGCGGCGGGGCCTACCGTCCCGCCATCGAGCCCACGCGCTGGACTGCTACGCTGCCGGGGCCGCTGCCCGCCCATCCCGTGGCCGTTCCGCCGGCCATTACGAACACCCGGGATGGCGCCAGCCTGCTGGCTTCCGTGGCGCCGGCCGAACACTTGGAATTGACGGGTGTCTTCGCCGCCTGCCACGCGGCGGGCGTGCCCTGTGGCGGTGCGCTGGTGGTGGTCAATGATGTGGGGCCGGAGGCGCCCGCCCAGTGGCAGGCCAACCATGCGGAGGGTAGCCGGAGGCTGGTGGCGGCCCTTAGGGCCTCGGGCTTCTTTGCAGGGGCGTGAGCGTCTCGGATCCGTCGCCGGTCTCCACCCGCCACCCGCCTTCAACCACCGAGATCCGGATTCCTGCGCTCGGTCCCGTCACCCACGCCGCGGTGCCAGACCGTCGCAGGGTGTCCAGGGTCTCCGGATGGGGATGCTCGAAGCGGTTGCGGAGGCCTGCGGGGATGACCGCCACTTCCGGCTTCACGGCGGCGATCCAGGCCGGGTCCGAGGCATTGCGGCTGCCGTGGTGGCCCACCTTCAGCAGGCGGTGGGGAAAAGCGCCGGGATCCCCCAGGTCGAGCAGGTCCTTCTCCTGGACGGCCAGGGCGTCGCCCATGAGCCAGAGCTCGCGGTCGCGCCAGGCCACGCGCAGCACGGTGGAGGTCATGTTGGCGTCCGGCAGGGCGTAGGCCCGCTGGGGCCAGCGCACGCTGAAGGTGGCCTCGCCGCGGCTCCAGGCGTCGCCCCGCAGCAGGCCTGCGGGATCGGCGCCGGTGGGGCGGAAGGGTTCCCATGGGTCCTCGTCCTCCGACGTGACCGGCACGGAGGTCGAGGCCAGCGGCCAGATCCGCGCCAGGGTGGCCCAGCCGCCCGCGTGGTCGCCGTGCGCGTGGGTGAGCACCAGGTGCACGGGTTCCCGCACGCCGCGCCGGCTCAGTACCCGCGCGATCCGCCGGCCCGTCCACGGTCCGGGCCCCGTATCGAGAAGGGTGGCGTCGCCGCCGGGCACCCGCAGCAGCAGGGCGTCGCCCTGGCCCACGTCCACGGCTTCCAGCGAGAGGGTGTCGGCTGCGCGGCCCACGCCGCGGAAGGCCAGGAGCCCCAGGGAGGCCGCGACGAGACCCACGGTCAGCGCCCGGGCGCGCCGCAGCGTTCCCTGCAGGTGCGCCAGGGCCAGCCAGCCCAGGGTCAGCAGGAGCCAGGGCCACAGCCGGCCCGTGGCCAGGGGCGCGATGCCTGTGAGGGCGGGTACCAGGCGGTCGCCCATCCAGGTGAGAACCGCCGCAGCGCCCTGGGTGAGGCCGGGCAGGGGAACCAGAATCAGCAGGAGGCAGAGGGGCGTGAGGAAAGCCACGAGGGGCAGCACCAACAGGTTGGCGAGGATGCCCCACCAGGGTGCGCCGCCATGCAGCAGGGCCAGCAGCGGCATCGTGGACAGCCAGGGTGCCGCCAGCCGGGCGAAGGGCAGGGCGAGGCGGCCCAGCAGGGGCGACAGCAGGCCAGCCAGGGGCTCGGCGCCCCAGAGCAGGCCCAGCAGGGCCCACCAGGCCAGCAGGAAGCCCGGCTCCACGCCCGCCGCCGGGTGACCGAGCAGCCAGAGCAGCAGGGCCACGTGCAAGCCCGCCACTGGCGGCAGTTTCCAGCCGCTGGAGCCCCCGATGGCCCAGGCGATGCCCATGAAGAGCCCACGCCACACCGGTGCCGAAAAGCCCACCAGACCCGCGTAGAGCAGCCCCGATGCGATGGCTCCGGCGGCCGCTCCTCGCAGGCGGAGGCGGCGGAGGAGGGCTTCCACGGCGGCCATCACGAGGGTCACCTGGAGGCCGGACACCACCAGGATGTGGATGGTGCCGCTCTCGGCGAAGACGCTGAAGTGGGCCTCGTCCGCCGGCGGGATGCCCAGGGCCAAGGCACCCCACAGATCCTTCGCGGTGGCGCCCAGGGGCAGGGCCTCGAATCGTCGCCGGGCGAAGGCCTGGAGGCGCAGCAGGAAAGCGGGCGCAGGGGGTCCGGTGGCCTCCATCAGCTGCGCCGAGGCCAGGTGGATGCGCCGGGGAGCTTCGTCGCTGCGGGCCCGCCAGAGGGGGCGTTCCGCCAGGAAGACCGGGGCGGCCTGCACGGGCCTCAGCTCGGCGCGCAGGCGCACGGGCGTGCCCGGAAGGGGCGGCGCCTGTTCGCCCTCGGCGGGGATGGTGAGGGGCAGGGAGAGGCCCTTCAGCCGCTCAGGCGCGGATACCTCCAGGCGGCTTCGCAGTCGCTCGCCCTGGAGGGTCCAGGGGGCGTCGATGCGGCCCTCCAGAGCCAGGAAGCCGGTGGGGAGTGCGGTCTCCCACCGGGCCTTGCGGGCGAGCCCCAGGCAGGTGATGCCTGCCAGCCCCAGGGTGAGCGGGACCACCGCCCACCGCCGGAACCGAAGCCGGAGCAGGGGCAGCGGCAGGGTCAGGAGCCAGGCCAGGGCGCCGAGGACCAGCCACCGGGTGGCGAGCTGGCCGTCCCACCGCTCCGGAAGCAGCCAGGGCACGGCGCAGGCGGCTGCGAGGGCCCAGGCCAGGGGCCAGAGCGAAGCCCCGGACAGGCGCTGCCACAGGCTGGATCTGGAGAGCATGGGGGCAGTCTACCTGGGCTGTCCAAACCTTGACAGGGGGCCCCGGGCCAGGGACTCTGACAGGCATGAATCCGGCCCGGGCCCTGCTGGTGGACGACGATCCCACCATCCTCGATGTGGTGGGCACGCTGCTGTCCCGGCACGGGCATGAGGTCGTCGGCACCGGATCCGGTCGCCGGGGGGCCCAGTTCCTGAGGAACGAGCGGTTCGACCTGGCCGTGGTGGACCTCATGCTGCCGGACCTGAATGGCCTCGACCTGGCGCGGGAGGCTGTGGCCAAGCCCGACACGGTGGTGGTGGTCCTGTCCGGTTCGACCTCGGTGGAGACCGCCCTCCAGGCCATGCGCATGGGGATCTACGACTACGTGCCCAAGCCCTTCCGCGCGGAGGAGCTGGAGCACACGCTGCTGCGGGCCATCGAGAAGGCGCAGCTGAACCAGGAGAACAAGCGGCTGCGGGAGCAGATCGAAGGCCAGGCCGAGGGCCCGTCCATGGTGGGCTGCTCCGACGCCTGGCAGAAGCTCCAGAGCCTGCTGCGGCGTGTGGCGCCGTCGCCGTCCACGGTGCTGATCACCGGACCCTCGGGCACCGGCAAGGAACTGGCGGCCCGGGCGATCCACCAGTGGAGCCCGCGCTCCCAGGGTCCCTTCGTGCCCATCCACTGCGGTGCGATTCCGGAGACGCTGCTGGAGGACGAGCTCTTCGGCCACGTGAGGGGGGCCTACACGGACGCCCGCAGCGACCGGGCGGGGCGCTTCCAGCAGGCGGAGGGCGGCACCCTCTTCCTGGACGAGATCGGAACCATGCCTCCGAGCCTGCAGGTGAAGCTGCTGCGCGTGATCCAGGAGCGCGAGTTCACGCCGCTGGGATCCGCGCGGACGCTGAAGGCTGACTTCCGCCTGGTGGCCGCCACCAACGAGGATCTGGCCAGCCTCGTGGAGCAGAAGCGGTTCCGGGAGGATCTGTTCTACCGGCTCAACGTGATCCCCGTGCAGATCCACCCCCTGCGCGAGCACCCCCAGGACATCCCCGTGCTGGTGGCCCACTTCCTCCGCAAGTTCGCGCGGGAGCTGAACTTGCCCCTCAAGCAGGTGGAACCCGCGGCCCTGCAGGCCATGGAGGCCTACCCCTGGCCGGGCAACGTGCGCGAACTGGAGAACGCCGTGGAGCGGGCCATGGCCCTGGGCTCCGATCCAGAGCGGCTGCTCCACCAGGACCTTCCGGCCTCCGTGGCGGGGATCCTGCCTTCCCCGGCCTTCCCGCACCTGCCTCAGAACCTGGGTCTGGGCCGCTTCCTGGAGGACCTGGAGCGGCACCTGATCGAGGAAGCCCTCCAGGCCACCGGTTGGAACAAGAGTGAATCGGCCCGGCGCCTCGGCATGCGCCGCACCACCCTGCTGCACCGCCTGCGGGCCCTGGGCATCCCTCTGGATCGCCAGGGCGGGACGGCGCAACCGGCTGATCCTGTGGAGACCTCTGATGCCTGAACCGAAAGGCGCTCTTCTGGCCCTGCTCTGGGCCTGTCTGCCGCTGGGGGCCTGGTCGCCCAAGGTTCACGAGGCCCAGACCGCCAAGGCCGTCCGCCTGCTGCCCAAGGGCATGGCCGCCCTGCTGCGGGCCCATCCCCAGGAACTGCTGGAAGGCGCCCGGGGCGTGGCCAACGACCAGCCCCCCACCGTGGAGCAGGTGGAGGCCCAGTTCCGCACGGTCCTCCGCCTCAGTGACGAGAATCGCCGGCCCGAGGACATCGTCCGCGACCTGGGCGTGCTGGCCCACATGGTCCAGCTGCTGACGGATCCCTCCGTGACCGAAGGGCTGAGTCCGCTCCGGGAGAGCTTCGAGGCCTATGCCGACCAGAACCTGGCGCACCTGCTGGTGACCCAGGAGCCCTACTGGGCGGCCACGGGCAGCCTGGACCCGGGGCCGCCCCTGCGCCGCTTCCTGGCGACCAAGCTCGAACGGAACCGCCGCCTCCGGGACCACTTTGACGAGAATACGGGCCGCCGCATCGGCCCCTGGGACGACCTGTCGGTGCCCTTCGCCCAGCTTCAGCTGGCTTTTTCCAATGGGGTGCACGCCACGGCGAACCTTTGGATCCTGGCCTGGCGGGCAGCCGGCGACCAGTGGGAGATCCCCGCTCAGCCCTGAATGCCAGACCTGAAGTCCGGCGTGCATCGGGACGATGGATGGGGCAGGTCCCACCCCGCGAGGGCTAGGCGAATCGCGACTTTCGGGCTATCGTTCCAACCATCCCCTCTGGAGCAGTCATGGGCACTTACACCCGCCTCGGGTCCTACCTCCTGGCCTCTGAACTGGCCAACGATCCCTTCGGTTCGATCCATCGGGCGGTGGTCATTGCCGGGAGCAATTTCGATCGCCACATGCTGGTGCGGACCTTCTCGGAAGAGATGTTCCAGGCCGGCATGAACGCGCATCTGGCCGAGGCTGGCCGCGTGGTGTCCCTCCTGGGCGGCGCCCGCATCTACGGCATGGGCTACCGGCTGGAGACGGCCAAGACCCCCCACGTGGCCTGGGACTACGTGCCCGGCCGGAGCCTCGCCCAGCTCATCGAGAAGGCCCGGCAGGAGCAGATCCCCTTCGGCGTGGATCACGCCCTGACCGTCATCCAGGGCGTGGCCCAGGGCATCGTCCAGATGCAGGCCAAGGGCGTCAGCCACGGCGTGCTGAGCCCCTACAGCGTGTGGGTGAGCTTCGAGGGGGCCACGCAGCTCGTGGACGCGCCCTTCGCCGCCATCGCCAAGGGCATGCTGGCCAAGGCGCCCATGGCCAAGCGCAAGCTGGCCCCCTACCTCCAGGGGCCCGAGAACAACGCCCTCCAGACGGATCTCTTCGCGCTGGGCGCCGTGCTCTACGAGCTGCTCACCTTCGAGAAGCTGCCCGTGGGCGGCGACCTCCAGGCCACCCTGGACCAGGCCACCCTCAAGGCCGCCCAGGAAGAAGCCCCGCTGCCTGCGGAGATCCGCGCCTTCCTCGGCCGCCTGCTGCTGGGCCGCCAGCCCTTCGCCACCGTGGAGGACTTCAGTACCGAGCTCGAGCGCGTGCTCTACGACGGCGAGTACAGCCCCACCACGTTCAACATGGCCTTCTTCATGCACACGCTCTTCCGGGAGGAGAACGACCGGGATGCGGCGGCCATGAAGGCCGAGCAGGGCGACAACTTCCTCGGCTACACCGCCGCCGGCGAGAGCCTTCGCAGCGGCGCCACCCGCGCCGAGCACATCGACGGCCACGCCGACGAGCAGGCCAGCCAGAAGAACCGCACGGTTCTCATCGGCGGCGGCCTCGCCGCGGTGGTGATCCTGGGCCTGGGCTACATGTTCTTCGGTCGCCCCAAGGTGGATCCTGCCATCCAGGCGCAGCTGGCGGAATTCCAGCGGATCAAGGCGGAGATCGAGCAGCAGAAGGCCGACCTCGACGCCAAGGCCCGCGCCGAGGCTGACAAGGCCGCCCAGCTCCAGAAGCAGCTGAGCGAGACCAAGTCCTCAGAGGAGAAGGCCAAGCTGCAGAAGCAGCTGGAAGAGTCGCAGCAGCGCAAGCAGGAAGTCGAGCGGCAGCAGAAGGCCGCGGAGCAGCGGATGGCCGAGCAGAGGGCCGCCGAGCAGCGGCTGGCCGAGCAGAAGAAGGCCGCCGAAACCAAGGTCGCCGCGGCCCCGCAGGTGCCCGAGGCGCCCAAGCCACAGCCTATGCAGGAAGCCCCGCGTCCGGTGGCCGTGCCCACACCCACCGGCGTGCCCACGCCCCAGACCACCGCGTCCAGGCAGGCGACGGTCGCCAATGACCAGCCCGCCCGCGTGGTGAATCAGGTGGTGCCGATCTTCCCCCTGCGGGCCGTCCAGATGCGGTGGGAGACGAACCTGGATCACATCGTGCGCCTGAAGGTGTTCGTGGGGGAGCAGGGCCAGCCGCTGAAGGTGTCCGTGATCGAAGGGGTGTCCGGGGCCTTCGGCTTCGACGAGGCGGCCATCGATGCGGCCAACAAGTCCTCCTTCGCCCCCGCCATCCGCGACGGCAAGCCCGTGCGTGGCTGGACGCCCGAGATCATCTACAAGTTCCCCAAGCGGAGGTAGTCGGCGTTCCGTCTCGTGAAACGGGCCTTCCGGGGCCCGTTTTTCATGCCACCGATTGCGCCGCCGCGTTGGCCAGGCGGTCCACCCGCTCGTTCTCGGGGTGGCCGGCATGCCCCTTCACCCAGCGGGCCTCCACGTGGTGCCGCGCCAGCTGTGCGTCCAGGGCCTGCCAGAGGTCCGCGTTGAGCACGGGCTTGCCGTCGGCCTTCTTCCAGCCGCGCCGCTTCCAGTCCTTCAGCCAGGTGGTGATGCCCTTCACCACGTACTGGCTGTCGCTCTGGAGCAGCACCTGGCAGGGTTTCGTGAGCGCCTCCAGGCCGCGGATGGCCGCGGTCAGCTCCATGCGGTTGTTGGTGGTCTCCGCCTCGGGCCCCGAGGCTTCCTTCTCCTGGATGCCGCTGGCGAGGTGCACCCGCAGCAGGAACCCCCAGCCACCCGGACCGGGGTTTCCCAAGCACGCACCGTCGCAGTAGAGCTCGATCTTCATCCCACCAGGGTAGGGGAAGTGGCGGCCACCTGTGCCACGGCCTTGCGGAGCAGCTCCACGCCCAGGTCCAGATCCTCCGGCCGGAGGTTCATGGCGGGGCGGAAGCGCAGGCCCTTGAAGCCTGTGGAGAGGATCATCATGCCCAGCTCGTGGCCCTTGGCCACCACGGCGTTGCGCAGCTCCGGCGTGGCGATGTCCAGGGCGCAGAAGAGGCCGCGGCCGCGGGGGTTCGCGGTGAGCTCGGGGAAGTCGCGGTGGATCTCCTGCAGGCCCTTCAGCAGGCGCGCGCCCTGCGTCACGCCGTGCTCCAGCAGGTTCTCCTCGCGGATGACGTCGATGATGCGCGTGCCGCGCACCATGTCCACCAGGTTGCCGCCCCAGGTGCTGTTGATGCGGCTGGGCACCTGGAAGACGCTCTCCACCTCGTCCAGGCGCCGGCCCGCGGCGATGCCGCAGGTCTGGGTCTTCTTGCCGAAGGCGATGATGTCGGGCTGCACGTCGAACCACTGGTGGGCCCACCACTTGCCCGTGGCGCCGAAGCCTGTTTGCACTTCGTCGAAGATCAGCAGGAAATCGTGACGATCCGCCAGGACCCGGAGCTTCTTCAGGAATTCGCCCCGGAAGTGGTTGTCGCCGCCCTCGCCCTGGATGGGCTCGATGATGAGGCAGGCGATGTCATCCGGATGCTGGGCCACGGCGGCCTCGATGGCGGCGATGGATTCTGCCTCGGCCGCCTCGATCTGGGCCAGGTCCATGGGGAAGGTCAGCTTGGGGTTCGGCACCCGGGGCCAGGGGAACTTGGGGAAGTACTGGTGCTTGCGGGGATCCGCCGTGTTCGTGAGGCTCAGGGTGTAGCCGCTGCGGCCGTGGAAGGCCTCGCGGAAGTGGATGACCTGCGACCCCTTCTCGCCCTTGCCCGCCGCCAGGTTCTTGCGCACCTTCCAGTCGAAGGCCGCCTTCAGGGCGTTTTCCACCGCCAGGGCGCCACCGTCGATCCAGAACAGGTGGGGCAGGTAGTCCGGCGCCGCGTGGGTGCCGAAGGCCTCCACCCACTCCGCGAAGGCCGTGGTGTAGATGTCCGAGTTGGCGGGCTTGTTGACGGCGATCTCGCCCAGGTACTGGATGAATTCCGGCTCCCGCAGGCGGGGGTGGTTGTGGCCCAGGGGCGTCGTGGCGAAGAAGGTGTAAAAATCCAGGTACTTGCGGCCGTCCCGGGCATCCACGATCCAGGAACCGTGGGATTTCTCCAGGTCCATCACCAGGTGGAAGCCGTCCACCAGCATGTGGCGGCCCAGGGTGTCGAAGACGGTGTTCGGATCAAGATGCAGGCTGGTCATGGCGGCCCTCAGAGATGTCGGTTCAATGTATGGTTGGGTCTGGAGCGGAGAGAGGCACGCATGATTCCCTGGATATCGGTTCAGGAAGCCCCGTTGGACGCCATGGCTTTACGAAATGTCATGGAGGATCCCCATGCCGGCGCCCTCGTCCTCTTCGAGGGCCGGGCCCGGGATCACCACGAAGGCCGTCCTGTGCTGGAGCTGGCCTACGAGGCCTATGTGGCCATGGCCGAGAAGGAGCTGGGCCTCCTGCGCGAGCGGGCCATCGAGCGCTACGGCCTCACCCGCTGCGCCATCCACCACCGCATCGGCGTCGTGCCCCTCACGGAGGCCGCCGTCATCGTGGCCACCAGCAGCGCCCACCGCGCCGAGAGCTTCCAGGCCGCCGCCTGGATCATGGACGAGATCAAACAGCGCGTGCCCATCTGGAAGCGCGAGCGCTACAAGGACGGGTCCGAGAGCTGGGTGGAGTGCACGCACCGGTTCCAGATGTAGGGTTCGGCCGCTTCCCGATTCCGCCCCTGGGCGCGCGGCCTCCGGCCTTCGCGCACGGGGCTCGTGGCGGCCCGGGATCGGGCCTGCCGTTCAGGCAGGCCCTCCTGCTCCCCGCTGTGCGGGATCGCAGAGCGGGGCCCCCGGAAGCGCGAGCGCTACAAGGACGGCTCCGAGAGCTGGGTGGAGTGCACGCACCGGTTCCAGATGTAGGCTTCGGCCGCTTCCCGATTCCGCCCCTGGGCGCACGGCCTCCGGCCTTCGCGCCAAGGGCTCTTGGCGGGGCTTGAAAGAAACAGATCGCCCGAAGGCGAATAAAAAGGCCTGGTTCGTCTGGAAGACCCATACTTCCAGGACTTCCAGGAGGTGCGTATGCCCATGCTGCTGCAGATCGTCCTCTCTTGCGCCATCCTTCTGCTCACAGGCTTCCTGGTGCCCCTGCTCATCCAGGCCCGCCGGACCGCCCTCTCGGTCCAGCAGTTCGCCGAGAGCGCCTCGCAGGATCTGCGCCAGGTGTCGCAGGACGTGCATGACCTGCGGCTGCAGGTGGAAGCGGTGGGCCAGCTTGCCGCCGAATCGCTGGCTCATCCCACGATGCTGACCCAGGTGGCTGCGGGGGTGGCTTCGGGCCTCCGCGGGTCCTTCATGCGGCCCGCTCGCCTGGAGCCCTGGCTGGAGGCGCTCGTGACAGGCCTTCAATCCGCCCTACATTGGATCCGAGGCCGCGCCGCGGATCCTCAGAAGGAGGGAGCCCATGAGCGATGAACGGTACGTTGGGAACTCTCTGCTGTTCTTCCTCGCAGGAGCGGCCGTGGGGGCCACCATCGCCGTACTCACCACGCCCAAGACCGGGCCAGAGCTGCGCGGAGACATCAAGGGGCTCGGCCAGCGGGTGCGAGACCGCTTCGCCAGTTCCAGGCCCTTCGAGCGGGAACGGGACAGAGACCATGACATGGTAGGCGCCTGAAGGGGCATCGCCCGCTCGACGCCACCCCAGGGGATTCCAGCCAACAGGACCCCAGGCGATGACCACGCCTGGTCGGTGCCCGGCAGGATGCCTCCTGCCGACGGGACCGGGCCTGGATTCGGCCGGCATCGCCGGGTGGGGGACTGCGCCAAGGACGGGGAAGGTCGCGTCCGCCCCCCGTCTTGTGGCCGGGGGCTTCAGGTCCCGGTGACCATCCGGGCGCGCGCAGACCGGCGCACGGGAACGCTCCCGCACGGGTGGATGGACCGAATAGGGCGCGACGGCCGATCCTTGCCAAGACGGCCTTGGGTGGGATGAGGTCGATCGGCTCCTGGGCGACCCCGGCATCGAGTGGGGGCTTTTGCAGCCCTTTTCTCTTGAGACATTGACTCAGTTTTTTAAAAACCTACCTTGGCTTGGTCCAAGGACAGCTGCGGGCGCGGGCTTCCCGTGCCAGGGAAGCGGTGTGGTCCTGGTCTAGAGGAGATGCCCATGGGATCCCAGGTGGACGAAGTCCGCGCAGCGTCGGAGCGGTTCTACGCCGGGCTGAACCGGATGGCCAATGGCGATGCGAGCCTTCTTGCCGACAGCTGGTCACAGGGTGCGGACGCAACGGCCATGCACCCCGTCGGTGGAAGGGAGGTCGGCTGGGGCAAGGTTTGGGACTCTTTCCAGCAGGTCGCCCAGGCCTCCACGGAGGGGCGGATCCGGCTGGAGGACCAGATCATCCGGGTCACGGGGGACTTGGCCTACGAGCTGGGCGTCGAGCGCGGGGCGTTCAAGCTGGCCGGCCAGCCTGCGGCCATCGACATCCGCGTCACCAACATCTATCGGCGTGAGGAAGGCACCTGGAAGATCGTTCACCACCACACGGACGTTTCCCCGGCGATGGTGGAGATCCTCAACCGGATGCTCGCAAAGTCCTGAGCTCATGATCTCTGGGGCCCCGCAGATGCGGCCCCAGTTCCACCCAAGAGGAGGGCCATCATGTCTTACGGCATCGTGCATCATTTCCCCGGCGGCACCAAGGCGCAGTACGAGGCGTCCCTCGCGGCGGTCCACCCCAGCAAGGACAGTCTGCCGAAGGGGCAGATCTTCCACGCGGCCGGTCCGTCAGCCGGAGGCTGGACCATCGTGGCGATCCACGAGTCCAAGGAAAGCTGGGAGCGGTTCCGCAACGAGATCCTGATGCCGCGCATGCAGCAGGGCATCAAGGGCGGGTTCACCACGCCACCGGAGGAGACCGCCTTCGACGTTGCCAAGCAGGTCTTCCATGAGGCCTCGCTGACGCACTAGGGCCTGTTTCCGACACAGGTCCCGGCTCGCCCTGCCCGCACGGCAGCGCGGCCGCTGGGGAACGTGCGGCGGCTTGATTTTCGATAAATTTTCGCCATACTTGGATCCCCCAGGAGGTCCCGGTGCTGGCGATGTGGGTTCCCGAGCTGCCGTTCCAGCTGGCCTGCGGGCGGGACGGGGGCCTGCGGGACCGGCCCCTGGCCTTCCTGAGCCCCGAGAGCCCCCGCTCGCCGGTGCTCTGGTTCACGAACCGCCTGGGCCGGGCCGAGGGGCTGGCCCCGGGCCTGCCCCTGGACCAGGCCCTGCGGCGGGCGCCGGGCCTGCGGGTGCTGGATCCCTCGCCCCAGGTCTGGTGGGAGGCCCAGGCCGACCTGGGGACCTTCCTCCAGCACTGGACGCCCCAGGGCCAGCTGGGCCGCCTGGGCGAGGCCCTGGTGGAGCTCCAGGGCACTCAAGCGCTCTTCGGGCCCCTGGCGGACACCGCCGAGCGCATGCGCCGGGAGCTGGCCGAGCGCCGCGGCTGGGCCAGCCATGGGGGCCTCTCCCTCAGCGCCACCGCCGCCCAGCTGGCCGCCCGGGCCGAGCATGAGCTGGAGCGGGTGGGGGAGGGGGCCGAGGCCGCCTTCCTGGCCCCCCAGCCCCTGCGCCGCCTGCCGGACCTGCCCCCGCGCCTCCACGATCGCTTCCACCGCCTGGGCCTGCGGGTCTTCGGGGACCTCCAGCCCGTGCCCCTGCCCGTGCTGGCCGAGCTCACGAACCCCAAGGCCGCGCCGGACCTGCGGGCCCGGGTCCGCGGCGAGGACCGGCCCAGGCTGCCCCTGCTCACCGAGCGCCCCGGCCATGCCCGCCACGGCTGGCGCCTCCAGCCCCCCCGCCTGCCGGAGGAGGTGGCCCTGGCCGTCCGCTGTCTGGACTGGCTCTGGTCCGACCCCCGCCACCCCCGCACGCTGACCCTGCGATGGTGGGACGTGGACGGCGAGCCCCACACCTGGCGGGCCGCCCCCGAGGACCTCACGGCCCCGCCCCTGGTCCTGGCCCGCCGCCTCCAGCAGGCCTTCCTGGCGGGCGCCACCCGCCGCCTCCTCGTGCGCGAGGTGGAACTGCGCCTGGCCTGGGGCCTGGGCCGCGAGCGGGCCCTCTTCGAGGATCCCCGGAACGCCAAGCTCGATCGCCTCGAACCCGCCCTCGCCCGCCTCCGCCGCCGCTTCCCCGACCGGGCCGTGCTGCCGGGGTGGATGGGCGTGGAAGCAACGTGTTGACTGGAGAATAAATTGTTCTACATTTATTGGAACCGGGATGATCTTCCACTGGGACGACGAGAACCGCGCCCACATCGCCCGTCACGGCGTCTCCGAATTCCAGGCGGAAGAGGCTTTCCGGATGGAGGATGCCACGATCTTTCAGGATGCCGCACGGCTGAACCGCTGGAGGCCACGGTGGAGGGGCGGACGCTCAAGGTGGCCTTCGCCAAGGTGTTTCCCGAAGGATTCCGGGTCATCACGGCGCATTGGATGCGTTCAAAACGGAGGAGGATGCCATGACTCTCAAGAAAGCCAAGCGCATGTCCATGGCCGAATTCGAGAAGGGTTCCGGATCGGGCGAGCCCCTGGATGTCCTGCAGGTCCGGCAGGAGGCCGACGCCGCCTGGGCGGAACGGGCGTTTCGGGGTGGGGAAGCGCTGGGGGCGCCCATCCGCATCCAGCGGGGTAGGCCGAAGGCAGGGGAGTCTCCTGCCCCAACGGTGGTGAAGGCCATCCGGTTACCCGAAACCCTGCTGGAGCAACTTCAGACCCGGGCCAAAGCCGAGGGGCTCTCGCTGAATGCACTCCTCCAGACGGCTGCCGCCGAATACCTCATGCGGCATCGGGGTGCCTGAAACGGGACTGCCACCCAATTTCTTTTTTCGACGCGTGATCGCCGGAGGCGATCGCGAGCGGTCTTCGATTGAGCTCCCATGTTCGCCCTCGGCATCTCCGATTTCTCTGTGGGTGAAGGCGTCTACCCGGCGAGGCAGCTGCTGTCGCTGGCGCGGCGCCTGGGCTACCGCGACCTGGTCTGCTGGGACCGGGGGGTGGCGGGTTATCCGAAGCTGCGGGCGGAGCTGGACTGGATCCACGAGGCGCGGCGCCTGGAGGGCCTGCCGCCGGATCCGCACTGGACGGGCTTCCGCCTGCACCTGGGCAGCCGCTTCACCTGGCGGGGCCACGGCTACGGCGCGCTGCCCTTCACGGATGCGGGCTACGCGGCCCTGAACCGCCTGCTCTCGGCCCAGGCCCACCTGGACCGCGAGCCCCCCATCCCCGGCCTGGGCGCCCCCGAGCCGCCCGGGGACTGTGTGCTGCTGGCCGACGACCTCGCGGGCCTGGACGCGCTGCTGCGGGAGGGCCTCTATGGCGCCCTGCTGGCCCATCCCCGCCGTGCCCAGGAGGCCCGGAAGGCCCTGGCGGCGGGCCTGGAGGTGGTGGCGCCCCAGGTGCTGCGCTTCCGCACGGCCGAGGGCCTGGAGATGCACCGCCTCAAGCGGGCCATCGATCAGCAGACGACGCTCATCCGCACGGAGGCCCTGTGGGATTCCGCCGAGGCGGCCGTCCCCCGCGCCGACTGGGAGGCCCGCTTCCCCTTCGGCGAGCCCGCCGTGGAACGGGCCACCGCGGCCGTCCTGGAGCGCATCTCAGGCTGGAGCATCCACTGGGGGGCCTGGGTGCTGCCCGAGCCCCTGGGCCGCGAAGGCGCGGACCTCAACGCTCTCCTGCGGGAGAAGGTGCGGGCGGGCGTGGCGGCACGCTTCCGGAGCCCGGGCGGCGAGGTGCTGGCCCGCATGGAGCAGGAGCTGGACCTCATCGCCTTCAAGGGATTCGCCCGCTACTTCCTGCTGGTGGAGGACATCGTGCGGGCCGCCCGGGGCGCCGCTCCGCGCATCTGCGGCCGGGGCAGCGGGGCTGCGTCCCTGGTGAGCTACGCCCTGGGCCTCAGCAACGTGGATCCCGTGGCCACCAACCTCATGTTCGAGCGCTTCCTCACGAAGGAGCGCAAGGACCCGCCGGACATGGACCTCGACTTCGCCTGGGACGAGCGGGACGCCGTCATCCAGTCCGTCTTCGAGCGCTACGGCCGCGACCGCGTGGCCATGGTGGCCAACCACGCCTTCTTCAAGGCCAAGGGCGCCCTGCGCGCCGTGGCCCAGGCCCACGGCCGGCCCGACAGCGAGCTCAAGCAGCTGGCCCGCTTCGTCCGCGGCTGGGAAGGGGGCCTCCCCCGCGCCGCCGAGAACCCCGCCTGGGAGGTCATCCTCCGCCAGGCCGCGGCGCTCCAGGGCCACTTCCACCAGTTCTCCGTGCACCCCGGCGGCACCGTCGTCACCCCCGGCCCCTTCTGGGAGCACGCCGCCTTCCAGCCCGCGCCGGCCAAGGAGGGCGTCTCCACCACCACCTGGGACAAGGACGGCGTGGAGGGCTACGGCCTGGTGAAGATCGACCTGCTGGGGAACCGCAGCCTGGCCGTCATCCGCGATGCCTACGCGGTGCTGGGCGATGCCGTGGCCGCCGACCCCGGCACGCATGCACGCGAGGATCCCGCCACCCAGTCCCTCCTGGCCCGGGGCGACAGCATCGGCGTCTTCTACGTCGAGAGCCCCGCCACGCGCCAGCTCCAGCAGCGGGTGCGGAAGGGCGACTTCGAGACCCTGGTGATCCACTCCAGCCTCATCCGGCCGGCGGCCTACCGCTGGGTGGACCGCTACGTGAAGCGCAGCCGCGGCGAGGAGGCCTGGGAGCCCAGCGATCCCGTGTTCAGCGACCTGCTCTCCGAGAGCTTCGGCGTGCTGGTCTACCAGGAGGATGTCCTCAAGGTCTGCGTGGCGCTGGCGGGCTGGAGCCACTTCGAGGCCGACCAGCTCCGCAAGCTCCTGGGCAAGCCCGACTGCGAGGCGAAGCTCCCCACCTTCGAGGCCCGGTTCCGGCGCGGATGCGCAGAGCGGGGCGCGCGCCAGGCCACGGTGGACGAGGCCTGGGACATGATCCGCACCTTCACGGGCTACTCCTTCTGCAAGCCGCACTCCGCCAGCTACGCCCAGGTGAGCTTCGAGAGCGCCTGGATCAAGGCCCACCATCCGGCCGAGTTCTTCGCCTCCGTCGTCACCAACCAGGGCGGCTACTACCCCGCCATCGCCTACCTGGGCGACGCCCGCCGCCACCGGCTGGTGGTGCGCGGGCCCGACGCCAACGCCTCCGCCTGGGCCTTCACCGCCGAGGGCGGCCAGGCTCTGCGCGTGGGCCTCATGCAGGTGCAGGGTGCCCTCGAGAAGGAGGTGCGCGGGCTGCTGGAGGAGCGCGAGCGCCACGGCCCCTTCGCGGACCTGGATGACCTGCTGGGCCGGGTGAAGCCCTCCGTCCCCACCGCCGAGGCCCTCTGCGCCGCCGGGGCCTTCGACCGCTGGGCGCCCGACGGCGACCGCACGCGCCTCATGTGGGCGCGGCTGGGCGGCGTGCCCCCCGGCGTGCGCCCGCGCCCCACGGACGCCTTCGACCGCGCCGACCTGGAGATGGCGACCATGGCCCTCACCCTGGAGATCCACCCCGCCGCCCTCGCCCGCGTGCGGAAGGGCGGCGGGCCCGACCGCGTGGCGGATGTGGGGAGGGGGGGAAGCCCGGGTACGGCTTGGCCGGACCCGGGCGCGGGGGCCCGGGCGGGAGGCTCCATGTCCGCGAGCGCCGCGAGCGGGAGCGCGGTGCAAGGCACCGTGCGATCCAGGGAGGCGCGCAGCGCAGCGGAGCGTGGAACCCCCGGACGATATCTGCGCTTTTGGGCCCTGGTGGTGGCCGACAAGGACGTGGCCACCGAGAAAGGCGAGCGCATGCAGTTCGTCACCTTCGAGGACGAGACCGGCCTCTGCGAAGCCGTGGCCTTCCCCCCCGTCCTCCGCCGTCGCCAGCGCCCCTTCCGCGTGGGTGAGGTCGTCTCCATCAGCGGGAGGACGACCCTGCAGGACGGACTGGATGTGTTCGAGGTTCAGTGAAAAGGAGGGGCAGCCACAGATGAGCACCGACGAGGAAGACACGGATGCGTCTCGCCTGTCCCAAGGGGCGCACGCGCAGGAAGAGAGCGGGGGGTCAGGCCTCCGAGCGTTTCACCACGTAGGTCTTCGAGATGGAGTCATGCCAACCGCGGGACTCAGCCCCGAAGCAGGAGAACGGCTCGAAGGGGATGTACCGCGAGAAGGACCGTCCGATCGCCTTGCCGAGCGAAATGGGCCCGCCCGACTCGTCCACCACGCGGGTCTTGGTCACGAGCTTGCCCAGCGTGAAGCCGAACCTGTATTCCATGAACGAGTAATAGATGACGGTGATGAGGATCCCGTAGAGGTTCGCCATGCAGCCTGCCTTCAGGTGAGCGGCCCCAGCGGCTTTGAAGATCAGAATGATGGCCACACCAAGGAAAAACTGAAGTGCATAACAAATGATGTTATCAATCATGAAATTGGCGAACCTCGTGCCTGCTCCCACCATCTCGATGGGAAGAGGCGCCAGTTCGCCTTCCTCGGTCAGCACGCTGGCGGGTGGCAGGTAGGGGTCGCGGGGCTGATCCATGGGTGCCTCTGGTGGGTGGTGATGCTCGTCGGAAGAAGCTGGCTGGGCCCGCAGTGGCCGGGATGGTTCGCGAAGCGGTCGATGGGGGAATGGCCAGGGCGGAAGGGTTCAGCCACGTGGCCCTGAGTCCGAGCCGACCGGTGGGATGGGAGCTTCTGAAAGAAAAGCCCTTGTGACCTTTTTCAAACGCCACCGGGCCATGGAAAAAGGTATTAAGAAATAAAGAAAGAAAAACAATCCGAGAAATAATAGTGCAACGATAAATAAAAACCCGATGATGAATATCATTTTGCCGGGGTTTGCAAGGTATTCCTTTTGGTTGAATTGAGAATAAGAAATGCTCAAGGCCAACGGGATGGTGCTTGCCAGTGAGAATGAAAACAGGCGGAGAAGGACGGGTAACCATCTGGCGTAGAACCACCTGGACGCAAAAATTGGAATAAAAAAAGTGGCCAGTGACGTTAAGAGGAAGGCCGTTGCCAAGGTGATTCCGAAGACAAAATCAGCGGACCTGGATTGGCCATGCTTGGTGACCTCTTCCACCAGCCCGAAAATGCCGAGCGCCAGCATCGGAGCCGAAAAGGTCAATCCGATCACCGGAATCCACATTGATTTTGGACCATGGGTGGGTGAGTCCTGGAGCGCGGCTGTCGGTGGGGCGTAGTGGGATTCGGTTGATGGGTGCACGGAGAACTCAACGAAAGAAGCTGACCGGCCCCGCCTGCACCGAGGCGACGAGCGGAGTCGAGGAAGCGGGATGTTGAGAGAGGCCGGGAGGCCATGCCGGCGAGGTCCGTGCTGCGCGGAAGGGAAGGCTGACGAGCGAATCGCTCCGCATCATCTGCCCCCAAATAGTGGGGAAGCTGTTGGGTTCAGCAGATGGTAGGCAGACATCACGAAAAGACCGATCCAAAAAAGGAGCAACATGACTGAAAATAAAGTGAGCATAAAAGCAAATGCTTTTATCAACATGGGACGATTATGTTCAATATTATTGCTCATCACAAAAGCACGGCACTGACCAGCCCCCGCTGCAACAAGAATTAACGGGAAAGACCATTTTTGGAGCGTGAGAGTTTGGTGCGTTTTACCGAAAATTAAAGCCATGAGAATAAAGAAGATGATTGGTCCAAAGGTCCAGCCGACCATCTTCAGGGCGGAGGAATGAGGCGCTTGTTGATTGGGTGCACTGTTCATCTGGCGGCCTGACGAAGGAGACCAACCGGCCCCGCCTGCACTGAGGCGAGGTGCGGAGCCGACCAAGCGAGAAATTGAGAAAGGGTGGAAGACAAGGCAGGCGGAGCCCGGGATGGGCGCAGGGTCAGGGCCAGGTTGGCCTTGACTGAGGTGGTGGAATATTTTTGGAAGAGCCCTGATCTGTGCTGCGGAAGTAATAGATGCAGAATACAGCCATGACGAGTAACGCCCAAAACACGAGGCTCGATTTGCGGGGCCCTTCGTTTGCGGCCGCCTTCGACGGCTGGCCTGCCATGGGCCCATACAGAAGATTATGGAAGGAATTCCCAGCGATTGAAGGCGGCAAGTCAACCCTATCGGCTTTGATCTCGATGGGTTTTGCCTCTTTGGCAGAAGGAGGCCGTGGATGTTGATTTTTGATTGGAATTTTAGGGCGGTTCATTTGTTTGCTCCGAGCAGGCCCTAACGATGGAAGCTAACCGGCCCCGCCTGCACCGAGGCGCCGAACGAAGCCGAGGAAGCGAGAAGCTGAGAGAGAGCAGAAGACAATGCAGGCGGGGTCCGAGTTGAGCGGAGGGTTAGCCGATGGAGGGCTCGATGAATCGGTAGTGGTTTTGAATGAACTGAATGGTTCGATCGTACTTATTGAAATGAGCGGGTCCCGCTTGGTGACGCATCTGTTGGAGAAAATGAATAAATGGCGAAGAGAAATTAGCTCTCCCATTCTGTAGGCGACACGCCATTACATCGCTGGCGAGGCATTTCCGCATCGGAATTTCTTCGGTAGAGACGAAATCGTGTCGAGATGGTTCCAAGCCAAAGGATCTAGCTTTCAAAATGGCAGATGGGGTTAACAAGAACCCTAACCAATCTTGGTCTTCCCCATAGGTGAATGCCTCAATGAAGGCCTTCCCCATAAGAGAGCGGCCATCCTTACTTCGTATGAAAGAACCTTCAGATAAGGCGCCTCGTAAAGGAATGCTGGAGTAAAGGCATTTCTCGAAAAAATGTTTACTGGCTTGCTGAATTAATGCATATGATTGAGCACTATCATCACGAGAAAAAATTATGAAAGTGTCGGAAAGCCAAGAATAATCTAAAAATCCTGCTTGGTAATCCCTGCAAGTAGATTCGAGATGTGCAAGCGTTTCTTCATAATCTTCCATGATCAGTGTGGCTTCGAAAGTAGCACCATCGACATTGACCATATTTTTGAAACCAAGAATATCGAAACTTGCCACCCAGCTGTTCGAGAGAATCCATTTTGTCTCATCGAGCATTTTGGACCTCGAAGAATCGGCTAACGAATGAAGCTAACCGGCCCCGCCTGCACCGAGGCGATGAGCGAAGCCGAGGAAGCGGAACGAAGAGAAAGAGCGGAAGGCAATGCAGGCGGGGTCCGAGTTGAGCGGAGGGTTAGCCGCGAGGACAACCTGGGTTTGTGAGACATTCGGCATGCCAGTGCGCACGAAGTGAAGAAAAGGATCGTTCAAGCATTATGGCAGCATCTTCTTTTGTGATTTGGTCCAACGGAGATAGGACAGTCGATTGGCCGAAGTCTATATAAGTGGATTGATTCTTTTTGTCGACACGTGATTGGGCCGTGTCTCTGGCATTTTCGAGCCACCTTAGATCTGTATTTCGAAGCATGTCAGGCTCAACCCCGAACAGATATTGATGGTAATCATCAGAATCAATCTTTTCCTTGTGGCCACGAAAGCGCTTCATCACGTGCTTCCAGTCGATGGCCTCGCCCCGGAGGCGACGACCAATGACGCCGACCACAATCGGAATCTTTCCGAGTTCTTCGCAGCAGAAGTAGGCGAGTAGGAATGCCCTAGCGAAATACCCATTCTCGAAGAGCACCTTGGCTTCCTTGTGCAGGGACTCCGCATTGTCGAAAATGCGGAGTCGAAGCTGGTGGAGCTCTTCGTTTGTGAGTTTATGCATGCGGCTAACTTTGTATTAGGCGAACTGAATGGCAGAAGCCAATGAACGCCTTTTGGGTGGAAGTCGAGGCTGGGCTATTTCGCGATCATGTTCCCACTTGGCCGGTTTGATCCTCATCACAACCGGCTGAACGGTGCGAAATGGCCGCTGAACGGTCCGGAGGGTCTGGCCGGGGGTCTGGATGGCGCGTGAGGGGCGATGAACCCTTCAGCCCGGGACTCTGCTGGGAAAGGCTTTTTGAGCCGGTGATGAACGGAGATGGACGGTGATCAGGCCGGATGAGTCCCTGCACGGGCTCGCCGTCGGCGGCTTCCGGCGGGGCCGGAAGTCATCCAGGGGCGCCCATGCTGTGTGAGGCCGGAGCCCCCATCCGTGAAATCACTGAAATCACCGAAATCAGTGGCCGATTTGCCTTTGGCTTTTCCATCCCCGTCCATCCCCGTTCATCACCGGCTAGATGCTTTTGCTTTTCAATCCGTGTCCATCCGTGTTCATCCGTGGCTGAAAAACGTCCTTCCCACCCCGGTCACCCCCGAAATCCCACCACTCGCCCCAGGTGGCTTCCGGTTCTTCAGGCTTGGGGGCAGGATGCTTCGCGGAGGTGTCCCATGCGTCGGTTCGCTGTTGCCCTGCTCTCGGTTGCGCCCGTGCTCGTCGCCCAGGCGCCGCCCCTCACGCTGCCCGAGGCCAGTCCCCGGGCCACGGTCAGCCAGACAGTGGGGCTGACGGACATCGAGGTGAGCTACCACCGGCCGGCGGTGAACGGCCGCAAGGTCTGGGGCGGGCTGGTGCCCTACGGCGAGGTCTGGCGGGCCGGGGCCAACGAGAACACCGTGGTGACCTTCTCCAGCCCCGTCCGGGTGGGCGGGACGCCGCTGCCGGCGGGGCGCTACGGCCTCCACATGCTGCCCACGGCCACGGCCTGGACCGTGATCTTCAGCAGCCAGTCCCACGGCTGGGGCAGCTACAGCTACGACGCCAAGGAGGACGTGGCCCGGGTGCCGGTGACGCCCGTGCCGTCGGAGCCGACCGAGCGCCTGGCCTACACCTTCGACGATCCCGGCGAGCAGGGGGTCACCCTGTCGCTGCGCTGGGAGAAGCTGCGGGTGCCCATCCCGATTGCGGTGGATTCCAAGGCGGTGGTGGTGCAGAGCCTGCGGGAGCAGCTGCGCGGCCTCCACCAGTTCTATCCCGAGTCCTGGAGCGGCGCCGCGGGCTGGTGCGTCCGCCACGACGTGAACCTGGACGAGGCCATGACCTGGGTGGACCGCTCCCTCGCCATGCGGGAATCCTTCGCGGCCCTGCGCACCAAGGCCGCGCTGCTGGACAAGAAGGGCGACGCCGCGGGCGCCGAGGCCCTGCGGGCGAAGGCCCTGGCGAGGGCCACCGAGGCGGAGGTCAACCTGCTGGGCTACACGCTGCTGGGCCAGAAGAAGGTGGACGAAGCCATCGCCCTCTTCCAGCGGAACGTGAAGGACCACCCCGACTCCTGGAACGTCTACGACAGCCTCGCCGAGGCCTACGCCCTCAAGGGCGACAAGGCCCAGGCCGCCGCGAACTACCAGAAGGCCCTCGACAAGGTGAAGCAGGAGGACCAGCGCACCCGCATCCACCGCGAGCTCGACAAGCTCAAGTAGCGGGGATCGGAGGATTTCACGTTCTGAAGCAGGCGGATCGGACCCGCCTTAGTCGCCGGGCTTGCAATCCTCGCAAGGCTTCATGCCGGCCTGCTTGGCCTCGGCCACGGACTTGAAGTCCACGCGGGTGTGGGCCTTGTCGATCTCCTTCACCCACTTGCAGTTGGCCTTGTGGTACACCTTCGTCTCCTTGCAGCCCACGATGACCTCGGCCTTGGCCTTGGCCTTGGCTTCGACTTCGGCCTTCGGCTTGTCATAGGGGTGTGCGGCCAGCTGGCTCGCCATCAGGGCCGCCATGGTCAGGAGCTGGAGCGTTCGCATCGGGCACCTCCTCCGGGAAGCGAATTGCGAGACTCAATTTCGGTCGATTCGCGTCCGGCGCCAGACCCTCGGGGCGGATGGCGGCCATGGAGAGGGGCCTGTGGGGTCTCGAGCCAAAGGGGAAAAAGCAGCAGGATTCATATTGTCTAGACTGGAAATTCTCCCTATCGTGAATCCCCATGAGCCACCCCATGGAAAAGCGGTCCTGCCCCCGGGCGATCCTGAACCAGATCGTGGAATTCGAATGCGTGGACACGGTGCTCGGGCCGCCGGCGGAGATCCGAGCCACGGGCATCGGCCGCGACATCAGCGACGCGGGCGTGAGCCTGCTCACCAACTGCCTCCTGCACCGGGGCGAGGTGCTGACTGTCCACGTGCCCCCCGGCGTGGAGGCCGCCGGCCGGTCGGTTCTCTCCGAGGTGAAGTGGATCCAGCCCACGCGGCATGGGATCCGGGTCGGTCTGAAGTTCATCGCCTGACGGGCACCTGCTAGGATCCCTGCATCCTTCAGGCGGGGTCCCATGCTCAGCAGGCACAGGAGGGGCGCATCCGTGGCGGCGGCCCTGCTGGCGCTGGCGGCCTGCACGCGCGCACCGCGCCGAACCGTGGAGCGGCCCCCCTCCAGCCCGGTCGGGGCGCGGGTCATTCCCCGGCTGGGCTACACCCTGCAGGCCGGAGCCTTCGCCAAGGTGGAGAACGCGGCGCGCTTCGCCCAGGCGCTGCAGGTGCAGGGTCTGGAGGCGGCCTATTACGGCTCGGAGGACGGCCTCTACCGGGTGCGGTTCGGAGACTTCGCCACCAAGGAGAAGGCCCGGGCCCGCGGCGAGGCCCTGAAGGCCGCCGGGGTGATTGAGACGTTCTGGGTGGTGGCTCCGAACGGATCGGCCCCGGGGGCCGGCGGGCGTTTCCAGATCCACCCCGAGGACGAGAAGGGCCTGCGGGCCAGCCTGGTGGAGACCGCCACGGGCTACCTGGGCGTGCCCTACCTGTTCGGGGGCACCACGGAGAAGGGCTTCGACTGCAGCGGCCTCACGGGCGCCGTGTACCGGCTGAACGGATTGAAGCTGCCGCGCTCCTCCCAGGCCCAGTTCGAGGTGGGCAGGGCAGTGGACCTGGATGACGCCCGGGCGGGGGACCTGCTCTTCTTCGCGACGAACGGGGGTGGCCGGGTGAGCCATGTGGGGCTGTACCTGGGGGATGGGGCCTTCATCCACGCGCCGCGGCCGGGGCAGGGCATCCGCCGGGACCGGCTCTCGGACCGCTACTACCAGCGCGCCTTCATGGGGGCGCGGAGCTACCTCTAGGGGGTTTTGCCGCGACCCCTAAGACGCTGCCGCAAATAAATTCGTCGATTTTTTGAAAATTGGATGCGGAATGGCCTTAGACTGGAAATCGCCCGCCGGTCGTGCGGGTATCAAAAAGCGTTGCTGCCTCGCCTGGAAGGAACAATGCATCTACATCCAGGACGAAGAAAGCAGGTAGTTACATGGCTCAGGGAACCGTGAAGTGGTTCAACGCCGAAAAGGGTTTCGGATTCATCACCCCCGATGACGGCGGTGCGGATCTGTTCGTTCATCACTCCGCCATCGAGACCACGGGTTTCCGCACCCTGGACGAGAATCAGCGCGTGAGCTTCAACGTGGGTCAGGGCCAGAAGGGCCCCCAGGCCACCAACGTCACCAAGATCTAACCGTACCGTTCACACGGAATCGGCCTCCTTCGGGGGGCCGATTCTTTTTCCGGATTCTGCCGCGGCCGGTCCCGTTCAGCTTATTTCCTTGGCCCGAAAGGCCTCCGACCGTATTCTGGTCCCTTGCGCAAGGAGGAGCCCATGGCTCACGAAGGTCACGAGCACGGACCGGACTGCAACCACGATCACGACGATTCCTTCGAGATCGAAGTCGTTGAACTCGAAGACGAGAATGGCGAGAAGGAAGAGTTCGCGATTCTGGAAGAGCTCGAGTTCGAAGGCCGCGACTTCGCCATCCTGGCTCCCCTGGCCGAGCTGCAGGCCCAGGAGGACGGCACCGCGGACCCCGAAGAGGGCCTGAGCCTGGAGATCTTCGAGGTGAAGGACGACATGTTCACGCCCCTCGAGGACGAGGAGCTGGCCGAGCGTCTCATGAAGCACCTCGACGAGCAGGAAGCCAAGCTCAAGGCCGAGGAAGAGAAGGACTGAGCGAAATCTCCGTCATTCGCAGGAAGGCCCCCGGTTGGGGGCCTTCCTGCGTGAATCCGTAGAACGAGCTTGGATGCACTGCTACTTGGGTGAGGGTACGTCCTTGCCTTTCGCAGGGTATTTCTTGGCGACTTCCTTCTGGTGGGCCTGCTCCTGGGCATTGGCCTCCTTGGAACGCTTTTCCGCCGTGTCGTCCTTCTTGCGTTCCTTCGCCTGGGGCGGATCGGCTTGTCGGACCCTGTCCACCGTATCCTTGGCTTTGGCCCGGCTCTTGTCCTCCTTGCTCTGGGCGGAAAGGGCCGTCGATCCGGCCAAGATCATCGTTAGGGCAAACATGCCCACCTTGTTCATGCGCAGCTCCTTTTCAGCCTTTTGGCTTGGCTCAATATAGAAGCCCCTGGCGCCTGATCAAGCGATGGGCCCAAGCTGGGGTCATTCTTCTCTCAAAACCCGAGTGCCTGCCCTTGCCGTACTCTGGAAGGATGTTGCCCGACTCGATCTTCTTCGATGGCCGAATCCTGTTCCTCACGGAGGATCCGGAACCGATCCATCGCCAACTCGCGGGCGATGACCTGGATCCCTCGGCAATCGGCCCCCTGCGCGACCAGATCAGCACCGACGAGATCACGCCGGCCTTCATCTGCTACCACTACGACGAGAAGCTAGGCAACTTTCCCTACCTGGGCCTGAAGTGCGGGGATCGCTTCCCGGTGAAGGAAGGCGCCGTGAAGGCCGGCGGCTTCGCGGTGAGCGTGGCGGGGAAACGCCGCGGCAAGGGCAGCAGCCGCGAGGCCAGCCCCTACGCCGAGTGGTGCGCGGGCCTCCGGCTGGTGATCGCGGAGAGCTTCGAGCGCATCTACCGGCAGAACTGCCAGAACCTGGGCCTGCTCACCAGCACGGACTTCGGCCTGATCGCCCGGCTGCGGCGCGGCGAGGCCATCCCCCTGGCCGAATTCACCGAGGGCCTGGATCCCGTCACCGCGGAGATCGTGCGCCGGGGCGGGCTCTTCGCCTACAACGCCGCCCGCATGAAAGGCGAGGTGGCGCCGCCCCTGCCCGCCCACAAGCCGCGTCCCATGACCTACGCCGAGAAGCTGCTGGCGCGCCACGCGGTGGTGGACGCGGCGGCCGGGCGGGTGGGCCTGCGGGTCGTGAAGCCCGGTGACGGCCTCTTCGTGCAGGCCGACTGGCGCTTCAGCCACGAGTACGTGACGCCCATGGCCGCCAGCTTCCTGGAGAAGGCGCTGGGGCCGGACGTCCGGCTGCGCGATCCGTCCTCCATCCTGGCCTTCCGCGACCACCTCACCTTCCTGCCCCACAGCATGAAGGCCGAGCACCGGGCCATGGGCCTGCTGGCGGTGGCTGAGGGCCTGAAACCCGCCCAGGAGGCCTTCTGCGCGAAGCACGGCATCCGGCTCCACGGCGAGCTGCCGGACGGATCGGGCAGCGAGGGCATCTGCCACGCCCTCATGGCCGAGCGCTATGTTCTTCCGGGTCAGCTGGTCGTGGGCACGGACTCGCACACACCCCACGCCGGCGCGCTGGGCTGCCTGGCCTTCGGCGTCGGCACCACGGACATCGCCTGCGCCTGGGTGACGGGCGACGCGCGCGTCTCCGTGCCCCCCACGCTACGGGTGCGCCTGAATGGGCGCCTGCGCCCCGGCGTGTCCGCCAAGGACCTGGTGCTGCACCTGCTGGCCCAGCCCCTCATCCGCGAAGGCGGCGCCATCGGCCACGTGGTCGAGTACCAGGGCGAGGCCCTGCGCGACCTGGATACGGACGAGCGGGCCACGCTCACCAACATGGCGGCGGAGATCGGCGGCTTTACGGGCCTCATCGCGCCGGATGCCGAGACCGTGCGCTTCGTGAGGGAGCGCCGGGGCGCGGAAATCACGCTGGAGCCCTGGATGCGCGGTGACGAGGACGCGGAGTACGCCAAGACCCTCGACGTGGACTGCGCGGCCCTGGGTCCCATGCTGGCCCGCCCCGGCGATCCGGGGAACGGTGTGGCCCTGTTGGGCCTGGGCGAGACGGTGCCCATCCACATCGCCTACCTGGGCAGCTGCACCGGCGGCAAGCGCGAGGACCTGCGCCGGGCCTACGAGGTGGTGAGGGCTGCGGCGGCGGAAGGACGGCGCATCCCCGAGGGCGTGCGGTTCTTCGTGCAGTGCGGCAGCGAGGACGTGCGCCGCCACGCCGAGGCGCAGGGCTGGATCGCGGCCTTCGAGGCCGTGGGGGCCGTGGTGCTGGGCAGCTCTTGCGGCGCCTGCATCAACGCCGGGCCCGGCGTCTCCACGCGACCTGACGAGGTGACCATCAGCGCCATCAACCGCAACTTCCCCGGCCGCAGCGGGCCGGGCCAGATGTGGCTGGCCAGCCCCGCCACCGTCGCCGCCAGCGCCCTGGCGGGGCGCATCGCGGGGGTGGAGGCGTGATCGATCCGGTCCTGGCCGCCCGCTACCGCGCCCTCGTGCTGGCGAACCTCGCCCGCCCGGGGACGCCCGCCTGGGATCCCCGCGCGCGCGTGGCGGTGGTGGACGCGGCCCGCCAGCGCCTGGGCCTGCTGGAGGACGGACGGCTGGTCTTCGAGGCGGTGGTCTCCACGGCGAAGAACGGCCTGGGCTGCGAGGAGAACTCGTACCGCACGCCCACGGGCTGGCACTGCATCCTCGCGCGCATCGGCGAGGGAGCCGAGCCCGGCGCGGTGTTCAGGGCCCAGCAGCCCACCGGCGAGGTGTGGCGCGGCGAGCCGCGCGACGAGGACCTCATCCTCACCCGCGTGCTCACCCTCGACGGCCTGGAGGAGGGCTGGAACCGCGGGCCGGGGCGGGACTCCCGGCTGCGCTGGATCTACCTCCACGGCACCAACCAGGAGCACGAGCTGGGCACGCCCGTGTCCCACGGCTGCGTGCGCCTCTCCAGCTCGGACGTGGTGACGCTCTTCGACCGCATGGCCGAGGGGGATCTCCTGCTCATCGCCGAGGACCTGCCCGGCGACGGCTTTGGCCTGGGGCGGCTCCACTTCGCGGGCGTGGCGGGCAGCGGCATGAGCGCCCTGGCCCAGTTCGCGTGCCTGAAGGGCGGCCGGGCCAGCGGCAGCGACCGCAGCTTCGACCGGGGCCAGCGGCCCGATGCCCGGGCGCAGCTGGAGGACCTGGGCGTGGCGATCCATCCCCAGGACGGCTCGGGCCTGACCGGCGACTGCGCGGCCCTGGTGGTGTCCACGGCCGTGGAGGACGAGGTGCCGGACGTGGCCGCGGCCCGGCGCCTGGGCGTGCCCGTGCTGCATCGCTCGGAGCTGCTGGCGCATGTGGTGGCCAAGTACCGCACCGTGGCGGTGACGGGCACCAGCGGCAAGTCCACCACCACGGCCATGGTCTTCGAAATCCTGCGCGGCGCGGGCCTCGACCCTTCCGTCATCACCGGGGGCGAGCTGGTGGCCCTCCAGCGGGAGGGACGCTGGGGCAACGCCTGGGCCGGTGCGTCGGACCTGCTGGTCATCGAGGCCGACGAGAGCGACGGCTCCGTGGTGCGCTACCACGCCGCCGTGGGCGTGATCCTCAACCTCCAGAAGGATCACAAGGACATGGCCGTGGTGGCGGAGATGTTCCGCGCCTTCCGCGCCCAGGTGCGAGAGGCCGCTGTGGTGGGGGAGGCGGAGAATCTGCGCGAGTTCGCCATGGGCGCCACCACCTTCGGGTTTGCGGATGGGGCCGGGTTGCGCGCCGAGGGCCTGGTGCTTGGCGCGGGAAGCACCGCCTTCCGCGCAGGGGGAAAGGATTTCAGGCTGCCCGTGCCAGGCCTCCACAATGTCGAGAATGCCTTGGCGGCCATGGCGGCTTGCCAGGCGGTGGGCGTGCCGCTTGAAGCCATGGCGGGGCCGCTGGCTGCCTTCCAGGGCGTGGCCCGGCGCTTCCAGGTGCTGGGCGAATGCCGGGGCGTGACGGTGGTGGACGACTTTGCGCATAATCCCGCCAAGGTGGCGGCCTCCCTCCGGGCTGCCCACCTGCGCACGGCGGCCTCTGGCGGACGGGTGCTGGCGGTGTTCCAGCCCCACGGCTTCGGGCCCCTGAAGTTCCTGCGGGCGGAGTTCGTGGACGCCTTCGCCGCGGAGCTCGGGCCGCAGGACCGCCTCTGGTTCCTGGACGTGTTCTACGCGGGCGGGACGGCTGCCCGGGACATCGGCAGCCCCGAGGTGATCGGAGACATCGTCGCCCGAGGTGCGGCCGCCGAGTTCGCGCCTTCCCGGGACTGGCTCGTGGCGCGGCTGGCCGTCGAGGCCAAGGCCGGCGACCTCATCCTGGTGATGGGCGCCCGGGATCCCTCACTGACGGGCCTGGCGCGGTCCATTCTCCAGCGGCTGGAAAAGGACGCGGAGCAGGGTTTGGCCCTCGGGATGCGCGGGTCCCCCTGATATCGTCTTCCTGCCTTCCTGGATGAACCCGCCTGGAGTTCCGCGTGCCGCTGCCGAACCGCCTTCGCCTGTCCGCCCTCTGCCTGATGGCCGTCCTCCCGGCGCTGGGGCAGGTGCCATCCCCGGTCGCCCCGCCGGCCCCCACGGTCCAGGTGGTGGAGGGCTACCTCGTGGCCCACCTGCCCGACGAGGGCGTCACGGTCGTGGGCGAGCCCGCGGTCGAGGGGGCCGTGGACTCAGGCTGGGCCACCTGGGCCCAGAAGGGGCAGCTCCTCTGGCGGGGGAAGATGGAGGACAGCCAGGGGCGGCAGTACAACGTCACCATCCTGCCGGGTTACGTGGCCCCCTGGACCTTCGCCACCGAAGGCTGGTCGGATGCGGGCCGCGATCTCGGGGAGTACGGCCAGGCTGGAACCTGGACGACCATGGGCCGCCACATGAAGGACACCTTCAGGTGGGGTTGGAAGACCTCGTGTTGGGAGTTCGGGCTCAAAGGCTCGAAGGAGGCCTGGTCCGGCAACTTCCAGAAGGCCGGGCTGCGCACCGCCCGGAAGACCTTCGGCTGGCCCCTGGCCTATCCCTGGGCCTTCGTCGCCTCGGCCTTCGAATCGGCCCTGAGGGTCCCCCTGGGCCTGGCTGGCGCCGCGGTGGGCACGGCGGGGGCCGGGGTGGTGATCCCCGTGGTGGAGACGGCCGTGCCCACGGTGAAAGCGGCGCTGCACGCGGGCGTGAATGGGGTGATCCTGCCGGTCGCGGGCTGGAGCTGGCAGACTCTGGCGGCGCCGCCGACGCTCCTGTTCGCCTCGGCCCCCACTCCGGCGCGGGCGGACGGGACCTGGATGAAGCTCGAGCAGCCCCGGCCGGCCTCACCTGGCGCTCCGGGAGATCTGGAGAAGGGAACTGTCCCGGCGCCCGTCCTGGCCGACCTGGCGCGCTATGCCGCCCAGGCCGGCGCCCTGGATGCGGACCCCGCGACCTCGCTGGCGGGGCTGCGGCAGCGGGAGACGCTGGAGCTCGAGGCGGTGCGGGCCCGATATGCCGCCGAGGCCAGGACGGTCCAGGCCGCCCGGGAGGCGAGCCTGCAGGCGTGGCTCAGCCAGCCGGAAAACCGCGAAGCCATCCAGCGCCTGACGCGGGAAGGCGGGGACGCCGCGACCATCCGGGCCGCCTCCACCGCCCTGGTGCAGCGTCTGGTGGCAACAGGCCTTCCCGAGGCCGAGGCGCGGGCCGTCCTCGACCAGCTGGCGGCCCACCCGCTCCTGGGGCGCAGGCCGGAGGCCTCCGGCCGCTACGACAAGACGGATCCCCTGCGGGGCGCCATCGACACGACAAAGCGCGTGGGCCGCGAGGCGGACAAGGCCGGGCTCTGATCCCGGACCCTGCCTGGGCCCGAACAGGGCCTGCCCCCGGGTCCCGGGGAGCCACCATTGGCTTTTCCGGCGGGTCCCTGGGTACCCTCGGAGCATGGAACCCACGACCCTCCGCGCTGTCATGGCCGCCCTCCGCAAGCCGGAGACAGGCTGCCCCTGGGACCTGAAGCAGACCCACGTCTCGCTGGCCCGCTACCTGCGCGAGGAGGCGGCGGAGGTGCTGGACGCCCTGGCGGCGCACACACCCGGCGATCCCGTCACGGAAGCGCACCTCTGCGAAGAGCTGGGCGACCTCTGGCTGCAGATCGCCTTCCATGCCCAGCTGGCGGCCGATCGCGGCGCCTGGGATCTCCACGACGTGGAGCGGACGGTGGTGGAGAAGCTCGTGCGCCGGCATCCGCACGTGTTCGCGGAGGTCGAGGTGGAGGGCGCGGACGAGGTGCTCACCAACTGGGCCGCCATCAAGCGTGAGGAGAAGGGGCTCCACGGCCGGGATCCGCGCCTGCTCGAGGGCATCCCGGCCTCGCTGTCACCCATGGAGGAGGCCCTGGAGATCGGCCGCCGCTGCGCGAAGGTGGGTTTCGAGTGGCCCGACCTCGAAGGTGTGCTGGACAAGGTGAAGGAGGAGGTGGCGGAGCTGCAGGCCGAGTCCGACCCCGTGCGCGTGGAAGAGGAGTTCGGCGACGTGCTGTTCAGCCTCATGCAGTGGGCCCGCAAGAAGGGCGTGGACCCGGACCGGGCCCTGCGGCGCCAGATGACGCGCTTCAAGGGCCGGTTCACGTCCGTGGAGGATGATGCCCGGGCCGCGGGCGGATGGGACCGGCGCACCCTCGACGAGATGGAGGCCGCCTGGCAGGCCGCGAAGCGGAGGCAGAAGCCATGATGGTCCTCGCGCTGCTCGCCTCACGCGGCGGAACCCCGCCCCCACCCGCGGTTCTGCTGCTGATCCCGGTGGTCTTCCTGGCGGGCTCCTGGCTCACCAACCGGCTCATGGGCATTACCGCGCTCTATGCGGCCTTCCCCGCCGATCCCACCGACCCCATCGAGAAGAATCTCGGCTGGCAGCAGGTGGAGTTCGGCGCCCTGCGCGGCCACTCGCCCATGTCCCTGAAAGTGGGCCGCCGCTGCCTGCACATGAAACAGCCCTTCCCTTTCCAGCCCGCCTGGTGGCAGGGGCCGGCCAGCATCCCTTGGAGCCAGATCCGGCTCGAGAAGGAAGCCAGCGGATCCTCCTGGGCCTTCATGAGCGCCGCCGAGTTCCGCCTGGGCGCGGAGGGGCGGATGATCCGCCTGCGCGGCAAGGCCGCCCGGACCCTTCAGGCGCTGGTGCTCGAGAAACAGGGCGCCGGCGGCCAGGCCTTCGCCACAGGCCTGCCGCCGGGGCAGGGGGCGATCCGGCCCAGGTGAACCCCAGGTGAACGAAGGCCTGGCGGCTATTTTCCGGTCAGCTTGGCATCCTCGATGATCACCGCGTAGGTGTAGCCGGCGCCGAAGTCCTTGTCGGTCTGGACCACGCCGTGGATGGTCACGGTGTCGCCCACGGCCATTTCGGCCTGGCTGGTGGCGGTGAGGTCGTTCGTGCCCTTCTTCGGGTCGCCGCTGCCGTCCTGGAGATGCAGCCAGTTCTTGCCCATGATGCCCTTGGTGTATTTCACGACCTTGGCGCGCAGCGTGACGCCCTTCCCCTTCAGGTTCTGTTTTTGGGCCCAGATCTCGGCCACAGTGCGGGCGTCCGCGCCGGCGGCTTTGGCCACCTTCCCGACCTTCACGGGCTTGGCGGGGCGTCCGGCCTGGCCGTGGGGATTGGCCCCGGTTGCCGGAGCCGCGCCCGGGGTGGCCAGGGTGCCGAAGTAGACCTCAGCAAAGGTCCGCTTCAAGGTCTTGGATTCGAAATTCGTCATCAGCACGGCATTGGCGACCGTGACGTTGGCGCCCTTCTCGGCCTTGGCCTCGGGGACGGCGGTCCACACCTCGCCCTTGGCCGTCTTCAGACGGAGGTAGCAGTAGGGCGAAGCCTCGAGGCGCTCGAGCACCTTGCCAGTCAGGTCCTCGCCCGTGGGGATCTGGGCCCCGGTGGGATGGGGCGCGGGCGACGAAGCCTGGGGCGGGGTGGCCGCCGTGGCGGCTGGGCTGAAGCCTGCCATCACGAAAGCGGAGAGAAGAAGGGAGAGGGCGCTGGACATGGGGAGTTCCTTTGGTGGATGAGGTGCAAGGACCTATCGGGCTTGAGCGGAGTGATCCCGTTGGGCCGTGGCGTCCGGGTGATCAGGCGGCCGGATGGGGGTGCATCTTCGGCATCTTCGCCCCCAGGTGGCTGAAGTGCTTGCCGTAGGCGGCCATCATCTCCTTGCAGGCGCTCAGGAGGTAGCGGCGCTTGAAGCCGTCCGGCAGGGCTTTGATCTGGGGGATCTTCTGGGCGTAGAAGGTCATGTAGCAGCGCCCCAGAGCGATGGCGACCTCCTCGATCGTCATGTCGTAGGGCTCGATGATCGGGGTGGACAGGTTGTACTTGGAGTAGTCGTGGACGCGTACCCGGTCCTGCATCTGGTCGTAGAGGGGCGTGAAGGGCATGGGCGTCAGGACGGGGAACACCGCGATATCGGGGTTCATCCGGATGGCGACCTCGATGGTGCGGTCGATGGAGGCCTGGGTCTCCGTGGGGTGGCCGATCATGAAGGAGGCTTCGGTGACGATGTCGTGCTCGCGGGCGAGGCGGATGGCCTGGACGATGGCGTTCACATCGTTGCCCTTGTTGAGGGAGGCCAGCAGCTCGTCCGTGCCGGCCTCGGCCCCGATGTAAAGGTGCACCACGCCCGCCTCCCGGTACTTGGGCAGCAGGTCCGCGTCGCGCACCACATCCTCCGCGCGGGTCTCCATCAGCAGCCGGATGCCGAGCCTGGCGTCGATGATGAGGTCGAGGAGCCGCTCCCAGCGCTCCCGGTCGTGGGTGGGGTACGGGTCGATCATCGTGATGGATTCGACGGCGTAGCGGTCCACGAGCAGGCGGATCTCCTCGATGACGTCCTCCGGCGTCCGGGCGCGCCAGTCGCCCCGCCAGAAGGCCCGGTGGCTGCAGAACGAGCAGCCCATCATGCAGCCGCGGGAGGTGAGGATGGAAGCCATGCGGCCCGGCGGATCGATGCGGTAGCGGTAGGCGTCCCAGTCCAGCAGGTGCCAGGCGGGCTTGACTGCGTCGAGGTCCGTGATGTGGGGGCGGATCTCGGTGACGATGATCTCGTCGTCGCGCAGGAAGGCGAGACCGCGGACCCCGTCCAGCACGCCGCCCGGAAGGACCGCCAGCAGTTCGGGGAAGGTGGCTTCCGCCTCCCCGCGCAGGACGATGTCCACGGCCCCGGAGGGGTCCCGCAGAAGCTCGGCGTATTTGAAGGTGGGGAAGGGGCCGCCGATGAGCGTGGTGATGGCGGGATCCACCGCCTTGGCCAGTCCCAGGGCCTTCATGGCCGCGGGCACCACCGCCGTGCTGATGGCGCCGGTGACGGGCAGGTAGTCGTAGGCCACGACGATATCCGGGCGGTACTCTTCGACCTCCGCGCGGATGGTTTCGAAGCTGGCGCCCTCCCGGTTCATGGCGTCGTAAATGCGGGCCTCATGCCCCGCCCCCTCGACGGCCCCCGCCAGGTAGGCGATCTGGAGCGGCGGCCAGGTGCCGATGACCTCCACCCCCCAGCTGGAGTAGGGTGGCACCACGAAGAGAACCTTGCTCACGACGTCACCCTCATTGCCTTTCGCAACATCATTCTGGGGTCAAAGGTGGCGGAAATAGTCACAATCCCCGGTCATTGGAAGTAGGCGGCGTGAAGTGAGGGCAGGAGGAAGGGGAAGATGAAGGCCGTGAGGATGGAAACCCCGAAACAGCCGATGGTGAACCAGGCCGTGGCCCGGGGGCCCAGGCGGTAGAACAGCCGCAGGTGCAGCAAGGTGCCGAAGCAGAGCCAGGTCACGAGCGACCAGGTCTCGATGGGATCCCAGCCCCAGTAGCGGCCCCATGACTGATGGGCCCAGATGGCGCCGGCGATGATGGTGGTGGACCAGAACACGAAGCCGAAGCCCACGAAGCGGATCATCGAGGCATCCAGGACCTCCGCCGACGGGAACCGGGCGAGGAAGGGGCTGGTGGCGCCCTTGAGCTTGCGGAGCACGAGCACCGCGGCCGCGAAGGCGAGGAGGAACGCCCCCACCGCCAGCTTGGTGAAGAAGATGTGGAAGACGAGCCAGATGGACCGAAGCGTGGGGGGCAGCTCCTTGGCTTCCGGGCTCGCCAGCAGACCCAGGCCCATCATCAGGATCGCGCCGGGGAGCGCCACCAGGGCGAGCCCCGCCCAGCTGGGCCGCCGCCACAGCACCACGAGCAGCATCACCACGGCAATCCATGCGTTGGAGGAGAGCACCTCGGACTTGGCCATGTAAGGCCCGTGGCCCACGGCGATCCAGCGGGCGAGGATCGCCCCGGCGTGGGGCGCCAAGCCCAGGGCTGCGAGGAAGACGGCCCAGCGCGCCCGGGTGGGGTGGTTCCACAGCAGGGCGTGGGCGAAGATCACCGTCGCCAGGATGTAGAGGACCACGGAGGTCCAGTGCAGGGTGGCTTCCAGGATGAATGGGCTCATGGAACACTCCGGGCTTCAGGGCTTGCCGGGGGGTGGGGTGACGATGCTGTGGGCATCCTTGGCATCCATGGTCCAGGGAACCTCCTTGCGGCCCACTTGTGGCGGCGCGGCGAAGGCGATCTCCTCGACCATCCAGGCGCCTTTCAGCTTCCGGAAGTGGTAAGTCATCTCATAGCAGTCCACGGAGGCCTCGCCCACCTGCTCCCCCGTGCCGGCCCTCAGGTCCCGGTAGCGCCACTGCTCCCGGGTGCGCACGCGCAGGTCACCGCCGGCCTGCTCGACGCCGGTCACCTCCAGGGAGTCCAGGTGGGCGTCCAGGGCGATGCCCATGTCGGCATGCACGCCGATGAGGCCGGTGAGGCGCCGCCCGTCTGGCGCGTTGGGGCCCACCACGGCATCGATGAGGAGGATGTCGTTCTTCCGGTAGGCCTCGCTCACCACGTCGTTGTAGCGGGCCACCAGGTTCCGGGCCTGTTGGTCCGACACCCGGCCACAGCCCATCGCAAGGGCCGCCAGGATCAGGGGATAGAGCCAGGGACGCAGGGTCATGCCTCTCCTCCATGGTTTCGAACGAGCTGCGCGAACCGTTCCTGGAACAGCGGCGCGAACCGGTGGGGCTTCAGCGCCACGACCACCCGCTCTCGGCCGTCCTCCGGCGTCACGCTGACCAGCTCGTCCACCCGCGTCACCCCGTAGGTGAGGGCCGCTCCCGCCAGGGCGACGATGAAACCGGCGTAGGCGAGCCCGATGGCGGGATCGCGGTTGCCATGGAGCCGGGCCCAGTAGGGGATCCCATGCAGGCGGAACCCACCTCCACCGGGCAGGGCCAGGGCCTCGCCGGGCCGGAGGTTGGCCTCCGCCACGCGGGATTCTCCCTGGAGGATCCGCACCTCGGCATGATCGGGCCGGCTTCCGTCCGCTGGCATCGGCACCCGGATGCGGGCGCGGAGGGACCCGGGCCCCGGCGTGTAGGCTCCAAAGGCCTGCGGCTCCTTCCGCTCCAGGAGGACAGCCGTTCGGGACTCGGGGGTGGAGGGCCGGTCCCAGGCCACCAGGGCGGCCGGGCCGAAGAGGCTGTCGGCATAGAGGCGCCCGCGGCTGACCCGGAGGTCCTGGTTGATGCCCAGGTTCCGGGTGGGTCCGCCTTCCGCGTCACCCTCGGCCACCTTCAGGCGGAGTCCCATCAGGTCCCCGCCCTGGTAGCGCGTCGGCTCCACCGACACCAGCTTCAGGGGGGCGTCGAGCTGGAAGGGGGCGGCGAGGGGACCCGGCTGCTGCAGGCCCCAGGCCTCCACGGTGGGGGGCAGGGTCTCGCCTTCGAAGAGGTCCACCACGGCCTGCACGCTGAACAGGGCCCCCAGGACCCCAGCGAGGATCACGGCCAGGAGGCCCGTGTGGAACAGGGGGGAGCCGGCAAGCCCCAGCCTTCCGCGGCTGCGGATGGACCGGGTGGCGGGGCCGTTCCCGGGGCGGGTGAACTCGACCCGGAACGGCGCGTTCCGGAAGTGCGCGTCGGTGGGGACCTGGCTCCAGGTCGCCCGGAGCCGTCGCGTCTGCTCGACGACCACGATGACCAGCGAGGCCGTGGCGAAGGCCAGGGCCGCGAGGAACCACCCGCTGGTGAAGACATGATCCAGGGACAGGACGTCTACCAGGGCCGATGTGGCAGCGCCATAGGAACGAAGGGTCAGGACTTGGGTTGCCGAGGACCGTCCGGCCTGGGGCAGGCTGGCCCCGAGGGTGCAGGCGGCGGTGATGACGAGGATCTCCGCGACGATGACGGTCGGCCGGCGCAGGAATCGCTTTACCGGGAGGAAGGGGTTCCATCCCGGCCGGGAGCGGAGGACCTCGTCGCGCGGGCTCACCAGGATTCCACGCCTGTGCCCGAGAGGGCGCTGTGGTGGACCGTTGTGTCGCAGTTGCCGGTCGCGTAGGATCCCACGGCGGCCTTCTTGAACTGGAGGATCAGGGTGTTGGTGCGGTCCCCCTGGTAGGCGTAGCGGGCGGGCATGTTGGTGGTGCAGGCCATGAGGCGCGACATCTTGCTGCCGTGGGGGATCACCACGTGACAGGCATAGCACTGGTGGCCTTCATGCGTGCTGTTCTTGGTGTGGACGTCGTTGGTGAGTGCCGTGGTGAGCTGGTGGCAGTTGTTGCACCAGGACTGATTCGCGACCGTGCTGCCCAGGGTCGCGGTGAGGGTGACGTTCGGCCAGTTCGCGGCCGGGGCGCCGCCGGCGAATTCCCGCAGCATGAATTGGTTCGCAGATCCGTGCGGACCCTGGGCCGCCGTGCCGTTGGTGTTGTGGCAGTCGGAGCACATCATGGTCTGCGTCCCCACGGCGGTCCACGGGGCCTTCATGAAGGACGCGCTGAGCGCCTTGGGGGCGACGTTTCCGGTGTAGTTGTTGAGGCCGGTCACCACTGGGTGGCCGGAGGCGTTGCTGGGGCTGAACTCCTGGGCGAGGTCGGTCTGCTCCCGGGTGATGACATAGGCCGCGGCCGTGGCGTCGGTGGCGCCCGCGTAGGGAGTGGCCAGGGTGATGGAGGTGGCGGTGGCTGCGGCGATCTTGTAGGCCGGCGACGTGAGGTTCTTCTGGATGTACATGCCCACGACGGTGCGGCCGGGCGTGACATCGGAATTGCCCGCGGTGGTGGTGACGATCCAGGTGGTGCCGGTTCCGGCCACAGTGGTGCTGCCGTTGGTGAACTTGGCGGTCCCCGTGCTGTAGAAGGTGGTGACACCGCCCGGGCGGGTGGAGCCATAGCTGTCGTAGCTGGTGTGGCACTTGAAGCAGACCTGGTACTCGTAGGTGGCGCCGCTGGCGGCCACGGTGGGGGACCCGCTGGCGACCTTGGTGAAGGTGGCCGCGGTGGGGGTCGGCCACAGTCCCAGGCCGTTGTAGTTCAACTGGACGCCATCCACGCCGCGGAGGGCATACATGTTGTTCAGCACGCCGCCCGCGTCGGCGCGGAGGCGGTTCCGGGTGGATGTGGCAGCGGTGGCGTAGGTGTGCACGCCCGCCGTGGCCATGTGAGGGTTGTGGCAGTCCGCGCAGCCCACCGTGCGGCCGCTGGTCCGCTCCACGGGGTGATGGTTGACCTTGAGGATTTCGGTGCGCACGTCCTTGGTGGAGGGTCCATTGGTGTCGTGGCAGGTCTCGCAGAGGTTGTCCTGCCGCGCGCCCAGGGCATTGGCGTATTTGCCCCCGGGGTTGTTGGCGTCGGGCCAGCCGTGGGGAGTGTGGCAGTTCTTGCAGGCGCCGCGGTCGGCGGAAGCCGTGATGGCCGGATAGGTGCTGCCGCCGTACCCGTCACCCGGCCAGAGGATGCCGCTGGTGGGGTTGGTGTGCACATTGGCGGTGGCGGTGTCGGCCAGGGTGTGGCAGTCCGTGCAGAGGGCCAGGGAGTTGCTTACGCGCAGCAGCATCCCGGCAGGCGATGTGGCGGTGGAAGCCTTGTGGACGTCATGGCAGGTCAGGCACTCCACATTCCCGGCGGCGGAGAGGACCGTGCCCAGGGTCGGGGTCTTGGTGTTCGGGGCGGTGGCCAGGTTCACGTGGACCGGGTGCGAGGTGCCCCCCTTGCCCACATCGCGGGCGGCATGGCAGTCCCCGCAGAGGGCACCGCCGTCGTTGGCCACCCGCTGGAAGTGGCGGTTGTTGGTGGTGCCGGCGGTGTAGGTCTGGGAAGCGTTCGGGTCGAAGGGAGCCAGGGCCTGCAGGTGCTGGTCATGGCAGGTGGAGCACATGAGCTTCCCGTTCTCGAGGTGCGTGGCCATGGCCGAGGTGGGCTGGACCAGGTCGGGCCGGAGGTACAGGTAGAACAGGTCGTTGAGGACGAGGGTGCCTGTGCCGGAGAAGGCCAGTGAAACGCCCGAGCTGCCCAGGGCCTGGGGTGTGGTGCTGGTGGTGATCGTCGTGGCACTTCCGAAGGTGCTCGTGCCGTTGGTGGTCTGGGACCAGGCGACCTTGGCTGTGCCCGTGGCGCCTCCGGTGGTGACCTGGATCTTGATGGTGGCTGCGTAGGCGCCGGTGTAGTCGCCCGAGGAGGTGATCGTGGTCGTGGAGGAGTTGGGCGAGCCTTTGGTGATGCGGCCCGCGGCGCTGGAATCCCAGCGGTGGGAGGTCCCGCCGGCGGTGGCGCCCACCAGGCTTCCATCGGCGGGAACGGCCTGGTCCGTGGCGGTGAAGGCCAGGTTGGTGGCCTTGCCGCCGCTCACATGGCAGCTCAGGCACAGGTTCGTGTTCCCGCTCACGGTCGTGAGGGTGGCCCCGCTGGCTCCGCCCATGACCTTGTGGCAGGTGGAGCAGTAGTTCAGCGATCCGTACGAATTCGCCGTGGCGATGTTGTGCGGGGGATCCGTGGCGTACAGGGCCGATGCCAGCCATCCGCAGCTGGCCAGCGCGAACCAGAGGCGCAATCTCGAGGTGGCGCATCGTCCCATGGGGCGAATCTCCGGCTGGTGGAGCAGAGAGTGACCCGGCGAGGTCGGGGTTCCTTCAGGAGGATAGGGGAGGAATTGGATTTCAGGACATATATGTGATCTATGACAGGAGAGCAGATCTCGGGACTTGCGACAGAAAGGTGGAAGCGACCGCATCGGAGGGGGATGAAATCGACGGATGATGGAAATCACAAGCCGGAGGAGGCGGCGGCAGGGCCCGCAGCGGATGCTTCCGGGGTCACCAGGCCTCGGAGGACGTCACGGCGACGTTGTGGTAGCAGGAGGTCTGGCAGCTTCCGTCCTGGGAGTAGCCGGTGGCGGAAGTCGGCTTCTTGAACCCGGTGATCTTCATGTTGCTGACGGTGTTGTTGTAGGCGTATCGGGCTGGCATGGTGGTGCCGGTCCCGCTGTAGCCGATGAGCCGGGACATCTTGCCCCCGTGGGGGATCACGATGTGGCAGTTCCAGCACTGATAGCCGCTGTGGTTGCCGGTGTTGTGCGCCGTGTTGTTGCTCAGGGTCAGGGTGTGACAGTTGGTGCACCAGCTGGTGCTGGCGCTGCTGAGCGTGATGTTGGGCCAGTTGGCGGGGTTGGTGCCGCGCAGCATGAACTGGGCGGCGGAGCCGTGGGGGCCCTGGGCGGCGGGGGTGGCGGCGTCCGTGTTGTGGCAGTCCGAGCACATCATGGTCTGGGTGCCCAGGTTCGTGGCCCAGGGGGCCTTCATGGTGGCGGCGGCGAGGGCCTTGGGGGCAGTGCTGCCCGTGTAGTTGTTCAGGCCCGTGACCACGGGGTGTCCCGAGCGGTTGGCCGGGTTGAACTCCTGGGCCAGGTCCGTCTCCTGAAGGAGGATCGGGCCGGCCAGCAGGAATCGGTAAACGCCCGTGGTTCCGGTGAAATTGCCGCTCAACGTGAGGTGCGTGGCATCCGCCACCGCGGTGATCGTGTAGGTGCCCGTCACGCCGCTGGCTTGGATGGTGTTGCCCACCAGGGCCGAGGTCCAGCTGGTGCCGTAGCCCACCACCGCCGTGCTGCCGTTGGTGAAGCTGGCGCCGGGGTGGATGTAGAAGTCCTGGGGGGTGGTGGAGGTGGTGGCGGTGGTGATGGTCAGGGTGGTGGCGTTGGGGACGGCCGTAATGCGGTAGGACGTGGTGTTGCCGGCGGTCATGGCGAAGAACTGGTTCACCAGGGAGGTGTCCCAGGTCGTGCCGTAGCCGGTGACGGTGGTGGTGCCCGTGATGGCAGCGGAGTCACGCAGCTCGTAGGCCTTGGCGGAAGCGGTGGTGCCGTAAGTTCCTGAGAGGGTCACCGCGGTGTTGCTCGTGACCGTGCTGACGTAGCGGAGCGTGCCGGTGTATCCGACGTGGCGGATGTACATGTAGCGGATGGAGGGGGCGTTCCAGGAGGTTCCACTGCCTGTCACGCTCGTGCTGCCGCTGGTGAAGCTGGCCGTGCCCGTACCCGCCACCCAAGGCTGGGTGGTGCCGGAAACCAGAGTGAGGGGGCTGGTGCCACCGGAGGTGATGCCGTTGGGCGCCGGGTTGGTGCCCCAGCTGTAGCTGGTGTGGCACTTGAAGCAGACCTGGTACTCGAACTCGGCCCCGGAGGCGGCGACGGTGGGCGAGCCCCCGGCGATCTTGGTGAAGTTGGCCGAGGTGGGGACGCCCCACATGGCGAGACCCGAGTAGTTGAAGGCCACGCCATCCACGCCGCGGAGGGCGTACATGTTGTTCAGCACGCCTCCCCCGCTGGCGCGGAGGCGGTTGCGGTCGAGGGTGGCGGTGGTGGTGTAGGTGTGGACGCCCGCCGTGGCCATGTGGGGGTTGTGGCAGTCGGCGCAGCCGACGGTGCGGCCGCTGTTGCGCTCCACCGGGTGGTGGATGGTCTTGGTGATCTGGGTGCGCACATCCTTGGTGGAGGGCCCATCGGCGTCATGGCAGGTGAGGCAGAGGTTGTCTTGCTCGGCGCCCAGGGCGTTGGCGTACTTGCCGCCGGGGTTGTTGGCGTCGGGCCAGCCGTGGGGAGTGTGGCAGTTCTTGCAGGCGCCGCGGAGGGTCGTGTCGGTGATGGCGGCGTAGGTGCTGCCGCCGTACTGGTCCCCGGGCCAGAGGATGCCGCTGGTGGGGTTGGTGTGGGTGTTGGCCGTGGTGGTGTCCGCCAGGGTGTGGCAGTCGGCGCACAGGGCGGTGGTGTTGCTCACGCGGAGCAGCATGCCGGCGGGGGTGGTCGTGGTGGAGGCCTTGTGGACGTCGTGGCAGGTCAGGCAGTGGACGTTGCCGCTGACGGTGAGGGGCACCGTGGTGGGGGTCTTGGTGTTGGCCGCGCCCGCCACGGGGAGGTTCACGGGGTGCGAGGTGCCGCCCTTGCCCACGTTGCGGGGGGCATGGCAGTCCCCGCAGAGGGCGCCGCCGTCATTGGCCACCCGCTGGAAGTGGCGGTTGTTGGTGGTGCCGGCGGTGTAGGTCTGGGAGGCGGCTGGATCGAAGGGGGTGAGGGCCTGCAGGTGCTGGTCGTGGCAGGTGGAGCACATGGATCTCCCTGACTCGAGGTGGGAGGCCATGGCCGAGGCGGGCTGGACCAGGTCCGGCCGCACGTAGAGGTAGAAGAGGTCCCCGGCGACGAAGGTCCCGGTGCTGGAGAAGGCCACGGAGACACCGGAGCTGCCCAGGGCCTGGGCGGTGGTGCTGGTGGTGATCGTGGTGGCGCCGCCGAAGGTGGCGGTGCCGTTGGTGGTCTGGGACCAGGCGACCGTGGCGCTGCCCGTGGCGCCGGCGGTGACGACCTGGATCTTGATGGTGGCGGCGTAGGCGCCTGTGTAGTCACCGGAGGGGGTGATGGTGCCGGTGGAGGTGTTGGGTGAGCCCTTGATGACCCGGCCCGCGGCGCCGGAGTCCCAGCGGTGGGAGGTGCCGCCGGCGGTGGATCCGACGAGGCTGGCACCCGCGGGCACGGCCTGGTCCGTGGCGGCGAAGGCCTGGTTGGTGGCCCGTCCGCCGCTCACGTGGCAGCTCAGGCACAGGTTCGTGTTACCGCTCACCGTGGTCAGGGTGCCGCCCGGGGCGCCGTGGAGCTTGTGGCAGGTGGAGCAGTAGTTCAGCGCCCCGTATGAGTTCGCCGTCGAGATGTTGTGCGGGGGATCCGTGGCCAGCAGGGCGGCACCCGCCGCGAGGAGCAGGCCGGTGGCGAGGACAGGGAGGACCGTGCGGAGCCTGCTCACTGGACACTCCCGGTCGGATTGACCACGGTCACGTCGGCGATGCTTTCGAAGGCCCGTCCATCCGTCAGCCGGCCCGAGAGCACCAGGAAGGCGCTGCCGTCGGGCAGGGTGGCCAGCAGGCGGTCCTGGTCGAACCAGGCCTGGTACTCCACCCGACCGTCGCGGTCGAAGTCGCCGAGGAAGGCGCCGGGAATGCGGGTGGCTGGCAGGCCATTGGCGGTGAGGGATCCCCCTTGGATGGTGGAGGGATCCACACCGGGGACCTTGATCAGGACCGAGACCAGGTGCCGGCGCTGGATCTCAGGGAGCTCCCCGGACCGGCGGGCCTGGGGACCGCGGGGGCGAGTCGCGAGGGCGGAGAAGCGCTGGTGATCTGGGTCTTCGCGCACCCACTGGGTGGGCTTCACGGTGAGGTCGGCGGAGAGGATGTGGGGATCGGTGTAGGCGTCCAGGCCGTAGATCTCCACGCGGGTGTTGCCCGGCGCGGCCACGAACAGCCTGTGGTTCCGGTCCACCACCAGGCTGGCGGGCCCGCTGAGTTGGCCGGGATCCGAACCGAATGAGCCGAGGTTGCCGAGGATCGCGCCGGTGGCGGCGTTCACCACCACCACCACGCCGCGGTAGGAATCCGCCAGGAACAGGCGTCCCTGGGCATCCGCGAGCATGCCCTGGATGCGGCCGAAGGTGGTGTTGGAGCCGATCATGCCGATGGGGCCGCCGAACTTGCGGAGGTAGGCGCCGTTGGCGTCGAAGACCTGGACCCGCTCGTTCCCCTGGTCGGAGACGAAGATCTCGCCTGTGGGCGCCACGGCTAGGCCCGTGGGGAAATTGAGCTGCCCCACCTGGATGCCGGGGGTGCCGAACTGGCGCACCAGCTGGTTGTCGGGGCCGTAGACCTTCACCTGGTTCGCCAGGCTGTCCACCACGTAGACCAGGCCGTCAGGCGTGATCTGGAGGTGGTTGGGCAGCTGGAACTCGCCATCTCCCTGGCCCAGATAGCCGGAGGGAACCCAGCCGGGGGTGAAGATGGAAACCCGCCCCTTGCCCGCTTCGCAGACGAAGATGCGGCCCGAAGCGTCCACGGCCACGCCCAGGGGCCGATCGAGGCCGCGCCGGATGGTGAGGAACTTCCCGGCTTCATCCCGGATGGTGAGGGTGCCCAGACGGGGATCCGCCACGTAGAGGCGCCCGGCCGAGTCGGTGGCCAGACGCACGGGTTCGCGGAAGCCCTTGTCATAGGATCGCAACGGCGTGGCCGTGGGCAGGGTGGCCTGGGCCGCCAGGCCGAGGCCGGACAGGAAGGCGAGGGCCGTGGACAGGGCCCAGCGTCGGCGAAGGATGAACCGGCCGGTCATGGGATGACCTCCAGGGAACTGGCTGTGCAGCGGGGGGGGGGGAGTCCTCGGGAGAAGGCCCGAGACACTAGGAGCATAGGGCGGAATGAGGTTTAAGGATAAGCAGATGATCTATGCCGTGTAACACGCAACAGTTGCGGGTCGCAACAAGGCAGTCGTCTCTTGAAGCCCCCTAAGAAAAAAAAACCAGATGATCAAAATCACAAAAATAGATGACCCGTAGTTCGCCTATGCAGCCTATGTTCACGGGGTCGGCTGACAGGTTCCTGTGACGTTTGGCCGATGCAAGCCATCCACGAGGCCAAACCGCCATGTCCAATCGTTCCATCCTGCTGTCCGTTGCCCTCGCATGTGCCGCGACCGCGACGGCGCCTCTTTCCGCGCAGAAGCCCGCCGCGCCTCCCGTGGCGCAGGACGAGGTGCTGGCCTGGCCCCCGCCACCTGCTCCCGCCCGCATCAAGTGGGTGGCTGAGTACCGCAACGCCTTCGACGTGGGCGCCAAGAAGAAACGCAGCTTCCTCGACCGGCTGGCCGGCAAGTCCGAGGACGTGATCTGGCTCCAGCGGCCCCTCTCCGTGGCGGTGGATGGCAAGGGCGTGATCTTCGTGGGCGACTTCACGGCCGGCGTGGTGGCCATGGACCCCGCCGCCAAGAGGATCTGGGCTTTTTCAACACTCAGCGGCACTGCCCTGGCCACGCCCACGGGCCTGGCCGTGGACTCCAAGCTGGTCTACGCCGCCAGCGCCAACACGAACCAGGTGGTGGTCTTCGACAAGGAGGGTCACCAGCTCAGCGCCCTCACGAAGAACGACGGCATCAACCGGCCCGTGGGTCTGGCCGTGGACGAAGACCGGGACCTCCTCCTCGTGGTGAACGGGGGCGAGCACACGGTGCGCCTCTACAACCGGAGCCTCAAGCTTCTCAAGACCATCGGTGGCCGGGGCAGCGAAGAAGGCCAGTTCAACTTCCCGTCCTACACCTGCATCGTGCCCGGCGTGGGCTTCGCGGTGGTGGACACCGGCAATTTCCGCATCCAGATCTTCGATTTCAATGGCCGATTCATCCGTGCCTTCGGCAAGGCCGGCGACATGCCGGGCCAGGTGTCCCGGCCCAAGGGCATCGCCGTGGATCCCGACGGCCACCTCTATGTGGTGGACGGCGCCTTCTGCAACTTCCAGATCTTCGACCAGGAGGGCCGGATCCTCTTGCCCGTGGGCACGGGTGGCACCCGCAAGGGCCAGTTCCAGGTGCCCACCGGCATCGCCATTGACGGTTCTGGCGGCATCTACGTGGCCGACCAGATCAACGGACGCATCCAGAAATTCCAGTATTTGCGAGAAGAGAAGGGGGCACCTGCCCCCCCATCCACCCCGCAATAACAGCAACACGCTGTTCTCTCCCCCCCACCCCCCCCCAACCACCCATGAGGTGAAACCATGAAGTCCCTTCTCGTCGCCCTCCTGGCCGTCGGCTCGCTGAGCCTGAACGCGACCATCGTCGGCTCCAAGCACGACCTCAGCAGCACGGGCCCCGGCGGCAAGACCAACACCACCCAGGTCTGCGTGTTCTGCCACACCCCCCACGGTGCCGCCAGCGGCGCCGCCCAGATCGTGCCCCTGTGGAACAAGACCACCACGGTCACCACCGGGTTCTCGATGTACACCAGCGGCACGCTGCAGGGCACCACGGACGCCACCCCCACCGGCGCCTCCATGGCCTGCTTCACCTGCCATGACGGCACCCAGGCCGTGGGCAACATGATCAACCTGCCCAACGACATCGCCTCTGTCACCTACACGGCCGGCGGCCAGCTGCTCGGCACCGGCCTCGTGTCCGGCACCGCCCTGCTCGGCAAGGACCTCACCAACGACCACCCGATCTCCATCACCTACCAGCAGAACCTGGACTCGACCCTGAAGGATCCCACGACCTTCGCGGCCGGCACCGTGCGCCTGTTCCCCACCAACGCCAACGGCTCCAAGGTGCAGTGCGCCTCCTGCCACGACGTGCACAACTACGGCACCGCCGGCACCACCGCGCCCTTCCTGCGCGTGAGCATGGTCGGTTCCGCCCTCTGCACCTCCTGCCACCTCAAGTAGCAGGAACGTCGGTCTAGACCCGCGGGGGGTGGGCTTCCACCCGCCCCCCGCATTTCTTCTGGCCTCCTTCCCGAAGGTCTGTTGTGAAGCTCTGCCTTCTCACCCTGGTGCTCGTGGGCGCGTCTGTCGCGGCCAGGGCCGAGGACTGCCCGCTGATCCTCAACCAGCGGTTCCAGCTCCACTACAACCAGTGGCAGTCCAGCCAGGCACCCACCATGGCGACCACCCAGGCCGTCTACGAGGTGGATGCGGGGATCCCCGTCTTTACCTACCGCCTGGGGGCCCTGGCCCTCAATGGGGCCGTGGAGTACAACCGTCTGGCCTATGGGGGAAGCTCGGACTCGGATTCGGGCCTGAGCCGCTATGGGGCCCGCCTCAGCCTCTTCCCCTACCGCCCCTTCCGCCTCTACCTGGACTACCAGCACTCCCAGTCGCCGGACCTCTTTGATTCCGGCCGCGTGAAAGGCGACACCTGGGGCGCGGGCGCCACCTACCACAGCCGCATCCTCCAGGACGTGCGCCTCTCCTACCGGCACGGGGAGTCGAAGCTTGGGGACGAGCGCGAAGACTGGTCCCAGTGGAAGCTGGAGGCCAATCAGCAGATGGGCGGCACCCAGGTCACGTTCCAGTCCCTGCGGCAGGATTACGAAACTCGCATTCCGGGCCAGGGTTGGCGCTACTTCCAGGCGAACCTGGACACCGAATCCCATTCAGCCGCCGACTGGACGCTGCGGACCCGGTCCCAGTTCCAGGATTCCATCAGCAGCAGCTGGTTCGATATCGGCGCCACCTTCTACGGCCCCATCAGCGGCGACTGGCATTCCCTCACCAATGCCTCCGCCGGGGCCAGCACCACCGGGGACACCCGCACGGACCACACGTTCGCCTCCGAGTCCCTGGTCTACGCCGTCGGGCGCTGGAACGCCTACGGCACCGGCGCCCTGAGCCGCAGCCTCACGGATGCCGCGGGCCAGGACACCCGCATGGACTCCGGCACCCTGGGCGGCACCTACACGCTGACGCGGGACTGGCGGATCCATGGCGACCTGGGCGTCTCCTCCTTCGAGCAGGGCATGCCGGGCCTCGTCCTTCGGCGCACCACGACGACCATGAACCTCGGCATCGCCCGCGGTGGCGACGTGCCCGAGCTCATCCGGCACACCCTCTTCTTCCTCAGCGACTGGACCTTCACCAGGCGGACCCGGGAGGAGTATCCGCCTGACTACGTCCCCTCGGAGCTGGCCCAGGAGCTGTTCCAGCGGCGCATGCGCCAGACGGGCAACTTCGGCTTCACGGCGGACGTGTGGCGCATCTCCGACAACGCCAGCCAGGGCCGGGTGGACTGGGCCCGGGTGACGGGCCAGGTCCAGACCCGCGGGCGCCTCACGCTCTACGTGGCCGGGGACTACAAGGACGATCGCGGCCTCTCCCTGCCCGGCGTCGACGCGCGGAACACCGACCTGATGATGAACGGCTCCTACCAGCTGGCCCTCACGTCAATCACCGCCTCCGCGGGCTACTCCAGCAACAGCCAGCGCCTCACCCCCGGGGCGGCTGCCCCCATGGCCACCTGGGCCGGCGCCCAGGACGAGTCGAGCCGCCACTACTCGCTGGGAGTCACCACCCGGCTGGGGAAGGTCCCTGTGGGCGCCCTGGTGCAGCGCTTCGATGCGGCCCTCACCCCGGCGGCCACGACCCTCTACACTTGGGCGGACCTCAGCTTCCGGCAGGTTTCGCTCCGGGTGCGCTACGAGACCACGCGCATGGACAATGGGATCCGCAGCAGCCGCATCACGGTGGATCTGCTGCGCTGGTTCGACACCATCTGCACGAGGTCCTGGCGATGAGGCGATTTCTCCTGGGTGCCGCGATCGCGGGGCTGGCGCTGCTTCCAGCCCGGAGCCAGGCCGTCCGGACGCCGCAGCCCGTCCAGGCCCGGGGAGGCCCCTCCCTCGCCCACGCAGCCTGCGCGGCTTGCCACCAGGGTCACCGGGCCGTGACGCCCACCCGGTCCAAGGCCGGCCGCGGGAACCCCGACCGGGCCTGCCTGGCCTGCCACGAGGGGACGAACTTGGCCACCACGGCGGACCGCGCCCCCAAGCTCGCCCCCTGGAGCGGCCAGGGCTCCGGCCACCTCAAGGACCGCCTCGGCGCCCGTCGGCCCACCGACTACAGGCGGATCGTCCGGAGCGGCGGCAAGGTGCTGACGCTCACCCAGGACTGCACCGGCTGCCACGATCCCCACGGCAAGGAGCGGGGCCGCCTGCGCCTCACGGCCTTCGATGCCCGCGGCCAGCTGCTGGACCGCCGGCCCCAGTCCGTGGCCGAGGTCTGCTTCGGCTGCCACGCCGGCCCCGAGGCGGCGCCCCTGCTGTCCGGGCCCGCCGACCTGGGCGCCCTCTTCGCCAAGGGGGCCGCCTCCAGCCACGCCATCGGCGCCACGGCGGCGGGTCGCCCCGACCTGCCGAGCCTGCGAACCTCGACCTTCCGGGATCCCCTCGACTGCGGCTCCTGCCACGACAACCCGGATCCCTCGGGCGCCAAGGGGCCCCACGTCTCCAGTCAGCCTTCGATCCTGAAGGCCGCCTTCGGGCGGGAGAAGGACCTGGCTCGGCTGGGAGAGCGCGCCAACGACCTCTGCTACCTCTGCCATGACCGGCAATCCATCCTCGCCAACCAGTCCTTTCCCTTCCACGCCCAGCATCTGAGCGGGTTCACCAGCAGCGGCTCCGTGGCGGCCCAGCGGCAGGCCCCGGCCTTCTCCGAGGCCGCGGCGGTGCTGGGTTTGCGCTCCCCACGGGATTTCCGGCCCGGGCGAGGCGGCGCCTTCCAGCCCGGCTATGGCGAGCCCACCACCTGCGCCACCTGTCACGCTTCCCACGGTTCCCTGCGGCAGGCCTCCCTCATCGAGTTCGACCGCTCCGTGGTGGGCGCTTCTTCCGTGGGCGCCCCTTCCTTCCAGCGGTCGGGCCTCGGCCACGGCAGCTGCACCCTCAGCTGCCACGGCTACGACCACGTGCAGACGCGCTATTGATCGTGGGCCACCCAGGCGTTCTTCCAGGAGCTTTCCATGCATGACGCCCCCTCGTTGCGGACCAGCTTCACCCGGATCCAGATGGCGATCCTGGTGGGCGCGCTCGGGCTGGGTCCTGCAGTGACGGCGGCGCCCGCCCCGCGTCCGCCCCGCACGGTCGATGCCGAGGCGGAACGCCTGAAGGCGATCCGGGCGGCGGAACCAGGCTTATCCGCCGAGGCCGCCAGAGCCAAGCTCGCCCGGCTGGAGAAGGCCTGGGCGCTGGCCACGGCCAAAGGGCTTCTAAAGACGCCCGAGTGGCGGGAGCGGCGTCAGGAGGGGCGTCAGTCCGTGCTAGGGAGGGCCTTCCTCGACACCCGGCCAAGTCATCCCGGCATGACCGAAGAGCAGGTCAAGGCTGCGTTCCTCGCCCAGGGCGAGGAACGCCACGTGTCGCACCTCCTGTGCAAGACCCGGGAGGAGGCCGAGGCGGCTCTGAAGCGCATCCAGGCAGGAGAGCCTTTCGAGAAGGTGGCCGCGGAGATTTCTGTGGATCCCAGCGCGGCCCAGAACAAGGGCGACCTGGGCTGGATCCGCCAGAAGCAGATGGTGACCGCCTTCGGCGATCCCGTCTTCGCGGCCCCCGTGGGCGCGCTGGTGGGCCCCCTGCAGAGCGAGTTCGGCTGGCATGTCGCCAAGGCCTGGGAAGCCCGGCGCGAGACGGAGGCGGACTTCGCCGCGCGCCGGGAGACCCTGCTGAAGGAGGCAGCGGCCACCCAGATGAAGATGAGGCGAGAGGCGGCCCTGGAGGTGCTCCGCCCCCGGTATCCCCTGGTTCCCGATCTGACTGTGCTGGGTGCGGACCGCACCACGGAGACCCTGCCCGGTGATGAGAAGAAGGTCGCGGGCCGGGTGGCCGGGACGGCCATTAGCCTGCGGACCCTCAAACGCCACCTGGTGGATGTCCTCAAGACCATGGGCTCGAGCCACTCCCTGGGCGCGGCGACCAAGGCCCGGTTCATGGAGGGCGTGGCGGACGACATCCGTCTGTCCGAAGCGGCCCGCAAGCAGGGGCTGGATCGCCGCCCCGAGGTCCAGGCCGCCCTCTGGCTGGAGGAGCGGGAACGCGCCTACGTCCGGTACGCGGAGGCCTTCCTCTCTGAGGCGCAGGTGTCCGAGGTCGAGCTGGCGAAGCACCACGAGACCTTCCCCGATCGGTTCCGGCAGGTGGGCGCCTTGCGCCTGCAGGTGCTGGTGGCCGATTCCAAGGACGAGGTGGACGCGGCCCTGAATGCGGTTCGGACAGGCCTGCCCTGGCGCGAGGCCGTGGCGCGGTACGCCAACGCCGAGGCCACGGGCAACCCCGAGCCCGGCTGGGTGGAGGTGGCTTCACTCAAAACGCTGGTGCCCCCCACGCTCATGCAGCCCCTCCTGGCAGGGCCCCAGGGTCAGCCCGTGGGTCCCATGCTGGGTCCGGATGGCTTCATGATCTTCAACGCCCTGGAGCGACGCCCAGGCCCCGTGATGCCGCTGGGCGAATGCCGCGAGGCCGTTCGGGCGGACTACCTCAAGGCGCATGGCCACGACCTGGTGGAGCGAAGCCTGGGCGACTGAAAGCCGCTGGGAAGACGCCGAAGCCCCCGGGTGACCGGGGGCTTCGCTGTGGAAGCAGGCAGTTCCTCTGGGAACGTGACCTTACGAGTGGCAGGCGTCGCAGCCGCTGACGGCCAGGAGCTTGGGGCTCTTGGAGAAGTGGGGCTGGTGGCAGGACAGGCAGGAGAGGGGCTTGCCCGTGGCCTTGATGGTGCGGCCTGAGGTGGGATGGTTGGCCACGGGGTGGCCGGCCCTCTTGTCCTTGTGGCAGCTCAGGCAGAGGGTCTGGACCTCGCCGCGGGGGAAGCCCTTGGCGTCGCCGCCGTGGGCCGTATGGCACATGGCGCACTGGCCGTCCATCACGGGCTTGTGTCGGGAGACCGCCTTGTTCGCCTCCTCCCGCAGCCCGTCGTGGCACTGGAGGCAGAGGTCCCGCGGATTGCCCGCCAGCAGCGAGGGTCGGCTGGAGGCGTGCGGCGTGTGGCAGGCGGTGCACTCGCCGTTGGCCACAGGAGGATGGGGGAAGGCCTTCTTCGCGGCCGCGGCGACGCCGTCGTGGCAGTTGAAGCAGAGACCGGGCATGGCCTCGCTGGTCGCGAAGGGCTTGGCCGAGGTGGGTTCCGCATGGCAGGTCGAGCAGCCGCCCTCCGCCACCGGCGGGTGGGCCGTGGCCTTGAGCATGCCGTCGTTGTTGGAGCCGTGGGGATCGTGGCAGGTGGCGCAGTCCTTGGCGGACACGGGGTAGCCCTTGTGGGCCTTCCTCAGATCCCCGGCGTCGTGGCAGCTGACGCAGAGTTCCTCCACGGGCTGGAGGAGGCCCTTGGCCAGCTTGCCCGTGTGGGCCCCGTGGCAGCTGAGGCACTCGCCGGAGGCGGCGGGCTGGTGGGCGTGCTTGGACTTCACCGCCGTGGCGATGGTCGTGTGGCAGGTGAGGCAGAGGTCGAGGGTCTTCTGGCGCAGCAGATGGGGGGTCTCGGTCTGATGGGGCGCATGGCAGTCGCGGCAGCTGCCGTCCAGGTAGGGTTTGTGCGCCCAGCCGCCCTTGGGCGCCTCGGCCTTCTCGTGGCAGGTGAGGCAGACCTGGCTGCCGGGCTTCTCCAGCAGGGACTCGCTCTTCGAGGCGTGGGGCCGGTGGCAGGACAGGCACTCGCCGCCCTTGAAGGGCTGGTGCTGGGTGGCGCCGGCCTTGGGCTCGAGGTCCGCGTGGCAGCCCTGGCAGAGCTGGGGCACGGGCTGGTCCAAGCGGGGCGTGCCGGCGGGGAGCTTGGCGCCGGAGGCCGGGGCAGTGTGGCAGTTGCCACAGCTCTCCAGGAAGGGGGGATGGGCGCCCTTGAGGATCAGGCCCTTCTTCGTCGAGGTGTGGGGCTCGTGGCAGCCCAGGCAGTCCACCTTCGCCAGCGAGCTGGTGAGGTGCTTGCGGCCCAGGGCCTCGTCCGCGAGGTCGTGGCAGGTGGCGCAGGTCTCCTGGATCTTCGGGGAGGCCAGCAGGGCCGGTCCGCTGCCGGAGTGGGGGCTGTGGCAGCTGCTGCACTGGCCATCGTTCACGGGGGAGTGCACGACCTGGAACCTGTCCTTGCGGGTGTGGCAGGCGTAGCAGCCCTCGGGCTGGTCGCGTTTGAGGAACTTGGCCTGGTCGCCGCCGTGGGGATCGTGGCAGGCGAGGCAGCCGCGCTTGCCAGTGGCGGGCTGGTGCTTGGCATCGCCCTTCATCAGGTCGCCGTGGCAGGTGGTGCAGAGCTTCTCCGTGTCGTCCTTCAGGAGCTTCGCGAGCGCGCCGCCGTGGGGCGTGTGGCAGGCGCTGCACTGGCCGTTCTTCACGGGGGCATGGAGAACCTTGCGCTTCACGATCTTCTCGTGGCAGGCGCCGCAGGCGGCCAGCTCGCCGCCCTTGATGAGCTTGGCGGAATCGGAGGCGTGGGGCGTGTGGCAGGCGAGGCACTGGCCCTTCTTCGCTGGAGCATGGGCCACCTCGCCCTTCGCCACGCCCTTGTGGCAGGTGGCGCAGAGCGTCTCTCCGGGCTGCTTCAGGACAGGAGCCGTGGCGCTGGCGTGGGCCTCATGGCAGGCGAGGCAGTCGCCCTGGGCGGCCGGCGCGTGCTGGCTCTTGCCCTTGACGAGGTCCTCGTGGCAGGTGAGGCAGAGCTGCTTTGCGGGCGCGGTGAGGAGGGCCTTTTCTTTCGAATCGTGGGGGCGGTGGCAGTCCATACAGGCGCCATCGCGGAAGGGCGGATGCAGGGACTTCCCCTTGGCGAGGTCCGTGTGGCAGCTGGCGCACAGCTCCTGGGGCGGGGCTGTGAGGAGGCCCTTGGCATCCCCGGCATGGGGCCGGTGGCAGGTGAGGCAGTCGCCGTCCTTCGCCGGCTGGTGCTGCACGCCAGGGCCGGGCAGGGGGCCGTGGCAGTCGAGGCACAGCTCCGGCACAGCCTTCGCCAGCTTCACGGCGCCGCCGGCGGCGGGCGCGTGGCAGTCGGCGCAGGAGCCCGGGGCGAAAGGTGCGTGCACGCGGTCGCGGAGCAGGCCCTTGGCCGGGCCACCGTGGGGGTTGTGGCAGGTGGCGCAGGCTTCGGCCTTCAGCGGGAAGCCGCCGTGGGTCTTCGAGAGACCGGCCAGGTCGTGGCAGGTGTCGCACTGGCCCGGGACGCCCGCTTTCAGCAGATTGCGCGTGGCCGAGGGATGGGGTTGGTGGCAGGCCAGGCAGTCGTCCGTCGCGGGATGGGGATGGGCCGAGGTGGTGCGGGCCTTGATGTCCGCGTGGCAGGAGAGGCACAGCTCCTGCGCGTCCTTTCGGAGCAGGAGCTTGCGCCCCGTGTCGTGGGCGCCGTGGCAGGCCCCGCACTCGCCCTTGGACTCGAAGCGGTGCGCAGGGCGCTCACTGGCGGCCTGCTTGAACCCCTTGTGGCAGAGGGCACAGAGGGCCCGGCCGCCGCCCTCGTGGAGGAGGTTGACGTTCGCCGCGCCATGGGGCTTGTGGCACCACTGGCACTTTCCGTCGAGCAGGGGTTTGTGAGCTGTCGCCGGAGCGGCGGCCTGGCGGACCTTGGAGTGGCAGTCCTGGCAGGTTCGGGGCGCGTCCGCGGCGCTGCAGGGCACGAGGCCCACCAGCAAGGCGAACAGAAGGAAAGCGAGGATCCGGCGTGAGGGGGTCATGGCGTCGGTGGTCTCAGAAAGGAGCCCAGTGGGGGGGATGGGCATACCTCATCTTAGAGTCATCTTTGCTTTGACCAAGATCTCACGGAGCGTATCAGCGAAGGTCCCGCGCACGAAAAGTCGTTTGGGTTTGTTTTTTTTCGGCATGTCGAATGGTGAAGGGATCGACGCCGTGTCTTGGACTGTCATGGGCGGGTCACGGGATTGTCCGAGCCTCGCCGCACGCCATCAGGTTTCTGAAGACAACATTTTCAGAGGTGCTTCTGGGGCGACGGTCGATGAGTGGTCTGGTGCCTCCTGTCCGACGACCCACGTTCTGCGGCAGGTGATGCCGGTCACGATTCGCCCGGCCCGACGGCAGCCCGCCCTTGCGCACCCTCGAGCGGGCGATCGGGGGCCCGGACATCACTTCTTGTGGCAGCTCCGGCAGAGGAAGGAGCCCTCCATGGTCGCTCGCAGGAACGGTGCCGTGGTTCCGGGTGTGCCGTAATTGTGGACATCGTGGCAAGAGGAGCATTGCACCTTCGCGCCCGTGACGTTCTCCGGATAGAGGCGCACGGCGACGAGGGAGGCCGCGGGCTGGAGACCGGTATCCAGGTTGTCCTGGTAGGTGATGGAGATGGGGTGATCGTTGCTCAGGTCGGTCCCGACCAGGGCTCTGCCGCTGCTGATGCGGCCAGTGCTTGGGCTGACGCCGCCCCTGGCGCCGACGTAGGTGTCGTTGCCGCCGCTGAGCGGAGCGACCACCAAGGAACCCACGGCCACCGAGCCGTCGTGGCAGGATAGGCAGGCCAGACTCGGCCCTGTGGGTTGCGAGTCCACGGTGCCCTTGAGGTCCGCGCCAGCATGGTTCGTGTTGTTGTACATCGTGAACGCCGCGACGGTGGTGGTGTGGTTCCAGTCTGGAATGAGCTTTGAGCTGCTTCCGCCACCGGGGTTGTGGACGGTGTGGCAGAACACGCAGGACCGGGTTGCCAGGGTCACGGAATTCAATCCCGTGATGCTCAGGTCGTGGGCTGTTCCGTCCACTCCCGTGACAGGGGGAAGCGCCAGAAGAAGGGTCGGTGCGAGGGCGAGGGCAAAGGAACGTAGGCAGATGCGCATGGCGGTCTCCTTCAGCCCTGCTATCGGCTCCCATGGGAATATAAATAACTGGAAAATCTGTTGACCCAAAAAAATACAAAAATATCCGCTTTAAGTGCAGCGGGGCGCACACGGCGAAGGTCCCCCGAGATGGGGTCCCAGCGAGTCCTTCGAACTCGCATCCAACATGGACGGGCTTTCCGTGTCTGTGAGTGCCTTCTCGGCCGCCTGCGCCGGCTTCTTTAATCACCCGAGGCGCACGAAGGCGGCCGATGGGTGGTGCGCTGAGTCACACCGCGTCGGCGATGGCTTTGCCCATGTCGGAGGTGCTGGCTGTGCCGCCCATGTCGGGCGTGCGGGGGCCCGTGGCCAGCACCTTCTCGATGGCGGCAGTGACGGAGGCGGCGGCTTCGGGGAAGCCCAGGTGGTCCAGCATCATGGCGCCGGCCCAGATCTGGCCCACGGGGTTGGCGATGCCCTTGCCGTAGATGTCCGGGGCCGAGCCGTGGACGGGCTCGAACATGGAGGGGAACTCGCGCTCGGGGTTCAGGTTGGCGCTGGGGGCGATGGCGATGGTGCCCGTGCAGCCGGGGCCCAGGTCCGAGAGGATGTCGCCGAAGAGGTTGGAGCCCACCACCACGTCGAACCAGTGGGGGTTGCGCACGAAGTGGGCGCAGAGGATGTCGATGTGGAACTGGTCCACCTTCACCTCGGGGTACTTGGCGCCCATGGCCTTCACCCGCTCGTCCCAGTAGGGCATGGTGATGGCGATGCCGTTGGATTTCGTCGCCGAGGTGAGGTGCTTCTTCGGGCGCCTCTGGGCCAGGTCGAAGGCGTACTTCAGGATGCGGTCCACGCCCTGCCGGGTGAAGACGGTCTGCTGCGTGGCCATCTCCTGGTCCGTGCCCTCGTAGAGGCGGCCGCCGATGCTGGAGTACTCGCCCTCGTTGTTCTCGCGCACCACGATGAAGTCGATGTCGCCCACCTGCCGGCCCGCCAGGGGGCAGGGCACGCCGGGCATGAGCTTCACGGGGCGCACGTTGGCGTACTGCTGGAAGCCGCGGCGGATGGGAATGAGCAGGCCCCAGAGCGAAACATGGTCGGGCACGCCGGGGAAGCCCACGGCGCCGAGGAAGATGGCGTCGTGATGGCGGATGCGGTCCAGGCCGTCCTCGGGCATCATGCGGCCGGTCTGGAGGAAGTACTCGCAGCTCCAGGGGAACTGGTCCCACTGGAAGCGGAGGCCGTGTTTCGCCGCGGCAGCCTCCAGCACCCGGATGCCCTCCGGCACCACTTCCTTGCCGATGCCATCGCCGGGGATGACCGCGATCTTCAGGTCACGCATGAGGTCCTCCTGTGAATAAAGCTGCAAATGTATCAATCGCGCGGATCAATGGGCCCGAAGTCCAGGCAGATACCTCTTTTAACTATGCGACTTGGGGGTAGACTACGCACCGGAAATTCCACCCTCATCCCAAGACATGGAGGCTCCTCATGAGCCACGCTTCCGATTCCGGAACAGCCCCGGCCGCCGGCCCGTCCGGGTGGCAGGGCGCCAAGCCTGTCCAAGCCGTCGCCACGCTCGCCCTTGGTCTCATCCTCTACCTCGGCCTGCCGGCCCTCGTGCCGGTGCCGGACGCCAAGGTCTTCACGGGCCAGCCCGCCGCACCCAAGCCCGCGGCTGCTGCGACACCCAAGCCTGTGGCCAAGCCCGTCGCGCCGGCCGCCGTGCCGGCCCCGGCCGTCGCGACGACGCCCGCCAAACCGCTGACCAAGGCCCAGCAGGAAGCCAAGGCCAAGGCGGAAGCGGAGGCCAAGGCGAAGGTCGAAGCCGAGGCCAAAGCCAAGGCGGAAGCCGATGCGCAGGTGAAGGCCGCGGCCGACGCGAAGGCCAAGGTCGACGCCGAGTCCAAGCGGAAGGCCGACTGGGTGAAGGGGCTGCACCTCTTCGCCATCTTCGTGACGACCATCGTGGGCATCATCCTCAAGTCCCTGCCCATGGGCGCCGTGGCCATGATCGGCATCGCCGCCACCGCCCTGACGGGCACACTGAGCATCGCCGAGTCCATGAGCGGCTTCTCGGATGTGGTGATCTGGCTCATCGTCCTCGCCTTCTTCATCTCGCGGGGCTTCATCAAGACGGGCCTCGGCGCCCGCATCGCCTACACCTTCATGGCCCTGCTGGGCAAGCGCACCCTGGGCCTGAGCTACGGCCTGGCGGCCACCGACCTGGTGCTCGCGCCGGCCATCCCCAGCAACACCGCCCGGGGAGGCGGCATCGTCATGCCTGTCATGGCCTCGCTGGCCCGCGCCTACGGCAGCAACCCCGGCGATGGCACTGCCCGCAAGATGGGCTCGTTCCTCACGCTCACGGCCTACCAGGTGAACTGCATCACCAGCGCCATGTTCCTCACGGCCATGGCCGCCAACCCCCTGGCCCAGAAGCTGGCGGGCGACCTCAAGGTGAACCTCACCTGGGTGGGCTGGGCCCTCGCGGCGGTGGTTCCGGGCGTGGTGGCGCTGCTGCTGATCCCGTTCATCATCTACCGCCTCCATCGGCCCGAGATCACCGAGACGCCGGAGGCCGTGGAGATGGCCAAGGGCCACCTGCGGGAGCTCGGACCCGTCAAGCGCCAAGAATGGATGATGCTGGGCGTCTTCGTGATGCTGCTGGTCCTCTGGATCTTCGCCAAGCAGCTGGGCGACCTCAACGCCACCACCTCCGCCCTGGCGGGCCTCGCTGTGCTCCTGATCACCGGCATCCTCAACTGGGACGACATCAAGGCCGAGACCGGCGCCTGGGACACGCTCGTGTGGTTCGCGGCCCTGGTGATGATGGCCAGCTTCCTCAACAAGCTGGGCATGGTGCCCTGGTTCAGCAAGACCATGGGCGGCATGGTGGCGGGCAAGGGCTGGATCCTCGCCTTCCTCGTGCTGGCGCTGGTCTACTTCTACAGCCACTACTTCTTCGCCAGCAACACGGCCCACGTGGCCTCGATGTACGCCGCCTTCCTGGGCGTGTCCATCGTGGCCGGCGCGCCGCCCGTCCTGGCAGCACTGGTGCTCGCTTTCTTCAGCAACCTCTTCGCGGGGATGACCCACTACGGGACGGGTCCGGCGCCGGTGCTCTTCGGCACCGGCTATGTGGAGCTCGGCACCTGGTGGCGGACGGGTCTCATCGTGAGCGTCGTGAACATCATCATCTGGGTGGGCCTCGGAGGCCTGTGGTGGAAGGTCCTGGGCCTCTGGTAGCTGTTCCACCTACGAAAAAGCCCCGCCACGGCGGGGCTTTTTCGTAGGGGAACGGTATTCAGGCGAAGAGCTTCGACAACCCGAAGGCGACGCAGGTGGAGACGCTGACGCCGATGAGGCCGGGGATCATGAAGCTGTGGTTGAGGAGGTACTTGCCGATCCGCGTGGTGCCGGTGCGGTCCATGTTGATGGCGGCGAGGTCGCTGGGGTAGAAGGCGAAGAAGAAGTAGGCGTAGCTGGCGGGGATGAGGCCCAGCAGCAGGGGCGTGGGCAGTCCCAGGGCGTAGCCGAATGGCAGCATGATCGTGAGCGTGGCGGCCTGGCTCTTCACGAAGGCGGACACGGCGAACATGGCGATGGCGAAGGTCCAGGGGGCCATCTGCACCATGGCCTTGATGTGGGCCACCAGGTAGCCCTCGTTGGCCTTGATGAAGGTCTCGCTCATCCAGGCGATGCCGAAGATGGAGACGACGGCGATCATGCCCGCGATGAACACGCTGGAGCGGGCGATCTCGGGGGCCTTCACTTCCGTGGCGAAGAGGATGAAGGCGCCGAAGGCCAGCATGATGACCTGCACGACCGTGGTCATGGGGATGGGCTTGCCGTTCGCCACGGGGAGCAGGCCGGGTTTGAGGGCGATGAGCACGATGGTGAGCACGCCCGCGAAGAAGAGGCCCACGGAGAGCTTGGCCTTGAAGGGGATCACCTTGTCCAGGGTGGTGACGTCGCCTTCCAGGCCCTTGGCGAACTCGGGATCCTTCATGCGCTCGAGGAACTCGGGGTCCTGGTCCAGCTCCTTGCCCCGGTTGAAGCTCCAGGCCGCGGCGGCCAGCACGCCGATGACGCCCGCGGGCAGGGTGATGCGCACGATGTCGAAGAGGCCCACGGGATGCCCGTTCTTGGCGGCCATGGCCAGGAAGGTGGTGACGGCGGCGGCCACGGGGCTGGCGGTGATGCCCATCTGGGAGGCCACGCTGGAGATGGCCATGGGGCGCTCGGGCCGGATGCGGGTCTTCAGGGCCACGTCGGAGATGACCGGCAGCAGCGCATAGACCGCGTGCCCGGTCCCCACGCAGACTGTGAGGAAGAAGGTGGAGAGGGGCGCCAGGATGGTCACGTACTTGGGGTGGGCGCGGAGCAGCCGTTCCGTCAACTGCACCAGGTAGTCCAGACCGCCCGCCACCTGGAGGGTGGCCGAGGCCGTCACCACCGCCAGGATGATGAGCATCACGTCCACGGGCGGGGTACCGGGGGCCACGCGGAACAGCAGCACCAGCACGGCCACGCCCAGGCCGCCGATGAGGCCCAGGGCGACGCCGCCCTTGCGGATGCCGATCAGGATGGCGCCCAGGACCAGAATGAATTGGATCCAGAACATCAACGCGGGGGACAACATGTATTCTCCTTGAGATCGAGGGGGTTGGGTTTTTCAACCCCTCGCCCGGCGAGCGTAGCAGACCGATCGGTAATGAATGGTCGCTGTCATCACTTTCTTTAGTTGGTAAACCTTCCCTCGGGGTGGAAGCAGGGCGCCAGGCCCGTCCCGCGCCGGCTCCGGGGCAGGCTACGATGAGCTGTGAGCGCCTCCCGGTGATGCCCCTCCCCTTCCATCTGGTGACTTTGACCCACGCCACCTGGGACCAGGCCCTTGCCTGCGCCCGCAACCTGGGTCCGGATGCCCTGCCTGAGCTGAGGCTGGACCTCTTTCCCGAGGCTGATCCTGGAGAGCTGGTCCGGACGCTCGGAGGCCGCTGCCTCGCCACCTGCCGACGGCGATCCGAGGGCGGCCGCTGGGCGGATGAAGACGAGGCGGGACGGATGGCCCGCCTGCTGGAGGCTGTGGCGGCCGGACCGGCCTGGGTGGACCTGGAGTGGGACTTGCCGGTGCCCGCGGAGCTCCAGGCCGCTCGGCCTGGGGTGGGCCTGCTGCGCTCGGTGCATGTGGCGTCTGGCGTCTTCGACCTGGATCAGCGGCTGGCGGCCCTCCCCGAAGGCGATGCCTTCAAGTGGGTGGGCTGGGCGGGGTGTCTCGGGGATGGCGGCCGGCTCAGGCCTGCCCTCACCCGGGCCCGGGACCGCGGAATCGTCCTGTCGGCCTTCCTCATGGGGCCCAAGGGCCTCGCCACCCGGGCTCTGCAGGCCGCCTGGGGTGGCGCTTTCACGTATGCGGCTCCGGACGACGGCCCCGCGGCGGCCCCGGGCCAGCTCCCACTCGCCACCCTCCGCGCCTGGCACTGCGCAGACCTGCCCCGCAACTGCGGCATCTGCGGCGTCATCGGAGATCCAGTGCTGCACTCCCGGGGTCCGGCCTTCCACAATCCCCGGTTCCAGGCGGCGGGCCGGAACCTGCTGTATGTCCCGCTCTTGTGCGGGGAGGCCGCCGAGGCCGTGGAGGCCCTGGAGGCTCTCGGCGTCCTCGGCCTCAGCATCACCGCTCCCCTCAAGCTGTCCCTGCCCGAGGCCCTCGGCCTGGAGGGCCCGCTGAACACGCTGTGGCGGCGAGGACCGGACGACCCCTGGAACGGGGCCAACACGGACGCGGAGGCGCTTGGACAGGCGCTGTCGCACCTCCCCTCCGGGCCTGTGCTCCTGCTCGGCGGAGGCGGAGTGGGGCGATCGAGCCGCCAGGTGCTGGAGGCCGCGGGCCGGCCCGTGCTGCAGGCCTCCCGCCAGGCGCCGGCCAGCCCCGCTGCGGTGGCCGCTTTCGCGCCCGTGGGCGTGGTGCAGGCCACGAGCCTGGGCATGAAGGCCGAGGATCCCGTGCCGTTCCCCGATCTGCTGGAGGCCGCGCTGCCGTCGGCACGCTGGGCGGTGGAGTGGATCTACAAGGAGGACACCGCGTTCGTGGCCTGGGCCCGGAACGCCGGCCTGGCACTGGTGCCCGGCGCCTCCCTCTTCGAGGCCCAAGCCGAGGCCCAGAGCCGCCGCTTCCTCGCGGACTGCGGCCGAGCTGGCTGATAGCTGACAGCTGATCGCCGACAGCTGATAGCTTCTACCCATGGACCTTCTGCTGGTCGAGGACAAGGACAGCTTCCGGCGCCTGCTCATCCAGGCCCTGGAGGGCTCGGCCTGGTCGGTGCGGGCGGTGGCGGATCCGCAGGAGGCCCTGCGGGCCCTGGAGGCCGCGCCGTCCCATGTCCTGGTGACGGACCTGCGTCTGCCGGGCATGAGCGGACTGGAGCTGATCCGGCGTGCCCGACAGCTGCATCCCGCCCTGCGGGTGGTGCTGATGTCCGCCTTCGGGGAACCCCGGGACATCGTGGAGGCTATGCGCCTGGGGGCGGAGGACTTCCTGCCCAAGCCCTTCGACCTGGATGCCTTCCTGGCCCTTCTGGACCGCCTCCGGGCCCTGGTGGGTGCGCCCCCGCCAGATCCCGCGGAACCCTGGGTCGCCCACAGCGCGGCCATGCAGGCCCTTGACCAGGCCCTTCGACGGACCGCTGGCACGGCGTTGCCAGTGCTCTTCGTGGGGGAGCACGGGGCGGGGAAGGGTCGCTGCGCCCGCCGCCTGCACGCCCTCCGCCATCCCGGAGCCCCCTACCTGAGCCTGTCCGCCGCCACCCTCGGATCGGAGGGCCCGGATCCCAGCCTTCTCGAGCTGGTCCGGGGCGGGAGCCTCTACCTGGCGGGGCTGGAGCATCTGGCGCCGGAGGCCGTGGCGCCCCTGGTCCGGGCCATCGATGCCGGCGGCGCGGGGTTCCGCTGGATGGCCGGGCTGGACGAGGGCGCGCGACTCCCACCGGAGCTGGCCCAGCGCCTGGGCTCCCTCGAGCTCCGGGTGCCTCCGCTGCGGGAGCGCCGCGAGGACCTCCTGGCCCTGGCCCGGGCGTTGCTCGAGCGGACCGCCCGCCTGGAAGGGCGGACGACGCCCTGGCTCGAGCGGACGGCGGAGCGCCAGCTGCTCGGCCATGTCTGGCCGGGGAACGTGCGAGAGCTGGAGGCGCTGCTGGCCCGGGCCCTGGGCCTCTCGGACGGACCTGCCATCCGGGCCTTTCCGGACCTGGAACTGGGTTGCTCGAACATCCTCAGCCTTCCCTGGCCCGAGCCGGGGCCACTCGAGACCATGCTGCGGGCCGCCTCGCGCGCCGCCGAGGGCCAGCTGCTGCGGCGCGCCCTGGCCGAGGCCCATGGCGACCTGCCGCGGGCGGCGGAGGGACTCGGGCTCACCCTGCGCGGTCTGGCTCAGCGCTTGCGGGACCATGGCATCCCTCTGGAAGATAGAGACAGCTCCGTGCCCCGGAAGGCCCCATGATCCAGGATCCAGCCCAGGCCCCTCCCGTCGTCGCTCCTCCCGCGCGGTCGCCGGAGGCTGTCCGTCCGGCGGTGAGGGCCGGCTTGGCCGCGCTCCAGGCCGTGGTGGTGGGGAAGGATGCCCAGGTCCGGCGCGCCTTCGCGGCTCTGCTGGCGGGCGGCCACGTGCTGCTGGAGGACCTGCCGGGAGTGGGGAAGACCACGCTGGCCAAGGGCCTTTCGCGCATCCTGGGCGGCAGCTTCCAGCGGGTGCAGGGAACGAATGATCTGCTGCCCTCGGACCTGCTGGGCGTGCACCTGTGGGATGCCAAGGACCAGACCTTCCGGTTCCAGCCCGGCCCGATCTTCTGCCAGGTGCTGCTGCTGGACGAGTTGAACCGCATCGGCCCCAAGACCCAGAGCGCCATGCTCGAGGCCATGGTGGAAGGGCAGGTGACGCTGGACCGCAGCACCCATCGCCTGCCGGACCCCTTCTTCGTCATCGCCACGCAGAACCCCATGGATCACGCCGGCACCTTCCCCCTGCCGGAGAGCCAGCTGGACCGATTCTCCTGCTCCCTTCACCTGGGCTACCCCGACCGGGAGGCCGAACGCCGGATCCTCAAGGGCGAGGCGGGCTCGGATCGCCTGGACGCCCTGCGCCCGGCCCTGGACCTGGACGGCTGGCGACAGGCCCGCGCCGCCGTGCGGACCGTACGGGTGTCCGACGCAGTGATGGACTACGCGGAGCGCATGGTGGAGCGCATCCGGACGGGCGGCGGCTTCTGCTCGACCCGCGCGGTCAAGCACTGGCTTGGCCTGGCCCAGGCCGAAGCCTGGCTTGAGGGGCGCGATTTCATCACGCCGGATGACCTGCAGGCCACCCTGGCGGACACCATGGCCCATCGGGGCAGCCTGGACGACCGGCGCCTCAACCGCGCCGAGCGCCGGGAGCAGTTGGGACGCCTGCTCAAGGAACTGCCCGTGGGATGGGCGGGATGAGAGAGGACGAGACCGTAGGCCAGATCCTGCGGGACGCGCGTGTGGCCAAGGGGCTGTCCCGCGAGATCCTGGCGGTGGAGCTGAAGCTGCCCCTGCGCCACATCGAGGCCATCGAATCCGATGACTGGGCCTCCCTGCCGCCGGGACGTCCCCGGCCTCTGGCCCGCCAGCTGGCCGAGCGCCTGGGGGTGGATCTGGAGTTCCATACGAGCGCCTTCCAGATCGTACCGGGGGCCCAGGAACTGCCGGCGCCGGACCCCCGGCAGGAGCGGCTGGAGCGCGTCGTCATGGGTCTCCTCACCGTCGCCTCGATCCTGGTGGCGGCATGGCTGGTGGTGCCCGGTCCCAGCCTCGGCCGGAAGCTGGCCCCCAGCTACCTGACCACCCTGCCCAAGGCCACCCTGCCGCCGCCGCCCCCCCCGTCCACCTCCCCCTATCCGGTGCTGGGCGAGCTCCTGCCGGAGGCCCCCCTCAACGATCAGGGGATCCTGATCAGCCTGCGCGCCATGGACACCTGCGAGGTGCGCCTGGAACCCGCGCCGGAGACCGGCGGGCAGGTTCAGATCCACACGCTGCGAGTCTCCGAACCCTGGCGGTTGCGCGCGAAGGGCCCCTTCACCCTCAGCCTCGACAACGCGGGCGTGGTGAACGTGGAGGTGGCCGGGGTGCGGATCGCCCACGGCCAGAATGTGGGCGAGGCCTGGTCCGGCCGGTTCGATGCCGAAGGGCATTGGCTCCGCCCGCCCGCCGCGCCTGCCCCCCCGCCGGTGGAACCCCAGCCGCCCGATGACCAGGAAGACGGAACCGAGCCATGAGCATGAATCCCATCGTCGAACGCTTCCTCCAGGGCACCCTGCCCGAGCCCATGGCCATGACCCTGGTGGGGGGAGGCCTGCCGGTTCCCACGGCGGATCTCCTCCAGGCCCTGGCCCATGCCGCGCTTCAGGAAACTCCCTACACGGCCAAGGCCCTCGAATGCCTCGCCTCCATGCCGGAATCCATGCTCTCGGGCGTCCTTCTGGGGCCTGTCGAGCCGCCTGGGCCACTTCAGCTGGTGCTCTGCCACCGGAAAGAGCCGACCCTTCTGGAAGAGGCCCTGCTGAACCCCTCTCTGACCGCGGCGGTCGTGGAGGCTTCGGTGCCCAGCCTGCCGGGCTCGGTGCTGGAGATCGTGCTGAACAACCAGGTGCTCTGGATGGAGCGGCCGAGGATCCTCGACCTGCTGGAGGAGCACCCCGAGGGCGAGTACGTCATCAAGCGCCGCGTGAACGAGTACCGCTTCGACGTGCTGCGCCTGGTTCCGGAGGAGGTCAAGAAAGAGCGACTTGAGATCCTCGACGAGGTGGAGGCCGGGCACCTGGACAAGGCCTGGGCGGAGCTGCCCCTGCCGAAGGAGACCTCCAAGGAGGAGGCAGAGGCAGAGATCGAATCCGAGGAGATGGCCGCCGAACGGCGCCTGCTGGCGCAGAAGCCCCTGTTGGACGACCAGGGCCAGGAGATCGTCCTCACCCTCTCCCAGCGGGTGGCGAGGCTCCGGACCAACCAGAAGATCATGCTCGCCATCAAGGGCGGCAAGGAGGAGCGCACCATCCTCATCCGCGAGGCCAACCGCCTCATCCAGGTGAACGTCATGCGGAACGGTCGCATCACGGAAGGAGAGGTGGCCTACATCGCCCAGATGCGCACTGTGAACGACGAGGTGCTCCGGATCATCGCGGGCAACCGCGAGTGGATGAAGAAGTACACCATCACCAAGGCCCTGGTCCTGAACCCGCGCACGCCGCTCCCCCTGGCCATGACCCACTTCAAGCGCCTGCTCGAGAGCGACATGAAGCTGCTCATGAAGGACCGCAACGTGGCCGAGCTCCTCCGCCGCGAAGCCAAGCGGTTCCTGGAGATGAAGTCGCAGGGAAAGGGCTAGGGCGCGGGCTACCTGCCGGCCTGGCCCTTCCACTGTCGCAGGGCGGCCAGGGCCTTGGCCACGTGCTGGTCGGGCTTGAGGTCCGTGAAGGCGTGGAGGATCCGGCCATCGGGGGCGATGACGTAGGAGGTGCGGTTGGCGAGCTGCGGCTTGGCGGCCAGGACAGCGTCGTAGGCCTTCATGATGGCCTGGTCGGAATCCGACAGCACCGCGAACTTGCCCCGGCACTCGCTCACGGAGAACTGGTTGAGCTTGTCGATGTCATCGTGGGACACGCCGACGACGGTGGCGCCGAGCTGGTGGAACGTGCCCACCGCTTCGGCGAACAGGTGGGCCTCGGTGGTGCAGCCGGGGGTGAAGGCCGCCGGATAGAAATAGAGGACCACGGGCCCCTTCTGGAGGGCCGCGGCCAGTGAGAACGAGGACACCTGGCCCCCGAGCGAGGCCTGGGCCTGGAAATCGGGCGCCTTGTCTCCGACCTTCAGGGCCGCGAGGGCCGGGAGGGCTGAGACCAGCGAGACCAGGGCCAGGGTGGACAGTTTCCTACCGGCCATCGAAACCTCCCATGTGGAAACCTGCGGTCCCTTGGATTCCCTGATTCACATGTCGTGACAGGAAATCAATTCCCGCCTTTCTCCATCTCCAAATCAGAAGGCCCGCCATCCGGCGGGCCTTCTGGTTTGGAGCGGGCGATCGGGATTGAACCGACGACATTCAGCTTGGGAAGCTGACGTTCTACCACTGAACTACGCCCGCGGCAGGGATCCATCCTAGCCTAGTGACGGGCGGGAGGCCAGCCCTGCTCAGCCCAGGTAGGCCGCGATGACGCGCTCGTTCCGCCCCAGCTCCTCGGGCGTGCCTTCGACGGCGATGCGGCCGCGCTCCATGACGTAGGCGTAGTCGGCCACCTCGAGGGCGCTCTTCGCGAACTGCTCGACGAGGAGGAGCGTGATGCCCTCGTCCTTGAGGCGGCGGATGGTGCGGAAGACCTCCTGCACGATGACCGGGGCGAGGCCCATGGAGGGCTCGTCCAGCAGCATCACCTTGGGCCGGGCCATGAGGGCGCGGCCGATGGCGAGCATCTGCTGCTCGCCGCCCGAGAGGGTGCCGGCGGCCTGACGGGCCCGGTCCTTCAGGCGGGGGAAGAGCCCATAGACACGGTCCAGATCGGCCTGGGCGCCCGACTTGAACCCCAGGAACTTGGGCAGCCGGCCGTAGGCGCCCAGCAGCAGGTTGTCCTCCACCGAGAGGGGGCCGAAGACCTTGCGGCCTTCCGGGGAGTGGGCGAGGCCCAGCCGTGCGATGCGGGAGGCGTCGAGTCCCTGCACGTCCTTGCCGTCCAGCACGACGCGCCCGCGGGAGGGGCGGAGCATGCCGGAGACGGCGCGCATGGTCGTGGTCTTGCCCGCGCCGTTGGCGCCGATGAGCGCCACCACGGCGCCGGGCTTCACGGTGAGGGTGGTGCCCACGAGCACCTCGCTGGCGCCGTAGCCTGCATGAAGGTCATCCACGATGAGCATGCCGGTCTCCTTCACGCGGGCAGGGGTTCGGCGCCGCCGGAAGGCGCGGAATCGCTGGCCTGGCCCAGGTAGGCCTCGATGACTTTGGGATGGCGCTTGACGTCCTCCGGGGCTCCTTCGGCGATGACCTTGCCGCCGTCCAGCACCGTCACCTGGTCGCAGAGCTCGCTCACGACATCCATGTGGTGCTCGATGAGGATGATGGTGACGCCCCGGGCGTGGACTCGCTTGATGATCTCGATCTGCTGGAGGACGTCCGGATGGGAGAGCCCTGCCGCGGGCTCGTCGAGGATCAGCAGGTCGGGCTTGCGGGCCAGGGCCCGGGCGATCTCCAGGAACCGCTGGGCGCCGTAGGTGAGATCCTTCGCCCGGGTGCGCGCCTGGTCCTTAAGGCCGATGAGGTCCAGCAGGGCGAGGGCGTCGGCCTGCGCACGCCGCTCCTGCGCGCGGGCGAAGCCCAGCAGCACGAGGGGGAGGGGCATCTTGTAGACGTCCTTCAGCGCGACCATCACATTCTCGACCGCCGTCAGCTCGCTGAAGAGCTGGAGGTTCTGGAAGGTGCGGGCCACGCCTGCCCGGGCCACCCGGGTGAGGCTCCCCTGGGGCAGCGGGACGCCGCGGAGGGCCACGCTGCCCGAAGAGGGCGTGTAGAGGCCCGAGATCACGTTCACCACGGTGCTCTTGCCCGAACCGTTCGGCCCGATGAGGCCGTGGATCGTGCCGGCGCGCACCTTCATGGACAGCCCGTCCACGGCCTTCACCCCGCCGAAGTGCCGCTTGAGGTCCTCCAGGACGAGCAGGGAGCCGTCGCCCTGGGTGCGCTGCGGGAGGACCGTCTCCAGGTCCGAAGGCTCTGGCAGGGGCGAGGGAGGCACGCGGAACAGCTTGGCGAGGAAGATGGCCAGGAAGCCCATCAGGCCCTCTGGCAGGCCCACGACCACGGAGAAGAGCATCAGGGCGAAGATGCCCTTGCGCCAATCTTCCGTGTTCTCCACGAAGAAGCCGCCGATGGCCAGGAGGCCCATGGCGACCACGGGCGCGAGCGCTTGGAAGGGCCGCGTGGTCTTCTTGAGGAGGCCTCGCAGACCCGCCGCCAGGGCCAGGGCGAACCCGGCTCCGCTGAAGATGTGGAACAGCAGGGCATTGGAGAGCAGGTTCGGCAGCAGGACCACCACGGTGGCTCCCACGAAGGCGCCCCAGAGGCTCTTGCGGCCGCCCAGCACCACGCCCAGCAGGAGGATGATCATCAGCTCGTAGACGAAGCTCTGGGGCTGGAGGTACTGGAAGTTGAAGGCGTACAGCCCGCCCGCGAGCCCGCCGAGGCCGGAGCCCAGCGAGAACGCGGCGACCTTGTGGTAGTAGGTGCCCACGCCCATGGCGTCCGTGGCGATGGGGCTGTCGCGCAGCGCCTCGAAGGCCCGGCCCCACTGGGAGGCCAGCAGGTTCCGCATCACCATCCAGACCAGGGCCAGCAGGATCAGGCAGAGCCAGAAGAAGATGGGCGGCGTGAGCGTGACTCCAAAGAGGGCCGGGCGCGTGAGGCTCAGGCCCTGGGCGCCGCCTGTGAGACTCTCCAGCTCGTTGAGGGCTGTGGTGCTGAGGGCCGCGAAGCTGAGGGTCGCCAGGGCGAACTGGGGGCCTTCGAGGCGCAGGGCGGGCAGCGCGAGGATGCTGCCCAGGGCCAGGCCCACGGCTGTGGCTGCGCCAAGGGCCGGCACCAGGCCAAGGCCCAGCTTGGTGACGACCAGGCCGGCGGTGTAGGCGCCCAGGCCCAGGAAGGCCACGTGGGCGAGGTTCACCTGGCCCAGGTAGCCGACGGTGACATCGAGTCCGATGAGCAGGATGCCGTAGATGGCCAATAGCGTCAGCAGGCCCAGGGCGTAGGGGTTGACCACCATCAGCGGGATGGTGGCGAGGAAGGCGAAGACGAGGAGCTCGGCGCCGCGGAGGAAGAGGATGCGCTTCATCTCATACCTTCCGGATGACGGCCTTGCCGAAGACGCCGGTGGGGCGTACGGCCAGCGCGAGGATCAGCAGGGTGAGACCGGGCGCTTCGCGCCAGCCGCTGCCGAGGTAGAAGCTGGCCAGGCTCTCCAGCGCGCCCAGGGCCATGCCGATGAGCACCACGCCGAAGCCCGAATCCAGCCCCGCCACCACGGCCACGGAGAAGGCCTTGAGGATGAGGGCGGAGGCCATGGTGGGACCCACGGTGGTGATGGGGGAGACGAGGATGCCCGCCAGGGCCGCGACGACGCCCGACAAGGCGTAGGACAGCATCACCGTCCGCGTGGCGCTGATGCCCATGAGCTCTGCGGCGTCGCGGTCCGCGGACACGGCCTCGAAGGCCTTGCCCAGCAGGGTGCGGCGCTTGAACAGCTCGATGAGGCCCATGATGGCGAGCACGCCCACGGCCACGGAGAGCTCCAGCCGCGTGACATCCACCCCGAATACATGGATGGGATCGGCGGAGATGGGGGTGGGAAAGGGGCGGTCGTCGCGTCCCCAGATGTTCTCGGCGGCGGAGAAGAAGAAGAGGCCCAGGATGATCGAGAGCAGGATCCAGCCTTCGCTCTTCTGCTCCAGGGCCAGCCGGACGCCGGCCCGTTCCACGACCAGGCCCAGCAGGGCGCCGAAGAGCAGGCCCCCCGGCACCATCAGCCAGTAGGGCAGGCCCAGGTTGGTGAGGGTGAGGCTGAAGAAGGCGGACACCATCACCAGCTCGCCCTGGCCGAAGTTGATGCTCTTGCTGGTGGCGTAGGTGAGCTGGAAGCCGTAGGCGATGAGAGCGTAGACGAGGCCCATGAGGGCACCGCTGACGGCCATCTGTCCAATGATCGAAGGATTCATGTCGGGGGCCCTCGGGGCGGGGCGGAAAAGGCGGGGGGCCGAAGCCCCCCGGGATGTGCGGTGATGAACGGTTACTTGGTCTTGCCCTTGGCCTTGGGGGCCGGCTTGGCGGGGGCCTTGGCCGGGGTGCCGGCGGCCTCCTTGATGAGGCGGGCCTTGTCCGAGGCATTGCCGAAGACCACGCGACCGTCCTGCACCATGCCCATCACGACCTGCTCGCGGCGGAAGGCCTCGTGGGTGGTGACGTCCGCGGGATTCCACTTGGTGTAGGGGTGGTTCCAGGTGGCGATGACGCCCTTCACGGGCTCCTTCAGGTCCTCCAGGGCCTCCTTGATCTTGTGGGTGTCCGTGCTGCCAGCCTGCTTCACCGCGGCGGCGAAGATGAGCACGGCGTCGTAGCCCTGGGCGGCGGCCACGGCGGAGGGGATGCGGTCCACCTTGTAGGCTTTGTGGTAGCCGTCGATGAAGGCCTTCGCCCTGGGCGTGATGGGCTCTTCGATGAAGGTCTGGGGCATCAGGGTGCCGTTGCCGTTCTTGCCGGCGTTGTCGATGTAGTTGGACATGGAGAGCGTCCATCCGCCGATGAGCGGCGCCTTCATGCCGATCTTGGCCATGCCGTTGGACACGGCGGCCAGCTCGGGGCCGATGGCCCAGATGAGGACGGCCTGGGCCCCGGCGGCCTTGGCGCGGAGCAGCTGGGCGGTCATGTCCTTGTCGCCGATGTTGAACTTCTCCTGGGCCACGACCTGGAGCTTGTTCCCCTGAAGCTTGATCTGGTTCAGCATGTCGTCGCGGCCGGACACGCCGTAGTTGGTGGAGTCGAAGATCACGGCCACCTTGGTGAAGTGGCGGTTGATGGCTTCCTCGACCACCATGGCGGCCTGGATGCCGTCATGGGCCGCGAAGCGGAAGATCGAGTTGTCCTTCACGCCGGCCTTGCTCCACTGGGTCATGGAGGCGGAACCCGCGGCGGGGCAGATGATCTTGGTGACGCCCTTCTCCTGGAGGTGCTTGTCGCCGGCCATGCAGACGCCGGTGTTCACGGTGCCGATGACGCCGGAGAGGTCGCCCATGGCGGCCAGCTCCTGGGCGATGAGGGCGCCACGCTCGTTCTTGGCTTCGTCATCGCGCTCGATGATCTCGATCTTCATCTTCCTGCCGCCCACCTGGATGCCGCCGGCGGCGTTGATCTCCGCGATGGCCAGCTTGGCGCCGTCCCGCGTGGAGGCGCCCATGGGGGCGGAGCCGCCGGTGAAGGGGCCCGTGATGGCGAGCTTGACGGTGTCCCCGGCGTGGAGGCCGAAGGCGGCCAAGAGTAGGGATCCATAGAGGGTCTGCCTGAGCATGGGAGTCTCCTTGGAAGCAGGTTGTGGGGAATTGGGACGGATTATGGCAGGTTGCGCCAGGGGGTGGGGCCTCGGACGGCCTGCGGTGGCGCCTTGGTTTCCACGGGGCCGGAGGGCCGGTCAGGTGGGCATGGAGGGGGTGATCTGCCACCCATGTTCGTACGGGCCCGAGGGGGCGAGGGATGGAAAGGTGGCCCACCGGCTCCTGGGACTTCCCGTCCGGCCGGAATCCGGCCGGAAGCGGTCGGAATGGCCTGCCGACCGCGGTTCGCGCCTGGCTCGGGGGACGTTGGAACCCGGTATCGTAGGGGACACCCACAGGAAAGGAGGGACCATGAAGCTGCTGTTCTCCCTCATTCAGGTGGCGTCTTTTTTCTTGTTCGTGGCCTACGCCTACTGCAACTCGCCCATGTTCCGGATGCGTCGCCTGGAGGCCGCCTCCCGTCGGGACCAGGCTGTCATGTACCTCTTCTTCTCGGTGATCTCCATCGGGGGGACCTACCTCGGACTCCCGGTGCATGGGGCCCTGGCCAACACCCGCGCCATCGGGCCTGTCCTGGCCGGGCTCGTGGGGGGGCCGTACCTGGGGCTGGCGGTGGGGCTCACCGGAGGGCTGCACCGGTACTTCTATGGGGGATTCACGGCCCTCGCCTGCGGCCTGTCCACCACGGTGGAGGGTGCGCTGGGCGGCGTCGTCCACCTCTATCTGGCTCGGCGGTACGGGGCCGAACGTCCTCTCAGCCCCCTCACGGCCCTGGTCACGATGATGGTGGCGGAGGCCCTGCAGATGATCATCATCCTGCTGGTGGCCCGGCCCTTCCCGGATGCCCTCCAGCTCGTGCAGGCCATTGCCTTCCCCATGATCGCGGCCAATTCTCTGGGGGCCGCGATCTTCATGAGCATCCTGCGGGACCGCCGGGATCTCTATGACCAGGTGGGGGCCGCGTCGACGGCCCGGGCCCTCCGAATCGCGGGGCGGACCCTGGGCCCCCTGGCCAAGGGCTTCACGCCCGACGTGGCCCCGGAGCTCGCGAAGATCATCCTGGAGGAGACGGGAGTCGGAGCCGTGGCCATCACGGACACCCGGATGGTGCTGGCCTTCGTCGGCCTCGGATCGGACCACCACAAGCCGGGCATGACCCTCGCGCCCGAGTGCCACCGCGCCATCCTCCATCGGGATGTCCAGTTCATGGACGGCGCGCACGAGGCCTATCACTGCGGTTACTCGGACCAGTGCCCGCTGGGCTCGGTGCTGGTGATCCCGCTGCAGGTGGACGGCGAGGTGATCGGGACCATCAAGCTCTTCGAGCCCGCCAGCAAGCGCTTCCTGAGCATCAACCGCACCCTGGGCGAAGGGCTCGCGCAGCTCCTGGCCACGCAACTGCTCCGGGCGCGCTACGAGGAGCAGAAGAACCTGCTGGTGCTGGCGGAGCTGAAGCTGGCCCACGCCCAGATCAATCCCCACTTCCTGTTCAACTCGCTCACCACCATCCAGGCCATCATGCGCCGCGACGCGAACCGGGCCCGGGAGCTGCTGAACCACCTCTCCACCTTCTTCCGGATGAACCTCAAGCGCAGCCCCGAGTTCTCCACCCTGGAGGAGGAGCTCACGCACGTGAACGCCTACCTGGAGATCGAGAAGGCCCGTTTCCAGGAGCGGCTGACAGTGGAGATCGACGTGGATCCCACCCTACTCCAGGTGAAGCTGCCCACCTTCACCCTCCAGCCCCTCCTGGAGAACGCCATCAAGCACGGCATCGCCGACAAGCTGGAGCCCGGATCGGCGCGCATCCACGCCTTCTGGGAGGACGGCGCCGCGCGGATCGACGTGGAGGACGACGCGGGAACCTACTTCGAGCGCAAGGAGCGCGGGAAGGATGGGCTCGGGCTCGGAATCGTGGAGAAGCGCATCCGGAACCTCCTGAAAGGGGGATCCGGCCTGACCGTGACCTGCGAACCCCACGTGCGTACCTGCGTGTCGATCCGCATCCCCGCGGAGGAGGCCAGGGCATCATGATGCGGACCCTGATCGTCGACGACGAGATGCACGTGCGGGAGGAGCTGGAGACGCTGCTCTCGGAGTCCGGGGAATACCTGGTGCTGGGCACCTGCTCCAACGCGATCCAGGCCCTGCGCGCGGTGAAGGCCATGCGGCCCGAGGTGATGTTCCTGGACATCCACATGCCCAAGATCGACGGCTTCCAGTTCCTGGGAATGCTCGATCCGGACGTGATGCCCCTGGTCGTGTTCGTGACGGCCTACGACGAGTACGCCCTCAAGGCCTTCGAGGAGAGCGCCCTGGACTACCTGCTCAAGCCTGTCCAGGCGGACCGGCTCGCCCGCACCACCGAGAAGCTGAAGCGGTTCCTCCGGGAGGGGAGCAAGCCGGCCTACGACAGCCCGTCCATCGAGCGGATCCCGTGTATTTCAGGGCACGGCATCAAGCTCGTGGATGTGGCGGAGATCGAGTTCGTGCGGTCCAGCGAAAGCGGCGTCCACCTGGTGACCGAGAAGGGCGAATTCCTCACGGAACTCACCCTGACGGTCCTGGAGGCCAAGGTGCCGTCCCTGGCCCGGTGCCACAAGCAGGTGCTGGTGAACCTCCGCCAGATCGACGAGATCCTCCGCCAGGATGCGTCGTCCCTCATCCGGACCCGGTCAGGGAAGCTTGTGCCCGTCAGCCGCCGGTTCCTGCCCCAGCTCAAGGAGCGGCTGCTGATCCGCTGAGGCCGATCGGGCGGCCAGGCGGGCCAGGCCAGTCAGCACCCAGGCCAGCAGGGGCTCTCCACCGACCACGTGCTGCTCCGCCACGTACAGGGGAAGCTCCAGCGCGGAGAGGTGCCCCGGGCCCAGCTTGACCGCGTCCTTCTCGGTGCAGACGAGCCAGGCCGCGCCCGCATCCCGCGCCTTGGCCTGGAGCCAGGCCAGGCCGGCGGGCGAGGGGCCCTGGTGGTCCGGGTAGCTGTGGGTACCGGCCCACGCCTGGCCGGCCACCAGCAGATCGGCGTAGAAAGCTTCCGGGTGGCCGAGGCCGCACCAGGCGAAGGCAGATCCCATCCCGGGAAGGGGCAGGGGGCTGTGGTCGCCCGTGCCCCACCGGCGCAGCGCCCCCAGGGTGAAATCCACCCAGAAGAGAGGTCCGCCGCTGCCATGGCGGTCCCACCAGGCTTCGACCCTCGCGCGATCCTTCACCCGGGCGGCTCTCGTGATCACCAGCGCATGGGCCCGCCGAGCACTGTCCACAGGTTCGCGCAGGTCACCCAGGGGCAGCATCCGTCCGTTTCCCCAGAGCCTCACGCCATCGAGCACCAGCAGGTCCAGGTCCCGGTGGAGGGCGCGGTGCTGGAAACCGTCGTCCAGCAGCAGGCAGCTCAAGTTCGGGCGCTGGGCCAGGGCCCGGAGGGCGGCCGCGTGCCGCTTCCGCCCCACCACCATCCGTTCCGGGCCCAGGCGCCGGGCCATGAGCAGGGGCTCGTCGCCGGACTGGCGGGAATCGGAATCCGCCTCCACGCTCATGGGATCGATGTCCCGCCGCCCGCCGTAGCCCCGGGACAGCACGGTGTTGGTCCATCCGGCGGCCTCCAGCCCTTCGGCCAGGAACAGCGTGAGGGGCGTCTTCCCGGTCCCCCCCGCACTGAGGTTGCCGATGGATACCACCGGGACGGAGACACGGGAGATCCGCTCGGGATGAGCATCGAAGCTGCGGTTCCGGGCACGCACGACCATCCCGTAGAGAGGGGACAGCGGAGCGGCCAGATAGCGCAGAATGGACATGGATCAGAGTGTCCAACAAAACCCCCACGGGGTCACGCGAGGGACCAGGGTAGCGGAGGAGAGATGAGCGAAGGAATCCTGCTGGAATCCGTGGCGCGGGGCACGTTGCTCCCAGGACCCGCGCGGGTGGAGCGCCTGCGGGCAGCTGTCCCGCAGATCCTGGCGGCCTTGGAGGGCGAGACGGACGAGGTGGCCCTCCAGGCGACCCTGGCCTGCCTCCTCTGGGAGACGATGCCCCAGGCCAACTGGTGCGGGTTCTACCGCCGGGTGGCCGACCGGATGCTGGCGGTCGGTCCCTACCAGGGCGGTATGGGTTGCCTCCGCATCTCGTTTGAGCGGGGGGTGTGCGGGACCTGCGCGCGGACCGGCGCCACCCAGCTCGTGCCCGACGTCCACGCGTTCCCAGGCCACATCGCCTGCGATGACGCGACCCGCTCCGAGCTCGTGATACCCATCGCTGTCGGGGGCCGTCTCCGGGCGGTTCTGGACCTGGATTCACCCCACATCGGGGGGTTTTCGGCGGACGAAGCCAGGATTCTCGAAGATCTGATGGCCCGGGTCTTCTCGGATGCGGTTCACCCATCGCCTGGGCTGGGTTAACCTAAGGCACTCCCCGGGATCTGCATGGCTGAACCCAGCTTCATCGATCAAAGCAAGCTGCGCTTCCGCGAAGGCGAAGTCATCTTCCGCAAGGGGGAGATGGCCCAGCAGATGTACATCATCCTCGCGGGCCGCGTCCGGCTCTACGTCTCAGAGGAGCCGAAGGGGGAGTGGACCGAAGAGCTGTCCAAGGGAGACTTCTTCGGAGAGGGAAGCCTGCTGGAGGCCCTGCCGCGCCAGCACACGGCCCTTGCTCTTGAGGATTCCGATCTCATCGCCATCAACCGCGGCACCTTCATGCGCATGATCCGTCAGAACCCCGAAGTGTCCGTGAAGATGATGCAGCGCCTCGCGCAGCGGCATCGCGAGCTGGGCGAGCGGGTGGAAGAGCTGGATGCCAGCCGTCCGGCCAAGGCCGCGGGCACGCCCGTGGCGAACCTGGTGTCCGTGCTCAGCGGCAAGCCCCATCCCATCCTGGCCCACGGCTCGCTCATCGGCCGTTTCGACCCCACCACGGGCGTGCATCCCGACATCGACCTGACCGAGGAGGACCACAACCTCAGCGTGTCGCGGCGCCATGCCCGCATCCTCTGCGAACATGGCCGCTACTTCCTGCTGGAAGAGCCGGGCGTGGCGAACGGCACCTTCGTCCGGGGCGAGCGCATCCAGCCCGGCGAACCCCGGGAGCTCAAGCACGGGGACCGCGTGGGCTTCGGCATGGTGGTGCTCTTCTTCGAAAAGAGCTAACTTTCCACCGGACGGAGCGCGGGAGGTGGACATGGGTACGGACCTGCACGTCGAATTGTGGCGGGATGAGCACGGCGTCATCCGGGAGCTGGTGCAGTTCGGCCTGGACGAGATCGGCGGCGCATGCGTCATCCGGGAGCGGAACAGCCTGGATGCCATGGATGGGGATGTGAACGAGGGGGACATGGTCGTCGCCCGGTTCGGGGATCCCGAGGACGCGCGGGACTTCCTGCGCGATGAGGGGTTCGAGCCTGTTTAGCTCTTCCTATCTCCAGAATGCCGTCCGGCGCAACCGGGCGGCATTCTGGAGCCGCGAACGGCTCTCTGGTGGAGGAAAACGACGATGAATTCCCTGTTCAACCCGGCCGACCGGGATGCCCTGGCCCGGCGGTTCGCGGAACTGGAGCCGGGCGCCGCGCGCCAGTGGGGGAAGATGGATCCCGCCCAGATGATGAAGCACTGCGCCCTCGCCCTGGGCGATCCCCTCGGCGACCGTCAGGTGAAGCAGCTCCTCCTCGGGAAGCTGATCACGCCCTTCATCCGGAGCCAGGTCTTTGGGGAGAAGCCCTTCCGCCGCAACTCCCCCACCGATCCCATCTACGTGGTGTCGAGCGCCCAGGACTTCGAGACCGAGCGCACCCGGCTGGCCACCCTCATCGACCGCGTCGTCCAGCGCGGCGCCGCGAAGACCGAAGGCAGGATCCACCCCTTCTTCGGCCGGCTCAGCGGCGACCAGTGGGGCCGCCTCATCTACAAGCACTTCGACCACCATCTGAGGCAGTTCGGGGTATGAATCCCTTCCTCGATCTGCAAAATCGCCCGGCGGATGCCGGGCGATTTTGCAGATGGGGGAAGGCAGAGCGAAGGCCGGGCTCGGCCCGGCCTTCGCGAGGGGGTGCGGGGGTGTGCGCGCAGGCGCGGGACCCCCGCGGAGAATCAATTGGAGCCGATTCCCATGGCCTTCGCGGCCTTGGTGAGCTCGGGAACCACCTCGAACAAGTCCCCGACGATCCCGTAGTTCGCCAGCTTGAAGATGGGCGCCTCGGGGTCCTTGTTGATGGCGACGATGAACTTCGAGCCGCTCATGCCGGCGATGTGCTGGATGGCGCCGCTGATGCCGCAAGCGATGTAGAGGGTGGGGCTCACGACCTTGCCGGTCTGGCCCACCTGCATGCTGTGGGGCAGGCCCCAGCCCGCGTCCACGGCCGCGCGGGAGGCGCCGACCACGCCACCGAGGGCGTCCGCCAGCTCTTCCAGGATTTTGAAGTTGGCGCCGTCCTTCATGCCGCGGCCGCCGCTGACGATCACGTTGGCCTCGCTGAGGTCCACCTTGCCGCCGGCCTTGGCGAGGATCTCCTTCACCACGGACTTGAAGTCGCCGGCGGGGGCGGCCAGCGTTTCCACGGCCCCGGCGCCAGCCTTTTCAGCTGCGGGGAACACATTGGGACGGGTGGTGGCCGTCTGCACGGCGCTGGAGAAGGTGGTGGTGGCGAAGGCCTTGCCGGCGTAGACCGGGCGCACCGCCTGGAGCTTGCCATCCGCCATGGAGAGGCCGGTGACGTCGGAGGCATAGCCGGCGCCCAGGCGCGCGGCGGCGCGGGGCAGCACGTCCTTGCCCACCGCGGTGGCGGCGGCCAGCAGCACCGTGGCGCCCTTGGCCTTCACGGCGTCCGCCAGCAGCTGCGCGAAGGCATCGCTGGAATAGGAGGCCAGGGTGGCGCCCTCGGCGGTGAGGATCACGTCCGCGCCGAACTTGGCGGCTTCCTCGGCACCGGCGCAGGAGGCGCCGGCGAACAGGGCGCCGACCTTCTTGCCGGAGGCGTCAGCCAGGCGGCGGCCTTCGCTGAGAGCCTCGGCGCTGGGCTTGCGGATCTGGCCGTCCTTCAGTTCACAGAACACGAGAATCATGGATGTCGTCCTTTCGAATATCGGATCAGTCAGCGGAGGAGGACCGGCTAGAAGACCTTGGCTTCATCCTTGAGGGCCTGGAGCAGAGCCTGGGCCTGCTGGGAGGCGTCGCCCTGCAGCAGGCGGCCGGCGGGGCGCTCGGGGGGCAGGGCCAGGGCGCTCACCTGCGCGCCGGCGGTGACGGCGGCGGCATCCAGTTCCTCGATGGTCTTCTTCTTGGCCGCCATGATGCCCTTGAGGCTGGCATAGCGGGGCTCGTTGAGGCCCTTCTGGGCAGTGATCACGGCGGGCAGGGCGCCTTCCACGATTTCCGAGCCGCCTTCGATCTCGCGCTCAGCCTTGAAGGTGCCTTCGCCGAGCTCAAGCTTCACGATGACGTTGGCCTGGGCGATGCCAAGCAACTCGGCCAGCATGGGGCCCATGGCGGCGTTGTCGCCTCCCAGGCCCTTGTTGCCGCAGAGGATCAGGTCGAAGCCCTTGTCCTTGGCGTAGGCCGCGATCATCTGGGCCACGGCGAAGGCATCGCCCTGGCCGTCACCCTTCAGCAGCACGGCACTGTCGGCGCCGAGCGCCAGGGCGTTCTTCAGCACATCCTTGGCGGTGTCGCCGCCCACGGAAAGCGCCACCACCTCGGCGCCCTTGCCCTCCTTGAGACGAATGGCCTCCTCCAGCGCGTACTCGTCGTAGGGGCTGGTGATCCACTTGACGTCCGCAGGATCGAGGGACTTGCCATCCGCAGCGACTTTGATCTTGGTCTCAGTATCGGGGACCTGTTTGAGGGCGACGAGGATCTTCATGGGCGCTCCCTGATGCGTCATGGACAGGCCGGTGGGAACCGGCGGAAAAATGGATTCTAGCGCGGCGTGACCTTCCACTTTACCGGCCTTTGAGGATCTTTGTGCCTGGAATCACGTATCTGTCTTCAGGTAAGTTGCACTTGCCTTTGGGTAGGAAGGGGGCACCTTCCGGTATGGTGATCGGATCATGAGCGATCGCACGCCGAGCTTCGATGGAGCCCTCGTCCTCACCGGTGGTGGAACCGGGGGGCATTTCTTCCCGGCCATGGCCTTGGCGGAGGGCGCGCATCGCCAGTGGCCGCAGCGGCCCATCGCCTTCGTGGGGGCCCGCCGGGGCATCGAGGCCCGGGAGCTGCCGGCCAGCCCCTGGCCGCACGTGCTGCTCGATGTGGAGGGTTTCCTGGGTCGGTCGCCGCTGCGGGCCGCGAGATCCGCCTGGAAGCTCTGGCGCGCCACGGTTCACCTGAAGGCCCTGTGGCGCTCCGCCCGGCCCTGGGCCGTGATCGGCACCGGCGGCTACGGCGCGGCTCCGGCCCTGCTCGCCGCACGCGCCCTGGATATCCCCTACTTCCTGCATGAGAGCAATGCCGCGCCGGGCGCCCTGGTGAAGCTCCTCGCTCCAAAGGCCAGGCGGGTCTGGTGCGGCCTCGAAGGCGTGCGCTCCCTGCTTCCCGGGGCGGACTGCTTGGTGGTAGGCACGCCGGTGAGAGAGGCCTTCCTGCGGGACTTCCGGGCGGCATCGGCGCTGGAGCCGCCCTTCCGCCTGCTGGTCCTGGGGGGGAGCGGCGGTGCGCGGGCCCTCAACGAAGCGCTGCTGGAACTCGCGCCCCAGCTGCTGGAGGAGGCCCCGGAGTGGGAGCTGCTCCACCAGGCCGGCCCCGCGGAGTTCGAGCGGCTGAAGAACCGGCCGCGCCACCCCCGCCATGAGCTGGTCCCCTTCATCCACCGCATGGATGAGGCCATGGAGGCGGCGAGCCTCGTCCTGAGCCGGTCCGGGGCCAGCACCTGCGCCGAGCTGAAGGCCGCGGGGCGGGGGGCGATCCTGGTGCCCCTGCCGACCAGTGCCAATGACCACCAGCGCATGAATGCCCTGGCCCTGGCCTCGGAGGGCCGCGCCGCCGTGGTCGAGCAGGGCCCGGAGTTTCCGGCCCGGCTCGACGCGTCCCTCGCGCTCCACATGACCGGCGTGGACGCGCGGAGGAACCTGTTCGTCTCACCTGAACCCAACCTAGCCGTGAGGCTCAGTCTGGAGGACCTGGGAGCCTACTTCGCGCGGGGCTCCGCGGCCCAGGCCACCAGCACGGAGATGAAGTAGAGGCCCAGCAGGACCACGCTGAAGAAGACGGTGGTCACCACCACGTCGCCCGGGGTGAAGAACGCGCTGAAGATGAGGATGGCGATGGTGGCGTGGCGCCAGTACTTCAGCATGAGACGCGCGGTCACGATGCGGAACTTCGCCAGGAAGAAGAACAGGACCGGCAGCTCGAACATCACCCCGGTGATGAGCGTGGTGGAGATGAACAAGTCGAGGTAGTCCGAGGCGTGCAGGTTGGCGCGCAGCCCCGCCTGGGAGGCCTCCTGGAAGAGGATGTCACCCAGGAACTTGAAGGCCTGGAAGTAGGCGAAGGCGGAGCCGGCCAGGAAGCAGGCCGAGGTGACGAAGACGAAGGGGATGACGAGTCGGCGTTCCTTGGGCAGCAGGCCCGGCCGGATGAAGGCCCAGAGCTGGTAGAAGAGGAAGGGGGCGCAGAACACGGCCGCGGCCCACAGCGAGAGCCTCATCATGCTGAAGAAGGGCTCGGTGAGGTCCGTGAAGGCGAAGGGGTCCAGGCTTCCGACAGGCTTGCCCGTCTGGCGCGCCATGGCCTCGAGGAAGGGCTTCTGCGCCCAGGCCCAGAGCTTGAAGCGGTAGGCATAGGTGATGGCGAAGCCCACGGCCACGATGCCGAGGGATCGGACGATCCGCACCCGCAGCTCCTGCAGGTGCTCCCAGAAGCTCATCTTGTCGGGCGGCGTGGCCGGAAGCGCCATGGTCCTCAACGGGGAGAAAAGGCCGGCCCCCCTGCGGAGACCGGCCGGTGGAGGGCCTGGGGGCCTACTGCTTGTCCTTGTCGGAGGAAGAGGCGGCCGGCGGGGTGGTGACGTCTTCCTTCACGGAATCCGTCAGCTCGCGGCTGGCCTTCTTGAATTCCTGGATGCCCTTGCCGAGGCTCTTGCCCAGCTCCGGGAGGCGGGAGGGCCCGAAGAAAATCAGCAGCGCGATGCCGATCAGCAGGATTTCCATCATTCCGAGATTGCCCATGTTGGTGCTCCTTGGCGGGGTGGGAATGCTCTTCAGGGTTTGAGATCCGCCAGCGTCAGGCCGGCCGGAAGGTCAAGTTCCATTCTAAGCAGGGCCTGCCCATGGGTCTTGCCCTGGGCATCAGTTTTCACACTTTCGCTGCCGCCCCCGCCCAGGGAGTCGTGCAGGATGAAGTTGAGAGCCTTGAGGTTAGGAACCTCGAACCGTTCAACACTACCTTTGCATATGGTTGAAAAGTGATGCTTGACACACTCGGGCGTAAGCTCCTGTTGCAACAGGCGATAGCCGGCCTCCGTGTAGGCGATCACGCCGACATTGGAACCGTCCCCCTTGTCGCCGCTACGGGCGTGGGCAATGTCTTCCAGGCGGATGCGGGTCATTTGACCTCCACGGAACGGCGTCCCAGGGAATGGTACGTCCAGCCCTTGGCCTCCATGGCCTCCGGCCGGAAGAGGTTGCGGCCATCGAACATGCAGCGTGTCTTGAGGGCCTTGGCGACGGCCTCGAGATCGGCCGCCTTGTAGTCCGTCCACTCGGTGGCGATGAGCAGGGCGTCCGCGCCCTCGCAAGCCGCCAGCGGAGTCTCTGCGTAGCGGACCTTGTCGCCGACCCTCGCCTTCACGGCCTCCATGGCGGCGAAATCATGCACCACCACGTCCGCGCCGAGGTTCACCAGGCCATCGATCAGTTCCAGGGCCATGCTCTCCCGGATGTCATCGGTGTTGGCCTTGAAGGCCAGGCCCCACAGGGCGAAGCGCTTGCCCTTCAGGGGGGCGGGCACGCCCGGCTTCACGCCGAAGTGGTCCTTCACCTTCCGGAGGAGCACCTGCTTCTGATGCCGGTTGGCCTCCACCGTGGTGGCCAGAGTCATCATGGGGTGGCCGTGCTCGCGCCCCACCTTCAGGAGCGCCTGCAGGTCCTTGGGGAAGCAGGAACCGCCGAAGCCGGGACCCGGGTTGAGGAAGGCGGGGCCGATGCGGTGGTCCGCGCCGATGGCGGTCTTCACGTGGTCGATGTCGGCGCCCACGCACTCGGCCAGGTTGGCGATCTCGTTGATGAAGCTGATTCGCAGGGCCAGCATGGCGTTGGCGGCGTACTTGGTGAGCTCCGCGCTGGGGGGATCCATGCGGAACCACTTGCCGCCGCTGCGATCCAGGAAGGACTGGTAGAGCCCCTTCATCACCTTCTCGGCGTGGTCCGTGCGGCAACCCACCACCACGCGGTCCGGCTCCAGGAAGTCGCCGATGGCCGAGCCTTCGCGGAGGAACTCGGGATTGCTCACGACTTCGAAGGCGCGATCCGTGTGGGAGGCGATCTCCGCGTGAACACGCGCCGCCGTCCCCACCGGCACCGTGCTCTTGTCCACCACGATGAGCGGAGCGGCATCCTTGGCGCGCAAGGCCATGGCCCCGCCGATCTGGCCCGCCACGGCCAGCACGTACTTCATGTCCGCGCTGCCGTCCTCGCTTTGGGGGGTGCCCACGCAGATGAAGGCCGCGGCTGCCTCCGCGATGCCCTCCTCGAGATCCGTGGTGAATTGCAGGGCGCCCGACGCGAGATGCTTCCGCAGCAGGTCATCCAGGCCCGGCTCGAAGATGGGGGATTCGCCCCGGCCAAGGGCGGCGACCTTGGCGGCATCCACATCCACGCCGAGGACGCGGTGCCCCGCCTCGGCGAAACAGGCGGCAGCCACCAATCCCACGTACCCCGATCCAATGACCAGCACCTGCATGGCGTCTCCGCGCAAAGCATCCAGTGTAGCCGCATCCCCGCTTGCTATCATTTCGGGACGGAGGCAGCAGCATGGCGATCCTGGCGGCACCCACGGGCAATGAGGTCAACCTGCTGGAGGTGATGCTCCATGCGGGTCCCGTCTCCAAGTCGGTGCTGGCGATCCTCTTCAGCTTCTCACTCCTGAGCTGGGTTGTGATCATCCGGAAGGCGCTGCTCTACCGCCGCAGCCGTGAGGTGTCCGAGCGTTTCCGAGGCGCCTTCAAGCGGGCCACGGACTGGCGCGACCTGAAACAGCAGGTGGAGCGGTTCGCCATGAGCCCCCTCGTGGGCCTCTTCGTGGCGGGCTACGGCGAAGTCACCTACCAGCTCCGCCAGGTGGGTCCGGACGGACGTCCCCAGCTCCGCAGCATGGAGGCCGTGGAGCGTAGCCTCCAGCGGGCCAGCGTGGTGGAGATGGGACGGCTGGAGCGGTCCCTGGGCGGCCTGGCCACCGTGGCCGCGGTGAGCCCCTTCATCGGCCTCTTCGGCACCGTGTGGGGCATCATCGACGCCTTCCGCGGCATCGGCGCCACGGGGAACGCGAATCTGGCCACCGTGGCTCCCGGCATCTCCGAGGCCCTGGTGGCCACGGCCATCGGTCTGGTGGCGGCCATCCCGGCGCTCATGGCCTACAACTTCTTCCAGGGCCAGCTGAAGCAGTTCCAGACCGAACTGGATGACTTCTCCCTCGAGTTCATCAGCCTTTCCGAGCGGAACTTCACCTGATCGAGCCCCGGCTTCCTCTCTCCCTCGACTGGGAGGACTGGTTCCAGCTCTGCTGCCCGCCCTACGACCAGCCCGAGGCCCTGGACCGCTTCGAGTGCCGCCTGCCGCGGGCCACGGAGCTGTCGCTGGTCCTCTGCGCGGATCTGGGCGCCAAGGCCACCTGGTTCTGCCTGGGTGACCAGGCCCGCCGGCACCCGGCGCTGCTGCGGCGCATCGCGGCGGAAGGCCACGCGGTCGGCCTGCATGGGCTCGCGCATCGCCGGGCTTTCGAGATGGATCGGGCGGAGTGGCGCGCCTCGGTGCGCGACGGCAAGGCCCTGCTCGAGGATCTCACTGGGCAGCCCGTGGTGGGCTATCGAGCCCCGGAATGGAGCCTTCGCGGCCCTGCCGCGGGCTGGTGGCGGGACCTGCCGGAGCTGGGCTTCCGCTACGACTCCAGCCGTGCGCCCCTCGCCGTCATCGGTGATCCCGGCTGGCCCCGGCGGCCCCATCTGCTGACGGAGGGTCTCTGGGAGTTGCCGCCGCCTGTCCTCTGGTCCGGCCCGCCACGTTCGCCCCTCTGGGGTTGGGGCCTCAGGGTGCTGCCCTTCAGCCTGGTCCGCCGGGCGCTCGAGGCCCTGGCCTCGGAGGACGCCGGCACCCCGCTGACCCTGCACCCATGGGAGCTGGACGAGGGGCAGCCGGAGCTGCCGGGAGCTCCCTTCGGCCACCGATTCGCCCATAGCGCGGGCCTGAAGGGGCACGGGACGCACCTCCGCGATCTGTTCGCGGGATTCCGCCTGACCACCCTCGAGGCCTGGGTGGCGGAGCGATGACCCCTGCGCCGCTCATCCTCCTCGCGCCTTCCGAGGACAAGGCTTCTGGCGGAGTCCGCGGCAAGCTGCCGGAAACGTCCGCCCAGCGCTGGGTGCGGGAGCGATTGGTGACCCTCGCCCGGACCGGATCGCCGGAGGCCGTGAAGAAGGCCTTCGACGTGAAGGATCTGGCCTTGGACAAGGCCCGGACGGAAGCGCTGGCGCTGGCCCGGCCCGTGCCCTTGCTGCCCGCCCTGTCCCGGTACACCGGTGTGGCCTTCCAGGCCCTGGACGCGGGCTCGCTGCCGCCGGAGGCTTGGCGGCAGGTGTTCATCCTGTCCAACCTCCGGGGCCTGGTGCGTGGTGACGAACCCGTGCCGCCGTACAAGCTCAAGATGGTGGGCATCCCCGGGTTGAAGGCCCACTGGCGGAAAACGCTCCCGGCGCTGTTGGAGGCGCTACCCGACGGCTCCGTGTGGGAGCTGCTCCCGGGCGATTCGGCCGACCTGCTCAAGGGCTGGACCCGCCCGCGGCACACGGTGGAGATTCTCGATGCCCGGGGAAAGGCCGTCAGCCATTTCTCGAAGAAGTACCGGGGACTGGTGGCGCGGTGGCTCCTGGTGCACCAGCAGGGCGATCCCCGGAAGGTGCTGAGGGGACGCATCCCCGGGTGCCAGTGGGCCGGAGTGGATGAGAACGACCGGGGCGGGCTGGCCCTCCGGCTTCTGGTGGAACCATGAGCGACGATTGCAACCGCACCCCCTTCTGGCAGCGTCAGCCCCAGCTTCCCCTGGCGATCCAGCGCTTCTTCCAGGCCCGCATGGAGGCGGCCCTGGGCGACCCGGAGGCCCGCCAGGTGCTGGTCTGGCCCACGATCCTCGGTGCGCCGGGCCTGCGGAAGGCTCATCCCGACGGGCTCCCCGAGGCCGAGCTGCTGCCTCATGCCGCCCGCATGCTGAGCGCCCTGGGCCATCACGACCCAGTGGGCGCCTGGCAGGCTCACCTGGCGACCTGGCCGGACACAGCAGAAGCCGGGCCCAGTGGCTGGCGTCCGACCGCCGCCTGGGGCGCCTGGGGTCCGCTGGTGAGCCTGCGCTGCGGCTGGCAGCTGGCCGCCCTGACGCCATTGCCTCTGGGGGCCCGGTACCCGCTGGCCTGCGGCGTGTCCCTTTTCAACCATGGCCTCTACCATGAGTGCCACGACGCCCTGGAACCGCTGTGGGACGCGGCGGAGGGCGACCTGAAGGGCCAGCTCCAGGGGCTCATCCTGCTGACGGGCGGGTACCACCACCTCCAGCAGCACAACCTGCCGGGCATGGTGGCCCTGTGGGAGGAGGCCGTCGGCCGCCTGGAGGCCTGCGGGGGGCGCGTTCCCACACCGTGGGGAGAGGTGCGGTCCGAGGTTGCGCTGGACCTGACGATGCGGCGGCTGGACCATGGGAGGCGCATGAAGGATGGCGGGGACTTGTCGGCCTTGTGGGCCCTGGATCGCCCTACCTGGGAGCTGGCATGAAGGATGGGGTCGATCTGCTGGTGCTGGGCGCGGGAATCGCGGGCTGTTCCGCGGCCCTGCGCGCGGCGGATCAGGGCATCTCCGTGGTGCTGGTGGCCAAGGACGAGCTGGGCGGCAGCAACACCGCCTGGGCCCAGGGCGGCATCATCGGCCAGCCGCCGCCGGAGGAAGGCGACTCCGCGGACCTGCTGGCCGCGGATATCGAGGCCGCGGGCGCGGGCCTCTGCCGGCCCGAGGCCGTGCGCCAGCTGGCCGAGGAGGGTCCGAAACTCTGCCGGAGCTTCCTCTGGGAGCGGCTGGGCGTGCCCTTCGACCTCGGGATCGGCGGGACTCCCGATCCCACGGCCGAGGCAGCCCACAGCGCCCGGCGCATCTACCACGCCAAGGACGCCACCGGGCTGGCCATCCAGACGGCGCTCAGCGAGGCCGTCCGGAAGCACCCGAACATCCGCCTGCGGGAGGGGCTCTGTCTGGTGGACCTCATCACCAGCCCCCACCACTGCGTCAGTCCGGTGCAAGTCTACGAGCCCATCCGCGTCCACGGCGCCTACCTCTTCGACCCCACCACGGGCGGGGTCGAAGGCCTCCTGGCCCGCCGCACGGTCCTGGCCACGGGCGGCCTCGGCTACCTCTACCTGCACACCACGAACCCGCCGGGCGCCACGGGAGACGGCCTGGCGGCCGCCTATCGGGCCAGCGCGCGCATCGTGAACTGCGAGTACCTCCAGTTCCATCCCACCACCCTCTACGTCCCCGGCAAGCCGCGGACGCTGCTGACCGAGGCCCTCCGGGGCGAGGGGGCGCAGCTGCTCAACCGCAAGGGCGAGCGGTTCATGTCCAAGTACGCGCCGGATCAGATGGAACTGGCGCCTCGCGATGTGGTGAGCCGGGCGATCTTCCAGGAGATGGCGGTCAGCGGGGAACCCTGCGCCTACCTCGACCTGGCCCCGGTGGCGGCGAAGCTGGACCTGGACGAGCACTTCCCCACGATCATGGCGGCCTGCCGGGCTGAGGACATCAACCCTCATCGCCACCCCATTCCCGTGGTGCCCGCGGCCCACTATTTCTGCGGCGGCGTGCTGGTGGACCTGGAGGGCCGCACCAGCCTGCCGGGCCTCTTCGCCGCCGGAGAGGTGGCCTGCACGGGGCTCCATGGCGCCAACCGCCTGGCCTCCACCAGCCTGCTGGAGGGCCTGGTGTGGGGCTTCCACAGCGCCGATACGGCCGTGCGGGAGCTGCGGGAGACCGTGGATCCGGATCCCGGCGAGCTGGCCGGCTGGCGCATGCCGGAGGAACCTGAGGAGACCGACCCCCTCCTCATCGACCAGGACTGGCGCCTCATCCGCAGCACGCTGTGGAACTACGCGGGCATCGTCCGCAGCAGCGCCCGCCTGGAGCGGGCGCGGTCGGACCTGCACTACCTGGCCCATCGCATCGAGCGCTTCTACCACCAGACACTCCTCAGCCGGGAGCTGCTGGAGCTGCGCAGCGGCATCCTCTGCGCCCGCCTGATCCTCAACGCCGCCCTCCAGAACCCCGAAAGCCGCGGCTGCCATTACCGCATCGATTGATTGCCGGTCGCGGGACAATGAGGCATGGTGTTGTCCGTCTTCGACCTCTTCCGCATCGGCATCGGGCCCAGCTCCTCGCACACGGTGGGGCCCATGCGGGCGGCCCGCGGCTTCATCCTCGGGCTGGAGGCCGCGGGCCTGCTGGACGCCACGGGGGCGGTGAAGGTGGAGCTGTTCGGCAGCCTGGGCGCCACGGGGAGGGGCCACGGCAGTGACAAGGCGGTGATTCTCGGCCTGCTGGGAGAGACGCCGGAAGGCGTGGATGTGGAGGCCGCAGAGGGCCTGGTGGCGAGGGTCCGCGATTCCGGGCGGCTGGCCCTCCTCGGGAAGCGCGACGTCCCGTTCCGCGAGGCGGAGCATCTGCACCTGCTCCACAAGAGCCTGCCCTTCCATCCGAACGGCATGCGCTTCACGGCCCTGGATTCGGCCGGCAGGACGCTCCGCACCCAGGTCTACTACTCCGTGGGCGGAGGATTCGTGGTGGAGGAAGGCGTCCCGGCGCAGGTGGCCACCGGCCCGGAGCCACCTTTCCCCTTCCACACGTCCAAGGGCTTGTTGGAACACTGCCGAACGCAGGGCCTGCCCGTCAGCCAGGTCATGCTGGCGAACGAGCGGACCTGGCGCTCCGAGGCGGCCATCCGGTCGGGCCTCCAGAAGCTCTGGTCGGTCATGCAGGCCTGCGTGCGGCGGGGCTGCGCCACCGAGGGATTGCTGCCCGGCGGATTGAAGGTGCCCCGCCGCGCCCCGGCGCTTTACCGCCGCCTGACCGAATCCCCGGAGGCGGGCCTCAAGGATCCCCTCACGGCCCTGGATTTCGTGAGCCTCTACGCCCTGGCGGTGAACGAGGAGAACGCGGCCGGGGGCCGCGTGGTGACGGCCCCGACCAACGGCGCCGCGGGCATCATTCCCGCCGTCCTGCACTACTACCGGCGCTTCGTGCCCGGGGCCACGGACGAGGGGGTGGCGCGGTTCCTCCTGACGGCCGGGGCCATCGGTGCCCTCTACAAGGAGAACGCCTCCATCAGCGGCGCCGAGGTGGGCTGCCAGGGCGAGGTGGGCGTGGCCTGCTCCATGGCCGCCGGGGCCCTGGCCGAGGTGATGGGCGGCACGCCGGACCAGGTGGAGAACGCCGCGGAGATCGGCATGGAGCACAACCTGGGCCTCACCTGCGATCCCATCGGCGGCCTGGTGCAGGTGCCCTGCATCGAGCGCAACGCCATGGCCAGCGTGAAGGCCATCAACGCCGCCCGCATGTCCCTGCATGGCGACGGCCACCACTTCGTGAGCCTGGACAAGGTCATCAAGACCATGCGCGACACCGGCGCCGACATGAAGAGCAAGTACAAGGAGACCGCCCGGGGCGGCCTCGCCGTGAACGTGCTCGAAATGCCGCTAGACTTCACGGTGAACCTGCCGGAGTGCTGATGCGACCGTCCGCCGCCCTGCTGTTGCTGGTCCCCGCCCTTCTCTCGGCCCAGGCCGGGGGTCTGGACGCGGGGCGGCTCGATCCCGCCTGGTTCGGCCCAGGAGCCGCGTTCCAGCCGTCGAAAGCCCTGGGCTTCCAGTGGCTGAAGCCCGGCCTCGACTTGCGGGGCAGGGCGGTCCAGCTGGGATCCTGGGAGGCGCCTGCATGGGTTCTGGGCAAGCGGGACCTCAAGGACCAGACCTTCCTGACCCGCGTCGAAGGAGCCCTTCCCGCAGCCCTGGACCGCGGCCTCCGCCGGGGCCTGAAGGGAAGCGTGACCGTCTCGACTGCCAGCGGCGACGTCCACCTGGTGGGGCGGATCGTGGACGCCATCGGCCAGGCGGATGACTACATGGCCGCGGGCCGGGTCGCCCTGTCCTTCGACCTCAAGCTCGTGGACGGGAAGACGGGCGAGCTGCTGGGCGCCTTCCACGACACGCTCGAAAGCGGAGCCCCCGATTACATCCCGGGCCGCTTCGAGCTCTGGAGCGAGGATCTGGGCCGGTTGCTCGCCGTCCCCGCGGCGCCGAAGGAAGGGGCCAAACGCGTTCAGGGGTCCGCTCCCGCACCCGCCCCTCCCGCCCTGCCGGCACCCGCCGCCGCCAAGCCTGTACCAGCCGCAAACCCCGCCTTCGACTTGCAGGACGCCCTCAGCCGCATCGAGGGCCTCCGGCGCGACGGCCTCCTCAGCGACGAGGAATATCAGGCCCTGCGCAAGAAGGCGGAGGAGAAGGCCGGATCGCCTAGATAGGCCAGGCCCCCGCGCCTTCGCGCAGGAGGACGGGCTCCTCGCCGCTGAGGTCCAGGATGGTGCTGGGGATGCCCATGGGCTGGCCGCAGTCCACCACCATGTCCAGGGCGTGACCCAGCTCCTCCTCGATCTCCCAGGCCGTGTTCAGGATGGGCTGGTCCGGCAGCGCGACGCTGGTGGTGATGATGGGCTCGCCGAGCATCGCCACCAGCGCCTGGCAGAAGGGTTGGTCCGGGATGCGGAGCCCCACCACCTGCTTGTTCTGGAGGTAGCGCGGCACTTCGCGGCTGGCGGGCAGGAGCACGGTGTAGGGCCCGGGCAGCAGCTGCTTGAGAATGCGGAAGGTGGGCGTGTCCAGGTGACGGGCGTAGCGGCAGAGCATCTCCATGTCCGAGCACATGATCGACATGGGCTTCTTCGGGTCGCGGCCCTTGAGCTGGTGGATCCGGTCCACGGCCTTCTTGTGGGACACCAGGCAGCCCAGCCCGAACAGCGTGTCCGTGGGGTACGCGATGACACCGTCCTTCCTCAGCAGCTCCGCGATGCGCTCGAGATGGCGCACCTGGGGCGTCTCGGGGTGCAGGGTGAGGATCATGGCGTGTCCAGCTCCCGCCAGCGGGCGCGACCGGCCGAGGGATGCTCCTGGGGCCGCTGGAAGAAGCGCTCCGCCAGCGCGGGATCCAGGGCCGCGGCCACGCCGGTTCGCCGTCCCTGCAGGGCCAGCAGCGCCACCACCGTGAGGCTGTCCGTGATCTCGCCGGCCAGCACGCGCAGGAGGCAGTCCTGGAAGGGCTCGCGGTGGAGCATCAGCTCTTCGTCGTCCTCGGGGTGGTGGCCCTCCACAGGACTGAGACCCGTGGCCAGGAAGAGGAAGGCCTCCTCCTCCGTAGAGGAATTGCTGGTGTGGAAGAAGGCCAGGGGTTCCCACACCTGGGCCGCGAGCCCGGCCTCCTCCGCCAGTTCGCGTCGCATGGCCTCGAAGGGGCTCTCGGAGATGTCGCCGCCGCCCTCGGGGATCTCCCAGGAATAGGCCTCCAGCGGATAGCGCCACTGGCCCACGAGCACCACGCGGTCCTGATCGTCCAGGGCCAGCACGCCGCAAGCAGTGCGATGGAACCCGCAGACGGCGTAGCGCCCCTCGGCGCCCCGGCGGTGGCGGAAGCGGTCCTCGCGGATCCGGATCCAGGGCGAGTCATAGACGAAGCGGCGGCCGGTGACCGTGTAGGGATCCGGGTGCTCGGGCCGGGGCAGGGGCTTCAGGTCCATCCTCTGAACATAGCAAAACGCCCGCTTGCGCGGGCGTTTTGGGAAAGGATGGCTTCCTACCGACGGAGGCCGAGGCGGTCGATCAGCGTGGCGTAGCGCTCTTTGCTCTTCTTCTTGAGGTAGTCGAGCAGGCGGCGGCGCTGGCCGACCATGATCATGAGGCCGCGGCGGCTGTGGTAGTCCTTGGTGTGGGTCTTGAAGTGCTCGGTCAGATCGTTGATCCGCTTGGTCAGGATCGCAACCTGCACTTCGGGCGAACCGGTGTCCGACTCGTGCTGCTTGTAGTCGTCGATGATGATCTTCTTCTGTTCCACGTTCAGGGCCATGTCGGCTCCTTTTCGGGGGATCGCCCGTCACCCTGGCGTCAACGCTGCACGTTGACGATATCGCCTGCGGCGAAACCTTCAGTCCCGTACCGAAGGTGGGTCGAATCTGGAGGAGGCCAGATGCCTTTGTCAAAACGAAGGCCCAGGTGGATTGGGCTTCATCGTGGCGGCGGCCGCTGGCCGCCGTCCTTGGCGTCGCTTTCGCGCCGCCTGCGGACCGCAACGCGCCCTTCGGTCGCGTTCGGCCCTATTCTCCACACGCCCCTTAGGGGCGCGCGTCGAATGGTGGTGCGGATAGAGGGACTCGAACCCCCACGTCTTGTGAACACTAGTACCTGAAACTAGCGCGTCTACCAATTCCGCCATATCCGCTTGAAAGAACGATCCGGGGCCCGCGGGTTCCGGATGTGCCGAACACCAAGCCTAGCGCGGTCCACGCTTCGAGGCAACAGTGATTCTCGGCAGAGCCTCTACCACTCGCGATACGGGATGCCGTTCATGCCGGTCCCCGGGGCGAGGCTGTAGACGTCGTAGACGTGACCGCCGCCCCAGCTGGAGCTGTTGGCGTCGTCGTTGGTGTTCCGGAGGCCCCATTCCGCCTTCCCCGTGAAGGGGTCCACGGGGATGCGGCGGAGGAACCGCACCTTGCGGCTGAGGGAGCCGGCCGCTGGGACGCCTTCCACCAGGACTTCCAGGCTCTCCGGGTAGCCGTTGGCTTCCGCCGGCGGGGCCTTGATCTTCTGCTGGTCCGCCTGCTTCTTGTACTCGTCGATGGCCAGCCGCATCTCCCGGAGGTCCCTGTGCAATTCCAGTTCCTTCTCGCGCTTGAGGCCGTTGCGGGCCAGCGGAACGGTCACAGAGGCGAGGATCAGCAGCACGGTGGCGGTGACCACCAGCTCCAGCAGGGTGAATCCCCCCTGGCGGCTCACTGCACCGTCACGAGGGCGTTGGACCAGCGCCCGGAGATGGGGTTGGTGCCCGCCAGGAACTGGCCGCTCTGAATGAGCACGGGTGCGTTCCCGGGGGTGAGACCCGTCAGCTCGAGGGTGGCGAGCTGCCCGCTGTCCACCTCTGGGCTGTTGCGCTTGAAGACGAGCTTGAGCGTGCCGTCCTTCCCCGGGACCTGTTCCAGGCTGCCGCCTTCCGTGGTGATGAAATCACCAGGGGACACCGAGCCGAGCTTCAGGCCCGCGGGCAGGCGGAGCTCCACCTGGCCCGAGCTGAGGCCCTTGCCGCCGCTGACCGTGAGGCCGATCTGGACGCGCTCCCCGACCTTGATCTCGGAGGCCACCGGCGTCATGAAGATCACCAGGTCCGAGGCGGCGGGAGCGGCCTGGTCGGCCGGGGGGACGTCGGGCTTCTTCTCCTGGATCGCGGTGGAAGGCGCGGGGGGGACCGGCACAGGCGCTGCGGGCGCGGCGGTGGAACCGGGCTGCGCGGGGGCAGGCTGGGCAGGTGCAGGAGCCGCGGCTCCAGCCGGGGCGGGCTTGGTGGGTCTGGGGGCGAACAGACTCGTCTTGGACGCGGCGTCATCGGGGTTGAACGCGGCGAGATCCTGCTCTGTGAGCACCGGCTTCCGCACCAGCACGGCCCGGATGGTGAGGATCACGTCGGTCTTCGCCTTGCTGTTGCGGGTGTTCCCGGTCAGGCGGCCGATGAGGGGGATGTCGGCGAGGCCCCAGATGCCCTGGAGGCTCTTCTGCTCCTCGTCCTTCAGCAGGCCCCCGAAGATGGCGGTCTCGCCGTCGCGCAGTCGGGCGGAGGTGATGATCTCCCGCTTCCCGAGGTCCGGCCGGCCCGGCGTGGAGCCGGATTTCAGCGTGGTGACGAGGCTGTTGATCTTGAGGGTGATCTCACCGTTGTGGTGGACGCGGGGCTCCACCTTGATCTTCACGCCCACGTCCTCGTAGGAGAACGACGTCTGGCCCACGCCGCCCAGGAGCGAGGAGGCGGAGGCGCTGCTGGTGGTGCCCGTGGTGGGCAGGGACAGCTGGCTCTGGGTGGTGGAGATCTTCTCGCCGATGTTCACCTCGCCGGTCTCGCCCGAGAGCACCCGGACGTTCGGACTCGCCACCAGGCGGGCGTCGCCGTTGCCCTTCAGGAAGTCCAGGGCCAGGTTCGGGAAGAGCACGCGGATGTCGGCGGTGTGGATCTTGGTGAATCCGGAGTTGGTGTTCATGCCCGAGGTGTTGTTCACCGTGGTGGCGCCCATGCGGAAGGTTCCGGAGGTGTCGGAGGCGTTGATCACCGGGAGCAGGCCCACCTGCTCCAGGCTGTTCTCCGTGACTTCCATCAGCTCCATGTAGACCATGACCTCGGCCTTGGCCTTGTCCAGGCTGCGGATCACCTGGTCCACGACGGCCAGCTCCAGGGGCTTGGCCTTCACGATGATGGCGTTGATGCGCTTGTCGGTGAACACCCGGAGCTGGGGGTTGAGCGTGGTGAGGGTCGAGCGCAGCTCCGTGGGGTCGGCGTTGGACAGGTAGTAGGTCTTGAGGAGCTGGTTCTCGTACAGGTCGCGGTTCTGCGGGGTGGACTTGAAGACCATGATGGTGTTCTTGTCGATCACCTTGTAGAACAGGTCGTTCTGCAGCATCAGGGTGTCCAGGATGCGCTGGAAGGGCAGGCCCCGCAGGTCGATGGAGATGTTCTGATCCTGGAAGGACGAGTGGGCGATGATGTTCACGCCCGAGGCGCGGCTGAGGGTGGCGAAGATCTCGCGCAGGCTGGTCCGGCGGCTGAAGTTGAGATCGAGGCCTTCCAGGGATCGCGGGTTCAGCTGCACGGCGTTCACGGTGTCGGCCTTGGCCTTCAGAAGCTCGAGGTCATCGGCGGCATCAGCCTCGGCCCTGTCCTGGGCGGCCTTCTGCTCCAGCCGGATCAGCCAGTCCTGGGCGATCTGGTTGTCGGGGTCCAGCACCAGCGCCTTCTTGACTTCTGCCAGCACGGTGTCGGTCAGGCCCCGCTGCTCCGCCTGGCGGGCGAGCGCGATGTGCCCTTCCGCCGCCCGCTGGGAGGCCCGCTTGATGCCGATTCGGGCCTTGGTGTTCGAGGGGTCCCGGCGCAGCACCTCGCGGTAGGAGGCCACGGCATCGTCGTAGCGGCCTTCGTCATAGGCCTGGTTGGCCTTGTGGAGGCTGCAGCCGAGGACCAGGAGCAGCATCGCCGCGGCGGCGATGATCTTGCGGGCGGGTGCGAAGGAGGAGAGCGGCATCGGTGGCATCCTTCGGATCAGAATTGATTGACGGGTGCGCCGCCGGAGGCGTCACGGGCCTCCAGGACCATCCGCAGGTCTGGATACTTGGTGTTCTGGAATTCCGCCCGGGTCTCGAGGATGGAGACGAGCTTCCAGCGGTCCCCGACGAGGGTTCCCTGGACCAGGGTCACGGGTTCCTCGCCCTTCATGAAGGCGCCCACCAGGCCGGCGGGGTTGCCCTTGAAGAAGCCGAGGTAGCGGAGGTTCTGAGGCCTGCCGGCGAACTCCGCGGCCTTCTCCAGGGCCAGCCGCTGGCGCTCCAGCTCCTCGGGCGTGGGAGGCGGCGGGGGCGGGGGCGGCTTGACGGGCTTGGGCGGGGGCGGGGGGGCCTCGAAAAGGAAGAGATCCCTTTGCACCTTGGCCCCGGGAGGAAGTTCCCCCGCCCGGTCGAGGGCGGCCAGGTCCGGGAGTTTCCTCAGCCCCGCCAACTGGCGCGGGTCCAGGTTCGGGCCCGTTCCCGCGGGCGTCGCGCGCCGGGTCCGCGGGGCCTCGGGGGCGAGGATGGTGTAGAGGGCGAAGGCGAGGACCAGGGCGAAAGCCACGAGGGCGGCCTGGGTCCGGCGGTTGGCCCGGAGCTCCTGGATCATGGCCTGGAAGTCGAAGGCGCGGGCCGGGGTGGTCATGCCTCCTCCTCGCGATCCGAGGCGCCGGCCTTGCGGAACGCCCGCAGCACGATGTCGATGCGGGCGCCTTCGGGGCTTTCCTCCAGGCGGCCGTCCCTCACGGCGAAGGGAAGCCCGGACCCCTCGAGGTCGAGCATGAAGGCTTTGTGGTTGGCGTAGATGCCGACGGCGACGAATTCCACATCCACCGCCTCCAGGTCCGATCCGCGAGCCCCCTCCCGGCTGGGCAGACCGTACTTCACCATCTGGAGGCGCAGCTCATGCTTCTTGGCCAGTTCGTGCAGGGTCTTGCTGAGGTTCCACTGGAGCTCGCCAGCGGAACCGCGCGGCAGGCGGGCCTCCAGGTTCTCGAGGGTCTCCTGTCCCCGGCGGATCCGGTCGGCCAGTTGCTGGAGTTCCTGGAGCTGCTGCACCTGCTGGTTCCGGTTGCGCTCGGCCTCCTGCTTGGCCTTGAGCTTCTGGGACCGCTGCTGGGAGGCGTCCGGGAGCAGGAAGATCGCCACGCCGAGGCCCAGGGCCAGCCCCAGGATGCCCAGCCCCATACGAAGGCGGCTTGCGCGGAGGGGGCTGTTCATCGGGGGGGCCTCCTCGACAGGCGCGAGCCTCGGCGCGGACGGGATTCCTCATCGTCGGTTGGCGCCGGCATGGGGCGAGTCTGCGCTCCGGCCTTGTCACCCGGCGCCAGGGGCGTGGCCGGCGCGATCGGCGGGGGCGTGAGGCGTGCGGCCTCCGGCGCCGCAGGCGTGGGCGCCGGGCGTGGCGCGGCGGCTGCCGGTTTGTGCGGGGCTGCCGGCTTGGGCGAGGCGGCCGGGGCGGTGGCCGCGGGGCCGGTCTTCACGGGGCGAAGCTCGAAGGGTGGGGGCACGGCCGCAGCGGGGACGCTCAGCTCGAAGTCCCAGCCGCCACCCTGCCGCTCGGATTCGCGCTCCAGGATCACCTCGGAGAAGACGGGAGCCGTCCTGAGCGCATCCACGAACGCGGCCTCCGCCACGCGGCTCTGGGCCTCGGCCTTGAGCTTCATCACCACCTGCTGGCCGTTGCCCCGGGTCCGCTGAAGGCTCTTCAGCCGCATGCCCGGGGCCATGCACTGCTCCAGTTCCGCGGTGACGCGTGACCAGGGCAGGCTCCGCTCCTGGAGGATGCGTTCGGCCAGCTTCCACCGGGCCTGCTCGCGGGTGGCGTCCATGCCCTGGAGGGCCGCCTGGATCTGGGCTTCGGAACGCGCCGCCCGCCGGGTCTCCTCGGTCAGGCTCACGGCGTCGCGGCCCGCGCGGCTGGCCTGGTGGTAGACCCGCCAGGTGAGCCCCAGTGAGCCAAGGAGGAACGCGCCGCCGAGGCCCAGGGCGGCCCAGCCTAGGACGCGATGATGCTGCCGCCACAGGGTTGGCCGGGGCGCCAGGTTGAGGTGGAGGACGGGAACGGCCATCAGGGCGTCTCCACCAAGGCGAACCGGTCATCCAGGATGCGCGTGGGAAGGCCCGTGTCAGGCCAGGCCGGAGCGCCCCAGATCGCCAGGCTCTGCGGTGTCCGGGATTCTCGCTGGAGGAAGGCGGCGCTGGGGGTGATGCGCTCTTCGTTCCAGGTCTGGGGATCCAGGGGTTCCGTCCACTGGCGGAGCAGGCAGAGGGTGCGTCCCCAGGCCACCAGGGTGCCGGCGTAGCGGCCCTGGCCGGCGGGGCTCAGGGAGAGGAGCATGCCCGGGAGCTCCAGCGACGGGGCCAGCAGGTTGTAGAGGTGCAGCCAGCGAGGCGTGAGCCCGTGCAAGGTCCGGTCGAGGCGGAGGCCCAGCTGGAGGAGGGTCTCCCGGAATTCCTCGCGGATCCCCGAGGCCAGCCAGATGCCCGGCTCGATCTCCAGGGCCTGGACGAAGTGGGGCTCTTCCAGGGCGAGGGTCTGGTTGAACCGCCACCGGAAGAAGGCCTCCTGGGCCTCGGCGCCCTTGGGCAGCTCGGCCAGGTCCCTCATCAGGACCGATGGGGTCCAGAGGTCGTCCAGCACCCAGCGGGTGGGGCCCTGGGGCAGGGAGGACAGGGCCTGGGCCAGCTGATCCTCCGTGGGGGCGCCCGAAAGAGCGCGCCGGTGGATGCCGGCGTGGATCCGATGGGCTTCCAGCCACACCAGGGTCGCCGCAGGGGCCTGGAGGAAGGGCAACCTCATGGCCTTGCTCCCGCGTTTCCGGCCCTGCGTTTCGGGCACGGCGCTCCCGACCGGGCGTCCGTGGCCGGGTCGCACAGGAGAAAACGGAGGGGATGCACAGACGGCTCCTGACAGGACAGGGGAAGGAATCGAGTCTAACGGGCCTGCTCCGGATTCCCAAGGGACGGACAGCACGTCTGATATGGAATGATGGAGGCAGATGTTCCCCACCCTTTTCCCTGGAGCGCTGACCGCGTGCGCCTGATCTCCCTTGAACTCCATGGCTTCAAGTCCTTCGCAGACGCCCAGAAGCTCAGTTTCCCAGGAGGCATGACCGCGGTCGTGGGGCCCAACGGCTGCGGCAAATCGAACATCTCCGACAGCCTGGCCTGGGTGCTGGGCGAACAGCGGGCCTCGATGCTGCGCGGCGCGGAGATGGCCGACGTGATCTTCGCGGGCACGGCCCAGCGCCGGCCCACGGGCCTGGCGGAGGTGAAGCTGGCCCTGGAGATGCCCGACCCCGCCCTGCCGGGCTCCACACGGGAGGTGACCATCTCGCGCCGCCTCTACCGGGACACCGGCAGCGAATACCGCATCAACGGCCGGGAGGCGCGGCTCAAGGACGTGCAGGATCTGCTGCTGGACACGGGCATGGGCACCCGGGCCTACAGCTTCATCCAGCAGGGCCAGATCGACCTGATTCTCAGCAGCAAGCCCAAGGACCGGCGCCTGCTGCTGGAGGAGGCCGCCGGCATCACGCGCTACAAGCTGCGCCGGGCCGACGCGGAAAAGCGGCTGGACGAGACCCGCGGCAACCTCCAGCGGCTGGACGACATCCTCTACGAGCTGACCAAGCAGATGGATTCGCTCCGCCGCCAGGCGGCCCGCGCCCGGAAGGCGAAGGAACTGGACGCGGAGATCAAGGCCACGCAGCGGGTGCTGCTGGCCGGGAAAGCTGTGGAGCTGGAGGAGGCCAAGCAGCGGATCCTGGACCACCTGGACGAGGTCGAGCGGCGGGTGGCCGAGCTCACGGCGCAGGTCTCCGAGAAGGCCTCCGAAGTGGAGGCCCTGCGCTTGTCCGTGGACGAGCGGCAGCAGGCCCAGGCCAAGCGGGCGAGTGCCATCCTCGGCCTGGATCAGCGTCTCCAACTGGCGGACCAGGAGCGCAGCTTCCAGGAGGACCGGAGGACCGAGGCGCGGGACCAGCGGGCCCGCCTGGAAGAGCACATCCAGATGCTGGTGGCGCGGCTGGCGGAATCCGGCGATTCCTTCACCGCGCTGGAAGCCCAGCTGAAGGAGGCCGGCGAGCGCCTCGCCCTTCAGGAGGCGGAGCTGGCCAAGGCCGAGGAGGCCGTGGCCCTCGCCCAGGGCGCCCTCCGCCACGCGGAGGCGGAGCTTCATGGCCACCGGGAGCGGAAGGCCGACTCCCAGAAGGAAGCCCTGGCCCGCCAGAAAGAGCGGCTGGGACTCCAGACACAGATCGCCCAGCTGGAGGGTCGCCTGGACACGCTCAACCACGAGGAATCCGTTCGCGCGCCGCGTCTGGAAAGCCTCGAGGCCGAGTCGAGTCAGGTGGAACGGGCGCTGGAGGGGCTGCTGTCCCAGCTCGAGCAGGCCGAGGAAGCCTCGCTGGATCAGCGCCGCCGGGCCGAGCAGCTGGAGGAGGCCCAGCGCGTCCTGGCCCAGGATCACCATCGGGCCGAGGCGGAGCTGGACGCCGCCGAACGGCGCCTGCGCCAGATCTCTGACCTGCTGGCCAAGAGCTTCGGCGAGGCGGAATTGCAGAAGGGACTCGCCTGGCTGCGGGAACAGGGCGTCCGCCCTCAGACGCTGGTGGACCTGCTCACGGTGGACGAGGCCCTGCGGCCGGATCTGGAACGGCTCCTGGGCAACTGGCTCCAGGTCCTGGCCGTCGAGGCGTCCCTGGCGGGCCGCGCCGCCGAGGCTCCGGGCCACCTGCTGCTGGCCCTGGAAGACAAGGGGGACCTGCCGCCTGTCCCAGAGAGTTGCGAGGCCCTGCGGGACCACCTCAGGTGGACGGGGGCGAACCGTCCGCTTGGCGCCTTGCTGGGCCGGGCCTTCCGATGCGCCGACGCGGACCTGCCCGCCCTGGCGGTGGCCCATCCGGACCTGGCCTTCGTCTCGCCCGCCTTCGTTCGCCTGCCCTTCGGTCCCGTGCAGCTCGGCGTGTCTGCCCCCGCCGCTTCTCCCCTGAAGCTGCGGGCGGAGCAGGAGGAGGCCAAGGCCACCCGCGAGGCCTTGTTGGATCGCATCGAGGATCTGGAGACCCGGCGGGGCAAGGGCGGCGACGACAGCCGAGCCGCCCGGGAGCGATCCGTCGAGATCGACGAGGACCTGCGGGCCCTCCGGCGGCGGGCGGACACCCTGAAGGCGCAACGGACCTCGCTGCTGAACCAGCTGTCGGAGATCCGGGCGGCCAGCGAGCGCGCGGACGCCCTGTGGGAACAGATCGAAACCGAGATCAAAGGGCTTCAGGGCCAGCTCCGGGACCTGGAAGCCCACCCGGAGGAGGCCAACGACACGGCCCTGGAAGAGGCCATCCGCCAGGCCGAGGATCTGGTCCGCGAGGCGCGGCATCGGCTGGATGAACGCCGGGACCAGCGCGGTGAGGTTGCGCGCGCCCGGGACGCGGTCTGGGCGGAGCGGGACGGCCACGAGCGGCACCTTCAGCTGGCCCAGCGGGGCCGCTTCGATCTGGAGGCGGAACGGCAGCGCCTGGAGGTGGAGGCCTCCGAGCAGGGCAGCCGCATGGAAGCCTGCGTCCAGCGCCTCGCTGAGCTGGAAGCAGAATCCCAGGGGCTGCTGAGGGACCGGGAGGAGGTGCAGGCCCTGGCCCAGGAGGCGCAGCCCCACCTCGAGCTGGACCAGGAGACCCTCCGGGTGCAGGAGCGGGCGGCCCGCGAGCTTCAGGAGGCCCTGGAGAATGCCCGCGCCCAGCACCAGGAAGTGCTCATCCATGGGGCCCAGGTGCAGGGCAGCCAGGAGGCGCTGGCCAAGGAGGTCGAGCTGGCGCTGGGGCTGGAGATCCCCGCCTTCCTGGCCGGCATCACCGAGGCCGAGCGGGAGGCCTGGGCCGAGGGCGGGCTGGTGCACCAGACCCGGCTCAACGAGCTCCAGGGGCGGCGCATGGATCTGGGCGGCGTGAATCCCCTGGCCATCCAGGAACTGGAGGAGGCAGAGACTCGCCTGGCCTTCATGAACGAGCAGCGGGCCGACGTCACCGCGGCCATCGGGAACCTGGAGTCCACCATCCAGGAGATCAACGCCACCAGCGAGGAGCGCTTCCGGGAAGCCTTCGACTTCGTGAACACGCGGTTCCAGGAGGTGTTCCGGGAGGCCTTCGGCGGCGGCCAGGCCCAGCTGAGCCTGGAGGACCCCAAGAACCTGCTGGAGTGCGGCATCGAGATCACCGCCCAGCCCCCGGGCAAGAGCGCCAAGGCCCTGACCCTGCTGAGCGGCGGCGAGAAGGCGCTGACGGCCATCTCGCTTCTCTTCGCCATCTTCCACTTCAAGCCCAGCCCCTTCTGCGTGCTGGACGAAGTGGACGCCCCGCTGGACGAAGCGAACGTGGGCCGCTTCGCCGCCATGGTCCAGAAGATGAAGGTCGACACCCAGTTCATCGTCATCACCCACCAGAAGCCCACCATGGTGGCGGCGGACACGCTCTACGGCGTCACCATGGAAGAGGCGGGCTGCTCGCGGCTGGTGAGCGTCCAGCTTCGGGAGGCCGAGGCCCTGGTCTGAGCAACCGGTGTGACGGAATGGGTGGTGAACACCCATTTCGCCCTCCAGTCCATGCCCCGCAAGGGCGATCGACCTGTCAATGCGAAAGAAAGCGTAAATTGTGGAAAACCCCGGATCGGAATTGTCCGACAGATCCTTCAGGCGTATTTAATTTAAGAATTGATTTAATTCGGTTTGAATAGATACAAATCGACATTAAAACACCCTCGAAGTCCATCCAGGAACAGGGTTTAGCCCTCCCGGGAAGGATCAATCCACAGGCTTTTCCACAGACGCGCCCCGTCGGTTTGTAACTATCTGGTAATGCTGGGGTGACTTCGGTGTGTCAGCTTTCCAGCTCGGCGGCGAGGAACTCGGGTCGCAGCCACTCGCGGAGGGTCTCTTCGCCCACCCCCAGCTTGGTGAGATGCTCGGTGGCCATCTTCATGCTCTGGCCCGCGTCCCGGCAGATGAGCAGCCGCTGCTTCCAGGCTTCGAGGGCGCGATGCCGCAGCTCGGGCTCGCCCTGGTCCATGCGCTTCTCCAGCACGAAGCCGAGGTTGTTGGCTGCCTTGCGGTGACTGGGCTCCAGGGTCAGGGCCTTCTCATAGGCCTCTGTGGCCTCTGTCAGGCGCCCCGCGACTTCCAGGGCCACGCCCCGTGCGTTCCACACATCCGAGTCATCGGGGGCGAGGGCCATGGCCTGGTCCACCATGCCCATCTGGTCTTCGGGGCGGTTGGCGAAACGGTAGACCTCGGACAGGCCGAGGTAGGCGCTGTACTCGCCGGGATCCGTCTCCAGGGCCTTCAGGAACGCCTGCTCGGCGGCAGGCCCCTGCCGGGTCTCGACGAGGGCGTAGCCCAGCTGGACCTGGAGATCCGCCGCATCGGGCTCCCGCATCATGGCCTCGCGGTAGCAGCGGAGCGCGTCCTCCCAGCGGGATTCCTCGCGGGCCATGTCGCCCAGGGCGGCCCAGGGGTTCGCGGCTTCCGGGTCGGTCTCTGTGGCGAGGCTGAAGTAGGAGACGGCGCCTTCGCGGTCCCCCATGTCGCGCTTCAGCTCGCCCAGAAGGGCCTGGGCCTCCGCCAGCACCGGCGCGGGGGGGGCGAGGAGCATCAGCGTGTGGAGCTGGCCCTGGGCGAGCTCCAGATGCCCCTGCTCGCTGAAGATCTCCGCGAGGATGAAGTAGCTGGCGGGATCACACACGTGCAGGCTGCGGGCCCGCTGGATGCAGCGCAGGCCTTCCGCGAGCTCGCCGCGCTTCAGCAGCATCTCGCCGAGGGCGTGCCAGCCCCAGTAGTAGGACCCGTCCGTCTGGAGCGCGGCCACCAGTTGCGCCTCGGCGCCGCTCCAGTCGGAGAGCTGGTCCATGGCGATGGCGAGCAGGCGAAGGGTGCGTGGGTCCGTGGGCCTCAGGCTGAGGGACTTCAGCAGCCAGGCTTTGGCTTCCGCCGCCTGACCGCGATGCAGGTGCACCAGGCCCCCGAGCTCGAGGGCCTTGGGATCCTGTCCGTCGAGGGCGAGAGCCTGGTGGAGGGCGAGTTCAGCCCCGTCGATGTCCTGGAGGAGAAGGCGCAGGTAGCCCAGGTTGCGCAGGTGCCCGCCGGACTCGGGGTGCTCATCCCGGAGGGACTCGAGCTGGGCCAGCAGCTCCTGGCCCTCTTCCTCTTCGGCGGTGTCGCTGAAGCAGAGCAGGCGTTCGAACCAGGCCTCCGCGTGGGAGCGGTCCTCGACCAGAAGCTGGTCCAGGATCTCCTGGGCCTCCGAGTGCCGGGCGCGGCCGTTGAGGGCGCGAGCCAGCTTGAGGCGGTCGGCAAAAGACGTTCCCGCCGCGGTCTTGATGGCCGTCAGGTCCGGGTCGAGCAGCTTGATCCAGGGGCGTGCCATGGGATGCCTCGTGAGGGAGTCCAGGGTATCACCGCGATGGAGCCAGCGCCGCCGCGAGTCCGTCGCAAAGCAGCTGCGCCATGGCGCCGCGGGTCTCGACCGTGGCGGAACCGAGGTGGGGCAGCAGCACGACGCGGGGCGCCTTCAGCCAGCGCGGATTGAGGCGCGGTTCACCTTCGTAGACGTCCAGGCCCGCCCCGCCGAGGCGGCCCGATTCCAGCAGATCGATGACGGCGTTCTCATCCATGATGCCGCCGCGCGCGGTGTTGATGATCACCGCGCCCTGGGGCAGCTTCTCCAGCGCGGCGCGGTCCAGCATGCCGCGGGTCTGGTCCGTCAGCGGGCAGTGGAGGGACAGCACGAGGCTCTTCGGGAGCAGGTCCGTCAAAGGCAGGCGCGCGGCCTTGCCGGCGCCGAAATCCACCTCGCCGCCCCGACCCTCGCGGTCCCAGAAGAGGGGGGTCATGCCCAGGGCCTGGGCACGGCGGGCGAAGGCCTGGCCGATGGGGCCGCTGCCGAGGATGCCGCAGCCCTTGCCCGAGAGACCCAGGCCCAGAAGCTGGTCGGGGGCCCAGCCCTTCCACGCGCCGGACCGCACGAGCGCCTCGCCTTCCGCCACGCGGCGGGTCACGGCCATGAGCAGGGCCAGGGCTATGTCGGCGGTGGCGTCCGTCAGAACGCCAGGCGTGTTCACCACGGCGATGCCGCGGGCCTGGCAGGCCTTCACGGGCAGGTGGTTCACGCCCACGGAGTAGGTCCCGATGGCCTTCAGCTTCGGCGCGGCGTCGAGATCCGCCTCGGTGACGGGCTCGGAGAGCATCACCACCAGGGCCTCGGCCTCAGGCAGGGCGGCATTCCATTCCGGCGAGCGGAAGGCCGCCAGGCGGAGGTCGGGGAAGCGGGCGCCGAGCTCGGCCAGAGCGGGACCGACGAGGGGGGAGGTGGAGAGGATTCGCGTGCTCATCGCTGCAGGGCCTTCAAAGCATGGCGGATGGCCTCCGCCAGGGGCGGCTTCGAGGCGCGGAGGTCCGCCACCACCGGCAGCACCACGTCCTCCTTGAAGCCAAGATTCGTCAGGGCGGAGCGCAGGTTCTCCTCCCAGGGGTCGCCCGCGGGCCCGCCCGCCAGGCCGTCCAGGCCCGACAGGCCGCCCAGCTTCTCCGACAGCTCGAAGCACATCTTCTCGGCGGTCTTCTTCCCCACGCCGGGGATGCGCGTGAGAGCCTTCACGTCGCGGCCCCGGATGGCCCGCACCAGGTCCTCGGGGCTGAGGGCGCCCAGGGCCGCCAGAGCCAGCTTGGGCCCCACGCCGTCCACCTTCACCAGCAGCCGGTAGAGCTCTCGCTCCTGGGTGGAGGAGAAGCCCAGCAGGGCGATTTCGTTCTCGCGCACCAGCAGTTCCGTGTGCAGCAGCACCTGGGCGCCCGCCTCCGGCAGCAGGCCGTAGGTGGAGAGGCTGATGGCTGCCGCGTAGCCCACGCCCCCGCACTCGACGAGGGCCAGGTTCGGCAGCTTCTGGATGAGTTCCCCGCGCAGGCGTCCGATCATGCTTCGAGGATACCGGAAGGAAAACCCCGGGGCCTGCGGCGTTTCCTGCCGCTACATCCAGTAGCGGAAGAGCGAGTCCATCAGCCGCGCGACCACGTCGCCGTTGCGCCGGTTGCGCTCCTCGCGGCCGGGGAGCTCCGGATAGGCCGGCACGGGATCGTGCAGGGTCCGTCCGACTTCCGGCCCCAGCAGCTCGCGCCAGCGGTCCAGCCACGCATCGGGAAGCTGTTCCGGGATGGGAAGGTCCATCAGCGTGAGGTAGAGGATCGTCCAGACGCGGGCCACGACCTGGGCCTCGTAGCCGCCGCCCAGGGTGAAGAGCGCCCGGCCCTGGGTGCGGTCGGCGGCCAGGTCGAGAATCCGGCGGTAGAGGGCCTGGAAGGTCTGGGTGGTCAGGGCCAGGTCCCCCAGGGGATCGGCGAAGTGGGCATCCGCGCCGGCCTGCACCACCAGGACGTGGGGCGAGAACCACTCCAGGGCCCGGGGTACCACGGCGTCAAAGGCCTCGAGGTAGCTCTCGGATTCCGTGAAGGGCTCCAGGGGGATGTTGACGCTGAGCCCCCGCGCGGTGCCGGCGCCCAGCTCCTGGATGTGGCCGGTGCCGGGATAGAGGTAGTGCCCCGTCTCGTGCAGGCTGATGGTCAGCACCTGGTCGCTGTCGTAGAAGAGGCTCTGGACCCCATCGCCGTGGTGGAGGTCGATGTCGAGGTAGGCCACGCGCCAGCCGTGGCGCACCATGGCCCGGATGGCCACGGCCAGGTCGTTGTACATGCAGAACCCCGCCGCCCGGTTCTTCTGGGCGTGGTGCAAGCCTCCACCCAGCTGGAGCACCCGGGTCTCGGCTCCCTCCATCAGGAGCCGCGCCCCGTGGAGGGTGCCCCCCACCTGCCAGCGGGCCGCGAGGTCCATGCCCGGGAAGATGGGGTTGTCCGGCGTCCCCAGCCCGAACTGCTCCGCCTCGGGCCTGGACTCGCCGCGGTCCAGGGCCTCGACCATGGCCACGTAGGCCTCATCGTGGACCGCGAGGATCTCCTCCCGGGTGGCCGCGGGCGCCGCGATGGGCGAGGTGGCGTGGCCCAGGGTGTGGATCAGGTCCAGGAGCATGGCGAGCCGCGCCGGCGTGAAGGGATGCTCCGGCCCGAAGTCGTACCCGGCGTACTCCGGGCGGTAGATCAGTGCTGCCATGGCTTCTGGATGGGCCACAGGACCTCGAACTGCGCCCGCCGGAGCTCGTCCGCCAGGGGGCGGATCTGGTTGGAATCCACCCGAAGCACGGTGCGGACAGCCTCGGGCGAGGGGTAGGTGAGGATGGAGCGGATGTTGACGTGGCGCTCCGCGAGGAAGGCCGTGAGCCGCGCCAGCTCGCCGGGCCGGTCCGCGAGGGCCACTTCCAGCCGGGAGGAGGGCTTGGTCACCCCGGTGAGGATCATCAGGGCGTCCAGCAGGTCCATGCCCGTGAGGATGCCCACCAGCTCACCGCCGTCCACCACGGGCAGGCAGCCGATCTTGTGCTCCCTCATGATTCGCGCGGCGTCCTCCACGGGATCCAGGGGATCCGCCGTCAGGGGCGGGCTGCTCATGACGGCGGAGACGGGATCCCCGGCGGGGCGGGGATTCTGGCAGAGGCTGCTGGTGGCCAGGCGGAGGTCACGGTCCGTGAGGACGCCCACCAGGCGTCCCCGGTCCACCACCGGCAGGTGGCGGAAGCCGCGGTCCTGGAGCAGCTGGTAGGCCTCCCCGATGGTGGCCTCCGCGGAGACCACCGTCACCGGCCGGCGCATCATCTCCTTCACGAGCATGGCGGTCCTCCTCGGGGTTCGGGCGTGGGTTCAGGCTCGGGGTTCAGGGCTTGCGGAAGCCGACCTGGGTGAAGGTCAGGCGCAGGTCCGGCTGCAGGGGCAGGGGGCTGAGGGCGCCGGTCTCGCCATGAACAGCGACCTGGGCCTCCAGGGTGTGGAGCCAGGGCAGTTCCTCCACGAGCTGGGTCAGACGGCCCAGCGTTTCGCCCAGGCCGTTGCCGGGCGGCAGGTGCATCCGCTCGAGGACATCGGCGATGTCCAGGTCCGTGAGCGGGGTGATGCGGAGGATGGACCCGATGCCCTGGCGGTGGAACCGCCAGATGGGCCCGAAGTCGGGGTCTGTGGAGAGGTTGAGCCCCACCCTGGGGCCCCGCCGATCGGCGGGTTCCGGGAGGTTCGTGACGGGGACGCCGAAGAGCCCCATGAGCTCCCGGGCCTGGGTCACGGAGAGGATCGCCTGGGCGGAATCGGGCAGCTTCTCCACCAGCTGCTCCACGCGCCGCCGGGCCTCGCCGGCGTTGATGTCCGCGAAGCCCTGGAAGCGGCCCGGGGGCTGCCGGCGGAAGTGGGCGTACTGGACCACCTTGGACAGGGCCAGGGCCGCCGACTCCGGGAAGCGGTAGGAGGGGAAGGTGCGGTGCATGGCGCCCCCCTCGCCCAGGGCGGCCGATCCCACGGGGATGGCCCCGCTCACGCCCATGAGGGAAAGCAGGGTGGGCTTGGGGATGCCCGTGGTCTGCTCGGCCCGCACGGCGGCCCGCCGGATGGCCCGGGCCACCAGGGCCGGGTCGCAGTCCCCCAGGCAGGCGAAGGAGGCGATGAGGGCGTCCACTTCGGGATGCTCCAGGGCCTCCCGGCAGGCCCGTTCGTAGTGCTCCGCCGTGGCCATGGCATGGAGGTCCACCACCCCGGGGCCGGCGATCCGCATGCCGTGGGATTCGCAGGCATCCGCGCAGATGGTGGCCACGCCGCCGGAGTTGCTGACGATGGCCACCCGGTCGCCGCGGGGCAGGGGCTGGTGCGACAGCAGCAGCGCGATGTCGAAGAGATCCTCCAGGGTGTCGGCGCGGATCACGCCGGCCTGGTGGAAGAGAGCCTCCACCTCCGCGTCGTTCTGGGGGCTCGCCGCGATGTGCGCCTGGGCGACGCGCCGCCCGGCATGGCTCCGGGCGCTCTTCACGCAGAGCACCGGCTTGCGGTGGGAGATCCGGCGCGCCAGCCGGGCGAAGCGGCGCGGATTCCCGAAGGTCTCCAGATAAAGAAGGGCCAGGTCCGTGTCCGGATCCTCCTCCCAGTACTGGAGCAGGTCGTTGCCCGAGACGTCAGCGCGGTTCCCGGCGGAGACGAAGGAGGAGAACCCCAGCCCGCGCTCCGCGGCGTACTGTAGGATCACCACGCCCAGGGCCGCGGAGTGGCTGAAGAATCCGACCCGCCCGCGGGGGGGCATCACGGTGGCCAGGCTGGCATTGAGCTGGACCGCCGCGTGGGTGTTCAACAGCCCCAGGCAGTTGGGCCCCACCAGGCGCGCGCCCCGGCTGCGGGCGAGGCGCACCAGCCGCTCCTGGCGCCGGGCGCCCTCCGGACCGGTTTCGGCGAATCCGGCCGTGAGGACCAGGAGGCCGCGCGCGCCCTTGTCCAGGGCCCGCCGGGCAAGGGCGGACACTTTTGCCGCAGGCACCGCCAGGACCACCAGATCCGGGGGTTCCGGCAGGGAGGCCAGGGAGGGATAGGCCTGGACGCCTTCGATGGCCTTGGCCCTGGGATTGACTGGGTAGACCGCGCCCTGGAAGCCGCCCCGGAGGATGTTGCGGAAGATGGTGCTCCCCACGGAGCCGGGATCCCGGGAGGCGCCCACCACGGCCACACTGCCCGGCCGCAGGAGCGGCACCAGAGAGTTGGCGGTGGCCACTCGCTCGCGGATCTCGGCCCGCTCGCGCTGGGCCTCGGGGGCGCTCAGGGGGAAGCGCACATGGATGATGCCGCCCTCCATGGCCCGGGTGGTCTCGAACCCGGAATCACGGAAGACGTTGACCATCTTCTGGTTCTCGTGGAGCACCTCGGCTTCGAAGCCGACGTAGCCCGCGCCCGCCGCCAGGCCCGCGAGCCGCTCGAGGATCAGCGTGCCGATGCCCCGGCCCTGGTGGGCGTCCGCGATCATGAACGCGACTTCCGCGACGGCCCCGCCATCGCCCACGTAGTTCCCCAGGCCCAGCACCTGCTGCTCCGCCCCCTCGCCCTCGATGGCCAGGAGGCAGGCGCGTTGGCGGGGATTCTCGTCGCAGAGATCCTCCACGAACTTGCGGGATACGCTCGACACGCCGCCCATGAAGCGCATGGCCATGCTCTCCCGGGAGAGGCGGCTGATGAAGGCCTCCACGCGGTCCGCATCCTCCGGAGAGGCGATCCGCAGGAGGACGCCCTGCCCGTCCTTCAGGAGGACGAATTCCCGGTAGCCTGCGCCGTCAGGGATGATGCTGAACACAGGGTGCCTCGCGGATCGGGGTGCAATTCGACCACCCTATCATGCGCTCCCGGGGCCGGACCCTACTTGAGATCCTTTCTCCCCCTGTATGTCGTTTTTCAACCTGGACGGCCGGCCATGGCCATCCTAGATTGCTCTATACCCCCCAAGCGAATCAGGAGGACCAGATGAATGGTCGCGAAGCGTTTCTCCAGGCAAGGGACTTCCTCGTCCAGCACCGGGACGACTACGAGGGTGCCCGCCGCGACTTCCGCTGGCCCGTCCTCGACAGCTTCAACTGGGCCCTGGACTACTTCGACGCCTACGCCGCGGGCAACGACCGGCCCGCGCTGTGGATCGTAGAGGAGAACGGGACGGAGACGAAGGTGAGCTTCCAGGAGCTCTCCCGGCGCAGCAACCAGGTGGCCAACACCCTGCGGGCCATGGGCGTGAAGCGCGGCGACGGCCTGCTGATCATGCTGGACAACGTCCTCCCCCTCTGGGAGGTGATGCTGGCCTGCATCAAGCTCGGCGCGGTAATGGTCCCCTCCACCTTGTTGCTCTCCCAGGCCGACCTCCAGGACCGCATCGAGCGCGGCGGGATTCGCCACCTGGTCGTGGACTCCGCCCAGACGGCCAAGTTCGACGGCCTGGACGCCAGCCTCACCCGCATCTGCGTGGGCGCGGCGGTGCCTGGCTGGCACGACGTGTCCGAACTCTACGCGGGTTCGACCGTCTTCGCCCCCGATGCGCCCACCCGCGCTGGGGACTCCATGCTGCTCTACTTCACCTCTGGCACCACGGCCAAGCCCAAGCTGGTGGTCCACACCCACCAGTCCTACCCTGTGGGCCACCTGTCCACGATGTACTGGGTGGGCCTGCGGGAGGGCGACGTCCACTACAACATCAGCTCGCCAGGGTGGGCCAAGCACGCCTGGAGCAGCTTCTTCGCGCCCTGGAACGCCGGGGCCTGCATCTTCGTCTACCGGGCGGCCCGCTTCAGCGCGTCCGCCACCCTCAAGACCATCGTCGACAAGGGCGTGACCACCCTCTGCGCCCCCCCGACCGTGTGGCGCCTCTTCATCCAGGAGGACCTGGCCGCCTACAAGGTGAAGCTCCGGGCCCTGGTGGGCGCCGGCGAGCCTTTGAACCCCGAAGTCATCAGCCAGGTGGAAAGGGCCTGGGGCCTCACCATCCGCGACGGCTACGGCCAGACCGAGACCACGGCCATCGTGGGCAACTCGCCAGGGCAGGCGGTGAAGTCCGGGTCCATGGGCCGGCCGCTGCCGGGCTTCGAGGTGGCGCTACTGGATTCGGAGGGGAAGGAAGCGGAGGAGGGTGAGATTGCCGTCAACCTGAATCCCCGGCCCACGAGCCTCATGGCGGGCTACAAGGACGATCCCGAGAAGATGCGGAAGGCCGAGGCCGAGGGCTGGTACCGCACCGGGGACGTGGCCACCCGCGACGCGGACGGCTACCTGTGCTTCGTGGGCCGGGCGGACGACGTCTTCAAGAGCTCCGACTACCGCATCAGCCCCTTCGAGCTGGAGTCCTTCCTCATCGAGCACGAGTCCGTGGCGGAGGCGGCGGTGGTGCCGAGCCCGGATCCCCTCAAGCTCACCGTGCCCAAGGCCTACATCATCCTGCGGGCGGGCTATGCGCCGGACCGGGCCACGGCCCTGGCCCTGTTCCGCTTCATCCGCGAGCGCATCTCCCCCTACAAGCGCATCCGGATCATCGAGTTCGGCGACCTCCCCAAGACCATCTCCGGCAAGATCCGCCGCGTGGAGCTGCGCAAGCGGGCAGCGGATCCGACGCCTTCCGCCCTGGAGTTCCGCGAGGAGCAGTTCCCTGAACTGAAGTAGCCATCACCCTGGGAGGCCCGCCCCAACTTACCTGAGGACAGGTATTGGAAGGGCGGGCTCCCCATCGAAGAATGGAGATCCGTCCCCGTTCGTGTCATCCATCCACTCACTCAGCCATGCTTTCCGGAGGTTCCCATGAAGTACCTGGACGACGCCCGCGACATCAAGTTCAACCTCCTCGAATGGCTGGATCTGGATGCGGTCCTGAAGGCCGAACCCTACCAGGAAGTCGATCGCGACCAGCTGGCCATGGTGCTGGACGAGGCCCTCAAGGTGGCCAAGGGCAGCGTGGCCGACTGCAACGAGGTCGGCGACCGGGTCGGCGCCCAGTGGGAGAACGGGAAGGTGCGGCTGCCGGACGGGTTTGCCGAAGCCTTCCAGGATCTCGCCACCGGCGGCTGGATCAGCGCCACCATGAACCCTGAGTTCGGCGGCATGGGCCTGCCTGAGGTGGTGGGCACCGGCATCAGCGAGTACCTCATGGGCGCGAACACGGCCCTGGGCCTCAAGGTGCTCCTCACCCGCGGCGCCGCCCACCTCATCGAGACCTTCGGGAGCGACGAGCTGAAGGCGGCCTACTGCGAGAAGATGTACACCGGCGAGTGGACCGGCACCATGTGCCTCACCGAGGCCGGCGCCGGCAGCGACCTGGGCGCCCTCACCACGAAGGCCGTGAAGCAGGCGGACGGCTCGTACCTCATCACCGGCGAGAAGATCTTCATCACCAGCGGCGACCACGAGCTCGTGCCGAACATCATCCACGCTGTGCTGGCCCGCACGCCGGACGCGCCGGCCGGCCCCAAGGGCATCAGCCTCTTCGTGGTGCCCAAAGTCCGTGTGAATGCCGACGGAAGCCTCGGCGCCCCCAACGATGTGGCCTGCGCGGGCATCGAGCACAAGCTGGGCATCCACGGCTCGCCCACCTGCAGCCTGGTGTTCGGCACCAACGGCGGCACCCAGGGCTTCCTGCTGGGACAGGAAGGGCAGGGCCTCGCCCACATGTTCGTGATGATGAATGCCGCCCGGTACGAGGTGGGCGTCCAGGGTCTGGGCAACGCCTCCGCAGCCCACCAGGCGGCCCTGGCCTATGCCAAGGAGCGCCTGCAGGGTCGCGCCCCCGGGGCCGCCAAGGGCGTCGGGCAGTCGCTCATCGTCGAGCACCCCGATGTGCGACGGATGCTCCTCATGCAGTCCGCCTACGTCCAGGCCATGCGCGCCCTCGTGACCTACACGGCCTGGTGCATGGACATGGCCCACGTCTCTGATGGGGAAGAGAAGAACCGCTGGCAGGGGCTGGTGGAACTGTTCACCCCCGTCTGCAAGGCCTGGTGCTCCGACTGGGGCTTCCGCGTGACGGAATGGGCCCTCCAGACCTTCGGCGGCTACGGCTACACCATGGAATACCCCGCGGAGCAGTACCTCCGCGACTGCAAGATCGCCTCCATCTACGAAGGCACCAACGGCATCCAGGCCCTGGACCTGGTGGGCCGGAAGTTCCGCATGCAGGAAGGCAAGCCCGTGAAGGCCCTGATGGGCCAGGTGGGGGCCACGGTCCAGGCCCTGGCCGCGGATCCGCTCCTGGGCCCCTCCGCCCGCCAGCTGGGCGAGGCCGCGAAGGCGCTGGGGACAGTGCTCCAGGAGATCCCCGCCCACGAGAACGCCGCCCTGCTGACGGGCCTGAACGCCGTGCCCATCCTGGATATGGTCGGCCACGTGGTGGCGGGTCACCTGCTGCTGCAGCAGGCGGTCCTGGCCAAGGGCAAGCTGGCCAACCTGATGCAGGAGCGGGGTGTGGACGCCGCCGACGCCAAGGCCGTACGGGATCTCCTGGCCGGCAGCTCCGAGGCCGCCTTCTACCAGAACAAGGTCCAGGCCGCGATCCACTTCGCCCACCGCGGCCTGCCCCTGGTGGCCGCCCAGGCCGTCGCCCTGCGCGCCGGCGAGACTGCGCCCATGGAGGCGGTGTTCTAGGCTCGGCCCACCGACGAAAAGCCTCCTGGCGACAGGGGGCTTTTTCTTTGGTGGACCTGATCAGGACCAAGGGGCCCGCTTCCGCGAGCGGGCGAGTGGGAGCAGGCTCCGGGGGAGCCAGCGATCGGCGGGATGACGACCTCTGCACTCAGAACTGGCGAGGTCGTCTCAAGAAAGAGAACGGCGGCCCGGAGACCGCCGTTCACATGGGACTGGTGGACCTGATCAGGATCGAACTGACGACCTCTGCATTGCGAACGCAGCGCTCTCCCAGCTGAGCTACAGGCCCACGAACCTCCAGTCTACCCGCCCAAGGATCCTCGTCAATCCTCAGGCCCGCGCCCCTACGGCCGCCCGCAAGGGCGGCCGCCTGATCGGGCGATGGCTCCTTACATGAGGCTCTGCATGATTTTGTCCAGCTCGGCGGGGCTGGGCTTGAGCAGATCCTCGCCGAGGGTGGCCAGGGGCTCGTCCACCAGGTTCAGCACCTCCGGGAGGGGGGGCTGGGTGGGGTTGATGTAGAGCAGGCCCGTGAGGAACTCGCCCTTGGCCATGGACTCGTGGATGGCCTTCATCGCGCCGAACCGGTCCGTCGGTTCGTAGCCCTCGTGGAGGGCCTTGATGGCGACCTTGGAGCCGTCCGGGAAGGTGACGATCTCGGTCTCGCCCGCGGGGATGTCCACTTCCTCCACTTCGGAATATTGGATGAAGCCCAGGTCATGGAGGGGGAAGTCGTGGTCCTTCACGTGCTTGTAGGAGCGGGTCGAGGCGTCGTGGTTGTTGAAGGTGACGCAGGGGCTGATGACGTCGAGCACCACCGTTCCCTGGTAGGCGAAGGCGGCCTTCAGGATGGCGTTCAGCTGCTTGGGATTGCCTGAGAAGCTGCGGGCCACGAAGCCGCAGCCCAGCTCGATGGCGAGGGTGCAGGGATCGATGGAGGGGAAGTCGTTCACCGCGCCGGTCTTCAGGTGGGAGCCCTTGTCGGCGGTGGCGGAGAACTGGCCCTTGGTGAGGCCGTAGACGCCGTTGTCCTCGATGATGTAGATCATCGGGATGTTGCGCCGCACGGCGTGGACGAACTGGCCCATGCCGATGGACATGGAATCGCCGTCGCCGGAGACGCCGATATTGATCAGCGTCCGGTTGGCGAGGGAGGCGCCGGTGGCGATGGAGGGCATGCGGCCGTGGACGCTGTTGAAGCCCCAGCCCTGGTTGATGAAGTAGGCGGGCGTCTTGGACGAGCAGCCGATGCCGGAGTACTTGGTGACCCGGTGACCCTCGATGCTGGACTCGAAGGCGGCGTTGATGATCTGGGCCGTGATGGAATCGTGGCCGCAGCCGGCGCAGAGGGTGGACTTGGAGCCCACGTAGTCCTGCTTGGTGAAGCCGAGCTTGTTGGTGGGGGCGGCGGGCGTGGGGGTGGCAGAAGTCGTGGTGGTCATGGTCGGTTCCTCAGCTACTTCTGCTCGAAGGCGGTGATCTGGTCCACGATGCTCTTGGCGTCGATGGCGTGGCCGTCGTAGTGCAGGACGCTCTTGAACTTGGTGGCGTGCTCCGGATAGGTCTCGCGGAAGAGGTTCGCCATCTGGCCGTCGCGGTTCTGCTCGACCACGTAGACCACCTTCTTCTCCTTCACGTAGGCGTCGACTTCGGCCGTGAAGGGCAGGGCGCGCAGGCGCAGGTAGTCGGTCTTGAGGCCACCCTCGGCCAGGATGTCCTGGGCTTCGATCACGGCGGGATCGCTGGAACCGAAGGCCAGCACGCCCTTGTCCGAGCCTTGGTTGCGGAACACGGGGCCCGGCACGTGATCCTTGGCGGTCTCGTACTTCCGCTTCAGGCGGTCCATCACCTCGAGGTAGTCCTCGGGCTTTTCGGAGTACTGGGCGTAGGCGTTGTGGCCCGACCCGCGCGTCAGGTAGGCGCCCTTGCCGCCGGGGGTGCCGGGCAGGCTGCGGTAGGGGATGCCGTCGCCATCCACGTCCTTGTAGCGGCCCCAGTCCTTCACTTCCGCCAGCTGCTGCTGGTTGAGCACCTTGCCGCGATCGTAGGCCTTGGCGGGATAGGCGAAGGGCTTGGAGGCCCAGTTCTGCATGCCCAGGTCGAGGTCGGTCACCACGAAGATCGGGGTCTGGAAGCGCTCGGCCAAATCAAAGGCGTCGTAGGCGAACTGGAAGCACTCCTCCATGTTGCCGGGATAGAGGTTCACGTGCAGGGTGTCGCCGTGGCTGCACTTGGCGCAGAGCTCGACGTCGGACTGCTGGGTGCGGGTGGGAAGGCCCGTGCTGGGGCCCGTGCGGGCGACGTTGAAGAACACGCCGGGCGCCTCCACGTAGTAACCCAGGCCGATGAACTCGCTCATCAGCGAGACGCCGGGGCCGGCGGTGGAGGTCATGGAGCGGGCGCCGGCCCAGCCGGCGGACAGCACCACGCCCGCGGAGGCCAGCTCGTCCTCCATCTGCACGATGGCGACGGTGGACTTGCCGGTCTTGGGATCCTTGCGGTACTCCTCGGCGTACTCGATGAACGTCTCAACCAGGCTGGAGGCCGGGGTGATGGGGTACCAGCCCACCACGGTGACGCCGGCGAAGAGGGCGCCCAGGGCGCAGGCCTCGTTGCCGTCGATGATGATGAGGCCCTGGGTCTTGTTGTCGCGCACGACCTTGATGTGGTCCTGGTCTTCCAGGTTCTCCATGGCCCAGTCGTAGCCGGCCATGCAGGCGGTCTGGTTCAGCTCGATGGCCTTGGTCTTGCCCTTGAGCTGCTTGGCGATGGCCTTCTTGACCTCCTCCATGTCGATGCCGAGCAGGCGGGCGGCCACGCCCACGTAGATCATGTTCTTCACGAGCTTGTGCAGCTTGGGCTCGGGGCAGGAGGCCGTCACGAGCTTCTGGAAGGGCACGGGCGTGTAGGCCAGATCGCTGCGCAGCTTGTCGAGCTGCAGCGGCTCGTCGTAGATCACGAGCGCCCCGGGGTCGGCCTTGGCGATGTCCTCCTTCGCCGTCTCAGGGTTCATGAGGATCAGCATCTCGTTGCTGGCCTTGCGGGCCACGTAGCCCTTGGCGCTGGCGCGGATGGTGAACCAGGTGGGCAGGCCCGCGATGTTCGAGGGGAAGAGGTTCTTGCCGCTGACGAACACGCCCATCTGGAAGATGGCGCGCAGGAGAACCGTGTTCGCCGTTTGGGAACCCGATCCGTTGACCGTGGCCACCTGGATGGAAAAATCATTGATCCGGGTTTTCGCTCCACCGACAGGCGAGGGGGCGGCAAGGGCGGCAGTCATAGGACTCCTTTCTCAGCGGGGCAATGGCGACGAAGAGGGCGTAAATACTAGGTTCACCAAAGCATCCTCGAGTATGGCAGAGGCCACCGAGGGCATCCAGGCAAGGTGTCGGGACGGGTCCTGGCAGAGGTCTTAAATAAAGCGAAAAAAAAGGGATTGACGACCCGGGGATCGACTCTTACTTTGAAGAGCATGAAAGCCAGCGATCTCACCAAACGCCAGCAGGCCGTCCTGATGTTCATCCGCACCTTCGTGCAGGAGGAAGGGCGAAGCCCGACCCTGGCGGAAATCGCGAAAGGGGTGGGGTCGAGCGCCGTGTCCACCATCCACAAACACGTCCAGCACCTGATGGACAAGGGGTTCCTTGTCCGCAGCCACGGCAAGGGGAACAACCTGGTGGTGGCGGCAGGGCCGGCGATGGATGAGGTGTCCACGCGGACGGAGCGCGCCGAGCCCCTGAGCCCGGTGCGGATCTTCCCGTTCTGTGGGGATGTGGCCGCCGGTTCCCCCATTCTGCCTGAGAGCCGGGCCCTCCCCATCGAAGTGCCGAACAGCATCCACCGCCAGAAGGAGGAGCTCTTCGTGCTGCGGGTGCGGGGCGACTCCATGGTGGACGACGCCATCCTCGACGGAGATCTGGTGGTGTTGCAGCGCAAGGGCGAGTACCGCAACGGCGACCGCGTGGTGGCGCTCATCGATCAGGAAGAGGTCACCCTCAAGGAGTTCCGCAGGGACAATCGGGGTGTGTGGCTCATCCCGCACAATCCCGAGCTCCAGCCCCGCTGCTACGCCCCCGAGAACATCGACATCCAGGGCGTGCTTGTCGGCGTCATGCGCAGCTGCTGAGCGTCGAGCGCCCTCTTGGGAAAGATGAGATAAGCGGAGGATCGCTGAGGGGCCGAGGAAAGCGGAGAAAAGAAGTTCGTTTCGTCCTCTGCTTCCCTCCGCCTCCCGCAGACCCCCGGTTCATCTGAGCCTTTTCCCCGAACAGCGGAATGCAGGGTCAGGACAGCCGATCGCGGATGGCCCGGCCCATCGCGGAGGTGCCGAGGGTGCCGCCGAGATCCCGTGTCTTCGCGCCGTCCGCCAGAGCGCCTGACACGGCGGTTTCCACCGCTTCGGCCTCGGCTTCCCAGCCCAGGTGCCGGAAGAGCAGAGCGGTGCTGAGGATCATGCCCACGGGGTTGGCCAGGTTCTTGCCCGCAATGTCCGGCGCGGAGCCATGCACCGGTTCCGCCAGGAGTGCGCAGCGGAAGGGGCGGTGCGGTGCCCAGCTCAAGGAGGGAGCCGTGCCCATGCCGCCGGCGAAGGCCGCGGTGAGGTCGCTGATGAGGTCCCCCAGGTAGTTGTCAGCGGCGATGACGCCGAAGGAGCCGGGATCCTGCACCAGGGCGCAGAGCAGGGCATCCGCGTGCATGGCGCGGGCGGACACCTCGGGATGCTTTGCCTGGAGTTCCTGGAACAGCCGCACCCAGAGTCCGTGGCCATGCTTCAGCACGTTTGCCTTGTGCGCCAGGGTGAGGGTGCAGCCCCGGTGCGCGGCTCTGACGAAGGCCGCCTCCAGGAGGCGGCCCACAGCCACCTCCGTGTGGACGGCCAAATCCACGGCCCGCCCAGGCTCCGTGGATCCCTGCAGGCAGTAGGCTCCCTCCGTGTTCTCCCGGAAGACCTCGAGATGGAGCCCTTCGGGTCCGGTGCCGGGTAGGGGCCGGCAGGGGCGGAAGTTGATGGTGAGTTCCAGCCCCTGCCGGAGGCGCAGGAGGATCGCCTCGGCATGGCGCCCGTCCGGCACCCGCGGATCGCCCACAGCCCCGAACAGGATGGCGTCGAATCCGTCGCGGAGATCGGCATAGGCGGCCTCGGACAGGGTCTCGCCCGTGGCGAGGAAGTGCTCCGCCCCGTAGGGCATGGGGATGGCCTCCAGATGGCGTCCCCGTGCCCTGGCCCAGTCCAGCAAAGGCCTGGCTTCGGCCATGACCTCCGGACCGGCTCCGTCGCCGGGGATGAGGGCCATGCGTATCGCGACATCCAAGGTGGCTGCTCCGTTTTCTGTTCCCGTGCCAAGCCGATGGTGCCACACTCCCACCCCTCGGGAGGCGGCCATGGGTCGTGGATGGAGGACGGCGATGGGAATCCTGGCGATCTTCGGCGCGGCCAGCGCAGGGGGTGTCAAGGAGGGGATGAAGGCCCCGGCCTTCGAGGCCCGGGACCAGCATGAAGCCCTCGTCCGCCTGGCGGATTTCCAGGGCAAGTCGGCCGTGGTGCTCTATTTCTATCCCAAGGACGACACGCCGGGTTGCACGGCCGAGGCCTGCAGCCTGAGGGACGGGTTCGCGGCCATCCAGGCCGCGGGGGCGGTCATCCTCGGGGTGAGCGCGGACACCGCGCAGAGCCACAGGGCCTTTGCCGAGAAGTTCCGCCTGCCCTTCAGCATCCTGGCTGATCCCGACCGGCGGATCATCGAGAGCTACGGGGTGAAGATGCCCCTCCTCGGCATGGCCAAGCGGATCACGGTCCTCATCGACCGGCAGGGCATCGTCCGGAAGGTCATCACCGAGGTCCGCACGAAGGACCACGATCAGCAGGTGCTGGCCCTCCTCAAGAACCTGTCCTGAAGGCGGAAAACCCGCATTTGCGTTGAGCCCGGCGGGTTTTCCGGGCTAAACTTATTTCTCCCAAGAGGTTCAGGAATGGTCTTCTTCAACCACGCCACCCGGCAGATGACGGCGAAGATCGTCTACTACGGGCCCGGCCTGTGCGGAAAGACCACCAACCTCAACACCATCTACAGTAAGACGAGCCAGAGGGCCCGCGGCGAGATGGTCAGCCTCAACACCGAGACCGACCGCACCCTCTTCTTCGACCTGCTGCCCATGGATGTGGGCGTGGTGGCCGGTTTCAGGACCAAGCTCCAGCTCTACACCGTGCCCGGCCAGGTGTTCTACAACAGCACCCGCAAGCTCGTGCTCAAGGGTGTGGACGGCATCGTCTTCGTGGTGGACAGCCAGGTGCCCATGCTGGACGCCTGCCGCGAGAGCTGGATGAACCTGGAGGAGAACATGCGGGAGCTGGGGCTCAACCTCCAGGACATCCCCGTGGTCTTCCAGTGGAACAAGCGGGACCTGAAGAACGTGGTCTCCGTGGATGAGCTGGAAGCGGTCTTCAATCCCCGGGGCGTGCCCAGCTTCCAGTCCGTGGCGTCGGACGGGACGGGCGTCTTCGAGACCCTGCGCGGCATCACCAAGCTGGCCCTGTCCCACATCAAGACCCACGTGCTCGAAGAGCCCCAGGCGGTTCCCGCCCCCATGGCTTCCCAGGTGCCTCCGGAATCGTCCGAGATCGAGGCGCTCACCTTGTCGGACCTGCCTTCCGTCACGGATCTCCTCGACATGGATGGGCCCGTCCAGCCGTCCGGGGTCGGCCCGCTGCCGGATCTGGACGACGATACCGGCATCTTCATCGAGGCGCCCCATCTGCCGGAACCTCCCGCGGGAGACGACGGTCTGGCTTTCCTCATGGAGGAGGGCGAGCCCGGGCTCGATGCCGAGGCCTTCTCAGGCCTCCAGGAGGAAGCCCCGATCGCAGAGGCCCAGGAACCGGCTCCGGAGGCCGTGACGCCTTGGGAACCCGCGCCCGCCGCCCTCCCGCCCGCGCCCAAGCCCGTCGTGAAGGCCGATCCGCTGGCGGCCCTGGCCTCTCTGAAGGTCGAGGCCCGGCGGCCGGCCCCGCCCTCCAGGAACCCCGATCCCAAAGTCGCCATCTCCTCGCTGCTCGAGGAACTGACCCAGGTGGGCCGACAAGGCGCCCCGTCGGTGCTGCGGATCGAGGTTCCCTCGGACCTGGAGGGCCAGGAGATCGAGGTGGTCGTCCAGCTGCGCCACCAGGGGGTGATCCTGGCCGAGGGGCAGGTTCAGCGGCCGGCCCCGGCCAAGGGCAGCACGGCCAAGCTCAGCGTCGAACTGAAGCGGAACTGACATGGCCTTCCGCCCGCATGCCTTCTGCCTCGCGACCCTGCTCGCGGTACCCCTGGCCGCGGCCCTGCCCGGGTGGTGGACCGCCTTCCCGAAGGTGCCCGTCCTGGCCAGCCGGTTCCGCCAGGAGAGCGACAGCGCCGTGTTCGGGAAGATGGCCCGGGAGGGGAACCTGCTGCTGGCCCGGGGAGGGAAGCTCAAGGTGACCTACGACTCGGGCCTGACCGTGACTTCCGATGGCCGCCACCTGGTGCAGTACGATCCCGACACGCGGACAGCCCAGCGGGTGGAACTGGCCCGGGCCGTGCGTGACTTCCCCCTGCTGGGGATCCTGCTGGATCCCGCCCGGATCGGGACCCTCTACCGGGCCGAATCCGCGGGCGGGGAGGCCGTCAAGCTGGTGCCCCGGGCGCCGGACATCCCGGCCCTGACCGCCACGGGACGGAAGGGGCTGCTGCACACCCTCGAGTGGACCGATCCCACGGGAGCCCGCCAGCGGCTGGAGCTGCTGGACCCGAAGACACCGCCGTCCCCGGGCCCGACCGCCTTCAAGGCCCAGGTCCCCCCCGGTACCCGCTGGGCTACTCCGAACGGCTGAAGGCGTCGAAGACTTCCGCCTGCGGGAACCGCTCCCGCAGCCAGGCGTCGAGTCCCGGCACCGTGTCGAAGATGCGCTCGGCCCCCGCGTCCTCCAGCTCCCACCGGCTGCCGTAGCCCCAGCCCACCCCGATGGCCTCGAGGCCGTGGTCCCGGGCCGCGATCATATCCACGCCCCGGTCGCCGATGAATACGCCACCGGGCCAGAGGGTGCCCTGGCGCACCAGGCCAGCCACGACGTCGGACTTGGGCTGCCAGCGCCCCTTCAGGGTGCTGCCGAAGATGTCGTCGAAGATGAGGTTCAGGTCGAACTGGTAGGCGATGCGCCGGGCGAAGAGGGCCGGCTTGGCGGACACGATGTAGATGCGGTGGCCCTGGCGCTTCAGGCGGTGCAGGAGGTGGAAGACGCCGGGGTAAAGCTCATGCTCGAAAACGCCATCCTCCCGGTAGCGGTCCCAGTAGAAGTCCAGGGCCTCCTCCAGCCGTTCCGGATCCTGAAGGCCCTCCAGGGTGGCCAGGGACTCGCGCATGCCGAAGCCGATCCAGCCGCGGACCGTGGGCTCGTCCGGAAGGACCAGGCCGAACGCGTCGCAGGTCTTCCGCAGGCAGTTGCGGACGCCCAGCAGGGGGTCCACCAGGGTTCCGTCCAGGTCGAAGCAGACGAGGCCGGGCGCCTCCTCCGAAGCGGTCATCGGCGCCCTACTTCTTCTTCTTCTTCTTGTCGAAGGCCTCGATGGCGGCCCGCACGAAGGCGTGGGCCTCGTCCTTGCCGCCCCAGCCGTCGCTGGAGACGCTCTTGCGCTCGAGATCCTTGTAGGTGAGGAAGAAGTGCTCCACCTCGAGCAGGAAATGCGGGGGCAGGTCGCTGCGGGACGTCACATGGGCATAGGTGGGGTCGTCCGTCGCCACGGCCAGGACCTTCGAATCCAGACCCTTGTCGTCCCTCATGCGCAGCAGGCCGATGGGCCTGGCGCGCATCACCACGCCGGGATAGGTGGCGCCGTTGATGAGCACGAGGATGTCCGCGGGATCGCCATCCTCGGCCAAGGTGCCGGGGATGAATCCGTACTCGGCCGGATAGTGGAAGGGCGAGAACAGCACCCGGTCCACGTGGACCAGGCCCGTGTGGTGATCGATCTCGTACTTGATCCGGGAGCCCGTGGGGATCTCGATGATGGCGTTGACGATCTCAGGCGCCTGCTTGCCGGGATCAAGGTGGACCAGGGACATGGAAGCTCCGCGTAGACCTCGATTTTCACATGTCCTGTGACGCGCGTCACGCGATCTGGTGGTCCGCTTCCGCAGCCTGGTGAAGGCCTCGCGCTCCTCCCGCCGGGTTCAGCCTCGGGGGCCGGCTGCAGGTGCTCACGGGCATCGGAGCCGTTCACGGCCGCCAGGGCCGGTGCCATGGAGAGCTTCCATTTGAGGCGGGCCTGAGGCGGAAGGCGATCCCTTCTGGCGCAGGGTTGCGCAAGGGAGAGACTCCAGGGCAGGTGGGAGCAAGCCGCTCATGGAGGCGTGGCTTTCATGGGGTCGGACCACTCCCGGCGCAGCTGGGCGTAGTGGGCCTCCAGGAAGGCCAGGCGGCGCCGGCCCTCTTCGCGGGCCGGCTCCGTGTTGAAACTGGCGGTGATGCTCCGGGCCAGCTCCAGCCAGGCCTCGCCGCGGCGGAGGATCTCCGCCGTGGTGATGGGCTGGAACGCGCCGCTGATGCAGCCGAAGTGGATGAGGCTCGCGGCGCCGATCTTGCTCAGCTTGTCGCAGTCCCAGAGGCAGGCGGTCTCCAGGGGCTCCAGCCGCTTCGTGAGCTTCAAACCCACGTGGTGCTCGATGGCGTGGCGCACGGCGGGGATCTTCCCCGGCGGGAAGTCCGTGGCCGAAAGGATCTCCTCCACTTGGGCCGAGGCGTCCTGGGCGTGGGTGTCCTTGGCGTGCGGATCCTTGAGCCGCTTGGCCACGTCATGCAGCCAGGCTGCGCACTCCACCACTTCGAGGTCCGCGCCCACCAGGGGCGCCAGCCACCGGGCCAGGAGCACCGCCGCGTAGGTGTGCTCGAAGCGGTAGTTGAAGATGGGCTGGTATTCGCCGTTCACCTGGTGGCCGATGCCCCAGAACCGGATGGCGTCGGCATCGGAGAAACGCCGGAGCGCCAGTTCGCAGGCAGGCCGCCAGGGGGTGGTCATGGGCAGACGTCCTGGTGGGCGCGGAGGGCGCTGAGGGTGGCGTCGATTTCCTGGAACATCACCCGGTCGGTCCAGGGGGCGCAGGCTTCCGCCAGGCGGGCGACCAGGGGCTGGAGGCCCGCGGCCGGGGCGAGCCCGAGGATGCGCAGCCCCTCGAGGGCCATGCGGGCCTCGATGGCCAGCACCTGCTCGAGGGCGTCCACGGCGCGCAGCAGCTTGCGGGCGGCGATGGGACCCATGCTGACGTGGTCCTCCTTCCCGGCGCTGGTGGGGATGGTGTCCACGCAGGCGGGGTGGGCCAGACCCTTCATCTCGCTCACCAGGGCGGCCGAGGTGACGTGGGCCATCATGAAGCCGGATTCGAGGCCGCCGTTCTGGGTGAGGAAGGCCGGAAGGTCCGAATAGGCCGGGTTCACGAGGCGCTCCTGCCGGCGCTCGGAGATGCTGGCGAGGTCTGCCGCCGCGATGGCGAGGACGTCGCAGGCGAAGGCGGGGTACTGACCGTGGAAGTTGCCACCGGAGCGGGACTCCTGGGTGTCTGTGAAGATCATCGGATTGTCCGTGGCGCTGTTGAGTTCCCGCTCGAGGATGGCCCCGGCGAACTGGAGGGCGTCCCGCGTCACGCCGTGGACCTGGGGGATGCAGCGCAGGCTGTAGGCGTCCTGCACACGGTGGCAATCCTTGTGGCTTTCCGAGATCTCGCTGGAGGCGCCCAGGATGCCTCTCATGCGCTCGGCCACCTCGATCTGGCCCGGGTGGGGCCGCGCGGCGTGGATGCGGGGATCGAAGGCTGCGCGGGTGCCCCGCAAGGCCTCCAGGCTGAGGCCCGCGATCTCGTCGGCGAGGTCCGCCAGGCGCGCGAACTTCTCCGCGGCCAGGTTGCCCAGCGACGTGATGAGCTGGGTGCCGTTGATGAGGGCGAGTCCCTCCTTGGCCTGGAGGGTCACGGGCTTCAGGCCCGCCTTCGCCAGGGCCTCGCCGCCGGGGATGTGCCCTGTTCCGGACCACGCCAGACCTTCGCCCACGAGGAGCAGGGCCATGTGGGCCAGGGGGGCCAGGTCGCCGCTGGCGCCCACGCTGCCCTGGCTGGGCACCACGGGCACGATGTCCCGGTTGAGGCATTCCACCAGCAGCCGGATGGGCTCGGGACGGATGCCGCTGTGGGCCTTCAGCAGGCAGTTGATGCGCGCGGCCATGAGGGCCCGGGTCTGGTCCTTGGGCAGGGGCTCGCCCACGCCGGCGGCGTGACTGCGCACGAGGTTGAGCTGGAGCTGCTGGAGCTGGTCCGGGGGAATCACCACCGTGGCGAACTGGCCGAAGCCCGTGTTGATGCCATAGACCGTGCGGCCCTCGGCCACGATGCGGTCCACCACGGCCCGGTTCTCCGTCACGAGAGCCAAGGCGCCTTCGTCGAGGGCGACGCCCTCGCCGGCGGCGATGCGCGTCAGCAGCGGGGCGGTGAGAGAGCGTCCATCGAGGCGGATCATGCGGGCACCTTGCGGGAGAGGGTGAGGGCGAGGAGGAGGGCGAGGCCCATGGTGAGGCCGGCCACCGTGTACGAGGCCTGGCCGCCCCAGCGGGCGAAGGCGAAGGTGCCGACGGCCGGGCCGATGATGCGGCCCAGGCCCGTCATGGCGTTCAGCACGCCGAAGAGGCTGCCCTGATCCTCGGGCGGGGTCAGCCGGCTGGCGAGGGCCGAACCGGCGGTGTTGCTCATGCCGCTGCCCCAGGAGAGGGGGATGAACAGCAGCACGAAGGGCCACATCCAGGCGGCCTTGGGCATGAGGGGCAGGGTGATGCCCAGGATGAGCAGGCCGGCGATGAGGGCCATCCGCTCGGGGATGCGCTTGGAGACCATTCGCACGAGGCCGCCCTGGTAGATCACCATGAGGATGCCGATGCCGGCGAAGAGGAAGCCCACCTCCCGCTGGTGGAAGTCGAACCGGGCATGCACGAGCAGGGCGAAGGTCCCCTCCATCATGGAGAAACCCGCCATGGCGAGCAGGGACACGATCAGCAGCTGGGGCATGCCCGGGCGCTTGAAGGCCTTCACCAGGGCATGGCCTCGGGTCTCGCGGGAGCGCGCCCGCGCAGCGTGGTCGAGGGTCTCGGGAACCCACAGGGCCACCAGGAGAGAGGCGGTCAGGGACAGACCCGCCGCCACGAAGAAGGGCAGGTGCCACCCGCGGGTCGCGAGCAGGTGATGACCGAAAGCGCTGCCGCTGAGGATGCCGGCCATGGCGGGGCCCAGCACGAAACCCAAGCCGAACGCGGCGCCGATCATGCCCATGGCCTTGGAGCGCTCCTCCGGGGCCGAACTGTCTGCCATGGCCGCCTGGGCCACTGAGATGTTGCCGCCGGTGATGCCATCCAGGATGCGCGCCGCCAGCATCCACTCGAAGCGGCTGGTGAGGGCCAGCATCAGGTAGCCGATGGCCGACCCCACCAGGCTCATCCACAGCACGGGCTTTCGCCCCACCTTGTCCGAGGTGCGGCCCAGGATGGGCGAAGCGATGAACTGCATGAGGCTGAAGCTGAGGAAGCCCACACCGGCCCAGAAGGCTCCCGGTGTCGTGCCCGAACCGCCGAGGCCGAGGAAATGGTTGACGCCCTCCATCCAGGCGCTGGGGTGGTCCGCGATCTCCTTGGCATAGAGGGGCAGGATCGGGATGACGATGCCGAAACCCAGGAGGTCGGTGAACACGGTGAGAAAGATGGCCAGCCTGGCGCGCTTGGAAGACGGCATGAGGATCTCCAGCCGACCAGTTTAGCTTGGGATGCGTCTCAGCTTCCCAGGGCTCTCTGGATGACGGCCTTCAGGTCCTTGAGCTGGTAGGGCTTCTGAAGGAAACCCGTCGGTCCGCCTTCGGGGAAGGTCTGGAGGGAGTCCTGCTCCGAATACCCACTGCTGAGGACCACGGGGATGGTCGGATCCAGGTTCCGCATGGTCCGGAAGGCCTCCCGGCCATCCAGGCGGGGCATGGTGAGGTCCATGATCACCAGATGGAGGTTCTTCCCGTGCTCACGGAATCGCTCCAGGGCCTCGAGGCCATCCTGGGCGACCAGCACCTGGAACCCGAGTGAATCGAGGGCCGCCCCCGTGGTCCGGAGGATTTGCTCCTCGTCGTCCACGAGGAGCACGAGCCCTCGGAAGGGCGCCGGCTCGGGTTGCGAGGCCTGTCTGGATCTGGAAGCGGGGGCCTCGTCCGCGGCGGGGAAACAGAGCCTGAACCGGCTGCCCCGGCCGACCTGACTGGTGATGTTCAAGCCGGCGCCGTGGCCGCGGAGGATCCCGAGCATGGCGGAGAGACCGAGCCCCCGGCCCGCGGCCTTGGTGGTGAAGAACGGATCGAAGATGCGGTCCATCACCTCGGGCATCATGCCGCAGCCCGTGTCTTCGACTTCGAGAAGCACGTGGCGCCCTGGTCGGGGAGTCTCGAGCCTGAACTCGTTCCGGAGGGTCGAGACGTCGAGATCCCGGGCCGAGGTGGTGATGTGGATGGTGCCTTCCCGGTCGCCGATGGCGTCGGAGGCGTTGGTGACCAGGTTCATGATCACCTGCTGGAACTGGGCCGCGTCGGCTTGGATGGCCGGGAGGTCGGCGGCCAGCTCCAGGTGCAGGCGGACCTTCTTGGAGATGGATACTTCGAGCAGATGGGTGAGGTCCTGGACGACGGCGTTGAGGTCGTGGGGCCGGACCTCGAAGTGGCCCCGTCCCGAGTAGGCCAGCATCTGCTTCGTGAGTTCGGTGGCGCGCAGGATGGCCGCCTCCATGTTGGCGAGGTAGGGCCGGGCCGGGGCGGTTTCGGGGAGCTTGAGCTGGGCGAGGTTCAGGTTGCCCAGCACCACGGTGAGCAGGTTGTTGAAGTCATGCGCGATGCCTCCCGCCAGCACGCCCAGGCTCTCCAGCTTCTGGCTCTGGCGCAGCGCCTCCTCGGCGCGCCGGCGGTCCGTGATGTCGAGGAGGTAACCCAGGTGGTAGCCGGGGTCTGACCCCTGCCCGGCCACCGAGGTGCTGAAGTCGTAGAACCACCGGTATTCCCCGGCAGCCGTGCGCAGCTGGTACTGCTGCTCGTAGTGGGTCTGGCCCCGAGCCCTGGAGGCCGCCGCGGCCAGGTGGATGGCCTCCACCTCATCGGGATGCACCAGGCTGTTGTAGGGAACTCGGCCGCTGACGAGGTCCTCCGGGGTGTAGCCCAGGATGGCCTGGACGTTGGGGGACACGTAGTCCACCGGCCACCCCTCGGCTGCGCGCCAGCGCACCACCATCACGGGTCCGCCCACGAAGAGCCCGCGCTCCGCCTGGAGCGCCTGCTCGACGGCCTTGCGATCCGAGATGTCCCGGGTGATGGAGAGCAGGCAGGGCGTGCCATCCACCTCCATGATCTTCCCGGACATGAGGCCCGTGAGGAGGCTGCCGTCCTTGCGGCGGAAGGGGGCCTCGAGGCCCGTGAACTCCCCGTGGTCGTGGATGAGGCGTACGGCCCGCTCCCGGTCCCCGGACTGGGCCCAGATCTTCAGTTCCAGGGCGGTCCGGCCCAGGGTCTCCTCCCGTGTCCACCCCGTGAGGCGCGTGAAGCCCTCGCTGACGTCGAAGTAGGTGCCGTCCGTCAGCCGGGTGAGGTTGATGGCGTCGGGGCTGGCCTGGAAGGCCTTCGAGAACTTGTCCTCGCTGAGTCTGAGGGCGTCCTCGGCCGCCCGGCGCTCGATGGCCATGGCCACCTGGCCCGACACGAAGGCAAGCAGGTCCCGCTCCTCGGGGGTGTAGCGCCGGTCGCCCTCGTAGATCTGGATGGCCAGGACCCCGAACACACCCTCGGCACCCAGGAGGGGAGCCCCCAGCCAGTCCAGGAAATCCGTTCCGAACGGCTCGACCTCGCCGGAGGCCTCCAGGCCGAGCAGGATCTCCCGGTCCAGGAGCAGCGGCTGCTCTGTGCGGAGCACGTACTCCGTCAGTCCGCGACGAAGCTTCCGGGGTTCGGGGGCGGGATCCTGGGTGTCCACGAAATAGGGGAAGGAGACGGTTTCCGAGGGCCGGTCCCACAGGGCGAAGTAGAGGTTCTCCGCCGGCATGAGGTCGCGGATGATGGCGTGGACCCGGCCGTAGAGCTCGCGCAGGTCCGTGGCCCGCATGGCGGCTTCCGCGATGCGGTAGGTGGCGTTCAGGTAGCGGCGTACCAAGGCCAGGGCCTCGGCGGGATCCTGGGGTTCCCCTGGCGGATGCATGGGGCCGTTATCGGGTCATCTGCCACCCGGCTGTAGAACTGGACGGGTTCAGGCCCATCGGAACCGCCGCACCGCCAAGGCGAAGGCCGCCAGGCCCCAGACGGCCACGATGGCCAGACCGGCCCCGTGCCCGGCCAGGGAACCCCCATCGTTGAACACCGCCCGCAGGGCCCGCAGGAAGGGGGCCAGGGGCGCCAGGGCCACGGCGTGCTGGAGCCAGGCCGGGGCCGAATCCAGCGTGAAGTAGACGCCGCTCAGCAGCATGAGAGGGAAGAACACCAGGTTCGAGATGGCCGCGTAGCCTTCGGAGGTGTCCGCGAAGCCGCTGAGGGCGAAGCCGAAGGCCATGAAGCAGCCCGTGCCCAAGGTCATGATGAGGAACAGGTCGATGAACGAGCCCTGGTTCTCGATGCCGAAGACCAGGCGGCCCACCAGCAGCAGGATGGCGGCCTGGATCACCGTCACCGTCAGGCGGTGCAGCACCTGGCCCAGGAGGAAGATCCACTTGGGCAGCGGCGTGACGGCCAGGCGGCGGAACTTGCCCTTCTCCCGGTAGGACACGTTCACCATGCCCACGCTGAAGAGCCCCATGCTGACGAGGTTCAGTCCCAGCAGGCCCGGCAGCAGGAAGGCGGCGTAGTTGGCGGAGTGCTTGTGGCCGGGGCTCTCTACCGAGACGGGGATCCGCTGGGGCTCGGGCGACCCGCTCAATCGCGCCTGGGCCATGAGCCAAGCCTGGTTCACCAGCCCAGCCGTGGCGCCGGCCTGGGCCATGAGGTAGCTGTTCAGGCGCAGGCGGTAGCCCGCGCCATCGGTCTCGAGTTGGGCGGCGGTCTCGCCCCGCGCCCAGCGGGCCTCGGCCTCGACCTTCGGGAGGGTCTGGACCTTGAGCTGGACATCGGCCAGGGCCTGATCCAGGGCCGTGTCCTGTGGGCCCGGAGCCGGGGCCTGTACGCGAACCACGGAGAGCTTCGGCCCCCCGCCGTCCCGGAAGATGACGCCAAAGCCCAGCAGCAACACCACCGGGAAAGCGAAGGTCCAGAACATGGCCACACGGTCCCGGCGGTAGAGCCGCCATTCCATCGCGAACTGGCGCCACAACATCATCGCTACTCCCTCAGGCTGCGGCCGGTGCGGTGCAGGAAGACATCCTCAAGCGTGGCCCGGCGGACGTGAACCTGCTGGAAGGGGACGGTGGCGGCCTCGGCGGTCTCCAGCAGCCGCGGCAGCAGGGCCTTGGGATCCGGCGTGGGGATCTCCCACAGGTCCGCCCGGCGCTCCACCGGCTGGCCCAGGCGGCCTGCGAAGGTGGCCGGATCCGGCGCGGCCCCCTCGAAGGTCAGCTCGACCACGCTGGGAATGGCCAGATCCGTGATCAGCGAGGCCGGCGTGCCCGTGGCGATCACCTTCCCGTGATCCATGATGGCCAGCCGGTCGCAGAGAGCCTCGGCTTCGTCCATGTAGTGGGTGGTGAGCATCACCGTCCGACCCTCGGCCTTCATGCGGCGCACCACGTCCCACAGGCTGCGCCGGGCCTGGGGATCGAGGCCCGTGGTGGGCTCGTCCAGGAAGACCAGCTCGGGGTCGTTCACCAGGGCCAGGGCCAGCGCCAACCGCTGCTGCTGGCCGCCGCTGAGGGTGATGTGGTAGGCGTCGGCCTTCTCCTGGAGCTGCACCAGCTCCAGCAGCTCGCCGGTGCCCCGGCGCTTCGGGTAGTAGCTGCCGTAGAGGTCCAGGGCCTCCCGGGGCGTGATCTTGTTGAAGAGGCTGGTGCTCTGGAGCTGGACGCCGATGCGGGCGCGGATCTCCTGTCCCTGCTTCGCCCAGGTGAGGCCGAGGATCTCGATGTCACCGGCATCCGCGCTGGTGAGGCCCTCGATGATCTCCAGCGTGGTGGTCTTGCCCGCGCCGTTGGGACCAAGCAAGCCGAAGACCTCGCCCCGGGCCACCTCCAGGTCGACGCCGTCCACGGCCACCACCTTGGGAAAGGCCTTGCGGAGGCCGCGGATTCGCAATGCGGAGCCGGACATGGACACCTCGGAACCCACCATCATGCCCGGGTTCGATTCGATGTGCGCACAGGAAGGCGGGTCAGGACAAGTGGACCAGCGGGATGATCCCGAACCACAAGAGGTAGGTCAGGGCCAGGGCCATGATCCCGTCGATGCGCTCGCAGGGCGCGCCGCGGCGGAGGTAGCGGAGGATGGCGCGGACCAGCAGCAGCGCGTGGGGGAGGGCCAGGAAGATGGCGAGCCCGCTGGTACCGGCGAAGATCCCCAGCCCCTGCCAGGCCACCCCGCAGGCGGCTGCGGCCACGGCGAAGACCAGGGCGGCCCAGGCGGCGCCCCGGCGCCCCAGGAGCACCGCCAGCGTCCGCTTGGCCACGGCGCCGTCAGCCTCGTGATCCGGCAGGGCGGAGAGCGTGATGGCAGAGAGGGTGGCCAGGAAGAGGGGCAGGCCCATGAGCCAGGGGAAGGGATCCCGCCAGACGCCCGTCTGGAGCAGGCCCCCCACGAAGATGGCCGCGAAGCTGTGGGTGAGGCCCACGTCCAGCTCCCCCAGGCCGCGATAGACGAGCTTGAGGGGCGGCACCGTGTACCCCACCGCGAGGATGGCCAGGGCGAGCATGGCCGCGAGGCCCGGACCGGCCGGAGCCAGGGCGGCGCCCAGGGCCGTCAGCCCCGCGCCCAGCGCCAGGGCCAACGCGGCCATGGCCCGCCGGACGTTCTGCGGATGGAGCTCTCCGTCCGCCAGCACGCGGCTGCCGCCGTTGAAGGGGCCCGCGTGGCGGTTGAGGCGGTCCGTGCCCTGGTCGAACCACTCGTTGCTGACGACGGTAAGCGCCTCCATCAGGAAGAGGCAGAGATAGCCGAGCCAGTAGATCCGGTTCGAAAAGGCGCCCCCGTGCCTCGCCGCCGCCAGGGCGCCGATGGTGTAGGCCACCCAGGCCATGGGGTAGAACTGCAGGCGGAGCAGGCGTAGCCAGGCTCCGGCGCGACGCAGGAAGGCATGCCGGCGGAGGCGGCCGGACAGGCGTGCCGCTTCGTCCCCCGCCGCATCCAGCCACCGGGCCCGCACCTCGGCGGTGGAGGGCTTCACGGGGGCGAAGGTGGAGATGAAGGTGGGTGCCACGCCGCAGAAGCCCAGGGTGGCGCGCCGCATGGCCTGGTGGCCGGGCTGGCGGTAGATGAGCCGGTAGGCCCAGGACGGCGTGTCCAGGGTCACCAGCAGGTGGGCCGAGCGCCCCTTCAGCAGCTTTGCCCAGGTGGCGGGGTCTTCCTCATCGGCCGCGAAGGCGAAGCCCGGCGTGAGCACACGGTCGAGGAAGCCCTTGAGCAGGGCGGGCAGGGTGCCCCACCAGGCCGGGTAGACGAAGACCAGGTGGTCGGCCCAGCGGATCAGGGCCTGGGCCCGGGCCAGGTCCGGCTCCAGGGCCTGGTCCCTGGGCGAGGGCGTCCGCACATTGGGCTCGAAGGCGAGGCTCGCGAGGTCCAGGCGCAGCACTTCGAAGCCCGCGGCCCGGGCGCCCTCTGCGTAGGCCGAGGCCAGGGCCCCGCAGAAGCTGTCCACGCGGGGGTGTCCCAGGATCACGAGGATCCGGCGGGCCCGCTGTTCCGAGGATGCCGGCACAAGCCCTCCCTGGGGACCGGGCCATCCTACTCCTGGAGTTCCTGGAGCGGGTCAGATGCGCCAGAGGCCCCAGTCGGGCTGGAGCCCGGAGATCCGCCCTGCGGCCTCGTCCCGGGCCTGGACGCTGTCGTACCGGGCCGCCCAACAGCTGCCGGAGCCGCAGAGCAGGGGCTCGCCGCCGGTATCGCGCAGGGCGTCGCGCACCTCGGCCAGGGGTGGACACACCCACAAGGCCGTGCCTGTCAGGTCGTTGCGCCAGGGCGGAGCGGTCCCTTCGGGCAGGGAGGCCAGCGCCTCGGGGAAGGGGTAGCCCACGTCCTGGATGGCCCGATACACGCTCGGTGTGCTTACATGCAGGCCGGGATGGACCAGCAGGATGGGTTCCAGCGGCACCGGCCGCAGGGGGAACACCCGCTCGCCGCGGCCCAGGCCCAGTACGGTGCCGCCCAGGAGGAACAGGGGCACGTCGCTGCCCAGGCGGGCGGCGAGGCCCAGCAGCACCGTGTCGGTGAGGCCCAGGTCGAACATCCGGTTCCCCAGCCGCAGGGCCGCTGCCGCATCGCTGCTGCCGCCGCCGAGCCCGGCGCCGTGGGGGATGCGCTTCTCCAGGCGGAGGACCGCGGGCAGGGGGCGCTTCGCGGCCTCCTCCAGGAGGCGCCAGGCTTTGATCACCAGGTTCGATTCGTCTGCCGTCAGGCCCAGGCCGGTGCGGCCGGTGATCTCGAGCGCCAACACCTGCGCGGGCTCGCCCGCAAGCGTATCCGTCAGCTCGGTCACACCCTCCAGCACGGTGGTGACCAGCTCAAGCTCGTGGAAGCCGTCCGCCCGCCGCCCGAGCACGGCGAGGAAGCGGTTGAGCTTGGCGGGGGCCTGGACCGTGAATCCCATGGCTCCAAGGTAGCGCATCGCTCCGCTAGGCTGGTCGGATGGTCCTCTTCTTCCGCACCCTCTGGAAACTGCTCACGCTCTGGCGGCGTCCGGGACTCGATCCCCTGGATGTCTCCGTGCTGCATTTCCGCGTGTGGCCCAACGACCTGGACATGAACGTCCACATGAACAACGGGCGCTTCCTCAGCATCATGGACCTGGGCCGGTTCGACCTCACGTTCCGGACCAGGCTTGGCCGGGCCATGCTGAGCCACCGCTGGAAGCCCCTGGTGGGCGGCATCACCATGCGCTACCGCCGCAGCCTCGAGCTGTTCGAGCCCTTCACCCTGCACACGCGCCTGCTGGGCTGGGACGAGAAGTGGGTCTTCCTGGAGCAGCGTTTCCTGAAGCGGGACGGCGATCTTGCGGCCGAAGGTGTCGTGAAGGCCCTCTTCCGGGGGAAGGCCGGCAACGTCCCCATGGCCGAAGTGCTGCGCCTGATGGGCTACGACGGGCCCCAGCTCGACGTGCCGGAGCACGTCCGCCGATGGTCTGAGGGTAGCGCTCCTGCCCGGCCAGCCACCCCCGGGATGCCAGCTCACCCGGATGGCTACCGCATCTCCCTGGATTCGGGGGAGCTCCAGGTCGACGTGATCCACGGCTACCTCACCCGCAGCTACTGGTCCCCGGGCATCCCCCGCGAGGTGGTGGCACAAGCTGTGAGCCACAGCCTGTGCGTGGGCGCCTATGCCTCCGATGGCGCCCAGGTGGGTTTCGCAAGACTCGCCACGGACCACACCACCTTCGGGTACCTGGCGGACGTGTTCGTGCTGGAGGAGCATCGAGGCCGGGGGCTATCGAAGGCCATGGTCCGTGCCCTCATGGACCTGCCCGAGGTGAAGGGCATGCGCCGCCTGATGTTGGCGACCCGCGACGCCCACGGCCTCTACGCCAAGCTGGGCTGGAGCCCGGTCACCGATCCCTCTCCTTTCATGCAGGTCCAACGCAAGGACCTCTACCAAGCCCAGGACCCGAATCCTGAAGGCTGAATGCCGGTAGGCGAAGAGGTGGCGCGAAATACGCGTTCGCGTGCTTCGTATGCGCTCGGACGCAGCCCACGCGCCTGAGGGCTGATCCCTGAGGACTGCTTTACAGGCCGTCCTCGAGCTCGAACTCCGGATCGGGAATCGAGAGGATCTCCGGTCCGTCCTTGGTGATGGCGATGTCGTGCTCGAACTGGGCAGAGAGCTGGCCGTCGCGGGTGCGGACGGTCCAGCCGTCAGGCTCCACCAGGCACTTGTGGCTGCCGAGGTTCAGGATGGGCTCGATGGTGATGGTCATGCCCGGCTCCATGCGGAAGCCGGTGCCTGGCCGCTGGTCCGCGAAGACCACCTGGGGATCCTCGTGCAGGTCGCGCCCCAGGCCATGGCCGATGTACTCGCGCACCACGGAGTAGCCGCGCTCCTCCGCGAAGGTCTGCACGGCCGTGGCCATGTCGCCAAGGCGCTCGCCGGGGCGGCAGTGCTCGATGCCCACGTACATCGCCAGCTGGGCCGTCTGGATGAGGCGGCGGGCCTCCTCGCTGATCTTTCCCACGCCCACAGTGAGGCAAGTGTCGCCATGGAAACCGTCCAGCTTGGCGCCGCAGTCGATGGCGATGATGTCGCCCTCCTGGAGCACGTACTTGGAGGGGATGCCATGCACCACCTTGTCGTTCACCGATGTGCAGAGGGTGGCGGGGAAGCCGTGGTAGCCCTTGAAGCTGGGCGTGGCGCCCTGCTGGCGGATGTAGGTTTCGGCCACGCGGTCGATCTCCAGGAGGCTCACGCCGGGCTTGGCGGCGCGGGCGGCCAGGCGGAGCGCGTTGGCGGCCACGCGGCCCGCCTCGCGAAGCTTCTCGATCTCCTTGCGGCTCTTGTAGCGGATCTGTTCTCGGATCAGGACCATCTTGCCCTCGGTCACCAGTCTAGCGGGGTGGCGGTAGAATGTCGGCATGGCGCGACCTCCGAAGACCCTGGTGACGACAACCCTGCTGGCTTCCGCCCTGGTGGCGGGCCTGATGGCCTGCCGCGGCGTTCCGGCAAGGCCCGCCTCGGTCTCCCAGGAGGCCATGTGGTGCCCGGAATCGAAGGAGGGCATCTTCCTCAAGGTGGGAGGCCACCAGGGCACCCTCTGGCAGCTGGAGATCTGGGACCGCAAGGGCCGCTCCCTGGCCTCGGGCTCCTTCCGGCTGCGCGGCTTCGCCAAGGCCAAGATCGTTCCCGAGGAAGTGGTGTCCTGGCAGAACGGCGTCCTGCAGCTGAAGGACGGCACCGTGCTGGTGCAGGAAGCCCCGGCCGCGCCCTGATGTCCTATACCCGCGAGGAGAAGGACTGGCTGGAGCGCGAGTGGGCCTTCCGGGCCTGGGGCCGCGCCGGCCTGCTCAGCACCGACGACTACCGCCAGGTGCTGGCCTGGGAAGCCGAAGGCGTGCCCATGGACCTGGTGGTGTCCGCCCTCAACGCGTTCTTCGATCGCCGCGGGAAGCGTGAGAAGCCCCGCACGTTCGTGGCCCTCAAGCACCTCGACCGCGACGTGGCCAAAGCCGTGAAGCTCCGGGAAGCCGTGGCCCGCGCCGGGCCCGAGCTGGATGCGGGCAGGGGCTGGGACCAGGTCAAGAAGCCTCTGGGAGGCGACCCCGCCGCGAAGGCGGCCTTCGAAGCCTGGCAGCGCCTGCGGGTCGTCGCGCCCTCGCCGGAGTCCGCGGGCTACCTGGCCCATCACGACCAGGAGCGGGAGGCTCGCGCCGCCCTGCTGGCCCTGGCCGAGGACGCCCTCGGGCCGGCCGCCGAAGGCCTGAAGACCGAGCTGCGACAGCGCCTGGAAGCTTCCGACATGAAGGAAGGCAGCCTGGTGTGGAAGCGGGCCTGGAACCACCACTGGGCCCGCCTCGTGGCGGCCGCCTGGAACCTGCCGCTGGAGGGTGCATGACGGTCGATCCCCGCTGGCAGCAGCAGCTGGAGGCTCCGACAGAGCAGTTCTTCGGGGCCTTCGCGACCCAGCTCGCCCAGTCCGATGGCCTGCGCGACGGGGTGCGCGAGGCGGTGAAGACCCTCGTCCCCCGCATCGACTGGGAGGCCTACCTGCCCCACGTGCCGCACGGCATCCTCGGCCTGCGGGCGGTGCTGCGCCTGCAGCCGCTGCTGAGCGAGGCAGGCTTCCACCGGGCCCTGGCCACACAGCTGCACATGGCCGCCCACGAAGGGCGCCGGTCGCCCCAGAACTTGGCCCAGGTGTCGGCGGCCAAGGGCAGCGGCCACTGGCCGAACCTGGAGGCCTTCATCCAGTCCCGTCGGCCCGGCCTGGCCTACGCCGAGGCCCAGGGCTTCGACCATCCCGCGGAAGCCGACTTCCAGCGCCTCCGCGGGCTCACCGAGCTGGACATGGCCACGGTTGGGCACAAGGCGGTGGTGTGCGACCATCTCGCCGACCTGCACGAGCGACTGGAGCGGCCCAAAGCCACCGGGCGGAGGCTCCTCGGCTTGGCGGCCTGGGTGGCGGCCTCGCCGGAGGACACCTTCTGGTCCCGCCGCGCCGCCAAGCGGCTGGGTGACGCGTCGAGCGTGCCCTGGGCCCCGGCCACGCTCGACGCGGCGGCCTGGGAATCCCAGGTGCGCGAGATCTGCGACCTGGGCCTCGTGGCGCTCCTGGATCCCTTCACGGCCCGGCTGAAGGCGGGCCAGGGAAGCGGGGACACACTGGCGGCCCTGGTCCTGGCCGCTTCCGAGAAGCAGCTGGACGCCCGGCGGGACCTGGAGGGCAAGACGGCGTGGACGTACGTCTACCTGGCCGCCGTGGCGCGCGCCCGCTCCGCGGACCCGCGCATCTGGTGCCAGGCCGCGGCCCTGGTGAACCTCTTCCCCACGGATGAGCCCGAGGAGCGGGTGCGGGCCGCCCGGGTCGCGGATCCGGACGCCGGGGCCCTGACGGAGGCGATCCTGGAGGTGGAGCCGGCCCTGGCCATGGCCCATGCCGGCGGGCTGGCGCAGGCAGGCCGTGCAGAGGCGGCCCTGGCCGCCCTGGCCGAGGCGGCAGTCCAGGACGATCCCACCTTCAACCACGCCCACCAGGTGCTGGCGGTGGCCGCCGCCGCCGACCTGCTGCCAGATCTGCCGCTTCCCGCGCAGGAGGCCATGGTCGTGGCCCTGGCCAAGAGCCTCGCCAACAGCCAGGGCAGCGGCGACCTGGGACGGCTGGCGGATCGGGCGCTGGGATAGCCATGCCGAAGACGTTCGCCTTCCTCCGCGCCATCAACGTCGGAGGCCACACCGTGACCATGGCCGATCTGAAGGAGCGCTTCCAGGAGCTGGGCCTGCAGGGCGTGGAGACGTTCATCGCCAGCGGGAATGTGGTTTTCGAGGCGGGCCGGGCAGGCGAGGCGTCCCTGGCGACGCGCCTCGAGGCGCACCTGGAGGCCAAGCTGGGGTTTCCCGTGGCCGTGTTCCTGCGCTCCGGCGCGGAACTGGCGGCCCTGGTGGCCGGCTGCCCCTTCGATGCCTTGGAGCAGGCGGAGGCCCGAGCCATGAACGTGATCTTCCTCCGGGCGTCGCTCACGGGGACCCAGGCGGCCCGCCTCCGCAGCCTGGAGACGGCGGAGGACGACTTCCGCTTCCACGGCCGCGAGGTGTGGTGGCGCTGCCGAACCAAGCAGAGCCAGTCCGCCTTTTCCAACGCCGTCTTCGAGAAGGCCTTGGGCCTGAAGGCGACGTTCCGGGGCCTTCCCACGCTCCAGCGGCTGGTGGCCAAGCACCTGTCCTAGCCAGGTTGTGAAACAATCGCGGATCCGAGGAGTTCATGGGCAAGAACCGGCTGGAAGCCTTCAGTGACGGCGTGATGGCCATCATCCTCACCATCATGGTGCTCGAGCTGAGGGCGCCCCACGGTGACTCCTTCGCGGCCCTCCGGCCGCTCCTGCCCACCTTCGTGGGCTATGCGCTGAGCTTCATCTACATCGCCATCTACTGGAACAACCACCACCACATGCTCCACGCGGCCAGGAAGGTGAACGGGCCGATCCTGTGGGCCAATACGCACCTGCTGTTCTGGCTCTCCCTGGTGCCCTTCGCCACGGCCTGGATGGGGGGCAACCACTTCGCGGCCGGGCCTGTGGCCCTCTACGGGTTCATCCTGCTCATGGCCGGCCTGGCCTACTACCTGCTGAGCCGATGCCTGATCCATCACCACGGCAGGGGATCGCTTCTCGAGGCGGCCGTGGGCGGGGACTTCAAGGGAAAGATCTCCGTCGCGATCTATGCCGCCGCCATCCTCCTCTCCTTCGCCAACCGCTGGGCCGGGTTCGCCCTCTACTGGGTGGTCGCCCTCATCTGGCTGGTGCCGGACCGGCGCATCGAGAAGATCCTGGCCCGCGAGGCCGCCGGGGAGGATGGCTCCAGGCGCTGACGGGAGAGGATGGGATCCAGGTCAGAACCGGTACGTCGCGCCCAGGGCGAAGGAGGCGTCGTCGGTGTTCTCGTGGTGGGTGATGTTGTTCACGTAGCGGAAGGTCAGCGTGGTCCGGCGGTTCAGGTAGGCATGGAAGCCCAGGTCGTGCTGGAGGCTGTTGTCGTGCAGCTTGGCGAAGGGCTGGGGCGTGCTGAAGCCGCTCAGGAAGTAGAGCTGGAGGAAGGGCTGGATCACCTTGTTGCGGCGCCCCTGCCAGGTCAGGTGGGCTCCCAGGTCGGACGTGTAGTCGAGCTGGTTGTAGGCGGCGTTGCCGCGCCCCCGGTGGGTGTAGGCGGCGCCGGCGTAGATCACCTGGGTGGCGGAGGGCTGCCACCAGCCGCTGAGCCCGCCCTCGACGTCCCAGCCTGACTTGAACGAGTTGTAGGTGCGGGCAAGGGGTGGCTTCACCGTGAGGGTCGCGCTCAGGCCGGTGGTCGCATCCTGGTGGATCAGGTGGACCAGGCCGAACAGGGGGTCCTGGACACGGGTGGGCTGGGCGCCCTCCCGCACGAAATCCAGGCGTCCGTACCGGATGGTGGCCACCACGGCCTGGTTGCGAGCCACCTCGGTGCGCCCCCACTGCTCGAAGCCGAAGGTCTTGTGGAAGGTCTCGATGGGGGTGTCCAGGTCGCCTCCGCCGTGGCGCTCCACCGGCAGCTCCGCCCAGACATCCGTTCGGTCGGTGAGGCCGCGCCGCACCTGGAGGGTGGTCCGGGCGATCTCCTCGTCGAAGTAGAAGATGAAAGGTGCGGTGGGATACTCGGCGGCCAGGGCCTCCAGGGAAGCCCGGTCCATGCGGTGGCGCCCCTGGAACCAGGCGGGCGGATGGTCCTTGATCAGGTCGGAGAACTCGAAGATGTTGGCCCGGACATGGGTGAGGGTCACCTGCCAGCGACCCCGGCCGATGGGGCGCGGGGCCTGGGGCTGATAGGTCATGGGGGCCTGGAGAAGGGTGAACATGTTCCGGGTGGGCAGGGGGCCCATCTCGGGGTAGGGCTCGTCCTGGGCCTGGAGGGACAGGCCGAGGGCCAGCGCGAGCGCGGCGCGCATGGGGAGAACTCCTTTGGGACCGCACGACTTCAACCCGCCCGGAAGGGGGGTGAGCGGCGGAGATGGTTGGAACCAGCGGTGGAGGAGGCGACCGGTCCCGATGGGGGCGGCCTCGGCGGCGGAGGGACCGGAGGAGGACGCTTTCCCAACACTCGATATTGAGAAAGGTAATCATCCTCACCGGAGGATCCAGACTTTAATGGGGATCAAAGTCTAAGAAACCGGCATGGTCCCAAGAAGCAGAGAGGAAAATGACGATCCCGATATTCGACTGGGCAGCTAGGTCGGAGTGGCGGTCATGCGGAGCTCCACGCTTTTTGACGGAAAGGGACTTTCTGTTCGATAGCAATATTCGATTGTCTGCTTCCCCTTGTCAAGGAACTTTCTTTGAGATAGTTTTGGGGGGACCCATTCCGGGTCCCGGACCTTCCATGGACATGCCCGAACCCTCCAGTTGCCGATACTTCCGCCTGGCCATCGACCTGCTGGGCAAGCCCTGGACGGGGCAGATCCTGTGGGTCCTCCAGGAAGGGCCACTCCGGTTCAACGAGCTGGCCGCCCGGGTTCCCGGCATCGGGGAGAAGGTGCTTTCCGCCCGGCTGAAGGAATTGGAGTGCCAGGGCCTGCTGGTGCGCCGTGTCCTGCCCACCACGCCCGTGCGGGTGGAGTACGAGCTCACCTGCAAGGGGCAGGGCTTCCGCCAGGTGGTGGAGGCGGTCACCCAATGGGGAACCCAGATCGTGGACGCTGAGGATCAGGCCCGGTAGTTCGGCATCGCGGCGCCCTTGGCCCACTCGAAGATGAGGCTGGTCTGGATGTGGGCCACTTCAGGGCGGGTGGTGAAGGCGTCCAGGGCCAGGTCGCGCAGGTGGTGGGCGTCTCTCACGGCCACGTGCACCTGGAAGTCGTGGGTGCCGGCCACGTGGAAGACAGCCAGGACCTCGGGCAGGCCCATGGCGTGCTTCCAGAAGGCCTTCACCTGGGCCCGGCTGTGCTGGCGCAGCTGCACGGCGATGAGGGCCTGGAGGCCCACACCCAGGGCTCCCGGGTCCACGTCCGCATGGGCGCCCTTCAGCACGCCCTCGGAACGCAGGCGCTGCACGCGAGCCAGGCAGGAGGACGGCGCCAGACCCACCGCGGCGGCCAATTCCTTATTGGATAGCCGAGCATCCTTCTGTAAAAGGCTCAATATGTTGCAGTCGATTCGGTCAAGTTCCATGAATGACATCATTCCACGAAAAAGATTCGGGGGATTGCCGAATTCATGAATCCTACATTGGGGACAGGAGTGTCCCCATGTCCAAGCCCAACACCGCCCTGTCCATCGAGACCCAGGCCGTCCACGCCGGCCGCGAGGTGCTCCACGAACAAGGCGTCCACGCCCTGCCCATCGACCTCAGCAGCACCTACCCCCTGCATGACCTGGATGAGGGCGGCCGCAGCCTGGAGGCCATGGCCATGGGCGGGCTGCCCATCGGGAGCCCCGTCTATTCCCGCCTCTACAACCCGACCACCGCCCGCTACGAGCAGGCCCTGGCCCAGCTGGAGGGCGCCGAGGAGGCCGTGGCGTTTGGCTCGGGCATGGCGGCGGTGACCGCCTGCCTCATGGCGGCCAAGCAGCGCGGCGGCCATGTCGTGGCCGTGCGTCCCCTTTACGGCGGCACGGACCACCTCCTGGCCTCCGGCATGCTGGGCCTCGAAGTGACCTGGGCCGAGGCCGATGGCATCGCCGCCGCGATCCGCCCCGACACCGCCATGGTCATCGTGGAAACGCCCGCCAATCCCACCCTCGCGATGGTGGATCTCGACGATGTGGTGCGGCAGGCGGGCAAGGTCCCCGTGCTGGTGGACAACACCTTCGCCACGCCCATCCTGCAGAACCCCATCCAGCAGGGCGTGACCCTGGTCCTCCACAGCGCCACCAAGTTCCTGGGCGGGCACGGCGACGTGCTGGCGGGCATCGTGGCCACCAACAACGACTGGGCCACGGAGCTGCGCAAAGTCCGCGTCATCACCGGCAACGTGCTGCATCCCCTGGCGGCCTACCTGCTGCACCGTGGCCTGCCCACGCTGCCCCTGCGCGTGCGCGCCCAGCAGGCGGGCGCCCAGGTGATCGCCGAGCGCCTGGCGAAGCATTCCGCCGTCTCCGCCGTCCACTTCCCGGGCCTGCCAGGCCAGGATCCCAAGGGCCTTCTGGGCCGCCAGATGAAGGGCCCTGGCTCCCTCATGGCCTTCGAACTGAAGGGGGGCTTCGAGGCCGCCGCCGTGGTGATGGCCGAAGTGAAGCTCATGACGCCGGCGGTGTCCCTGGGCAGCGTGGACACGCTCATCCAGCACCCGGCCGCCCTCACGCACCGCGTGGTGGACTCGGAGGCCCGCGAGCACAGCGGCATCTCCCAGTCCCTCATGCGCCTCTCCGTGGGCCTGGAGAGCCCCGAGGATCTGTGGGCGGACCTGGAGCAGGCCCTGGCCAAGGCCATGGCGCGCCAGGCCGTCGGCGCCGCCCGCTGAAGGCGGCGATTCGTCCGAGATAGGGCCGGCAGATCGATTGACCCGGGTCGTATGCTTTGGGTGTCTCCATTCCGGGGAGGCCCATGGCTTCGCACGACAGCCTGATCCACCTCCACTGTGGCGATGCCGCAGCCGCGGTGCATCGGCGGTCCGGTCTGCCCGGCGCCGTGCGTATCTGCCGGGATTCTCCGGCGGTGGGACCCTGGACCTCCGATGGCTCCCGACTACCTGGATTGAGGGCCGCCTGGTGGGATCTGCCCGAGGGCGAGGACCCGCCAAGGCTCGTCCTGGCCGATCTGGGCGGCACCGCTGAGCCCGTTCTCTGGTTCGGCCCGGATCCCTGGGAGCAGGCCTGCCTGCTATGGGTGCTCGCCGAGCTTCCCGAGGGCACCCTCGCCGATCTGGTCCCCCTGGAGCGGGGCGTGTCGCAGACCGCCCCGGCCGCTCTGCCGGGTCTGTTCGCCGGACGGGTCCTGCTCGAGGAGGAGACGCTGGCCCAGGCCCGGGGCCTCTGGTGCGCCTTCCTGGAGGGGGGCTGGCGGGCGCTGGCCGGCTGCGGCATCCCGGCCCTTCCCTGGATGGCCCGGGCCCTGGCGCGGCTCGCGGAGGATCATCCCGTCGCCGGCCCCGGCCGGACCCGGACCCAGATCCGGGGCCTGGTGGACCGCGGAGTCCTGGATCTTCCGGCCCTGATGACAGGCCTCCGGAAGCTGGAGGATCCCCGCCACGGTGCCTGGTACGGAGATCGTTACGTCGCCAAGATGGTGGAGTCCATAGAGGCGCGGCTAGGCTGAAACAGCCGCCATGACGCTCGCGCCCCTGCCCCTATCCACCAAGGTCACGGTCCTCCGGGGCCTGGGCCCGGCGCGCGCGGCGGCGCTGCAGGAGGCAGGCATCGACACCCTGCGGGACCTGCTGTGGAGCCTGCCCTACCGCTACGTGGACCGGGGCAGCTTGCGGACCCTGGGCAGCCTGGATCTGCGGGGATTCGAGCCGGCGGATTCGGGCATCGTGACCGTCCTTGGCACCCTGCGGGATCTGCGCCAGAGCACCACGCGCGTGCAGCGCATGGCCCTCACCGAGGCCCTGCTGGAGGATGCCACCGGCACCCTGCGGCTCATCTGGTTCAATCAGCCCTACTTGGGCCGGTCGCTGAAGGTGGGCGACCGCCTGCTGGCCTTCGGTCCGCTCTCCGTGGGCCGCCATGGTCTGGAGATGCGCGCCCCCCAGTTCGAGGTGATGGGCCGGGGCGAGGATCTCGCGTGGGTCCGACGCTTCCTGCCCCTCTACCGCAAGCTGGGACCCATGCCGGGGCGGGCGCGGCAGAGGCTGGTGCAGGAGGCCCTGGGCCGGGTCCACGCGGCGGAGGAGTGGCTGCCCTTGGAGCTGGCGAAGGACCTGCCGGATGCCATGACGGCGTTCCGGCTGCTGCACGATCCGCCGGACGGCAGCGATCCGGTCCTGCTGGAGAAGGGCCAGTCGCCCGCCCACGAGCGGCTGGCGGCGGAGGAGCTGTTCGCCTTCTCCCTGGGCGTGGCCCTGCGCCGCGCCGGGCGACTGAAGCGCCGCGGCCTGGTGGTGCCCACCTCGCCGGAACTCCGCGAGCGGCTGAAATCCTTCCTGCCCTTCCACCTCACGGGGGCCCAGCGGCGGGCCTTCAAGGACATCGTGGACGACCTCACCTCGGGCCGTGTCATGAACCGCCTGCTCCAGGGCGATGTGGGCAGCGGCAAGACATTGGTGGCGCTGCTCTCCATGGCCATGGTCGCCGAGACCGGCGGACAGGGCGCCCTGCTGGTGCCCACGGAGGTGCTCGCCCGCCAGCATGCCGCCAGCTTCCGGCGCTACCTGGGCGACCGCGCCGACAGCCTCCAGCTCCTGCTTGGCGGCATGAAGGCGGCGGAGAAGCGGGCGGCATTGGCCCGCATCGCCAGCGGCGAGGCCCGCTACATCGTGGGCACTCACGCCCTCTTCCAGGAGGCGGTGACCTTCCACAAGCTGCAGCTGGTGGTGGTGGACGAGCAGCACCGGTTCGGAGTGAAGCAGCGCGAAGCGTTGAAGGAGAAGGGTGGCGACCCGCACTGGCTGGTCATGAGTGCCACGCCCATCCCCCGCTCCCTGGCCCTGGCGATCTTCGGCGACCTGGACCAGAGCGTGCTGGACGAGCTTCCCCCGGGCCGCCAACCCATCACCACCAAGCTGCACAAGCCCGAGTTCGCGGAGCGTGCCTGGGAGCAGGTGCGGCGCGAGCTGGCCGAGGGCCGCCAGGCCTTTGTGGTGAGCCCGAGCATCGACCCCTCGGACGAAGGCAAGGTCCAGCTGCGCGACATCCAGGCCATGGAGGCCCTGCTGCGGGGCATCTTCCCGGACGTGGCGATCGAGGTGGTCCACGGCCGAGTGAGGGCCGACGAGATGGCCGCCCGCATGGCGAGGTTCGCCTCCGGCGAGGCGAAGATCCTGCTGGCCACGACGGTCATCGAGGTGGGCGTGGATGTGCCCAACGCGACGGTGATGGTGGTGGACCACGCCGAGCGCTTCGGCCTGAGCCAGCTCCACCAGCTGCGGGGCCGGGTGGGGCGCGGCGCGCATCGCAGCCACTTCCTCATGATCAGCGGCTCGGAGACGGAGCGGCTTCAGACCCTGGTGGAGACTCAGGATGGCTTCCGCATCGCCCAGCGGGACCTGGAGCTGCGCGGGCCCGGGGAATTCTTCGGCGTGAGGCAGGCGGGGATGCCCCAGTTCCAGGTGGCGGACCTGGTGCGCGACCGCCGGCTCCTGGCCCGCTGCCGCGAGGCCGCCGACCGGGCGCTGGCGCACGGCCTCAGCGAGGCCCAAGCTGCTTGGCTTCATCGCGAGCAGGTGCGGCTGAGGCTGGCCGAGGTGAGCTGACCGCCGACAGGGGTGCGACGACCTGTGGGCAGGTACGCCTTCAGCGGATCCATGGGTTTGTTGACATGGTTTTTGTAAATGATCATGTTGTCGAAATATCATCATTGTTTTTTTCTTGGTGAGGGCATCTCGACACAACCCTGCTGCCGGCATACCGGCAGCCTTAAAAGGAGATGGACCATGAAGTCTCTTCCCGCCGGCATCTTCCTGGCCCTCGTCCTGGCCGGGGGCGCCGCCCTGGCAGCGGACGCCCCGCGTGCCTACCTGATCCTGGCCCGGACGCAGGGCCGGGGCAGCACCAATCTGGACGACCTGGTGAGCGCCGCCGGTGGCGCCATCACGGGTCGCCTTCCCGACATCGGCGTGGTGCTGGCGACATCCGCCAACCCAGGTTTCCTGGCGCAGGTGTCCTCCGATGCCAGGGTGCAGCAGGCCGCCGAGGACGTCGAGGTGCCGTGGCTTCCCGATGTGCACGCCACGGCGGCGCAGGAATCCGGCCTCCAGGCCAATGGGCTCAACAGTGAGCCCTTCTGGGGCTACCAGTGGAACATCCGCCAGATCCAGGCCGACCGGGCGGCGCTCAACGGCGATCAGGGCTGGGGTGTGACACGCGCGCGCGTGGCGGTCCTGGATTCGGGCATCTGGAGCGGGCATCCCGACATCGGCCCCAACGTCAACCTCGCGCTGAGCCGGTCCTTCGTCCCCACCGAGGCGAACATCGATCCGATCGTCTACGGCTTCAACCACGGCACCCATGTCGCCGGGATCATCGCGGCGCCGATCAACGACCGCGGCATCCAGGGCGTGGCCCCCAAGGCCGAGATCGTCGCCGTCAAGGTGCTGCGAAGCGACACGGGCAACGGGTCCTTCTCGTGGATCATCTCCGGCATCCTCTACGCCGCCGGACCCGAGGTCCGGGCCGATGTGATCAACATGAGCCTGGGGGCCACCTTCGACCGCATCAATGCCGGCGGCGGCGGGTCCGGCCCCCTGATCGCCGCGCTCAACCGGGCCATCACCTACGCGACGGCGGCCGGCTCCCTGTGCGTGGCTGCGGCGGGCAACGAGGGGGTGAACCTGGACAGCCGGCTCTGGTCGATCCCGGCCCAGTCGGGCAACGGCATGGCCGTGTCCGCCACCGGGCCGTACGGGTTGGCGGATTTCGATCGGGCCGCCTCGTATACCAACTACGGGGTCTCCGTCGTGAACGTGGCGGCCCCCGGTGGCGACTTCGCCTCTGAAGCGGGGTATCCCTACGACATGGTGATCAGCCCCGGAGGGCGCTCCGCCACTGCGTGGAGCTACTACTTCGCGGCCGGGACCTCCATGGCGGCGCCTCATGTCTCCGGCGTGGCGGCCCTGATCGTGGGCAAGTACGGCAAGATGCCGCCCGCCGAACTGAAGCGGAGGATCGAGCAGCACGCCGACGACATCCTCAAGCCCGGTGTCGACCCCTATTCGGGCCGGGGTCGCGTGAACGCCCTGGAAGCCCTGCGCTGAGACCTGAAGGTGGCAGGATCCCCTCCCGGCCTCGGTCCCGCACGGGCCCTGCGGCGGGAGGGGAGGGCGAGCCTGCTTGAAGTGATGGGTCTGGGCGCGCTCACAGCAGGAGGTTCCCTCCGAAACCGGATGAAGGCGAAGCGCCCTTCGTGCAGGGTCGTGCAGCGACGTGGATGACCCGAGCCAGGCGGATTCTCGGATGTCGGGAATTGCATTCTCCGGAATGATCGTTGGAGGGACTTCCGCAGGTTGGCCCTCGGCCTACATTGGGGCTCTCTACCCCCGGATGTCTTGAAAGGCGCTGGGTTGGCTCAGGCCTGTCCCTGGCGGCTGTCGAATCAAGCATTGTAATCAATTGTTTTTAACACTCAAATCGTTTCGAAAGGCCGGATCCAGCCACCTAAAACAGGGCACAGGGGAGGTCGTCATGAAACCTGCCACCTTCAGGGGATTCTGTGCGGCGGCTGCCGCCATCGTCGCGATCCTGGCCTTAACGGACTGTCGAGGTTCATCGGGGCAGAATGGCCTCAACGGCCAGAACGGAACCAATGGCACGAATGGGACCAACGGCACGAACGGTGCACCCGGACCCGCGTACGCCATCGACGCCACCACCTACTCGGCCGATGAGTGGGGCGCGTTGACCCTCAAGGCCACCATCACCGGCGTCACCGTCAGCTCTCCGCCGGTGGTGTCCTTCAAGGTGACCGACGGCCACAACGTCCCGGTGAAGGGGCTCGGCTTCACCAGCCAGACCTCCAGCGCCGCCTACGCCAGCTACGCCAACATGGCCTTCGGCTTGGCGAAGCTGGTGCCCGGGAGCAACGGCAGCCCCAGCACGTGGGTCAATTACGTGGTCACGACCAACCCGTCGGCTTCAGCGCCCAACACCTGGGTTCCCTCCAGGCCCTCCACGGACAACATCGGGACCCTGGTGGACAACGGTGACGGCTCCTACGTCTACACCTTCCGCCGCGACATCACCCAGGCCCAGGCCCTGCTGGATGCCGCCACCTACTCCGGCAACAACCTCCGGGCGGACCTGGGGGATGTCAGCTACAACCCCGATCTGACCCACCGCCTGACCCTCTTCATCGGCGGAAACGCGCGGGGGACGGGAACCAACACAGCCAACGGCTCCGCCAGCGGCGTGGTTGCGGTGCCCATCCTGAACCCGGCCAACACGGCCTATGACTTCATCCCCGCCACGGGCGCCGAGGCCGGGTCCTCGAACGAGCAGCGGCTCATCGCGGATGTCTCTTCCTGCTTCAGCTGCCACGCCAAGTTCGAGTTCCACGGCTCGGGCCGGCAGGACACCCGGTACTGCGTGATCTGCCACAACGACCAGCGCAAGTATGGGCGCGCCGAGGCCACGATCACGGCCACCACGGTCTCCGGGGAGACGGGAAAGCTGGCCGGTCATGCCTCGGGGGACTTCCCCTCCTTCATCCATCGGATCCATCGGGGCGAAGAACTGGCGAGGACCGGCTATTCCTACGGTGGCATCGCGTTCAATGAGGTCACCTATCCCCAGGATCACCGCAACTGCGTGAAGTGCCACACCGCCAGCGCCGCGACGCCCCAGGGCGACAACTGGTTCAATGTGCCCAACCGCTTCGCCTGCGGCGGCTGCCATGACGACATCGACTGGGCCACCGGCGCCAACCATCCGGGCGGCGCCGCGCTCGCGGACAACAACTGCTCCAGCTGCCATGGCCCGGCGGGCATCAAGCTCGTGCATCTTCCCGTGGTTCCGCCCGACCCCGCGAACATCTGGAATACCGGGGGGACAAACAACAACACCAATGCTTCCTCCGTAGCCGCCTTCGTGGGCAACCTGCCGGCGGGCGCCAGCCGGGTCACATGGGACCTCAAGAGCGTGACCCTCAACGCCAGTGCCAAGCCCGTCTTCACCTTCCGGTTCCTGAAGGATGGCGCCCCCGTGGTGTTCAACACCTATGCGGCGGGAACCGTCACCGAGCTGATGGACAACTTCGTGGGCAGCCCCAGCTTCTACATCGCCTTCTCCGTGCCCCAGGACGGCATCGCCAACCCGGCGGACTGGAACGCCACCGCCAGCACCTACCTGAAGAACATCTGGCGGGGCGACGGCCTCGACATGGCCGGAGCACCCCTGGCGGCTTCGGCCCAGGGCACCCTCAGCGCCACGCCCGACGCCAACGGCTACTACACGCTCACCATGACCGGGGTGGTCATTCCCGCCACGGCCGGGATGGTCACCGGCGGCATCGGCTATACCTACGGGCTGACCCTCACCCAGCCCTTGACCCAGACCAACGTGCCGAACTATCCCTACATTCCCAGGGTCGCGGGTACCCCCGGAACGGGGCAGGGGGGCCTGAGCGTGCCCGCCCCCAATGTCTCGAAGCTCATCAGCGGCCCGCTGCCGGCCGGCTTCCCCCTCAATGCCGGGAGCACCACCACGGGGCCCGCGAACACGCCGCGCCGCACCATCGTGGCCAATGCGAAGTGCCTGGATTGCCACGGGGCCATGGGCGTCTTCACCACAAAGGCCTTCCACGCGGGTCAGCGCAATGATCCCCAGACCTGCGAGTTCTGCCACAACGGCCAGCGCGTGAACAGCGGCTGGGGCGTGAACATGAAGGACTTCGTCCATGCCATCCACGGGGCCGACAAGCGGGTGAACAAGTTCTCCTGGGAAGCCTCGGGAGGGGCCACCTACTGGAAGACCACCTACCCGGGCGTACTGAACAACTGCGAGGCTTGCCACCTGCCGGGCACCTACGACTTTGGGCTCTCCTTCAACGCAGGTGAGCTGCCGGACCTGCTCTGGACCACGGTCGCCACAGGCACCGTGCCCACGCCAGTGAACGTCATTCTCACTGGTACCGAGCCCATCCCGGGCGTCTACTGGTCGCCCTTCGCCGCGGCTTACGGCTCCGGCTACGTCTTCGGGAGCGGCTTCAGCTACAACGCCAGCACGGGGGCCACCACGGCCGCCGCCGGCACCACCCTGGTGAACTCGCCCTACGTGGCCGCCTGCTCCAACTGCCACGACACCCCCCTCGCCATCTCACACATGCAGACCAACGGCGGGACCTTCTACGGCAGCCGCGCCAGCGTCACCGTAGGCGGCCAGTTCGTGCGGCAGGAGCAGTGCTTCCTCTGCCACTCCGCAGGCAAGATCGCCGACGTGAGGGTCGTGCACGCCTTCAGATAGGGGCCTGGACAGGGCCCGGGCGCCGCCCCCCAGGGGCGGTGGTCGGCGCCCGCCAGCAAGTCTAATCGGCCTTCAGCCGCGTGGCGATGCGCTCCCGGAGCGGCTCCGGCACCAGGTCCGCCAGGTTGCCGCCCATGCTTCCGATCTCGCGGACGAAGCGGCTGCTCACGGCGCTGTACTTCTCCTTGGGCATGAGGAAGACCGTCTCCAGCTCCGGGGCCAGCTTGCGGTTCATGAGGGCCATCTGGAACTCGTACTCGAAGTCGCTGAAGGCGCGCACGCCCCGGATGATGAACTGGGCGTTCTGGGCCTTGGCGAAGTCCACCAGCAGCCCGTCGAAGGTGGTCACTTCCACCTGGGGAAGGGCGGCGGTCAGCTCCTTCAGCATGGCCACCCGCTCGTCCACGCTGAAGGCCGGGGACTTCGCCGGGTTGTGGAGGACGGCCACCACGAGACGGTCCACAAGCTTTGCCGCCCGCTGGATGAGGTCCCAGTGACCCAGGGTCACGGGATCGAAGGAGCCTGGATAGATGGCCGACCGCACGGGCGCTCCGAAGGAAGGGTGAATCAGCCTAGCGCAACCGGGTCACATCCCGGGTCAAAGGTGCTTCCGAGGCTCATGGTTTGAGGATCCAGGTCCGGAAGCGGCCTGTCCCCTCGGCCTCGCACCAGCAGGGGGTGCCCTCCTGGCGGAACTGGTCCAGCAGGGGCTCGGGGCGGAAGGGGCTCAGGAGGTGCATGGCCTCGCCGGAGGCCAGGGTCAGCAGGGCCCGGCGGACGCGGGCCTGGGGGTGCTCGCCAGCTGCCATGAGGGCCTCCGCGTCCAGGGTGGAGCGCACGGCGCTGGCGCGCGCCCAGTCGGGGCGGGGATCTTCCACGGGGGCCGCCCCCTCCGTCACGGGGCCACTGGATTCCCCGGTCAGCTCCCGGAGGAAGCGCACCAGCTCCGCCGTGGGGAGGCCCGCCATGCGGGCCGCGTGCTCCACGGTGGCCAGCTTCGCCACCGTGCGGCGGAGGACGGGATTGCGGAGCCTGGCGAAATCGGGGACCCGGGCGATGAGGGCCTCCTGCTGGTCCGGGTGGGCCGCCAGGAAGTCGCCGATCTTGGTTTCGGGGGTGATGGCCATGGGATGCCTAAGAGGGTGTCTGCAAATTCGCACGGGCCGCGCTGGGAGCGTCGTGCAAGCATGGCGAGGAGGAGGCCCGCAGGCATGGTGGTTCCATGTCGAGGGCCGAGGACGACGCCAGGCGCAGCCCGCCGCCCCAGCCCGGAGGGACGGTGGCCAGCCGTGCGCCCGGCGGCGTCACCGCGCTTGAACGATGTCCCGCATCGCCCATCGCGCGCTTCCTTGCCGGATCACGCGGCTGGCCACCGTCGCGTCTCGCGGGAATTTGCAGACACCCTCTCATGCTTCGTCGTACTGGAGCAGGCGGCGGTCGCCTTCAAGGGCACGCAGCCGCGTGAGGTCCTGGGTGACCTCCAGGGTGCCCAGGTAGGCCCCCGCCTCGTCGCGCACGGCGAAGTAGCGGATGTGGACGAACTTCCCGTGCATCTGGATCCAGAACTCCGCCACGGTCTGGCGGCCGGTCTTGAAGTCGTTGAGGATGCGCTCCACCACGTCCACGCTCTTGGGCGGGTGGCAGTGCTTCACCTCGCGGCCCAGGATGGTGCGGCTGCGGGCGAAGACCCGGTCCGGCCCTTCGCTGAAGAAGGCCACGCGGTCGTCGGCGTCCACGAAGGTGATGTCCACGGGCAGGCTGGAGAAGATGCCGATGAGCTGCTGGACACTGAGGGCGCCGCTGGGGAAGGCCACGGCCGATGCGTCGGGCAGGCGGATGGGATCCTCCGGCAGGCTGGCCACCGGCGGCTTGTAGCCCACGGCAGGCTCCACCAGGCACCAGCCGTAGCGCGGGCTGTCCCGCCAGACCTCGCCCCACTCCTCTTCGGTGAACAGGCCCAGGCACATGGGCAGGAGGATGGTCTCCTCCTTGTAGATCATGGATTCCAGCGCCGCCAGGGCAGGGCGCAGCACCGTGGGCACCAGGATCTTCAGCTCGGCGCCGCTGAGGCTCTGTTCGCGCAGCACCTCGATGGCCCCCTTGAGCAGGTCGCGCACCTCGTCGTCCTTGGCCCACATGACCTTGGAGGGGCCGGTGTTGCCGTGGCGCTCCAGGATGGAGAAGACCAGGTGCTCTTTGCGCTGGTAGTGCTTGTCCACGTCCACCAGGGCGTTGAAGGCCGAAAGCACCGCCAGGCGCTCGTCGGCGGGATAGGCCTGGTCCGGCACAGGTTCCAGGGCGCCCACCCGCTCCCGGGCCGTGGCCACGGCCGCTTCCAGGGCGCGGTTCTCGCGCCGGAAGGTGTCCACGGGATGGCCCGCTGGCAGCTCCCGGGCCTTGGCTGGGGTCACCGTGTCCTGGAGCACCTCCGCATGGAGGTCGCACATGGACTTCACCTCCTCGGGGCTCATGCCATCAGCCATGAGGGACTGCTCCATGGCCGCGATCTCGCTGGCGTCCACCTCGCCCACCAGCTGGGCAAGGCGGCCCTTCACCTGCTCGGGGGCCTCGCCCCGGTGAAGGTGAAGGATCACTTCCTTGAGGGTGGCGATCCGGTGTTCCCGGTTGTTGAGGAGTTCGCTCATGGTGGCTTTCCCTGGGGGGCCGTCCCCGGGGATCACGAATATCAAATAAAAATGATCAAGAATTCTTAAATGTGATTTTCGTCGCACCGGACCTGGGTTCCATCACCGGAGAGCCCGCCTGGGGCGAGTGCTAGAGTAGGGGCATGAGCGAGAAACTGAGCGTCGGCCTTCTTTTCGGCGGGGAGTCCCCCGAGCACGAAGTCTCCATCGTCACGGCCCGGGCCATCGCGGAGCACCTGGACCCGCAGCGGTTCGAGGTTCGACCCATGGGCATCGCCCGGAACGGCGTGTGGGTGGTGGCCGGCGATCCCTTCGCGCGGCTGGCATCGGGCGAGTTGCCGGAGCGCAGCAGCCATCCCTTCCTGCCCCTGGAGAAGGGCGCCGAGGCCACGCCCCTGCCGGACCTCTTCTTCAATGCCCTGCACGGCGCTGGCGGCGAGGATGGCCAGATCCAAGGCTACCTGGAGCTGCTGCACCGCCCCTACACGGGCGCGGGCCTGCTGGCCATGGCGGCGGGCATGGACAAGTGGATCACCAAGCGCCTCTGGGAGTCCGAAGGTCTTCCCGTGGTGCCCTACGTGGGCCTGATCGAGGAGCGCTGGGCACGGGAGCGCGCGACCTGCCTGGCGGACTGCGCCAAGCTGGGGCTGCCCCTCTTCGTGAAGCCCGCGAACCTGGGCAGCAGCATCGGCGTGGAGAAGGTGAAGCGCGCCGAGGACCTGCCCGCAGCCCTGGACCGGGCCTTCACCTTCGACCGGCGGGTGCTGGTGGAGCAGGGCCTGGATGTCCGCGAGATCGAGGTGGCCGTGCTCGGCGGCGACGAGCCCCTGGTGTCCCAGCCCGGCGAAGTGATCGTGGCCGACGAGTTCTACACCTTCGAGGACAAGTACCTCCACGGCAAGAGCCGCACGGAGATTCCCGCGAACATCCCCGAGGAGCTGGCCGACCTGGTGCGGAAGCTGGCCGCCAAGGCCTTCGCGGCCTCCGACGGCTACGGCATGGCCCGGGTGGACTTCTTCCTGGAGCGGCTCACAGGCCGGGTGTTCCTCAACGAGCTGAACTTCATCCCCGGCTTCACCAGCATCTCCATGTATCCCAAGATGATGGCCGCCAGCGGCGTGCCCTACCCCGAGCTGCTCACGCGCCTCATCAACCTGGCCCTGGCCCGCCACGCCCAGACCGCCACCAAGCAGAAGGGCTTCCGGTCCGGCAGCGACTGGTTCAGGGGCTGAGCCCTTTCCTCCAGGCACCCCTTTTTGTACTGACCGCTGAAAGCTGATGGCGGACAGCTGATACCTGACAGCTGCGCGCCCATTTCCACGTAGACTGTCCCCATGCACGCCCGTACCTGGCTCTCGGTGTTCTCCTTCCCCCTCGTGGCCGTCTTCACCCTGCCGGTGATCCAGCGGGGCGAGCAGCCAGCCCGGCAGCCCAAGCCGGGGGTCAAGGCCCCACCCCAGGACCCCCTGGCGGGCCTGTCCGACATTCAGGATGTCCTGTCCCTGGTGCAGCAGAACTATGTCGATCCGCCGGACATGGAGAAGGTCGTCTCCGGCGGGATCCAGGCCGTGCTCGAACGCTCACATCCCATGAATGCCTACCTGTCCGCCGATGACCTGCGGTTGCCGGATCCCGGCCCGGCGGAGGCGGGCCTGGTGGTCGTGAAGCGGGGCATCTACGCCACCGTTCTGGCGGTGACGCCCGGCGGCCCGGCCGCCAAGGCCGGCATCCAGCCCGGCGATGTGATCCGCAAGGTGGATGGCGACTCGGTGGGCCGCCTCAGCGCCTGGACCTTGGAGCGCCGCCTTCGGGGCGCCGAAGGCACGGTGGTGGACCTCTACCGCTACAACGCCACCGGTGATCTGACCAAGACCACCCTGCGGATGCAGCGGCTGGCCAAGGCGCCGGTGACCCTCAAGCAGGGGACCGGTGCCCTGATGGTGTCCCTGCCGGACCTGAACCCCGGTCGGGCCGAGGAACTCAAGAAGCTGCTGGGTCCGGTGGACCGGAAGCAGACCCTGGTGCTGGACCTGCGGCAGTGCGTGAAGGGCACGCCCGGCGAGGCCGCCGCCGTGGCCGGCCTCCTGGGCGCCAAGGGCCCCCTCGGCACCGTCCAGGAAGCCGGCAAACCCGACCAGGAGGTGCCGCTGGCCGGAACGGGCGTTCCCTTCGCCCGCCTGTCGCTGCTGGTGGGGCGCTCCACCCTGGGCCTCCCGGAAGTGCTGGCCTCCTGCCTGAAGAAAGGTGGCGCGCGCACCTTCGGAGAGAAGACTCCGGGCCTGGGCGTGGAACGCAGTCGCTTCCTCCTGAAGCAGGGCGGGGCGGTGGAGCTGGTGTCCCGCCGTTGGGTGGGCCTGGGCGGCGAGAAGCTCGACCGCCAGGGCGTGGCCCCGGATCAGGTGCTGAAGCTCACGGATTCCGATGACGCCCTGGCCAAGGTGATGGCTGCCCTCGAAACCCCGACGCCCGCCGCCCCCACGTCGGCGAAGGCCGCCTAGCTTGGCCCGAGGCAAGGGGAAGCGCACATCCACCCTGGCCCTGCTGGGCTGGGCCACCTTCACCCTGCTCCTGGGGCTGGGCGCGGGCGTGATGCTTGGCCAGCAGGGCTGCGGCCGACGCCAGGCGCCCGGGAAGCGGGAGGCCCCGAGCCCCGAGCCCCGAAAATCCGATAAGAAGCCCGCTGAGCCGAAGGCGAAGCCGCCCTCTGAGGCGGCCAGGCCTCAGAGCCCCGAGCCGGAACGTCCGCTCCCCCGCCTCGCCCTGGTGATCGACGACCTGGGCTACATGCAGCCGGAGCTGGTGACGCGCCTCTGCAGCCTCCCCGTGCCCTTCAGCGTGGCGGTGCTGCCCTACCAGGAGTTCACGCGGGACAGCGCGGACATCGCCCACCGCCTGGGCAAGGAGGTCATGCTCCACCTGCCCATGGAACCCATCGGCTACCCGGGCCCGGGTCGCGATCCGGGGCCCAACGCCATCCTCTTCAACCTTCCGGAGACGGAGGTCCGCCGCCGCGTCCGCATGGCGCTGGAGGGCATTCCCCACCGCGCGGGCGTGAACAACCACATGGGCAGCCGCATCACGCCGGACCGCACCCGCATGACCTGGGTGCTCCAGGAGCTCAAGGCGCGGAAGCTCTTCTTCGTCGACAGCCGCACGGAGAAGGACAGCGTAGCCTATGACGTCGCCGAGGAGCTTGGCATCCCGGCGGTCCAGCGCAAGGTGTTCCTGGACGACGACAAGGCCTTCCCCGAAATGGAGAAGCAGTGGGACCGGGCCGTCAAGCTCGCGGAGAAGGATGGCTCCGTGCTCATCATCGGGCACATCTATCCCGAGACTGTGGAGGCCCTGGAGAAGCTGGTGCCCCGCTCCAAGGGGCAGGTGCGCTTCGTGAAGGCCGGCGACCTCGCCAAGTGAGAGGATAGACCATGGCTTTCTATTCGTTTCTGGCGGTGGGCGTCGGCGCGGCGCTGGGCGCGTGGCTGCGATGGGGCCTGGGCGCGCTCCTGAATCCGTTCGTGCCTTCGCTGCCCCTCGGAACGCTGGCGGCCAACCTGCTGGGGGGCTACCTTGTGGGCGTGGCCGTCGCCGTGTTCACCCAGCATCCGGGCCTGGCTCCCGAGGCGAGGCTCCTCGTCATCACGGGCTTCCTGGGGGGGCTCACCACCTTCTCGACGTTCTCGGCCGAGGCGGTGCATCTCCTGACGCGCGGTGAATACGGATGGGCGGCCGGCCACATGGCCGTCCACCTGGCAGGATCCCTTTCCATGACCCTGCTGGGCCTGCTGACGGTGAAGGCGTTCGTGAAAGCCTGAGGAGGCGTCATGAAGGGCACCTACCTGACCTTCTTCGTGCAGGAGGACCGGACCCACCACGGAATCCTGGTCTATGAGTGGCTGCTGAAGGAGGCGCGACGGCTGGGCCTCAAGGGCGGGACGGCCTTCAAGGCCATCGCCGGCTTCGGCCGCCACGGGCTCATCCATGCGGACCACTTCATCGAGCTGGCGGGCGATCTGCCTGTGGAAGTGACCTTCATGGCCACCGAGGAGGAGGCGAACCGCCTCATCGCCTTCATCCAGGCGGAAGGCCAGTCCATGTTCTACATCTCCGTGCCGGCCGAGTGCGGCTTCATCAACGAGCAGGTGCGTTCCTAGAGACGGGTCCTGTCAGGCGCGCTCAGTGCCCGCAGCCGCATCCGCCTGTGAAGCAGGCGCTCTTCGCCGCGCGGGTCATGCCGAGGCCCTCTTTCCCGATGAGGAACGCCAGTCCCAGGGCCGCGGCGGCGTCCACCCACCAGAGGGCGGGGGCCAGCAGGAAGAGCAGGCTGCCCGCGAAGAGCACCACGGAAAGCTGGATGCAGGCCCGGCTGCAGGCCGCGTCCGCCGCCACCGTGGCGCTGTCCAGGGCCTGGGCCGCCCGGAGCTTGGCGCGCCAGAGGAACACCATGAAGGCGAGCGAGAGCGCTGAGATCACGAGCCCGGGCACCGTGGTGGGCGGATGGGCGCGGGCCGTGAGCTGGAGGACGGCGCCCCCTGCGATGCCCGCGGCGAGGAAAAGGAACAGCCGGCCGATGCCGAGCGTGGCCTTGCGCTCGCGCTCGAGGTTGCCGTGGTCCAGGAGCTTCCACAGCACCAGCAGGGCCGAGGCCACCTCGATGAAGCTGTCGGCGCCGAAGCCGAAGAGGGCGACCGAGTCGTCCGCCCAGCCGAAGGCCATGGAGACCAGGCCTTCCAGCAGGTTGTAGGCGATCGTGAAGCCCGCCAGCCAGAGCGCCCGCCGGCGCCAGTCCGGGCCGCTCATGCGTGGGCTTCCCGCACCTTCCGCGCCTTCACGAGCACCAGTGTGGAGCCCTGGGGGTGGCATTCCATGTGGACCTCGTCCATGACCTGGCGCATGAAATACACGCCCCGGCCGCCCGGCTTCAGGAGGTTCTCGGGCAGGTTCGGATCGGGCAGGGCTTCCAGGTCCACGCCAGGCCCCCGGTCCTCGATGCGGATCTCGAAGCGGTCAGTCTTGGGCGTGAAGGTCACCTTCACGGGTTTGTCCCGGTCCAGCTTGTTGCCGTGGCGCATGGCGTTTGCGATGCCTTCCTGGATCGCCAGCCACAGGCGCTCACCATCCTCCTGGGTGAAGCTCAGGTGCTTCAGGAACTCCGCGCCCACCACCTGGATGAGGTCGATGAAGCGCAGGTCCGTGTTGCAGGTGAGGACGACGGGCAGAAGGGCGGGATGGGCCATGGGAGGGGAATTCCCTTTCAGAGATCAGGCATGCCAAGGTCAAGGTACTTGGAATCCGCCCCCCGAAGCCAGAGGTTTTGCCATGCCCCGACAGGCATCCGGGGAGGGTGGGGAGCGTGTCGGAGATCACAATTAAGAATTAATGGTCCTAAATATGGAGAATTGTGGAACACTGCTGTCCGGCGCCCAGAGCGGGCAAGACGGAGGTTCCCATGAAGGCAAGGTGGTGGCTGGTGTTGCTGGTGCTCCTGGCGGGCTTCGGCGTGCTGGGGTTGGGGGGGAAGCAGATCGCCCAGAACGCCCCGCCCATTCCGCAGCATGTGGTGGCCGAGGACGGCACGGAGCTGGTGGGCCCCGGCCAGATCCTGGAAGGCCAGGTGAGCTACCTGGGCCACGGCGGGCAGCACATCGGTTCCATCTGGGGCCACGGGGCTTACCTGGCGCCGGACTGGACGGCCAAGGCGCTGCACCAGTGGGCGGCCCACACCCTGGACGGCGTGAAGGCCCGGGGGGCATCTCTCGCGGATGCGAAGGCCACTACGATGTCCATATTTCAGAGCAATCGGTATGAAAATTCCACGGGAACCCTGACGTTGAATGCCGCCCAGGCCGCGGCCTACCTGAAGACTCGGGAGGAGCTGGCCAAGGTCGCCGTGGAAGGCGACAAGGGCGCGGCCATCCCTGCCCGCTGGATCCCTACGATGCAGGAAGGTGAGCGCGTGGCCGACTTCTGGCTGTGGACGGCCTGGACTGCGGCGGCCCGCCGTCCCGGCGCGGACCACAGCTACACCCAGAACTGGCCCCAGGAGCCCCTGGTGGGCAACACCATCACGCCCATCAGCCACCTCTGGAGCATCCTGTCGATCATTCTCCTGATCCTGGGTGTGGGCCTCATGGTCTGGCACCATGCCAGCCAGCCCGCCGAGGAGTTCCCGGACCCCAAGCCCATCCCGCCCGCCCCGGCGACTCCCAGCCAGCGCTGGTCCGCCATCTACTTCGGCGTGGCCATGGCCTTGTTCCTGGTCCAGATCGGCATGGGCGTCCTGACGGCCCATGACGCGGTGGAAGGCAACGGCCTCTACGGCTTGGACCTCTCGCGCATCCTGCCCTACGCCGCGTCCCGCACCTGGCACCTGCAGCTGGCCGTCTTCTGGATCGCCACCTGCTGGCTGGCCACGGGTCTCTACCTCGGCCCCAAGCTCAGCGCCAAGGAGCCCAAGGGCCAGTGGTTGGGCGTGGCCGGTCTGCTGGCCGCGCTTGTCGTGGTGGTGGTCGGCGCCCTCACCGGCGCCCACCAGGCCATCGTGGGCAAGCTCTCCGGCTCCTTCATGCTGGGCCACCAGGGCTATGAATACGTGGAGCTGGGCCGCCTCTGGCAGATCCTCCTCACCCTGGGCATGGTCATCTGGCTGGTGTTGGTGCTGCGCTCGCTGATCCCCGCCCTGAAGGGCGAGAGGGGCCGGCTGGGCCTGCTCAAGCTCTTTGTGCTGTCCGCCATCGCGATCCCGCTCTTCTACTCCGCGGGCTTCATGTACACCCGCGAGACCCACATCGCCCTGGCCGAGTACTGGCGCTGGTGGGTGGTCCACCTCTGGGTGGAGGGCTTCTTCGAAGTGTTCGCCACCGTGGCCATCGCGCTCCTGTCCACCCGCATGGGCCTGCTGCGCGAGGGAACCGCCCTCCGCGCCGTGAGCCTCTCCATGGGCCTCTTCCTGGGCAGCGGCGTCATCGGCACCTTCCACCACCTCTACTACACCGGCTCTCCGGCCTCCATCTCGGCCCTGGGCTCCGTCTTCAGTGCCCTGGAGATCGTGCCCCTCACCATCGTGGGCTTCGAGATCGCCATGAGCCTCAAGGCCGGCCGCGCCCTCGGCAGCGGCTACGAGTGGCCGTTCAAGTACTTCGCGGCGGTCTGCTTCTGGAACCTGCTGGGCGCCGGCGTCTTCGGCATGCTCATCAACCCGCCCTCCGTGCTCTACTTCGGCCAGGGTCTCAACACCACGCCCATCCACAGCCACGCCGCGCTCTTCGGGGTCTACGGCTTCCTGGCGATCTCCCTCATGCTCTTCGCCCTGCGCGGCATGACGCCGGACAAGGCCTGGGACGAGAAGTGGCTGAAGTGGGGCTTCTGGGGCCTGAACCTGGGTTTGGTCCTGATGCTGGCGATGTCGCTGGTCCCCAGCGGCCTCTACCAGATCACCCAGAGCCTGAACCAGGGCACCTGGTACGCCCGCAGCGCCGAGGTGGTGCAGAGCCCGCTCATGCGCGCCTTCACCTGGCTGCGCATGCCCGGCGACACCCTCTTCGGCCTGGGCGCCCTGGCGGTGATCATCTTCACCTTCAAGGCCGTCATCGGCGCCTGGAACTGGCGGACTGCCGAAGAGACCAAGCCCGCCCGTGAGGAGGTGGATGGCGCCCCCGCCTTCGCCCTGAACGAGGACTGAGGTCACTGGGACGCCAGGGCCCCCGTCGCGAGACGGGGGCCCTGGCCTGTCCAGGCGGGCGCAAGACGGCCTGTTAACCTGACCCGCCCCTGGAGGTGTTCTGTGGTTCTTTTCGCCCTGCTGTTGTTCGTGGTCGGTGCCCTGGCTTGGCGATGGAAGACCAAGGTGGGTTATCCCCTGTCGGCCCGGCTGGCCATCCTGCAGTGGGTGGGCCTGGGGTTGGGCGTGATCGTGTTCCTGGCCTCCATGGCCGTGGTGGTGCCCCCGGGCCAGGCCGGTGTGCAGGTGCTGTTCGGCAAGGTGAGCGCGGAGCCGCTGCCCTCGGGCCTGCACTTCATCAACCCTTTCGCCCAGGTGGTGGAGATGGAGGTCCGTACCCGGAACTACACCATGTCGACCGTGGGTGACGAGGGTCAGAAGCGGGGGGATGATTCCATCTCGGTCATCAGCAGCGATGGCCTCACCGTGAAGCTGGACGCGACCATCTTCTATTCGCTTCAGCAGGCCCGCCTGCCGGAGATCTACCGCACCATCGGCCCGGACGTGGAGGAGCGCATCGTCCGCAGCGAGATCCGCGCCAGTCTGCGGGATGCCGCCGCCGCCCTCTCTGCGACCGAGCTCTACACGTCCAAGCGGCAGGCCTTCGTGGACCAGGTGTCGAAGACGCTCAAGGCGGCCTTCGAGGCCCGCGGCATCACCCTGGAGCAGATGCTGCTCCGCAACGTCATCCTGCCCGACCAGATCACCAAGGCCATCAACGACAAGATCAGCGCGGACCAAGATGCCCAGAAAATGGCCTTCGTGCTCCAGAAGGAGAAGCAGGAGGCCGAGCGCAAGCGCATCGAGGCCGAAGGCCAAGCCAAGGCGCAGCAGATCGTGAGCCAGAGCCTGACGCCCCAGATCATCGAGTACCAGCGCATCCAGGCCCTGCGGGACATCGGCGCCAAGGGCAACCTGATCATTACGCCCATGGGCGGCGCCACTCCCATGATTCAGGTGCCGACCCGGAGATAGATCTGGATCGGGCGCTGATCGTCCATCCCATCACGATGCCTTGACGCCCAAAGTTGGCGAATGTAGATTTCCGTGCCGTTTCAAAATAATGAGACACGGTATCAATAACCATTCGGTCCTGAATCGCGTCCGGATGCCCCGGACGGCATCATGGAGGGCGGCATGAGGTGGACGAAAGCACGTTCGGCGATCCTCGGATTCGGGCTGTGTCTGGCCAGCCTCGCCGGGCAGGAGGCTCCCCCAGTCATCCACGGGGACATCCTGATTCCCGATACCAGCCTCGAGGCCCGGGGGGATATCGGCCTCAGGTCTCACACGAACCACCTGGTGCTGCTCCGTCCTGCCGGAGGGTTGGGCCCTGGGGGCGGCATGTCCCCGACGCAGCTCCGCGACTTCTACAGCCTTCCCGCCACCGGGGGCCACGATGTCATCGCCATCATCGACGCCTACCACTACCCCACGGCCCTGAGCGACTTCAACACCTTCTCCGCCCAGTTCGGCCTGCCCCAGGAGGCCTCCACCGACCCCACCGCCTCCACCAACACCGTCTTCCAGGTCGTCTACCAGGGAGGCAAGAAGCCCCGGACCAACTCTGGTTGGGCCCTGGAGGCCGCCCTCGACATCGAGTGGGCCCACGCCCTGGCTCCCAGCGCGAAGATCATCCTCGTGGAGGCCCAGTCCAACAGCAACGCGAATCTCTACGCGGCGGTGGATCTGGCCGTGTCCCTCGCTGGGGTGAAGCAGGTGTCCATGAGCTGGGGCGGCAGTGAATCCTCGGGGGAGACTGCCAACGACACGCATTTCAATGTGAACGGGCCCGTGTTCTTCGCCGCCAGCGGGGACACGGGCGGCAAGACCATCTACCCCTCCACCTCGCCGTACGTCGTCGCCGTGGGTGGGACCAGCGTGGCCACGGATGCCAACGGCGCCTTCACAGGCGAGACGGGCTGGAGTTCCGGAGGCGGGGGCAACAGCCCCTATGAAGCCAAGCCCAGCTGGCAGACGGCGGTGGCTATGACGGGCTCCGGCCGCGGCGTGCCGGATATCTCATCCGATGGGGACCCGAACACGGGCGTCGCGGTGTACGACACGACGTCCTACCACGGACGGTCCGGTTGGTGGGTGGTGGGGGGCACCAGCGTCTCCTCGCCCTGCATGGCCGGCATGGTGAACCTGGGCGGCGGAGCCTTCACGAACACCACCCAGCTGCTTACGGCGATCTACTCCAACTACCTCAACCCGCCGGCCACGCCAGCCTTCCGGGACATCACCTCCGGAAACAACGGCTTCCCGTGCCTGGTGGGGTGGGATTACGTCACGGGCGTGGGCTCGCCCCAGGGGACCGGAGGGTTCTGATCCCCGCGCGAAACTGGGTGAAGCCGGAGCCCTTTTCATCGAGGCCCGGCTTCACCCGCTGTTCCGCAGTCCTGCCGCGATGCCATTGATGGTGAGCAGGATGCTGCGCACGGTGAGGTCATCGCTGTCGCGGGCCTGATCACCGGCGCGGTAGCGGCGCAGCAGCTCCACCTGGAGGTGATTCAGGGGGTCGATGTAGGGGAAGCGGTGCTGGATGGAGCGCCTCAGGGCGGGATTGTCCTCCAGCAGCTGGTCCTGTCCGGTGATGGACTTCAGGGCCCGGATGGAGGCTTCGCATTCCTTCTGGAGGCGGCCGAAGATCTCATGTCTCAGGCTCGCGTCTTCCACCAGCGCCGTGTAACGTGATGCGATTCCGAGGTCCACCTTGGCCAGCACCATGTCCATGCTGGAAAGCAGGCTGCGGAAGGTGGGCCAGCGGACCTGCATCTCTCTCAGCAGGGTCAGGCCCCGCTCCCCGTGCTTCTGCTCGAAAGCCGAAACCGCCGCGCCGAATCCGTACCACCCCGGCAGCATCACGCGGCATTGGCTCCAGCTGAAGACCCAGGGGATGGCCCGGAGGTCGGTGATGGCCCGGCTCGCCTTCCGGCTGGCAGGCCGCGATCCGATGTTGAGCCGGGCGATCTCGGCGATGGGTGTGGATTCCCAGAAGAACTGCTCGAAACCCTCGGTGCCGTAGACGAGCTCGCGGTAGGCCCGGCAGGCCTCGTCCGAGAGCTCATCCATGGCCTGCGCGAACCGCGGATCCAGCCCGGAGCCATCGGCGCCGGGAAGGCTCGCCTCCAGAGTGGCCGCCACCAGCACTTCCAGGTTTCGGCGCCCCACGGCCGGATGGCCGTACTTGGCGGCGATCACCTCACCCTGCTCGGTGAGCCGGATCTGGCCCTGCACAGCGCCCGCGGGCTGGGCCAGGATGGCCTCATAGCTGGGGCCGCCGCCCCGGCCCACGGAACCGCCCCGCCCGTGGAAGAGCCGGAGGCGGATGCCATGCCGCTCGGCCACCTCCACGAGGCGCAGCTCGGCCTTGTAGAGTTCCCAGCGCGAGGTGAGGAAGCCACCGTCCTTGTTGCTGTCCGAGTAGCCCAGCATCACTTCCTGCACGCCCCCGCGGCTGTCCAGCAGGCGGCGGTAGAGGGGCAGGGCGAGCAGGCTGTCCAGGATGCCGCCGCAGCGCTGGAGGTCTTCGATGGTCTCGAAGAGCGGGATGAGGTTGATGTCCACGCAGCCTTCCGCAGGGCGCAGGATCCCGCCCTCCCGCAGCATCACCGCCGCTTCCAGGAGGTCGGAGAGGCTTTCCGTATGGCTGACGATGCAGCTGGGGAGCGCCTCAGGGCCCAGGCGGCGCTGGGCTCCGGCGGCGGCCAGGAACACATCCAGCTCGCTCCGGGTCTCCGCACTGTAGGCCAGGTAGGGCGAGGCGAGGGGGCGGGGGCTCTCCAGCTCGGAGGCCAGGAGGGCCACTCGCTCCGCTTCGCCAAGGCCCAGGTACCGGGCGCCAGGGCGCACCGCCTCCAGGAGCTCGGCCACCACCCGCTCGTGGACATCAGAACTCTGCCGCAGGTCGAGCGGGGCGAGGTGGAAGCCGAAGACGGACACGGCCCGCCGCAATTCCCGCAGGCGCCCCCGGGCCAGCCGGCGCCCGCCGTGGGTCCGCAGGGAGCGGTCCAGGGCGTCCAGGTCGGCCTTGAGCTGGGCAGGGGAATCGTAGGGCTGGGGACCTGGCGCGGGGGCTGCCTCCACAGCCGCCTCCTTCCGGTGGGTGGCCGACAGCCGGTCGAAGATCAGGGACAGGGCGCGCCGGTAGGCTTCGTCCGCGTGCCGGAGGGTCTGGTCCGGGGACCGTTCCGCCAGCTCCAGGACCTCCTGGGAGGCGCCGGACACCTGGAGGCTGAGGGAAAGCTCCTCGGCGAGGGTCCGGGTCTCCCGCTGCAGGTGCTCGAGGATGACGCGGGACTGGGTGCGCAGGGTCTGCTGGAGCACCTCGGCCGTCACGAACGGATTGCCGTCCCGGTCGCCGCCGATCCAGCTGCCGATCTGGAGGAAGGGCGGAAGCTCCGTGTCGCCCCAGGCGGGATCCTCACCCAGACGGTCCTCCAGATCCGCATAGAGGGCCGGCACCTCCCGCAGGAAGGTGTGATCGAAGGTGGAGAGGGCGCTGGAGACTTCATCGGCGACCGCTGGGCGCTGAGGGCGCAGCATGCGGGTCTGCCACAGCAGCAGGACCAGGCGCTGCAGGTGCTCATCCTGCAGGGCCGCTTCCCTGGGCGTCTGGGCGTGGCGGTCCCGCTCGTCCAGGAGCCGGGCGATGCCCAGGTGGGCGTTGAGGATGCTCTTGCGGTGGACTTCGGTGGGATGGGCGGTGAGCACCGGCCGGACCAGCGCCCCGCTGAAGAAGGCGCGCAGGTCTGCCGCAACCAGCCCTGCCTCGGCGGCCCGGTCCAGCGCATGGTCCAGGGAACTGGGCCTGGGCGCGGCATCCTCCATGTGGTGGGCCCGGGAGCGCCGGGTGTGATGCTGATCCTCAGCCAGGTTCGCGAGCTGCGAGAAATAGCTGAAGGCCCGGACCACCAGGATGGCGTGGCTGGGGCTGAGGCGCTTCAGGATCGCCTTCAGCTCATCGTCGGTGCCGGATTCCCGGGTCCGCCGGAAGCGCACCGAACTCTGCCTGATCCGCTCGATAAGCTGGAAGACCTCCTCGCCCTCCTGCTCTCGAACCGTATCCCCCAGCAGGCGCCCCAGGGTGCGGATGTCCTCCTTCAGGGGCAGGTCCTTGTCGGAGGGCGTGACATCCATGAGGGGATCCCCTGGAAACGGAAGCCGGGCGGAGTGGAGCCAGAGTAGCCGATCGGCCCGATCCCATCCCGCCCGTCCGACACGCGCCCGACTCGCGGTATGATGAATATCTTGACCAACTCGGTCAAGTTTATGGGGCTCCCATGAAAGTGATCGTCGCCAAGACCGCAGGGTTCTGCTGGGGAGTGAAGCGCGCCATGGACGCGGTGCTGGAGGCCTCCGTGCGCAACGACGGCCGCAGCGTGCAGACCCTGGGCCCGCTCATCCACAATCCTCAGGCCCTGGAGCTCATCGGCCGGCGCGGCGTGGGGGTGGCCGAGGCGCCGGAGAAGGTGCAGAACGGCACGGTGGTGATCCGGGCCCACGGCATTCCCATCCAGGACCTGCGCGGCCTGAAGGAGCGGCAGAAGAAGGGCGAGCTGAAGATCGTGAACGCCACCTGCCCCGAGGTGGCGAAGGTCCACCACAAGATCAAGAAGTGGAGCCCCAAGGGCTATTTCACCGTGATCCTGGGCAGCCACGGCCATGCGGAGAGCGTGGCCCACCGCAGCTTCGCGGAGAACGGCTCGGTGATCGTCTCGAACATGGCCGAGGCCGAGGCGCTCACGGACGAGCAGCTGAAGAAGGTGCTGGTGGTGGCCCAGACCACCTTCACCGTGAAGGACTACCACGCCATCACAGACTACCTCCGCTCCCGGTCGGTGGATGCGGTCTTCGAGAACACCATCTGCGAGGACACCTGGATGCGCCAGGACGAGGCCCGGGAACTGGCCCGCACGGTGGATACCGTCATCGTCGTGGGCGGCAAGACCTCCAGCAACACCAAGCATCTGGCCGAGCTGGCCCACCACTACGGCAAGCCCGTCCAGTACGTGGAGACGGCCGCAGAACTGGATCTGGGGGCTTTCACGGGCCGCGAGACTGTGGGCGTGCTGGCGGGTGCGTCCACTCCCACCTGGCTGGTGGACGAGGTGGTGGATGTGCTGGAGCAGCTGGGGGACGGCCCGAGCCGCTGGCGCAGCTTCCTCCAGGCGACCTTCGGCAGCTCCTCGCTGATGGCGGTGGGCGCCGCGCTCATGACCCTCGGCGTCCACAAGTGGCTGGACCTTCGCATGGGCTGGCGCTACCCGCTCCTGACGGGGACCTACGTGCTGGCCATGTACCTGCTGACGCCTTTCCTGGACCCCCTGGGCCTGGGCGCCAAGGGGCCCGCACGCGCCCGGTTCCTGGAGCGCAACCGCAGGGTCCTCGTGGCCCTGGGAGTGGTGGCGCTGCTCGTCACCCTGGGGCTCGCGGCGAGCCTGGGGTGGAAGGCCCTGGCCGTGGCGGCGGCGGCCTCCTTGGTGGGCGCGGGCTACAAGCGGCGCTTCCAGGTCGGAGGTTGGATCCTCAGCCTCAGGAAAGTCCCTGGCTCCAAGGATGTGGTGGTGGCCTTGGCGCTGGCGACGGTGGCCGTCATCATGCCGGTCTGGCAGGAGGGCCGGGTCTGGGACCTCCGTGCCTTCGCGGCCATGTTCCTGGTGGGGGTGCTCACCTTCGTCCGGACGGTCATCTACGAGATCCGGGACATGCAGAACGATCAGATCGTGGGGAAGGAGACCCTGCCCATCTTCATGGGCAAGTCCGTCACCAAGGCGGTGCTGGTGGGCCTCCTCGGGACGCTGCTGGCAGGCACCCTCTGGCTCACCTTCGAGAACCGCCAGCACGGGCATCCCCTAGCCGTGGCCCTGGTGCTGGTGGCCTGCGCGGCCTATCCCGTGCTCTACCTCTGGCTCTACCACGAGCGCTTCACGGCGGGGAAGCACCGCTTCGAGCTGAGCGTGGACCTGAGCTTCTGGCTGGTGGGACTGCTGGCACTCGTGTAGTTATTGCCATCGTGTAATTCTTGCCCTTTCGCAAGAGACTGCTAGCCTTGGGGCACCTTTTCAAGGAGAGCCCTTATGCGCATGAAGTCGCTTGCCGTCCTTTCGGCCACGGCCATCCTGGGCGCCGCCCTCGGCTGGGCTGCCGCGGCCGCCAGCTACCAGAAGACCGGCACCGTGAAGGAAGTGGCCCCTGACAGTTTCACTCTGGACCTGGGCAAGGAAGCCTGGCGCTTCTACACCGACGGCGGCACCGCCGGCAAGGAGGCCCTCAAGGTCGGCGACAAGGTGACCGTGACCTACAAGCAGGTGGCCACCAAGATCGAGGCGAAGGCCGCCGCCAAGGCTCCGACTAAGAAGAAGTAGGCCAGGATGATGGATGATGCTTCGGCGGTCTCGCGTATGGCCGAAGGCCATACCGAGAAGAAGAAGTAGGCCAGGATGATGGATGTTGCTTCGGCGGTTTCGCGTATGGCCGAAGGCCATGCCGAGAAGAAGAAGTAGCGGTTCCGCCGAAGGCGGTCCTTGCAAAACGGGGCGCGTTCGCGCCCCGTTTTGCAAGTATGTGGAAAGATGAACGGGTGCGGAACTGGGTCCTCATCACAGGTTGTTCGACGGGCATCGGGCGGGCCCTGGTGACCCTCTGCCGCGAGGCGGGCTGGGGCGTCGTGGCCACGGCGCGGCGACCGGAAACACTGTCGGACCTGCCGGCGGGCGAGGACCTGCGCGTCCTGCCCCTCGATGTCACCGATGAAACCAGCATCTTCGCCGCGGTCACCGCCTGCGAAGGTCTGCCCCTCAAAGCCCTCATCAACAACGCCGGCTACGGCCAGGTAGGACCTCTCGAGCTCCTGCGCGCGGAGGAACTCCGGGCGCAGTTCGAAACGAATGTCATCGGCCTCCACCAGATGACGAACGCCTTCCTGCCCCTGCTGCGACGGGAGCCCGGCGCGCGCATCCTGCAGGTGGCCTCCATGCTCGGACGCCTCTCGATCCCCCTGGCGGGGCCCTACAACGCTTCGAAGCACGCGGTGGTGGCCCTGGCGGAGACCCTGCGGCTGGAGATCGGCGGGGAGGTGGCGGTGGTGCTGGTGGAGCCGGGCGCCATCCGCACCGCGTTCCGAGAGACCCTCGCGAAAGCCTGGGGCGACCTGCCCGAGCGGGCCCGGGGCACCCGCTACGAGCGCATCCTCGCCCGCTACCTGGCCGTGCGGAAGCGCCAGGGCGAGCGCTTCGCCATGGACGCGGAGCGCTGCGCCCGGAAGATCCTGAAGGCCCTGGTGGCCGAGCGCCCCCCGCGGCGCGTGGTCATCGGCTGGGACGCCTTTTGGGTGGGAAAGGCGAAGGCGCTCCTGCCGGCCTCCTGGTGGGAGCGCATCCTCCGCCGGGCCTACGGGCTGAGGTGACCCTGAAGCGAGTCCTGCCAGACTGGGGTCATGTCCGAAGACCGCCTTTACCTGATCGACACCTTCGCCTTCATTTTCAGGGCGTATTTTGCCAATCCGCGGCTGAAGAACGGCGCCGCGTACACCTTTACGAGGCTGGTACTCCAGCTGCTGGAGAAGCACCAGCCCACGCACATCGCCTGCGTGTTCGACATGCCGGGACCCACGTTCCGGCACGAGATCTACCCTGAATACAAGGCCAACCGGGCGGAGATGCCCGAGGACCTGCGGCCCCAGATCCCCATGATCCGCCAGCTGGTGGAGGCCCTTTCCATCCCCATCGTGGAGCTGTCGGGCTACGAGGCCGACGACGTCATGGGCACCCTGGCGCGGGAAGCGGCCGCCCACGGCCTTCCGGCCGTCATCGTGAGCCCCGACAAGGACCTGCTCCAGCTGGTGGATGACTCGCTCCGCATCCAGGTGCTGAACACCAAGGATGGGGAGATCTGGCACGACCGGGAGGGCGTGAAGGCCCGCATGGGCGTGTGGCCCGAGCAGGTGGTGGACTTCCTCAGCCTGGTGGGCGATGCCTCGGACAACGTGAAGGGCGTGCCGGGCATCGGCGAGAAGGGCGCGGCCCAGCTGCTGGAGAAGCACGGCAGCCTGGACGGCGTCATCGCCGCCAAGGCTGATCTGAAGCCCAAGCAGCGGGAGGGCCTGGAGGCCGCCCTGGATCCCGGCACCGGCTGGCTGGGCCTCACCAAGCGCCTGGTCTCGGTGGTGACGGATTTGGACTTGCCTCTGCACCCCAAGGATCTCGTCTATTCAGGCGTGGACGAGGCCAGGGCTCGGGAGACCTTCAAGGCCCTCGGCTTCCAGACCCTCACCAAGGAGTTCACGCAGAGCGCCCGGGCGGCGGGCAGCGTCCGGACCTACCGCGCCGCGGCCACCGTGGTGGACCTGGAAGCCGCCGTGGCCGCCTGCCGCGCCGCGGGCCGTTTCGGGCTTGACACGGAGACGACCAGCCTCGATCCCACGCGGGGCCACATCGTGGGCCTCAGCCTGGCCTGGACCGCGAACGAGGGGCTCTACGTGCCCCTGGCCCACCTCAAGCCGGCCACGGTGGACACCGAGGGGGCACTTCCGGGCCTGCTTCCGGATTCCGGCCTGCCCGACGCGCTGCTGGATCTGCGGGGCGATCCGGAAGCCTTCTTCGCGGACCTGGCACCCCACCTCGACTCCCGGAACGTGCCCTTCGCGCAGGCCCGGCGGGTCCTCGCCCCGCTGTTCGCGGATCCTGCCGTGGGCAAGTGCGGCCAGAACCTGAAGTACGACCTCCAGGTGCTCGCGCGGCATGGCCTGCCCGTGTCCGGCCTGGCCGACGACAGCATGGTGCTGAGCTTCCTCCTCGACAGCGGCGTCCGCCACAACCTGGACGACCTCTCCGTGCGCCACCTGGACGTGAAGCCCATCGCCTTCGAGGAGGTGGTGGGGAAGGGCAAGGCCCAGAAGCGCTTCGACGAGGCCGTGTTCGAGCAGGCCGTGCAGTACGCCGCCGAGGACGCGGATCTGGCCCTCCAGCTCTGCGGCAAGCTCCGGGAGCGGCTTACGGACGGCCAGCTGAAGCGGCTCTACGATGAGGTGGACCTCCCCCTGGTGGACGTTCTCGCAGCCCTCGAAGGCCATGGTGTCCGCCTTGATCTTGACGTCCTTTCCCTGCTCGCCGCGCGCATGCGCGGCGAGCGCGAACGAGCGCAAGCCCGAGTCCTCGAACTCGCCGGCGAGCCCTTCAACCTCAACAGCCCCACCCAGCTCGGCGGCATCCTCTTCGGCAAGCTGGGCTTCAAACCCGTGAAGTACACCGGCAAGACCAAAGCCCCCAGCACGGACGAGGACGTGCTCCAGGAACTGGCGGAGAAGCAGGGCGCCGAGATCGCGAAGGAACTGCTGCGCCATCGACAGATGGTGAAGCTGCTGGGCACCTACGTGGAGGCGCTGCCCCAGATGGTGAACCCCGTCACGGGGCGGGTGCACACCCGTCTGCACCAGGCTGCCGTGGCTTCAGGGCGGCTGGCCTCCAGCGATCCCAACCTCCAGAACATCCCCGTCCGCACCGAGGAGGGACGCGCCATCCGGGGCGCCTTCGTGCCCGAGCCCGGGTGGGTGCTGCTGGATGCGGACTACAGCCAAATCGAGCTGCGCGTGGTGGCGGCCCTGGCGGAGGATCCGGTGCTGCTGGGCGCCTTCGCGGCCGGCGAGGACATCCACCGCCGCACGGCCTCGGAGGTCTTCGGCGTGCCCATGGACCAGGTGACTTCGGACCAGCGCAGCGCCTCCAAGGCCGTGAACTTCGGCTTGCTCTACGGCCAGGGGGCCTTCGCCCTCGCCGCCAACATCGGGGTGAGCCAGAAGGAGGCCAAGGCCTTCATCGAGCGCTATTTCGAGCGGATGCCGAAAGTCGCCACCTGGATCGAGGGCGCCAAGGAGAAGGCCCTGGCCGAGGGCCTGGTGCGCACCCATTGGGGCCGGATCCGCCGCATCCCCGAGCTGGAGAGCCCCAACAAACAGTTCCAGGCCCAGGGCCTGCGCGAGGCGGTGAACACCATCGTCCAGGGCACCGCCGCGGACCTCATGCGGCGGGCCATGGTGCGTCTGCACCGCAGCCTCCTGGCGGAAGGACTCCGGGCCCGTCTGCTGCTCCAGGTCCACGACGAACTGCTCCTGGAGGCGCCGCCCGAGGAGGTGGCGCAGGCCTCGGCGCTGCTGAAGGAAGCCATGGAGGGGGCGGACGACCTGGGCCCCCTGGGCGTGAAGCTGGCGGCGGAGGTCCGTACCGGCGACAGCTGGCTGGCCGCCAAGTAGTTTTTGACGATCTGTAGGTCCGGAGAGCCGAAACGCACGTTTTCGACAGGATTTGTGATGGCCGCCCGGGCTCGAACTTAACGGGGAGGTCATGATTGGGCCCAACCGCAGACCCCTGCGAAGGAGCCTGATCATGAGCCAGTTCAACATCGCGTGGTTGCCCGGCGACGGCGTGGGCGTGGAAGTGATGGAGGCGGCGAAGATCTGCCTCGACGCGCTGAAGTTCGACGCCAAGTACACCCATGGGGACATCGGCTGGGAGTTCTGGTGCAAGGAGGGCGAGTCCTTCCCCCAGCGCACCATCGATCTGCTGAAGCAGAGCCACGCCGCCATGTTCGGCGCCATCACCTCCAAGCCCGTGAAGGATGCCGAGGCTGAGCTGGTGCCTGAGCTGAAGGGCAAGGGGCTGGTGTACCGCAGCCCCATCGTCCGCATGCGCCAGATGTTCGACCTCTACACCTGCCTTCGCCCCTGCAAGGCCTATCCGGGCAACCCCCTGAACTACCAGGATGGCATCGACATGGTGGTGTTCCGCGAGAACACCGAGGACCTCTACTCTGGCGTGGAGTTCAGCCCCGTCCCCGATGAGCTCAAGGCCACCCTCAAGAGCCTCAGCAAGCCCTTCGGCCACTTCGCGGACCTGCCGGGCGACGAGTTCGCCATTACCTGCAAGGTGAACACGAAGAAGGGCTGCGACCGCATCATCCGCGCCGCCTTCGAGTACGCCAAGACCTTCAACTATCCCAAGGTCACGGTCATCCACAAGGCCAACGTCGTGCGCGCCACCGAGGGCATGTTCCTGGAGACCGGCAAGCGCATCGCCAAGGAATACCCCGGAATCCAGATGGACGACGCCAACGTGGACGCCATCACCATGTGGATGCTGAAGAATCCCAAGAACTACGGCGTGATGGTGGCCACCAACCTCTTCGGCGACATCATCAGCGACCTGGCGGCCCAGATGGTGGGCGGCCTTGGCTTCGGCTGCTCCGGCAACATCGGCGAGAAGCTGGCCGTCTTCGAGCCCAGCCACGGCAGCGCGCCGAAGTACGCCGGGCAGTACAAGGTGAACCCCATCGCCACCATCCTGGCCGCCAAGATGATGCTGGACTGGCTGGGCGAGACGGAGAAGGGCGCCCGCCTCGAGAAGGCCGTGGCCGCCGTCATCGCCGATGGGCAGGTCCGCACCTACGACATGGGCGGCAGCGCCTCGACCCTCGACATGGGCGAGGCCATTGCGCGGAAGCTCTGAGGTTGCCATGAGACCGGTCCTCATCCACGAAGTGGGCCCCCGGGACGGCCTCCAGGCCGAAGCCACCGTGGTGCCCACGGAGGTCAAGCTCGACTGGATCCGCCGCCTGGCGGATTCGGGCCTGGACATCGTGCAGGTGGGCTCCTTCGTGCGGGGCGACAAGGTGCCGCAGATGGCCGACACCGACGAGCTGTTCCGCATCCTGGCGAAGGAATCCCACTCGGCCCTGCTCTCGGGGCTGGTGCTCAATGAGAAGGGGCTCGACCGGGCCCTCGAGGTGGGTGTTCCGCTCATCTGCATGGGGGTCTCCGCCTCGGAGACCCACAGCCGGAAGAACACTGGCATGGGCACGGCCGAGGCGGCGGAACGGATCGTGGCCATGGCCAAGATGGCCCAGCAGGAGGGCCGGCGCGTCCAGGCCAGCGTGCAGAGTGCTTTCGGCTGCGGCTTCGAGGGGGCGATTCCCTTCCAGCGGGTCCAGGCCATCGTGGAGGCCTACCTGGAGGCCGGCGTGCACAGCATCAGCCTGGCCGACACCGCGGGCCACGCCCATCCGACCCAGGTCCGACGGTACGTGCGGTGCATCCTCGAACTCGATCCCTCGGCGGAGATCACCGCGCACATCCACAACACCTATGGCCTGGGCATGGCCAGCGTCTATGCCGCCATGGAGGCCGGCGCCAAGGCCATCGAGACCAGCTTCGGAGGCCTGGGTGGCTGCCCCTTCACCAAGGTGGCCGCCGGCAACGTGGCCACGGAGGATCTGGTGCATGGCCTCCAGCGCGTGGGCCTGAGGGCGGACATCGATCTGGGCGCCCTCATCGGCGTCGCCAAGGGCGTGGCGGCGAACTTCGGCCGCGACCTTCCCGGCTGCGTGTACAAGACCGGACCCATCGCCTCGAAGGTGACCGCATGACCCGGAAGATCCTCGAAGGCATCAAGGTCCTGGACCTCACGAACGTGCTGTCCGGACCCTTCACCACGCTGCACCTGGCCCTGCTCGGCGCCGAGGTCATCAAGGTGGAGAACCCCAAGGATGGCGACCTGGCCCGCAAGCTGGGCATCGTGCCCGACCTGAACAAGAAGCTCATGGGCACCAGCTTCCTGGCCCAGAACTGCAACAAGAAGTCCATCACCCTGAACACCAAGAGCCCCGAGGGAAAGGACCTGTTCCGCAAGCTGGTGAAGGACGCGGACGTGGTGGTGGAGAACTTCCGGCCGGGCGTCATGGATCGGCTGGGCATCGGCTACAAGGCGCTCGCCGAGATCAATCCGCGGCTCATCTACTGCGCCATCTCCGGCTTCGGCCAGACCGGGCCGGACGCCCTGAAGCCCGCCTACGACCAGATCATCCAGGGCCTCTCGGGCGAGATGGCGGTCAACGGCGACGAGCGGCTGAGCCCCCTGCGCACGGGCTTTCCCGTCTGCGACACGGTGGGCGGCCTGAACGCGGCCTTCGCCGTGATGGCGGCCCTCTTCCACCGGGAACGAACGGGGCAGGGGCAGTCCATCGACATCGCCCTGCTGGACAGCATCATGCCCCTCATGGGCTGGGTGGCGGCGAACCTCCTCATCGGCGGCGAGCAGCCGGTGCTCATGGGCAACGACAACTTCACCGCCGCGCCCAGCGGCACCTTCCGCACCCAAGACGGCCACATCAACATCGCCGCCAACAAGCAGGAGCAGTGGGAGGCTGTCTGCGACGTGCTGGAGGTCCCCGAGCTGAAGACGGATCCCCGGTTCCAGGAGCGGGACACCCGCAAGAAGAACCGCCGGGAGTTGACTCCCCTTTTGGAGGCCCGGCTGACTCAGAAACCTACCGGTTTCTGGGTCAGGGAACTGAACGCGAAGGATGTTCCCAGCGGGGAGATCCTGGGGCTGGAGGAGGCCCTGAGGCAGCCGCAGATCGCGCATCGCGGCGTGCTCCAGAAGGTGCAGGCCAAAAGTATCGGTGAGATCGAGGTCTTCGGCCTCACGGCGCTCTTCGAGAAGACGCCGGGCTCCGTGGACACGCCGCCCCCCTCGCTGGGTGAGCACAACGCGGAGATCTACGGCGCCCTGGGATTGGGCGAGACCGAGCTGGCCGAACTGAAATCCAAGGCTGTGATCTGAGGAGGGTCCCATGGGCATGACTGTTGTCGAGAAGATCCTGGCCCGCGCCGCGGGCCAGGCCACGGTGAAGGTGGGGGATGTGGTCGAACCCAAGGTGGACCTCGCCATGTCCCACGAGAACGCGGCGCTGGTGATCAACCAGCACAAGGAGGTGTTCGAGGGCACGGGCCTGGCGCCGAAGGTGTGGGATCCCTCCCGGATCGCCATCATCTTCGACCACCGCGTGCCGGCGGAGTCCCCCAAGACCGCGACGAACCAGAAGAAGATCCGCGAGTTCGTGGCGGCCCACGGCATCACCAAGTTCCACGACGTGCGTGGCGACGTGGGCGGCATCTGCCATCAGATCCTGCCCGAGTACGGCTACGTGCGACCGGGCTACGTGGTGGTGGGCACCGATTCCCACACCACCAGCCACGGGGCCCTGGGCGCCTTCAGCTTCGGCATCGGCGCCACGGAGATGGCCTCGGTCTGGAGCCTGGGGGTGGCGGTCAACATCGAGGTGCCGGCCACCATCAAGGTGGTGGTGAAAGGGGAATTCCCGCCCATGGTGGGACCCAAGGACCTCATCCTCCACCTCATCGGGAAGCTCACGGCCCAGGGCGCCAACTACAAGGTGCTCGAGTTCCACGGTGAGACCATCCGGAAGATGAGCACCAGCGGCCGCATCGCCATCTGCAACATGAGCGTCGAGGCGGGCGCCACCTCCGGCATCGTCCCCGGCGACGAGGAGACCCTGCGCTACCTCCGGGAGGAGGCCGGCGTCACGGAGGCCATTCCCTGCGTGACCCCGGATGCGGACGCCGACTACTGCCAGGTGGTGGAGATCGATGTGTCCGCCCTGGCCCCGCAGATCGCCTGCCCTCACATGGTGGACAACGTGAAGCCCGTGGAGCAGGTCGCGGGCACCAGGGTCCAGCAGATCGTCATCGGCAGCTGCACCAACGGCCGCCTGGACGACCTGGAGATCGCCGCCGGCATCCTGCGCGGCAAGAAGGTGGCCGAGGGCACCCGCATGCTGGTGTTCCCCGCCTCCAGCAAGATCTTCGCGAAGGCCCTGGACAAGGGCCTCGTCCACGACCTGATGAAGGCCGGGGCCGTGGTCATGAACTCTGGCTGCGGGCCTTGCCTGGGCGTGCATGAGGGGGCCCTGGGCGACCACGAGGTGGCCCTCAGCACCACCAACCGGAACTTCAAGGGCCGCATGGGCAACCCCACGGGTGAGGTCTACCTCTGCAGCCCCGCCGTGGCCGCCGCCTCCGCCATCACCGGCGTCATCACCGATCCCCGCAAGTAGAAAGGAGCCGGCCATGTCCAAGGTCATCATCGCGCTCGGCAATGACATCAGCACCGACGACATCTACCCCGGCCGCTTCATGGCCACGGTGCTGCCCACGGAAACCCCCCAGTTCGCCTTCTTCGACCGCACGGAGTTCAACGCGCAGCTCAAGGCCAAGGCCTTCCCGCCGGGCTCCATCATCGTGGGCGGCGAGAACTTCGGCTGCGGCTCCAGCCGCGAGCAGGCCTGCTCCACGCTCAAGGGCTACGAGGTGGCCGTGGTCGCCCGCAGCATCGCCCGCATCTTCCTCCAGAACAGCATCAACCTGGGCCTCCAGGTGGTGATCTGCCCCACCCTCGAGGCCCGTGAGGGCGACGACCTGGAGATCACGGCGGACCAGGTGGTGAACAAGACCACAGGCAAGACCTACGACCAGGTGAAGCTGCCCGCCGCCCGGAAGGGCATCATGGATGCCGGCGGGTTGATCCCCTACACCCGGGCGCGGCTGATGGCCAGGGCCTGATCCGGCAAGGACTCCGTCAAAGGCACGAAAGCAGAAACAAGGGCACGAAGAAGGGCCGACCGGCCTCGCTTCGTGCCCTTCCTGCGCCCGCAGGGCGCATTCGTGTCCTTCGTGGAGGTGCTTTCAGGTCGGCGTTGCGCCTATTCCGAAGTCTCCAGCGCATCCTCCGGACAGGGATGGTGGTGGCTCCGGATGGCGTGGACGGCCAGATCGTAGTCGGGTTCCTTCGTGAGCTCCGGCACCAGCTCCGTATGGATGATGGTGCCGTTCTCGTCCAGCGCCACCACGGCCCGGGCCAGGAGGCCGCGCATGGGCCCGTCGATGAGGGTGACCCCGAACTGCGCCCCGAACTCGGGGTGGCGGAAGGCGGACACCGGTTGCGCCCGTTCCAGCCCACGGGAGCCGCAGAAGAGGTCCTGCGCGAAGGGCAGGTCCATGGAGACACACAGCAGCACCGTATCGCTCAGATCCTGCGTCAGGGCATTGAACTTGCGCACGCTCTCCGCACAGGTCGGCGTGTCCAGGCTGGGGAAGATGCTCAGCAGGACGCGCTTCCCCTCCAGATCCACACTCGTGGTGTCGCGAAGGTCCGTGCGGGTGAGGGCAAACACAGGGGTGGGGGAACCGATTGCGGGCAGCTCGCCGCAGGTATGGGTGGCGGTGCCGTTCAGGGTGATCGTGGCCATGGGGACCTCCCGGCGCGCCCATGCTACTCCCAATGGAGAATTCCGGCACGAATTCTTGGCCGAGCGGGGCCCTTGGGTCGGTCTCGCCCCCGATATGCCTCGGCTCGCCCCACCTTTCCTGGCGGAAACTGCTTCGCGTTCCTAGTCTTGGACCATGGAACCCACGCTCGGCAAGTGGCGCTGGTACTGGAGCATCTGGGGCCTGATGGGCCTCTACATGGCCACCTGGGACATGGCCATGTATCCGGCCGCGCCTGTCCTGCGGCTGCTGGGGATGAACCTCCTCCAGAACGGGGCCTGGGGACTGCTGGGTCTCCTCCTCATCCGGCTGGCGGACCGGAATCCCATCGAGTCCTTCGCGTGGAGCCAGTGGCGCACCTGGGGCCTGCACCTGCTGGCCAGCATCCTGGCGGCCACCCTCGGGTTGTTCCTGGCCTACCTGATCTCCCTGGTCGTGGAAGGAGGCGGGAGGCACCTGGATCTCGCGACGGTCCGGAAGGGGCTGCCCCGGTTCTACCGGGCCTACTTCCACACGAACCTGCTCTTCATGTGGGCGGTGGTGGCGGCTTTCCACGGATTGCGGATCTACCGGAAGTACCAGATCCGCGAGATCGAGGCCGCCAGGCTGGAGGCGCGGTTCGCCGAGGCCCGGAACCAGGCCCTGTGCATGCAGCTCCAGCCCCACTTCCTCTTCAACACGCTCAACTCCATCTCCGCCCTGGTCCATACGAACCCCGAGGGGGCGGACGACATGATCAGCCGCTTGGGGGACTTCCTGCGGATGACGCTGGAGGCGGCGCCGGACCAGATGGTGCCGCTGTGGAAGGAACTGGCCTTCATCCAGGCCTATCTCTCCATCGAGCAGGTTCGTTTCCAGGGCCGCCTGCGGGTCGAAGTGGACGCCCCCTCCACAGTGCAGAACCTGCGGGTGCCCAGCTTCATCCTCCAGCCCCTGGTGGAGAACGCCCTCAAGCATGGCCTTTCCGACCGACAGCAGGGTGGCACGCTCGAACTGCGGGCCTCGCGGGATTCCGAATGCCTCGTGCTGGAAGTCCGGGACGATGGAGAGGGCTACCGACCGGGCCGGGAAGGGGTGGGCCTGAGCAACGTCCGGGCCCGCCTGGGATTGATCTACAAGGGGCTCTATCACCTGGACATCCTCGGTGTGCCCGGCCGGGGCACCCTGGTGGCGCTCCGGCTGCCCCTCGGGGATGCCGTCGGGGGCGTGTCATGAATCTCCGGGCCCTGGTGGTGGATGACGAGACGCTGGCCCGGCAGCGCATCCGCCATCTGCTCCGCCGGTCCACAGACATCGAAGTGGTCGGGGAATGCGCCAACGGCCTGGAGGCGGTGAAGGCCATCGAGGAGCTGGTCCCGGACCTGGTGTTCATGGACATCCAGATGCCCGAGCTGGATGGCTTCGGGGTGGTGGAGGCCATGGGCGCGGATCGCATGCCGCCCACCCTCTTCATCACGGCCTACGATCAGCACGCCCTCCGGGCCTTCGAGGTCCATGCCGTGGACTACCTGCTGAAGCCCTTCTCGCCGGAGCGGTTCCACCATGCCCTGGAGCGCGCGCGGCGCTGGTGCCGGTCCTCCACCCGTGAGAAGGGGCAGGATCTGGAGGCTCTCATGGCCGGCCTGCGCCGGGATCGGCCCTGGGCGGATCGCCTCCTGGTCCGGCAGGGGGACCGCCACGTTCTGGTGAGGACAGATGCCGTGCAGTGGATCGAGGCGGAGGACAACTACGTCCGCCTTCACGTCGAAGGCACCTCGCACCTGGTCCGGCAGACCATGGCGGGTCTCCTCGCAAGGCTCGATCCCGCCCGGTTCCGGCGGATCCACCGTTCCGCCATCGTGAACCTCGACTGCATCCGGGAGTTCCAGCCCTGGAGTGGAGGGGACCACCTGGTGATCATGCGCGACGGCACCCGCCTGACCCTCAGCCGGACCTACCGGGACCAGTTCGGCGAGTGGCTCTGACGCAGGAAGGCCCGGCGCCGGGCCGGGCCTTTCTGCGCGGGGGAGCGGGTCACTCCGGGGCGAGGACCGTGACGGTGGCCATGCCCGCCTCGCGGAGCACCAGTGCGCCCTTTTCGGTCATGGCACGGCTGGGCAGGATGACGTCCACGGTCCCGATGAGGCGGTCCGTCACCAGCAGCTCGCCGTTGGTGGCATCACCCACGCTGAACACGGCCCCCTGCCTCAGGGCCACGGGGGTGGTCGCGATGGCGGGCACGCCCCGCCTCCCGAGCTGGGAGATGGCCTGGGTCGCGCCGATGGAACCATCCCGGAACATCCGGTCCCCGGGCAGCAGCACCAGGTAGTCCGCATGGTGGTTGGCGATGAGATGGGCGGCGGGGACGGCCTTGTCCCAACTGCGCGCGTCCACCACGGTGATGAAGGCGCCTTCGCCGGCCGCCCGGGCCAGGGCCAGCACGGCCTCCTGACTGGCCGGGTAGTCGCAGATCACGCCAATGTGCTGCTTGGCAGGCCAGGTGGCCTGGGTGGTCTTCATCAGCGGGCGGAAGTCCTCGGCCTGGAGGGCCAAGCCGACGAGGGCCGCCGCGGCCACCACGAGGGATGCGGAAATGCGGTTCATGAAGCCTCCAGAAGAAAGGAGGTCGGGGACGGATCCCCGGCGACGGTGGGAAGGGAGCCCGAACGGTGTCTGACGGGCGGGGTGAACGCCGCCAAACATGAGCGGCCGTCTCAGCCCAGGCCACAGATCTGGGACGAACGGACCCGGACGGGGGTGAGGGGCTTCTTTCCGGGGGTGGGTCCGGCCCTGCTCCGGGCGATACTTGGGGTTCGGAGGCACCCATGAAAATCCTGATCCTCGGCTCGGGCGGACGGGAACACGCGCTGGCGCTGAAGCTCAAGGCTTCGGCCACCCCGGTGGAACTGGTCTCCGCACCGGGCAGCGATGCACTGGCGGAACTGGGGACCTGTGTGGCGCTTGACCTGGCCTCACCAGCCGCCGTGGCGGCCTGGTGTTCCGCGAACCGGCCGGACCTGGTGGTGGTCGGTCCCGAGCTGCCCCTGGTGGCCGGGGTGGCCGATCTGGTGCGGTCCCTGGGCATCCCCGTGTTCGGCCACGACGCCGCCACGGCCCGCCTGGAGGGCAGCAAGGCCTTCGCCAAGGCCTTCATGCAGCGCCATGGCATTCCCTGCGCAGCCAGCGAGACCCTGACCGACCTCGCCGAGGGCGTCGCCCTGATCCGGGGCTGGTCCTACGGCTATCCCATCGTCCTCAAGGCCGACGGCTTGGCGGCGGGGAAGGGGGTGGTGCTGGCCCAAAGCGAGGCCGAGGCCCTGGAGACTTTCCGGGCCTTCCTCGAGGGCCAGTTCGGGGATGCCAGCCGCACCGTGGTCTTCGAGGAACCCCTGCACGGCATGGAGCTCTCCCTGCACGTGCTGGTGGACGTGGACGCGAGCCACACGGCCTACGCCATGCTGCCCGCCTGCCAGGACCACAAGCGCATCTTCGAGGGCGACCACGGCCCCAACACCGGCGGCATGGGCGCCTTCGGGCCCATCCCCTTCCTGCGATCCGAGGATGTCGAGCGGATGCGGATCGAACTGGTGGAGCCCACCGTGCGCGGCCTCCAGAAGGATGGCCTCTCGGGTCGGGGCGTGCTGTTCCTGGGCGTCATGTGGACGGCTGCGGGCCCCCGGCTGCTGGAGTACAACGTCCGGTTCGGCGACCCGGAGACCCAGGTGCTCATGCAGCTGCTGGACGAAGACCTGGCGGCCCTGCTGCTGGAGGTGGCCGAGGGACGGCTGGCTTCCCGCGAGCTGAAGCTGAAGGCCCATACCGCCATCACCGTGGTGCTGGCGGCGGAGGGCTATCCGGAGGGCGCCAAGAAGGGGGTGCCCATCTCCCTCGGCGCGCCCGGCGTCACGGTGATCCACGCAGGCACGCGCAAGGAGGCGGGCCAGTGGCTCACCCACGGGGGGCGCGTCCTGAACCTGGCCACGTCCGCGCCGGATCTCGCGGCGGCCCGCGCCGCCATCGAGGCGGCCCTGCCGCAGGTCCACTGGCCCGGCATGCAGGTCCGCCGCGACATCGGCCTCAAGGCCCTGCGGCACGCCCAGGCGGGCAAGACCGTCCGGGACCGCTGGTGATATCCCTGGTGAGCTGGTGAGGCCGGTTTCCTAGCGGTTCCGGAGGAACCAGGCCGCCAGCGTGAGGAGCGCGAGGATCAGGGTGAGGGCCCCGGCCGCGCGGTGGATCCGCGGGATGGCGGCCCGGGTGCTGCGGCCTTCGCGCCAGGCCAGGGCCGCCCGGCCCAGGAGCAGGGTGGTCCCGGCCACGGCCAGTAGGGCCAGCCACAGAAGGATGTGGCGGAGGGCCAGGGCCCGGGGGTGCAGGACCACCCGGAGCAGCACCACGGTCACGGTGGCTGCCATGAGGTGCCCGTGGAGCCGGTGGTCCCCCCGCTGGACGGCACGCAGGGCGAAGCCCAGCAGAATGGCGGCGGGGATGAGCAGGAGATCCAGCATCCGGGCCAGGGTACCCCAGGTGGTTCAGAGCGGGAGCGCTTCCAGGCGCTTCTCGCCTTCCCAGCGGTAGAAGCCCGCGCCGGACTTCCGGCCCAGGCGACCGGCGGCCACCAGCTGGCGCAGCAGCGAAGGCGCCTTGAACCGGGGCTCCCCGAAGGCCTCGAACAGCACCTCGGCCACGCTCTGCATGGTGTCGAGGCCGATGAAATCGCTGAGGTGCAGAGGGCCCATGGGATGGCCGCAGCCCAGCTTCATGCCCGTGTCGATGTCGTCGACGGTGGCGAGCCTCTGCTCGGCGCAGCGGATGGCATCCAGCAGATAGGGCACCAGGAGGCGGTTCACCACGAAGCCCGGGGCGTCCGGCGCCAGCACGGCGGTCTTGCCGAGCCGCTGGACGAAGCCCTTCAGGGCGGCCAGCGTGTTGCCGTCCGTGGCCAGGGTGCGGACGATCTCCACCAGCGGCATGGCGGGGACCGGATTGAAGAAGTGCAGGCCCGCCAGGTTGGGCAGGCGGCCCGGCGCCAGCACCGGGCTGAGGTGGGCGACCGTGAGGCTGGAGGTGTTGGTGCAGAGAATGGCGTTCGGCTCCATGACCTTGTCCAGCGCGGCGAAGGTCTCGAGCTTGAGGTCCATGCGCTCCGGCACGGCCTCCACCACCAGGTCGCAGGCGGCCAGCGCGGCGAAGGTGAGGGTGCCGTGGAGCCGGCGGGCGAAGGTGGTGCTCTGGTCCTCGGTGATCTTCCCCTTGGCCACGGCGCGGCCCCAGGTGTCCTGGATCCGCGTCAGGCCCTTGGCCAGCAGAGACTCGTCCACCTCCTTCACCCAGACCTCGCAGCCTGTCTCGGCCGCGCACTGGGCGATGCCCGAACCCATGAGTCCACAGCCGACAATGCCGATGCGCTGGATGTCCATGTCGCTCCCCCGTTGGAATGGTGATGGTCTGGTCCCCATTCTCCGACGATTGGGATCCAGGCGGAGCGGTGACCTGGGGTAGGGTGCTTCCGCTATGATCGGCCAGTGCCCCGGGGGGTGCCCATGACCGGCCTACTGAGAGATCTGCTTGACCACCAGGCCTGGGCGGATGCGATGTTCTTCCATGCCTGGGGCAAATCGGGTCTCACGGAGGATCCCGAGCTGCGGACCAGGACCAGCCATCAGGTGGATGTCCAGGAGGCCTTCCTGGACATCCTCAAAGGCGGAACGCCGCCATCGGAGGAGCCGGCCGTGGGTGCCTTCCCGGACCTGCTGCGCCGGTGCCGCTCGGCCCACGAGGCCTTCCGGGCGCTGGGTCGGGGCCTCGATGAGGCTTCCCTGGCCCGCGTCGTGCGGGTGCCATGGTTCCCGGATCCGCCCTGCCTGGTCTCCGTCGGAGAGGCGCTGGCCCAGGTCTGCCTGCACTCTCAGCACCACCGCGCCCAGAACATGGCCCGCCTCAAGGTGCTGGGCGCCGGGGCGAAGAACGTGGACTACATCATCTGGCTCTGGAAGCAGCGGCCTGAACCGCGCTGGGATCTTTGAACGCGGTGAACATGGGACGGAGCCATCTCTGGGGAAGCCGATGAGGATAGACGGGAGCGCCCTGCGATTCATGCGACGCGCCATCGACTTGTCCCGCATTCACATGGAAGCGGGCGAGGGCGGACCCTTCGGCGCAGTGATCGTGAGGGGCGACGAGATCCTGGGGGAGGGTTGGAACCAAGTCACGACGGGCCATGACCCCACCGCCCATGCGGAGGTGATGGCCATCCGGAAGGCCTGCGGGCGCCTGGGCACCCACCAGCTGCGGGGGTGCGAGATCTACACGAGCTGCGAGCCCTGCCCCATGTGCCTGGCGGCCATCTACTGGGCCCGCCTGGACCGCGTCTGGTACGCCAACGACAGGGCCGACGCGGCGGCCATCCAGTTCGACGACGACTGGCTCTACCGCGAGCTGGCCCTCCCTCTCGACGCGCGCAGCCTGCCCGCCTTCCAGCTGCTCCGCGAGGAGGCCCTGCCCGTCTTCCACGCCTGGATGCAGAAGCCCGACCGAACCCCCTACTGACAGCTGAGAGCCGATAGCCGACCGCTATATTTCCAGATAGGTATGCAGGTTCCGCTCTTCGGTGAGCAGCGCCCGCAGGGCCTCGGCGGCGTCGCTCTTGGCGCTGGCCCTCCGCTTGGTCTGGGGCCCCTGGATCAGCACGTCGGGATCGTAGTGGACACTGCGGAGCACATGGTCCACCGTGTCGCCCTTGACGAGGTGCTGCACCTTGAAGGTGTCGTCCTCGTGCACCACGATGTGGGCCTCGTTGGGGGCGCCAAAGAGGTTGTGCCTCATGCCCAGGATGTCCTGGTAGGCCCCGGTCAGGAAGAAGGCCACGTAGTAGGACTCGCCACCGCGGGGCTCGTGGAAGGGGAGCTCGTCGCGCACGTCCTTCAGGTCGATGAACTTCTCCATCTTCCCGTCGCTGTCGCAGGTGATGTCGCAGAGGGTGGCCGACAGCCCGGGCTTCTCCTTCAGCCGGTGGATGGGCATCACCGGGAAGAGCTGCTCGATGGCCCAGTGGTCCGGCATGGTCTGGAAGATGCTGAAGTTGGCGATGAGCTTGTCCGCCAGGCTCTTGTTCAGGTCCTGGAACTCCTCGGGCACGTACTTCAGGCTCTTGCTGCTAAGGATGCGGGAGAGCTTGCGGCAGACTTCCCAGAAGAGCGTCTCGCCCTTGCTGCGGTCCTCCAGGCCCAGGTAGCCCAGGTTGAAGAGGGTGAGCAGCTCGTCCTTCTGGGTGATGGCGTCGTGGTACATCTCGGCGAAGTTCTTCACGGAGATGTTGTCGCGGGTGTAGGCCAGCTCCTTGAGGATCTGGGGCTCGTTGCCGGTGAGGGTCACCGTGTACTTGGTGTGCGTGGTGTCGATGAGGCCGATGATGTCCACCACGACGACCTCGTGGTAGGCCACGATGGCGCGGCCGGACTCGCTGAGCAGGTCGGGCATGGGCACCTGCTCCTGGGTGCAGATGTCCTTGGTGGTGTAGACCACGTCCGCCGCGTACTCGGAGATGGTGTAGTTCATGGAGCTGCTGAAGGTGGTCTTGCTGCCGTCGTAGTCCACGCCCAGGCCGCCGCCCACGTTGAGGTAGCGGATGGGCACGCCCAGCTTCCTCAGCTTGGCGTAGATGCGTGTCGCTTCCTTCATGGCCGACTTGATCTTGCGAATGTCGGTGATCTGGCTGCCGATGTGGAAGTGCAGCTCAATGACGCTGTCGAGCAGGTCGCGTTTCTCCAGCACCTCGATGGCGTCGAGGATCTCGCGGGTGGTCAGCCCGAACTTCGCATGGTCACCGGCGCTGGTCTCCCACTTGCCGCTGCCCTGGGCGTTCAGCTTGGCGCGGAGCCCGATGAGGGGCTCGACCTTCAGTTCCTTGGCCACCTTCAGGATCAGGGGCAGCTCGGTCATCTTCTCGACAGTGATGACCACCTTGCGTCCGGCCTTGCGGGCCAGCAGGGCCATGCGGATGAAGGACTCGTCCTTGTAGCCGTTGCAGAGCACCAGGGCCTCGGGATGCAGGTCCTGGCTGAGGGCGATGATCAGCTCGGGCTTGGAGCCGGCCTCGAGCCCGTAGTGGTACTTGTTGCCCGAACGTATGATCTCCTCGACCACTTCCTTGGTCTGGTTGGTCTTTACGGGATAGACGCCCTGGTAGCCGCCTTCGTAGCCGAACTCGATGATGGCGCGCCGGAAGGCCTCGTTGACCTCCACCACGCGGTGGTCCAGCACCTGCGGGAAGCGCAGGTTCACGGGGGTGCGGATGCCCTTCTTCTTCAGGTGCTGGACGATCTCGTAGACGTCGCAACTGAGGGACTCGTCCTTGGTGGGCGTGATCTCCAGATGGCCCTTGGCATTGATGCCGAAGTAGCCGTTCCCCCACTCCTTCACGCCGTACAGGGTCGCGGCGTCCTGGACCGTCCAGTGCTTCATGGGCATCCGAGGTGCCTCCTCAAATCCGGGGCGGCCACCTTCGGCCGGAAGTTTGTTTATAGGAAAAAAAGCCAAGCATTACCAATGAAAATTCACGGGTTCAGAATTCTGGCCAGGGTCGCCCGCCAGTGGCGGTCCCGGACGCGCCTCAGGGCGGTCCGCCGGGTGAGTTTCCGCCACTGGGCGGCGCCCCGGGGGAGGTCCTCCGCCGGGCGGGTGTGCAGCGGGCTGGAGCCGCCCCAGAGGGCCGGATCGCCCCAGACCGGGGCCCGGTTCCAGGGGCAGGCCTCCTGGCAGGCGTCGCAGCCCGCCGCCCAGCGGCTCGAAGCCAGGGCGGCAGCGATGTCCGGGGGCGGCTCGGTCTCGGTCTCGATGGTGTAGGTGGTGAGGCAGCGGGCCGGGTCCAGGCGGAAGGACGAGAGAGCCTGGCTGGGGCAGGCCTCCAGGCAGGCGGTGCAGGTTCCGCATTGCTGGGTTCCGAAGGGCTCGTCCGGTGGCAGCTCCACGGACAGCAGCAGCGCCCCCAGGAAGCCCCAGGAGCCGTCCTTCTCCGCGATGAGGAGGGTGTGCTTGCCCTGCCAGCCCAGGCCCGCCCGGGCCGCCAGCTGCCGCTCCAGCAGGGGGGCCGTGTCCACGCAGACCCGGCCCTCCAGGCCCGGCCAGCGGGATTGGGCCGCTTCCAGCAGCCGGGCCAGGCGGGGCTTGAGGATCATGTGGTAGTCGGGGCCCCAGAGGTAGCGGCTGAGCTTGAGGCTGCCGGGAGCCGCGCCTGGGACGGCGTCGGGCCGGGCGTAGGGGAAGAAGCCCACCAGGGCCGTGCGGGCCTGGGGCCAGAGGGCCATCGGGTCCAGGAGCGTGGCCGGGTCCAGGTAGGGAAGCAGGGACCCCCGGCCTTCCTGGAACCAGGCGTGGAGATGCCCTTCCTCGTCCCGGAAGGGGCCGCAGGCGGCGAACCCCGCCCGGGCGAACCCGGCGGCCAGGGCCTCGGATCGAAGCCAGGCCCTGAATGCCAGCGGTTCCGGCTGTTCGACTGGCACGCGGCGGTCTCCTCCCGGGGATATCCTCGCCCCCGGATCTCCGGATGTCACGGCCTTCCGGGCCTGCACGGCGGCTCCCACGGGAAAAGGCGGTAGGCTGGATGCGGAGCCGAACGCCCGCCATGAACCTGCCCAACGTCCTGTCGCTCGCGCGGATCCTCATGGTCCCTGTCCTGGTCGTGGTGCTCATGACCAAGGTGACGAACCACGAGGTCATCGGCGTGCTGGTGTTCTGGGCGGCCTCCATCACCGACGCCCTGGACGGCTACTTCGCCCGGCGCTGGAAGCAGGTGACCACCCTCGGCAAGCTGCTGGATCCGCTGGCGGACAAGCTGCTGGTGTCCGGGGCCCTGATCTCCCTGGTGGAGCTGAACCTGGCGCCGGCCTGGATGACCTTCATCATCCTGGCCCGGGAGTTCGCCGTGACGGGCCTGCGGGGGATCGCCAGCGAGGAGGGCATGACCATTCCGGCCGGCACCATCGGCAAGTGGAAAATGGGTTTCCAGGTGGCCGCCATCTCCTGCCTCATCCTCGGTCCCAGGCTCGACTACTGGCTTTACGAGTGGACCCACAAGGACATCTTCCACCTCTTCATCCAGCTCAACCGGCCCTACAGCTTCTTCTGGGGCATGGGCGTGCTGCTTCTTTGGGGCGCCGTCATCCTCGCCATCTGGAGCGCCATTTCCTACTTCCACGGCTTCTGGAAGGTGGTGGGTCCCAGCATCATGGCCGAGGATGGCCGCCTGACCGGAAACAAGGACACCGAAGGACACTGAATGATCCGAAAGTATCTTCTCGCTGGCCTCTTCACCTTGCTCCCACTCGTCGTGACGCTCTGGATTCTCAAGGGCATCTTCACGGCCCTGGTGGGCATCTCGCGAGAACCACTCACCTGGGTGGCCCACCTGACCCACATGCCGGACCCGCCCACCTGGGCGCTGGCCGCGCTTTCCGCCCTGGTCACCATCCTGCTGCTGGTGGTGGTGGGCGCCCTGATGGGCAACTTCATGGGCCGCCAGCTGCTGGGCTGGATGGACGAGCTGATGATGTCCCTTCCCGTGGTGAAGACCGTCTACGGCGCCACCCGGCAGCTCATGGGCGCCATCCAGTCGGGGCAGGGAGGCAGCTTCAAGGAAGTGGTGATCGTGGAGTGGCCCCATCCCGGGTCCCACACCCTCGGCTTCGTGGCCAGCCGGGACTGCTCCTGGGCCATCCCCGGGGGGCAGAACCTGATCGCGGTCTACATCCCCACCGCTCCCAACCCCACCTCGGGCTACGTGGTGATGATCGAGGCCTCCAAGGTGCAGCCGGCGGACCTCAGCGCCGACCAGGCCCTGACCTGGGCCATCAGCGGCGGCGTGGTGACCCCGCCCCGTCCGGGAACGGGCTCCTTCCGGATGCCGGGGAAGCCGTGAGCGCCCTCCAGGGGCGGCGCCTCCTCGTCACCGGCGCCGGCAGCGGCATCGGACGCGCGGCGGCACGGCTCTTCCGGGACCGGGGCGCGGACCTGATCCTGGCGGGCCGGCGTCTGGACACGCTGCGGGAGACGCTTCCCGACGCGGTCCACGTGGTCCTGGATCACAGCGACGACGCAGCCGTGGCCGCCTTCGCCCGCGATTGCCCGGAGCTGGACGGGATGTTCCTGAACGCGGGCGGACTGCTGGTGGGCTCCGTGGAATCGACGCCGGTGGCCGATTTCGATGCCGCGGTCGCGGTGAACCTCCGGGGCCCCTGGCTCATGGCCCACCATCTCGGTCCCCGCCTGAAAGATGGCGGCAGCGTGGTGCTGGTGGGCTCCAACATCGGCATCCGGGCCATCCCCGACAGCGCGGCGTACAGCGTGGCCAAGGCCGGGGTCCACATGCTGGCCAAGGTGCTGGCCCTGGAGTGGGCGTCCCGGCGCATTCGCTGCAACGCCATCGCCCCCGGACCCGTCCGCACCGCCATGGTGGAGGCCCGCCTGGAAGCCAGTGCGGATCCCGAGGGCGACCTGGCCGCGCTGTCGGCCGTGAATCCCCTGAAACGCCTGGGCACCGAACTCGAAGTGGCTGCGCTGGCGGCGCACCTGCTGGGCGCGGAGAGCGGGTGGACGACGGGGTGTGTGATCCCGATTGATGGCGGGGCCGACGCGGTCTACTAGGCCCGCTGGACAGGTGATGCTCAGCGGGGCGGGGGCCCGCTCGGAAGGCTGCGCTCGCAGCCTCCGCTCGCGACCCGTCTCCGCTTCGCGGTGGTGCCGACGCGGTCTATTAGGCCCGCTGGCCAGGTGGTGCTCGGCGGGGCGGGGCACCCGCTCGGGAGGCTGCCGATGCAGCCTCCACTCGCAACCCGCCTCCGCTCCGCGATGGCGGAGCCGACGCGGTCTATTAGGCCCGCTGGCCTATTCCACGAAATCCAGGTCCCGCCCGTGGGTCTCGGCCATGCCCCACAGGGAGATGAGGGCCAGGGCGAAGCAGACGCCGCCCACGGTCCAGGCGGAGCCGATGTAGCCCAGGTGGCCTCGCAGCATGACGAAGCTGCTGGTGATGAGGGGCACGGCGCCCCGCACGAAGTTGGGCACCGTGGTGGCCACGGTGGAGCGGAGGTTGGTGCCGAACTGCTCGGCGGCGATGGTGACGAAGACCGCCCAGTAGCCCGTGGCCAGGCCCAGGAAGCCGGCCAGGGCGTAGAAGGCCGCCGGCGTGAGCCCGTGCAGCGTGAGGTAGACGGCCACCCCGGCCAGGGCCCCGAGGATGAAGAGCAGCACCACCTTCTTCCGGCTGCCCCACACCTGGCTGAGGATGCCCGAGGCCAGGCTGCCCAGGGTGATGCCGCTGTAGCAGAAGGCCACTGCCGTGCCCGCGCTCACGGGGCCCGTCACCCCGACCTTGGGGGCGAACTCCGGCGCGGAGGTGATGAGGATGGCCACCACGAACCAGGTGGGCAGGCCGATGAGGATGCAGCGCAGGTAGCGCAGGAACCGCTCGCCTTTCGTGAACAGGCTGAAGAAGTCGCCGCGCTTGACGTTCTGGTGCCCCAGGTCGCGGAACATCCCGCTCTCCCGCAGGCCGAAGCGGGTGGCCAGCAGCAGCAGGCCCAGGCCGCCCCCCGCCAGGTAGGCCACGCGCCAGGGCAGGTACTTGCCCACCAGGCTGGCGGTCACGGTCCCGAAGATCCCCACGCCCGCCACGATGGCCGTGCCGTAGGCCCGCAGGTCCGTGGGCAGGATTTCGCTCACCAGGGTGACCGCGGCGCCCAGCTCGCCCGCCAGCCCGAGGCCCGCCAGGAAGCGCCACACCGCGTAGGCTGGGATGCCGTGGACGAAGGCGTTGGCGATGTTGGCCACGGAGTAGAGGGCGATGCTCCCGAACAGCGTGCTCAGCCGGCCCTTCTTGTCCCCCAGCACCCCCCAGAGGATGCCGCCCAGCAGCATGCCCACCATCTGCGCGTTGAGCAGCAGGAAGGTGGCCGAGACCTGCGCGTCGCCCTGGGGCACGCCCAGGGCCGTGAGGCTGGGCTGGCGCACGATGGGGAAGAGCAGCAGGTCGAACATGTCGACGAAGTACCCCAGGGCGGCCACGAGGACCGTGAGGTTCAGGATCGCGCGGAGTCTCGTCTGGGTCATGAAGGCCATTGAACCATACGAATCCTGGTGGAATCCCGGCACACTGCTTCCGAGGTGAACATGTCGGACATGGCCTGGCCCGCCCCACCCCAGGGATCCTGCGCGCTCCCCGCCCGCCTGGAGGCCGAGGTGGCCATCCTGGGCGCCGGCATCCATGGCGCGGCCCTGGCCCGGGAGTTGACGCTCCGCGGCGTGTCCTGTGCCCTCGTGGATCGCGGCGAGGTGGGTGGTGGCACCAGCCAGTGGTCCAGCCAGCTCCTGCACGGCGGCATCCGCTACATGCTCACCGGCGACATCCGCCAGATGCGCGAGGGCTTGGCCGAGCGCGCGACCTGGGCCCGCATCGCCCCCCGCCGCTGCCGCTGGGAGGCCTTCTGGATGCCGCACCGGACGCGGCTCGAAGGGCTCGCGCATCGCGTGGGCATCGGCCTCTACGACTTCTGGGGCTCCGAGCGGCCCGGTTGGCCCGCGGACCTGCGCCTGGGGCGCGTGCCCAGGCCGGATTTCCTGATCGATCCGCGGGCCACCCTCGGTCCCTTCCGCGGGGCCACGGCCTACGCGGACCTCATGACCTGGGACCGGGACCTGACTAAGGATCTGGCGGCCTCCAGCGAGGCGTTGACCCTGGATTTCCACGAGGCGGAGCGGTTCGAGCAGGACCGCGACGGCCTGAAGCTGCTCCACCTCGTGGATCGCCGGGACGGGTCCCTGCGCCAGCTCGCGGCCCGCCGCTGGGTGTTCGCCCTGGGGCCCTGGACGGACGGCGCCATGGCGCGCTGGTTCGGCGAGACGCGGAAGCGCCTGCGCCTGTCGGCCGGCATCCACCTCTGGTTCGACGCGGTGCCCGGCTGCGAGCGACCCTGGGCCATCCGCCGTCCCAAGGGCCGCATCCTCTTCGTGATCCCCCGGGACGGCATGCTGCAGGTGGGCACCACGGAGCGCGAGGTGACGGACGGCTGGGTTCCCATCCTGGAGGCCGAACGCGAGGAGCTGTTCAAGGCCCTGGAGGCCAACCTGCCCATCCTCCCCTGGCGCGAGATGACGGTGCGAGCCGAGGAGCTGGGCGTGCGGCCGCTGGTGGCGGCCCGGGGGGCCACGACCCACCTCAGCCGGGAGGCCGTGCTCGAGCGCCATCCCCAATTGCCGAATCTCACGCTGGTGCTCGGCGGCAAGCTCACCACCGCCCGCGCCCTCATGGACCGCCTGGCCACCGACCTCACCGGCCGACCCTGCGCCGCCTCCCGCACCGCGCCCCTGCGCCTTTGGGATGGACAGCCGGCGCAGATCCGGTAGAATCATTCTTTCAGTGCGGTCCCGTAGCTCAGCTGGATAGAGCATCAGACTACGAATCTGAGGGTCGGGCGTTCGAGTCGCTCCGGGACCACCACTCAATGCAACACTTACGGCCACCTGCGCGGTGGCCGTTTTTGTTTTATGACTCTAGCGTGACTCTAGGTTGTTGGCTGTCCGCTTCTGCATGGAATTTGAACAGCTGAATTTGCTCAGAGAGGCCTCCGCAAACCAGGAAAGCCATCTGCGAATGCATTGAAGGCGCGAGGAGTCTTCTTTAGTGGCGAAATGAGGGCACCAGGCGGTTGCGCAGGATCCGTCTGCGATTCGTTGGAACCATTTTGAGGCTGCCCATTTACCAGGCCCTCCGTGGGTAGGCCTCGGACTCGCCGCCTGGCGGGCTGCATGCTGCACCCCGTTACGGCGGTCTCGCCCCTTCGGGGACCTTCCGTGCAAGGGTTGTCCTCGGCCTACCCGCTGCGCGGTCCGGCCTCCGGGAACCCTTGCACTCCGGTTCCTGCGACCAGGTTACTGCTTGGATGCCGGGGGTGATGCCCCCGGCATCGCTTCGCGATGACGGGCCTGCTGGAACCTAGACCTATTGGGCTTCTAGGCCGAACAGGGCTCGATCGGATTTCCGCTTACAGAACTTATCCATGAGCTTCATCAAGAGCGGAAGCTCAAGCCGCCCATCGTTCACAGCAGCCAGCACGGCCGCCCCGATCAGCACCTTCTTGTGGTTGAGTCGCCGGCGTTCGGCCGCCTGGTCCATCGCCTCCATCCGCTGTGCCCTTGCCTTCAGTTCGGCCGCCCGCTTCCTGAGCCCTTCGGCCTGCTCCGCCCTACTCGCCATCTCGTGGCCTCCTTATGTCCACCGTAGGGTCCGGAGGCGATTCCATGACTCTAGCGTGACTCTAGAAAATGAGAAATGCCAAGCATCGCCAAAAAGTGTTAAACATCATAAAAGAATAAAATAAAGAAGATGACCTAGGTTTGAAGTTGCTTGACGAAGTTCTGCGAGGCCCGGTTTTTTGGGCTACGAATCTGAGGGTCGGGCGTTCGAGTCGCTCCGGGACCACCACTCATTTCAGCACTTAGGCCCACCCGAACCGGTGGGCCTTTTTCATGTCTTCGGCTTCAGCCTGCGTACGGGGCAGCCGCTTTCTGTCGTCCCTTCGGAGGCCGTTCCGCTTGGTCGCCGGGTCAGGTCTGGATTGGAGCGATCAGCTCGGGCCCATCGTTCCGCACATCTCCGACAGCCGATCCCACGGGGTGGGCGGCCATCTGGTCGGTGGGGAAGGGTGCCAGCAGGGGGCGCAGCTCGCTTGTCTGGGCCGCGGGATCCAGCCAGAGGGACCAGGCCTCGCGGGGGAGGATGACGGGCATCCGGGTGTGGATGGCCGCCATCAGGGCGTTGGCCTCGGTGGTGATGATGCAGGCGCTGATCATCAGCTCGCCGTTCGGGCCGTGCCAGTCCTCCATCAGGCCCGCGAAGGCGAACGGCTCTCCGGGGTTCGTGGGGTGGATGTAGAAGGGCTGCTTGGCGCGGCCCTCCGCCTTCCACTCGTAGAACCCCGAGGCGGGGATCAGGCATCGCTTGCGCCGGAAGGCGCCCCGGAAGGAGGGCTTCTCCTCCAGCGTCTCGGCGCGGGCGTTGATGGGCTTGGCGAAGGCGTTGGGATCCTTCACCCAGCCGGGAATGAGGCCCCAGAAGGCCACGTCCGCCACGCGCTGGTCCCGCTCCGGGCGCACGATGACGATGTACCGGCCGGGAGCGAGGTTGTAGCCCTCCCGTATCGTGAAGCCGGGCGGCACCATTCCGAACGCCTTGGCCAGGGACTCGGCGGTGAAGGTGAAGGTGTAGCGGCCGCACATGGAGAGCATGGTGCCCGAAAAGCTTTTCGGAGGCCTCCCCCGTGCGGGGCCGGGCGCGCTCCTGGAGGCTTTATCCGATCCTCCTGTGGAATTCGCCCCCATCCAGGCGGAGTTGGGCTGGTATGTATAGGGTTCCACCCAGGATGACAGCGCGGTCTTGTGACCGGTCGATCGCCTCTGATCCCCTTTTCATGGAGGAAGCCTTTGTCCAGGAACCATGCATTCCAGCGTTCGGCCGCGTGGCTGGGGCTCTTGAGCCTCACGCCGGCCCTGGTCTGGGCCCAGGCCAAGCCGGCGACGGGCTACAGCCAGCCCCCGAAGGCAATCCTGGAGGCCATGCGGGCCCCTTCGCCGGCCTCCCCCAGCATCAGCCCCTCCCTCGACCGGATGCTGCTGGTGTCCTGGGAGGACTATCCCTCCATTTCCCGCGTGGCCACCCCCTACCTGCGCCTTGGGGGCGTCCGCGTTGAACCCGGGAACCACAGCAAGCACGACACGCCCGGGGGCTACGGCATTCCACCGGCGGTCCGCAGCTTCGAGTTGGTCCGCATCCCGGATGGCGCGACCACCAAGGTTCAGCTGCCGGCGGGCGGCATCGTGCAGGCCCCTCAGTGGAACGCGACCGGAACGGCGTTCGCCTTTTCCCGGGTGACCGACCATTCCGTGGAGCTGTGGGTGGGAGACGGCACCACGGGCGCCGTGCGACAGATCCCCGGAGTCTGGGTCAACCAGATGCTCGGCGGCGACGTCCAGTGGATGCCCGACCAGAAGACCCTGGTGGTGAAGGCGGTTCCGGCGAACCTAGGCAAGGCGCCCGTGGCGCCGGCCGTGCCGCCGGGACCGAGCATCCAGGAGTCCATGGGCGGAAAGGGGCAGAGCAGCACCTACGAGACCCGGGACACCCTGGGAAGCCCCCATGATGAGGACCTGTTCGACTACTACGCCACAGCCCAGCTGCTGCTGGTGAACGCGGAGACGGGTGCCGCGACTCCGATCGGGATCCCTGACCGCTACCTGCAGGTGCGCTCGGCGCCCGACGGGCAACACCTCCTGGTGACCGCGCTGCGGAAGCCCTACTCCTACGTGACCACCTTCGACCGCTTCCCCAAGGAGGTCGCGGTGTGGGACATCGCGGTGCCCGGGGCCATCGCGAAGCAGCCCATCGCCTCCCTGCCGCTGGCCGACCGAGTGCCCATCCATGGCGAGCCCCTCGGCCCGCGGCAGTTCTCCTGGCGGCCCACGGAACCGGCCACGCTGCTCTGGGTGGAGGCCCTCGATGGCGGCGACTGGAAGGTGAAGGTGCCCCACCGGGACAAGGTCATGGCCCTGAAGGCGCCCTTCACCGGGGCGCCGGTCGAACTCTTCCGCACGGAGCAGCGGTACCAAGGCCTGCAGTGGGCCGCGAGGCCCGGCGTGGCCCTGAGGTATGAATACGACCACAACCGCCACTGGCAGCGGACCTTCATCGTCAATCCGGACGATCCGAAGCAGGCGCCCCGGAAGCTCTGGGACATGTCCACGGAGGAGCAGTACGCTGATCCGGGTTCGCCGGTCATGAGCATCCGGCCGGACGGCACCTGGGTGCTCCGGCAGGAGGGAGACACGATCTTCCTGCGCGGCGGCGGCGCGTCGCCGGACGGGGACCGCCCCTTCCTGGACAGCCTGGACCTGCGCACCCTCAAGTCGGCGCGGCTGTTCCGCTCCGGCAAGGTGGAATTCGAGCAGTTCGTGGGCTTCACGGGCAAGGACTCGAAGCGGTTCCTCACCTGGCACCAGTCGCTCCTGGATCCGCCCAATGCCTACCTCCGCAGCCTGGGCAAGGGTGTGAAGGCCGAGGCTGGAGAGGCCGTCTTCACGTCCACCCGGAGCGCCGTGACGCACATCCCCGACCCGACGCCTGAGATCCGGAAGATCAGGAAGCGGCTGGTCAAGTACAAGCGCGCGGATGGAGTGGACCTGTCCTTCACGCTCTACACCCCGCCGGGCTACCAGGAGGGCACCCGGGTGCCGGCCATCCTCTACGCCTACCCCCTGGACTACGCGGATCCCTCCAAGGCGGGACAGGTGAGCGGCTCCCAGTACACCTTCACGCGGCTCCGGAACTACCGGCTGCTGCTGCTGGCGGGCTACGCCATCATCGACAACGCCTCCTTCCCGATCGTGGGCGATCCCACCAAGGCCTACGACACCTACCTGGAGCAGCTCGTCGCCAACGCCAAGGCGGCGGTGGACAAGGCCGTGGAGCTGGGCGTGGTGGACCGCGACCGCATCGGCGTCACCGGCCACAGCCACGGGGCCCTGATGACCGCGAACCTGGTGGCCCACTCCGACCTGTTCAAGGCGGGCGTGGCCACCAGCGGCTCCTACAACAAGACCCTGACGCCCTTCGGATTCCAGAATGAGCGCCGGTCCGTGTGGGAAGCCCCCGAGGTGTACCGCAAGGTCTCGACCTTCTTCTCCGCGGACAAGTTGAAGACCCCCCTGCTCATCATGCATGGCGCCGATGATGCCAACCCGGGGACCACGCCCCTCCAGGCCACCAAGCTCTACGAGGCCATTCGGGGCAATGGCGGCACCACGCGCCTGGTCATGCTCCCCTTCGAGCCCCACTGGTACACCGCCCGGGAATCGAACGAGCAGCTCCTCTACGAGATGGTCCGCTGGTTCGACACCTACGTGAAGACGGCAGGGAAGCCTCAGCCCTGAGCTTTTCCCGAGGTCCTTCCTCCTTTCGAAGGGCATCGAGAGGGGGAGGGACCTTGCGGTCTGCGTGCGGTCCAGCCGCCCGTCTCAGATGACCTGGCTGATGTGCATGGCCTGGAAGGCCCCGCCGCTCTGCTCGGCGGCGCGGGTCAGCTGGATCAGGCAGCCGGGGCAGGCGGTGACGACGACCTGCGCTCCGGTTCCCTGGATGTCCTCCTGCTTGCGCCGGAGGATGGCCTCGGCCGCCTCGGGGTGCTCCAGGTGGAAGCTGCCGGAGCCGCCGCAGCAGCGCTCCTTCTCCTTCAGCTCGATCAGCTTCCCGGCCTGCTCCAGGAGCTGCCGGGGCTGGCGGCGGATCCCTTGGCCTCGGGCCAGGTGGCAGGGATCGTGGTAGGTGAAGGTGGCTCCGGGAAGCGCCTTAGGACGGTAGCCGGCCGCGGCGAGGTACTCCGTCAGGTCCATGACCTTGGCGGAGAACCGCGCGGCCCGGTCCGCCCAGACGGGATCATCCGCAAACCAGGGCGCCAGGTGCTTGAGGGTCCCGCTGCAGCTGGCGCAGTCGGTCACCACCAGGTCCGCAGCCTCGAAGGCCCGGATGTTCTCCTGTGCCAGCTCGAGAAAGGCCTCGCGCTGGCCGTGGGCGAGGTGGGGCAGGCCGCAGCAGGCATGGTCCGGCCGCTGGAAGGGTGAGAACTGGGCCAGGATCCGCTGCGTGCTTCGGGAGGCATCCGGGAAGAGCAGCTTCATGCCGCAGCCCTGGAAGTAGGCGACCTTGGCGCCGGGATGGAGGGCGGGTTCCGGCCTCGGATCGGGAGCGCCCAGCAGCGCGGGACCCACGTGCTTCTCGAGGTAGGCCTGCCGGGAGGTCTCCCGGGGCACCAGCTGGGACGGCAGCAGGCGGTGGAGCCCCACGGCCCGAAACCCGGCCAGGGTGGCGGCGCCCAGACCGACCATCCTCCGGCGGCGGAGCACCCGGCCGATCCAGCGGCTGCGGAGCGGGGTGCTGCCCAGCCTGTCGGCGAGGGCCTGGCGGACCTGCAGCATGGCCTCGTCCGTGGGGACCTTGCCGGGGCAGGCGTCCGTGCAGGCCCGGCACAGGAGGCAGAACTCCAGGGCCTCCTGGGCTTCCTGGTCGGGCGGGATGAGGCCCTCGGCCAGCCCCCGGACGAGGGCGTTCTTGCCCCGGGCGCTGGCCCGCTCCACATCCTGGACCTGGAACAGCGGGCAGACGGGCAGGCAGGTGCCGCAGCGGTCGCAGCCCAGCACCTTCCCGCGGGCGGCCGTGAAGGGCCCCGGGCCGGCTTTCGTCGCGGCGGTCACCATATCTTCCCCGGATTGAGGAGGCCCAGGGGATCCAGGGCCCGCTTGACGGCCCGGTGCGTCTCCAGGCTCACGGGGCCCACGGCATCCGCGAAGTAGGGCCGCTTGGTGATGCCGATGCCGTGCTCGCCGGACAGGGTTCCCCCCAGGTCCAGGGCGGCCTGGAAGATGCCGTCCACCGCCTGGTGGGCCCGGGCCGCCTGGTCGGGGTCGGCGAGGTCGCAGAGCACGGAGGGGTGGAGGTTGCCGTCCCCGGCGTGCCCGAACACGGGGATGCGGAGGCCGCTGGAGGCCGAGATGGCGTTGATGCGTCGCACGACTTCGGGGAAGGCGCTACGGGGCACCGAGATGTCCTCGCCGAGCCGGTTCGGGGCCATGGCCGCCACGGCGGAGCTGAGGCCCCGGCGCTCGGCCCAGATCGCCTCGGTCTCCTCGCGGGAGGCCGCCGAGCGGAAGGCGATGCGACCGGCCCGGTCGGTGATGGCCCCGATCCGCCTGGACTGGGCTTCCAGGGCCTCGGCGCCATCCCCGTCGATCTCCAGGATGAGGCAGGCGCCGGCGCCCTCCTCCACCGGGGTGTTCCGGGCCCGGGCCACCGCCTCCAGGCAGGTGGCGTCCATGATCTCGGCCGCCGAGGGGGTGACGCCGTCCAGCAGCATCTCCTGCACGGCGGCGCAGGCCTCGTCCATGGTGCGGAAGACCACGCGGAGGACGCCCCGGGCCTTCGGCAGGGGCCGGAGCCGGAAGAGGGCCCGGGAGACGATGCCCAGGGTCCCCTCCGAGCCCACGAACAGGCCGGTGAGGTCGTAGCCGGTGACGTTCTTCACGGCCTTGCCCCCGGTCTCGAGGATCGCGCCGTCCGCGAGGACCACCTCCAGGCCCATCACATAGTCCCGGGTCACCCCGTACTTCACGGCGCGCATGCCTCCGGCGTTCTCCGCGACATTGCCCCCCAGCGTGGAGAACTTCCAGCTGCCGGGGTCCGGGGGGAAGAAGAGTCCGTGGCCGGCGCAGTGGTCGTGGAGGTCCACGGTGCGAACGCCAGGCTCGGCGCTCACCATCATGTTGGCGGTGTCCAGCTCCAGGATGGAGGTCATGCGGTCCAGGGAGAGGACGATCCCCCCTTGCAGCGGCACGGATCCGCCAGTCCGGCCGCTGGCGGCCCCCCGCGGCGTGATGGGAATGCGCCGCTCGTGGGCGAGGGCCATGACCCGGCTGATCTCCGCGGTGGTCCGGGGGCGCACCACGGCCTGGGGCATCGTGTTCCGGTCCAGGGCCAGGAAGGAGGCGTCGTAGGAGTACCCGAAGACTTCCAGGGGCGACTCGATGACGTGCTCGCGGCCGACGGCGTCGCGGAAACCGTCCAGCACCTCCGGTTCGAATGCGGTGAAGGTCGTCATGGGATCACCGCGTCAGGCCGAGCCAGTACCAGTAGGTCAGGGCCACCAGGGACATGAAGGCGGCGGCCAGCACGCTCATGACGGCGCCCGTGCGGATCATCTCCCGGGAGGTGACATGGCCGCTGCCCATGGCGACCGCGTTGGGCATGTTGGTGACCGGCAGCAGGTACTGGTGCTGCATGTTCATGCCGAGGACGAGGGCGAAGGCCATGGGATCCACGCCGATGGCCAGGGCGTGGGCGATGACGATGGGCGTGAGGGCCGTGGTCTTCGGGCCGCCTCCCGTGAAGAAGATCTGGAGGGCCGTCACGACCCAGATGAGGATGATCACCTGCAGGACATGGGACATCCCCGCGATGGGTCCCAGGAAGACGCCCGCCATCCACTTGGCCGCGCCGGAGGACGCCAGGGCCGTGCCCAGGGAGAGGCCCGCCCCGTAGAGGACGTACACGTTCCAGGGCACGCGGGTCTGGGCTTCCTTCCACTTCATGATGCCCTTGCCTGGCCAGAGCAGGGCGATGACGGAGGCCGCCCCCACGAGGACGACGTTCACCTTGTGGAAGGCGTCCGTGGCCCAGAGGAGCAGCGTCAGCAGGAAGACCGCCAGGGTGTACTTCTCCGCAGCCGAGAAGGGACCGAGGGCCTCGAGCTCCTTCTGGATGTAGTCGGCGCCGCCGCTGGCGGCTTCGGCTTCGGGGGGCCACATCCAGCGGATCACGAACACGCTGAGGAACGCCAACAGGAAGGCCGGCATGCCGCCCACCTTCAGCCAATAGGACCAGGAGACGGCGCGCTTCGTGGCCGCCTCGATGAGGCCCGCCGTGATGGGGTTGCCCACGTGGGCCGTGAGCACGCCCAGGCTCATCATCGTGCCGCTCATGGCCACGATGAACATCAGGGCCTTCATGGTGTTGCTCTTCCCGGGCTCGGCCTTCACCGCCTGGCCGATGCCGAGGATGATCGGAAGCATCAGCAGGGTGCGGGCCGTGATGGAGGGGACCAGGAAGGTCATGACCGCCATCACCAGGGCCACGGCCCAGTAGATGCGGGTGATGCTGCCTCCAGCCCGGGCCACGAGCCAAAGGGCCACCCGCTTGGAGAAGCCGGACTTCTCCATGGCCCCGGCCATGATGAAGCCGATCACGATGAGCCAGAGGGCGGTGTTGGAATACCCGCCGAACGCCGCAGCCAGGGGGACCGCCTTCAGCACGGCCAGAAGGAATACGATCACCAGGCCGCTGAGGGCGTCCTCCAGGGCCTCCGTGACCCACACCACGATGGCGAAGACCGCCACGGCGATGGAGGCCTTGCCCTGGGGACTGAGCCCCTTGACGGCGGGCGTCAGCCACAGGATGGCGGCGAGCAGCGCGAACGCGGCCACCAGCGATGCGATTTTCCTTGGACCCATGTCCATCCTCCTCGACGGTGCGCGATCGGGCCCCTCGGCCCGCCACTGGCATCAGATCGCGACCAGGGGGTCAAGAACATCCCCCGGGCGACGAACGGCCCTCAGGCGCCCACGAGCGGCCCTACAGAAACCTCAAAGGTGGAAATGGGACCGGATCCGGTCGGCGTAAGCCCGGCCCACCGGCACCTCGGCGGCCTTCTGGTCCCGGGGGGCCCGGAGCTTCAGCAGGTAGCCGTGGTTGAGCCAGGGCGTGAGCTGCTGGACCTGGTCGAGGTTCACGATGAAGTTGCGGTGGCACCGCAGGAACACCCGCGGATCCAGCTGTTCCTCCAGGTCCCGGAGGCTGGCGCGGATCGGCCACTGGCGGCCGTCGAGCGTCTCGACGATCACTTCCCGCTCCCGTGCCTGCACCAGGCGGATGCTGGTTACCGGAACCACCTCCAGGCTCGCTCCGTGCTCCACGAGGAGGGTGCGGACCCAGGGCTCGCGGTCCGGCTGCGGAGCCGGGGCCGATGGGGGGAGCACCCGCTCCGCCACGCGCCGGAGGTCGCTGGTGTCGAAGGGCTTGAGCAGGTAGTCCACGGCCTTCACCGAGAAGGCCTCCAGGGCGAAGGAGGCGTGGGCGGTCACAAAGACCACCCGCGGAGGCTTCGGCAGGGACAGCAGGCGCCGCGCGACCTCCAGTCCATCCATGCCCGGCATGTCCACGTCCAGGAAGACCAGGTCGGCTCCCTCCGCCTCGAGGAAGGCCAGGGCCGAGGGGCCATCGTGGTACACGCCCACCACCCAGGCCCAGCCCTGCTCCTCGAGCAGGCACTTGAGCTCCCCGCAGATGAGCGGTTCGTCGTCCACGAGGACGGCCTTGAGGCGCTTCATGGGACCTCCTCGCTCAGGGGCAGGTCCAGGGTAGCCAGTGTGCCGGCGCCCTCCCGGGCCCGGGAGAGCGTCAGCCCCGCGGGATCGCCGCACAACAGCTCGAGGCGGCGCTGCAGGTTCCGCAATCCGCTGCCTTCCCCGTAGCCTTCGGGCTCCCGACGGTTGATCTGGTCCAGCCGGACCTGGGGGAGGCCCAACCCGTCATCCTCGACTCGGATGAGCAGCCGTCCGCCCTCGCGTCCCGCCGTCACCTGTACTCGTCCGCCTTCCGGCCGAGGGCCGATCCCGTGCTTGATGGCGTTTTCCACCAGGACCTGGACGGCGAACGCGGGCACCAGGGCGCGGGACAGGACCGGGTCCACCTCGACTCGGCTGGCGATCCGGGGACCGAAGCGGGCCTTCTCGATGCCCAGGTAGAGCTCTACCGTCTTCAGCTCCTCGGCCAGGGGGATCTGCTCCTCGCGGCGGTGCAGGGACCTCCGCAGGAACTCCGACAGATGCTTGACGATCTCCCGCGCCCGGTCGGGGCTGGTGCGGGTCAGGGCGCCGATGGTGGCCAGGGTGTTGAAGAGGAAATGCGGGTTCACCTGGGCCCGGAGGGCCTGGAGTTCCGCCTGGACCTGGAGCGCCTGGGTGCGGGCGTCGGCCGTGGCCTTCTCCTGCTCCCGGTACACGTCCTTCACCACCAGGAGGAAGATGGCGACGGCGGTGGCGTTTGCCAGGATGGTGGGCAAGGCGATGGTCTTCTCGAGCTTCCAGGCCATGTCGAAGGGCTTGGACAGGGTCAGGATGCAGGCCTTCAGCACCAGCTCTCCCGCCACGCCCGTGAGGAAGGCCACGGGAACCGTGATCCGCCGGTAGCCCAGCCCGGTCTGGACCCAGCCCCCCACGAGGCCCGCCAGCACGTTCGCCACGAGGGCCGCCAGGGCGGTGTAGCCCCCCATGCCATAGCGGACGAGGCCTCCCAGGATGCCGGCCCCGGCCCCCACCAAAGGTCCTCCGATCAGTCCGCCAGCGATGGGCCCGACGATGCGCGTGTTGGCGAGGGCCCCGTGGATGGGCAGCCCCAGGAAGTTGCCGAGGATGGAGAACAGCCCGAAGACCAGGATGAGCACCAGCGTGTCCAGACGCCGGGAGCGGGTCCCCGTGAGGGCGCGGCGCACCGCGCTCAGGCGGGTCACGAAATAGGCGCCCATGCCGTTGAGGGCCAGGTTGCGGAGGATATCCCACAGCAGCTTGCCTTCGAACGGACCCCACGAGAAGTTCGTCCAGTCCATCATCCGCTCAAGTATCCATGGCGCGGCGGGCCCCACCAAGCGCGCGATCCGCCCACGGACGGCACGGGCAAGCCCAGGCCTGCCCGGTCAGGCAGGCCTGGGCTGGATCGCCGGGAATGGCCGGGGAAGCCTAGAACGCCACCAGCAGGGCGGCGACGACGGTGTTCCCGCCCTGCTCGCCGGTCTCGGCGCCGAAGGGCCGGAGGAAGTTCTTGCTGCGGGCGATGTAGTTGAGCTTGAAGTTGGCGGCCTTCACTTTCTCGGGGATCCAGGCGTAGGTGTAGCCAACGGTGACTTCGGTGTACTTGGGGCTGTAGTCGGTGCCCGTGGGCAGGCCGGTGGCCACGTTCGTGGTGTAGGGGTTGGTGGCCGTGTACCAGTCGTCCCCGCTGTTGAGGTTCATCAGGTCGTAGCGGGCCAGGATGCTGTGGGGACCAAAGGTATAGCCGCCCGTCACGTAGTAGCCCGTGAACTTCTGGTCCAGGTGCTCGCGCTTCACCACAGGGGCGCTGGTGGCGAGAGTGGCGAAGCGGCGGCCCAGCAGGCCGGTCATGTATTCCGCGGTGAAGGTCCAGGTGCCGTCCTGGTAGGCGTAGAAGGCGCCCAGGTTGGTGGTCTTGTCCTTGTTGTCGTAGATGGTGGCCTGGCTAGGCCACGTGCCGCCGGGGTTTGCGGCGATGGCAGTGGAGGGGTTGCCCTTGTCGGCCACGTCGGTCGTCCCCTGGAGGGTGTACGCCCCGAACTTATGCACCTTGCCCAGGCTGAAGTCCAGGCGCAGGACGAAGTCCTTCTGGGCGTTGGTGTCGTTGGTCTTGCCGGAGGTCGCGTCGTTCATGCCGTTGAACACGGCCGCGGTGACCTTGCCGGCGAACCCTTTGGGGTCGCCGTAGGAGTAGCCGAGGGCGAGGCCGCGGTCGCGCTTGTCGCCGAACATCCGGCCCAGCTGGCTGCGCTCGGCGAAGAGCAGTTCCGTGGAGCTGGTCACGCCCTCGTAGGTCTGGAGGTTCTTGAACTGGCCGGCCTTCACGTCGATGCCGGCGATGGGCTTCCAGACCACGAAGGCGTCCTGGAGGATGATGGGGTTCGACGTCCCCGTGGAGATGGAGGGATCGAACATGACTTCGTAATCCACACCCTCGGCGATGTTGCCGGAGACCTTGATCTCGGTGCGGCGGACGGAGAAGGTGTTCTCCTTGAACTCGCTGCGGAGGTTGTAGTACCCGCCAGGAGCCGCGCTGTTGTAGCGCAGGTTGCTGTCCATCATCTGCGTGTACCAGAGCTGGATGTCGCCGCCGATCTTCGCGGTCTGGGCCGAGGCGGGCAGGGCGGCCAGGGCGAGGGCCGCCAGGCTGAGGGTGCGCGTGCGCTTCATGGGGTCTCCTAGGGGCCAACAGGCCGATGGGGAAAGGTTCCCGGCTCCCTGTGACATGCCCGCGAAAACGCAGGTACGGTCCTGTGTCTGAGACGTGAATTCAGCTGAACCCTTGCCGGTCCCGGTTTTCTACAGGAGGTGCAGGCTTATGGAAACCTGAATTTACCCAATCTACCCACGGTTCTTGACCAGTAAGAACCTGAGCCGGTCGGTCCTTGCGAAAGCGCAGAGATCCCCTGCCAGTCCCATGGCCCTCGGGGTGTCGCCACACCATTGTGTCCATCATCACAACCATTGGAACTTTTGGTTCATTTTTGATAGACGCAAGCGACTCCCCCGTTTAGCTTGAATCCGTTTGATCAGCCCCCAGATATTCCGCGACTGATGTCCCAGACATCTGGTGGTCTGACCTGATTCGTCCACGCCACTCCTCTCCTTTCAATCCTCCCAACCCTCCCTCATTAGGAGCCCACCCATGAAGATCACCCGCCTTGCCGGCGTTGCCGCCCTTCTCGCCGCCGGGGTCACCCAGGCCCAGGCCCAGGACGTCAAGCTCACCGGCGTCCTCATCGAGTTCTGGCAGACCCAGATGCTGGACAGCAACCTGCGCAACAACGCGACCGCCACGGCCGGTGCCTCGAAGTACTACGGCCTCGACTCCCGGTTCCAGGAGAACACCTTCGCGGTGAAGCGCGCCGAGATCTACCTCAACGGCAAGATCACCGACGACGTCAGCTGGAACCTGATGTTCGACCCGAACAACTCCACCTCCAGCGTCGGCAACAACGTGCTGCACGACGCGGTCATCACCTGGAACGTCGGCAATGGCTTCACCGTGAAGGCCGGCCAGTTCAAGATGCCGACCACCTACGAGGCCACCATGGTGGCCGCCACGAACATCCTGTTCTTCGAGCGCAACCAGATCAACCGCGTGTTCGGCGACAAGCGCGACCGCGGCGTCTGGGGCATCTACAGCTGGGGCGACGCCAAGGCCTGGAACGGCAAGATCAATCTCGCCGTCTCCAACGGCACCACCGATGACGGCAGCGCCGGCAAGAACAACGACCTGAACGCCCAGAAGGACTGGACCACCCGCGTCGAGTTCGCCTACGGCCCCGAGCACAAGTTCGGCGCCTACTACCGCGAGGGCGTGACAAACCTGAAGGACGCCACCTCCAACAACGCCTCCGCCTGGGTGACCGCCGGCTACGTCAGCGCCGCCCAGATCAAGGACAACAAGGACAAGACCACCCTGATGGGTGCCTACTACGCCTTCGACAACGCCACCTGGCATGCCAGCGCCGAGTTCGCCACGGGCCTGCTGGGCCGCCGGTACCCCACCCTCTTCGCGGCCGCCACGACCAATCCCCTCCGCGAGCACCTCGATCAGAAGTTCCAGGGCTTCGTCGTGGATGGCGCCTACAAGATGGGCCGTCACTGGTTCACCGCCCGCTATGACATGATGAACTACAACTCCGGCGACGACTGGTACACCGCGACCAACCCCTACAAGCCCACCGCCGGTGGCGACTACAGCCCCAAGTACACCGAAGTCACCGTGGGCTACAACCTCCTGTTCAACCCCGCGAAGTACAGCGCGGGCAAGCTGAAGCTGGACTATGTCCACCGCAGCAAGAACTTCCTGGCCCCCCGCGCTGGCCAGACCGGCGAGCAGGGTGGCGACAGCCTGGTCGCCTCGGTCATGATCGGCTTCTGATCAGAGCACGTTCTACCCGGCAGATCCTTCTCTCTGCGCAGCCACGGAACTCACGGGTCACAACCCGCGAGTTCCGTGATTTTTTTGACCTCCAGCAGGTGTAGAATCCCGATACCTTCCAACCACATCTCTTTTGCATCGGAGCTGGCATGCGAAAGCACCTCTTGGCCCTGGGCGCCGCCCTAGCCCTCTCTCCGTGTCTCATGGCGCAGAAGGTCGGCGTCATCAACTCCATGAGTGGGCCCGAGGCACCCATCGGGGAACACATCACCAACGGCATCAAGCTTGCCGAAGAGGACCTCAAGAAGAAGGGCATCAACCTCCAGCTGGTGTGGGAGGACGACACGGGCAAGCCGCAGATATCCATGAGCGCCATGGAGAAGCTGGCCACGCGCGACAACGTCGTGGGCGTGGTGGGCCCCTACACCTCGGCCTGCTCCAACGCCGTCGCCAAGCTGGCGGAGAAGTACCGGGTCCCCCTCCTGATCCCTGCCGCCGCCAAGGAGGAGATCACGCGTCAGGGCCTCAAGTACGTCTTCCGGATGAACGCTCCGGCTGACAAGTACGCCTCCAGCCTCATCGATGCCGCCGCCGCCCTCGGCAAGCCGAAATCCATCGCCTTCATCTACGAGAACACGGATTTCGGAACGTCCACGACCAAGACCGCCAAGGAGTATGTGGCCAAGAAGGGCATGCAGGTCGTGGCCGATGAACCCTACCCCAAGGGCGCCGCGGACTACCGGTCCACCCTGGCCAAGGTGAAGTCGAAGAACCCGGACCTGGTGTTCATGGTCTCGTACGTGGCCGACGCCATCCTGCTCATGCGGCAGTCGAAGGAAGTGGGTCTCCAGCCCCAGGCTTTCCTGGGCGCCGGCGCGGGTTTCACCACGCCCGAGTTCGCCAAGGAGCGCGCGATCTCCGAGAACGTCATCTCCTGCACCCAGTGGACCGGCGATGTGAACTGGCCCGGCGCCAAGGAGTTCGAGGCCCGCTTCAAGGCGAAGTTCGGCAAGGAGCCCACCTACCACGCCGCCTGCGCCTACGCCTCCATGATGATCATGGCGGAGACCGCCAGGAATGCGGGTGGCGACCGGATCAAGACCCAGCAAGGACTGAAGGCCGGCAAGTGGAACGGTGTCATGGGTGAGGTCCAGTTCGCCGACTACGACGGCTTCACCAACCAGAACAACCACCAGATGCTCGTGCAGCAGATCATCAACGGGAACTACGAAACGGTGCTGCCCGCCAAGTTCGCCACCAAGAAGCCGATCTTCCCCTTCCCGAAGTGGAAGTAAGGCTCTACCCGGCCGGGGATTCCGCGCTGCGCGCACACCCCCGGGCCCCCGCGTCCCAGTCCGGCAAAGCCGGACTGGGGCTCTCCCTTCGGAGTCCTGCGCACCCATGGCTGTCTTCCTTCAATCTCTCATCAGCGGCGTCCTGATCGGTGGCGTGTACGCGCTCATCGGCATCGGGCTCACGCTCATCTTCGGCGTGATGCGCGTCATCAACTTCGCCCACGGCGACATCATGATGGTGGGGATGTACCTCACCTACCTGCTGTTCACGCTGATGGGCGTGGACCCCTTCGTGTCCGTGCTCATCAGCTTCCCGCTGATGTTCTTCTTCGGGGGATTCCTCCAGAAGGTCTTCATCAACCGCGTGCTCAACGCCGTCGCCCAGAACCAGATCCTGCTGACCATCGGCCTGGGCCTCGTCATGAGCAACACGGTGATGCTGATCTTCACGTCGGACTACAAGATCCTCACCACCTCGTACTCCTCCTCCACCATCCAGGTGGGCGGCGGAGTGTCGATCTCCACCCCACTGCTGGTCTCCTTCCTGATCACGGCCGTCATCACGGCCGCCCTGGGCTGGTTCCTCTTGAAGACGGACACGGGCCAGGCCATCCGGGCCACGGCCCAGGACCGGGACGCCGCCCAGCTGATGGGCATCAACGTCAGCCGCATGTCCGTCATCGCCTTCGGTCTCGGCGCGGCCCTGGCCGGGACGGCCGGCGCGCTGATCTCGCCAACCTACTACATCTTCCCGCAGGTGGGCGGCACCTTCACGCTGAAGGCCTTCGTCATCACGGTGCTCGGTGGCATGGGCAGCGTGGTGGGGGCCACGCTGGGTGGGATCCTCATCGGCATCACCGAATCCATGAGCGCGGTCTACATCTCCTCCGGATGGAAGGATGTGGTGGTCTTCGTGCTCTTCCTGCTCGTACTCCTTTTCAAGCCCTCGGGCCTGATGGGCAAGTCGCGGACCTGAGGAGGACGACATGAACAAGAGCATGCTCAAGGCCGCGATCGGCCTCATCGTACTGGCGGGCCTCCTGGTTGTTCCGCGTTTCGTGGAGAGCCCGTACGCACTTCACATGATGATCCTGCTGTTCCTCAGCGTGTCCCAGGGGCAGAGCTGGAACATCCTCGGGGGCTACGCGGGCCAGTATTCCGTCGGCCACGCGGCCTATTTCGGCGTGGGCGCCTACACCACCATGATGCTCATGTATTCCAGGCAGGTGGTGCCCTGGGTGGGGGTCTGGGCAGGCGTCGCGGCAGTGATCGTCGTGGCGCTCGTGATCGGCAGCATCTGCTTCAGGCTGCGCGGCCCCTACTTCGTGCTGGCCTCCATCGCGGTGGCCGAGATCATGCGGCTGTCCGCCATCAACCTCACCACGCTCACCAACGGCGCCGAGGGCATCCTGGTCACCGAGATCCCCGCCTTCAAGATCGGCGAGCGGGTGGTGACGGACTTCCTCACAAAGGTGCCTTTCTACTACATCGGCCTCTTCCTGGCCCTGCTGACCCTCGCGATCACCTACTGGGTTCAGCACTCCAAGCTGGGCTACTACTTCCAGGCCATTCGGGAGGACCAGGACGCGGCCCACTCCCTGGGCATCCACATCTCGGTCTACAAGAACATCGGGCTGGTCATCTCGGCGGTGCTGACGTCGCTGGCCGGGAGCTTCTATGGCATCTACGTCGGATTCGTCGATCCCCCCACGGTGCTCGGGCTGGATGTTTCCGTCCAGATCATGCTGATCTGCATCATCGGCGGCATGGGCACCATCTGGGGCCCGGTGCTCGGATCCCTGCTGCTCGTGCCCCTCTCCGAGGCCCTCCGCAGCAACATGATCACCGAGGGGCTCGTGAAGATCGGCCTCGTGAGCGCGGATTCGAAGGTGGGGCTCTTCCTCAAGGAGAACCTCGCCCACGCCCACGTCCTCATCTACGGCATCCTCGTGGTGCTGGTGATCCTCTTCATGCCGGACGGCCTGATGGGCTTCGTCAAGAAACTGGCTTCGCGCCGGAAGCGGGAGGCGGCCTGATGCCCATCCTGGAGATCAAGAACGTCAGCAAGTTCTTCGGAGGCCTGGCGGCCAATTCCGATGTGTCCTTCTCCATGGAGCAGGGCATGATCATGGGCCTCATCGGGCCCAATGGCGCGGGCAAGACCACCCTCTTCAACTGCATCACCGGCTACTACCCTCCTTCCAAAGGTGAGATCCTCTTCGATGGCCGGCGCATGAACGGACTCCAGCCGGACAAGGTCTGCAAGCTCGGCATGGTCCGGACGTGGCAGAAGGTCCGCCCTCTGGCCAAGCTGTCGGTGGTGGACAACGTCATGGTGGGTGCCCTGGCCCGAACCATCTCGCTGAAGACCGCCCGGGACATGGCCATGGAGCAGCTCAAGGTGGTCCGCATGGAGCACCGGGCGGACTTCCTGGCCGGGGGCCTGCCCATCGGTGAGCGGAAGAAGCTCGAGGTGGCCCGGGCCCTGGCCACGCAGCCGAAGCTCCTGCTGCTGGACGAGGTCATGGGTGGCCTCAACCCCGCCGAGAGTGAGGAGATCATCCAGCTCATCCTGGACATCAAGGCGCAAGGCCTGACGCAGATGGTGATCGAGCACGACATGAAGGCCATCATGCGCATTTCTGACCGGATCGTCGTCCTCACCTCCGGCGAGAAGCTGACCGAAGGCACCCCCCAGGAGGTGGTGAGCAATCAGGACGTGATCGATGCCTATCTGGGTGAGAGCCATGCTTAAGGTCGAGAAGCTGAATTTCGCCTATGGCGATCTGAAAGTCCTGTGGGACGTGGACCTGGAAGTCCACGAAGGCGAGATCGTCACGGTGGTCGGCGCCAACGGCGCCGGGAAGTCCACCACCCTCAAGAACATCTCGCGCCTCGTCAAGCCCGCCTCCGGGAGCATCACCTTCGAGGGCAAGGACCTCGGCAGGATGCTCCCGCATCACGTGGTCGAGGCCGGGCTCGTCCAGGTGCCCGAGGGGCGCCGGATCTTTCCGGAGATGACCGTCATGGAGAACCTCCGCATGGGGTCCTACGTCAAGGCCACCCGGGCGGATCGCCAGAAGAACATCGACTGGGTCTTCGAGCTGTTTCCGCGCCTCAAGGAGCGGGAGCAGCAGCTGGGCGGGACCATGTCCGGCGGCGAGCAGCAGATGCTGGCCATCGCCCGGGGGCTCATGGCCAACCCCAAGGTGCTCCTCCTGGATGAGCCCTCGCTGGGCCTGTCGCCCCTGCTGGTGAAGAACATCTTCGACATCATCACCGGCATCAACAAGCAGGGCGTTACCATCCTTCTCGTGGAGCAGAACGTCTACCAGTCCCTTCGCATCGCGCACCGCGCCTACGTCATGGAGACGGGCCGCGTGTTCATGACGGGCCGCGGAGAGGAACTGCTCGCCAACGAACACATCAAGAAAGCCTTCCTGGGCATGTGAGGAGACCCGTCATGAACACGGTCGAAAAGTGGATGACCAAGAACCCCATCACCATCGAGGAGGACGCCTCCATCATCGAGGCCATCCATCTCATGAAGGAGAAGGGCATTCGGCGGCTCCCCGTCATGGCCAGGGGCAAGTTCGTCGGCCTGATCACCGAGCGCATGATCAAGGACTACACTCCCGGGAAGGCGACCTCCCTGGACACCTGGGAAGTCCACTACCTGCTTTCCAAGACCGCCGTGAAGGAGGTCATGAACCTGCATCCGATCACGGTGACGCCGGATACCGATCTGGCCACGGCCGCCCAGGCCATCCTCGACCACAAGCTCTACGGCCTGTGCGTGGTGGATGCCAAGGGGCAGCTGGTGGGCATCATGTCCGTGGGTGACATGCTCAAGGCCGTGGTGGAGTTCGCGAAAGCCGGTAAGTAGGGACACAGCAGGCCACCGGGGCCTCTGGCGGGAGAACCGCGGCCTTCCGGGTGTTCCCCAGGCAGGCTCCTGGAGGGCATGGGTTGACCCTGCCTCCGGTTCCCCGGGAAGATCGAAGGTCACCATCACTCCCCAGGAGGTCCCTTGAGCCCAGCTCGACGCTTGCGTGAAATCCGCGACGGATTCGAGCGGCCCTTCTGGGTCGCGAACGTCAGCGAGCTGTTCGAGCGGCTCTCCTACTACGCGGCCTTCGCCTCCCTGGCCCGGTACCTGAACGAATCCCTGGGGTTTCCGACCCAGGACGCCAGCAGCCTTGCCGGGTTGTTTGGGGGGCTGGTCTGGTTCCTGGCGGCTTTCGGAGGCGCGGTCGCCGATCGCCTCGGCTTCCGTCGCGCGCTCTCCCTCGCCTATCTGATTCTCAGCTGCTCCTATTTCCTTCTGGGATCGCTCGGCTCCTCCTGGATGGCTCCGGTGCGCGGCCTGGTGCCGCTCGGCGCGCTCGTGGCGTTCCTGCTGATGCTGCCGGCCCTCGGCATCGCGCTGGTGAAGCCGGCCGTGGTGGGAACCACCGCACGCGCCTCGAAGGAGAATGTCCGCTCCATCGGTTATTCGATCTATTACACGCTGGTGAACATCGGCGGCGCCGCCGGTCCCTTTGTCGCGTCGTACGTCCACCGGCACATGAGCGTGGAGAATGTATTCCGCGTGGCGGCCATCAGTGTGTTCCTGATGTTCTTTGCGGTGTTGCTCCTGTTCAAGGAGCCTCGCAAAGACGGCGATGTGCCGCCTCCCTCCCTGGCGGAGACGGGCAGGAACTTCCTCACCGTCCTTTCGAACCCGAAGTTCATGCTGTTCCTGCTGATCTTCACGGGGTACTGGGTGGTGTACTGGCAGGAGTTCATCACGCTGCCCCTGTATGTCGCCAAGTACATCGATCCGAAGGCGGACACGGAGCTGCTGCTGATGACCGGCCCGCTGGTCGTGATCTCCCTGACAGTCCTGATCAACTTGGCTACCCAGAAGATTGCCTCGGTGAAGGCGGTCACGATCGGCACCCTGATGTCGTCCCTCGCCTGGATCGTGCTGATCTTCAGGCCGACCGTGACGGGCGTGATCATCACGCTCGTCTGCGTCGCGCTGGGGGAGATCGTGCAGTCGCCACGCTACTACGAATACATCTCGCGCCTCGCCCCACCAGGCCAGCAGGGGACCTACATGGGCTTCGCCTTCCTCCCCATCGGCCTCGGCTCCCTCATCGGGGGCTGGTTCGGCGGGAAGCTGATGCACCACTTTGGTGAGGTGACGCACAAGCCGGCGGGCATGCTCTGGACGATCATCGGCGTGGGCGTGCTCACGGCCGTGCTGCTCTGGGTGTACGACCGCATGCTGCCCGCCACACGGGAAGCCTGATCTAAGAGTGCCTAACACAACCCCGACGGGGCCGCGAGAAAGCCAGGTGGGATGCTCCGCAAGGAAGGGCCCGCAGGGCGATGCGGGACATCGTTCAAGGGCCGTGACGCCGCGGGGCGCCCACCTGGCTTTCTCCCTCTGGGCGAGGGCCGGCGGGCGTCGCGATGCCGCGTCACGCTCGTCGCGCGTAGTACCCGCTACGCTTTGACTCGCGTTCCACGCCTCGCTCGCCCGGCGGCCCTCGCGCGACCCCGTGGGGGTTTTGTTAGGCACTCTATAGGTACTTCGACAGGAACTCCCACATGGCCTGGAAGCGCGCCCAGTTGTGCTGAGGTGCGCGCGGGCTGTGGTCGGAGCCAGGCAGCAGCACGATCTGCGTAGGAAGTCCGGCCTTCTGAAGGGCGTCGATGAGCATGACGGTGTTCTGGGGATGGACGTTGTCGTCCAGGGTGCCGTGGAGCAGCAGGAGCCTGCCGGACAGGTTGGCCGCGGCCTTGAGCACGGAGCTGGACTCGTAGCCGGCCGGGTTGGCTGAGGGCAGCCCCATGTAGCGCTCGGTGTAGATGCTGTCGTAGAGGCGCCAGTCCGTCACGGGCGCCCCGGCGATGCCCAGCTTCCAGGCCTTGCTGTGGGTGAGGCCGTAGGTGGTCATGAAGCCGCCATAGCTCCAGCCGTCCAGGCAGATCCGGTCCATGTCCGCCCAGCCCTGGGCCCTCAGCCAGGCCAGGCCGTCGAGCTGGTCCTGGAGCTCCTGGGCCCCCAGGTTGCGGTAGATGCCGTGGGCGCTGGCCAGGCCCTTCCCCGAGGCGCTGCGGTTGTCGCAGACCCAGGTGGCGATGCCCTGCTGGGCCAGGAACTGGAACCAGGGCATGTCCCGGCGCCAGAGGTTCCGGACTTCGGGGGCCATGGGGCCGCCGTAGAGCGTCTGGAACACGGGGTAATTCTTCGCGGGATCGAAGTCCACGGGCAGGACCAGCATCGTTTCCATGGGGAAGCCGTCGCGGGTCTTCACCTGCTGGAAGCTCACCCTGCCGAGCTTCAGGGCCTTCCAGGCCTCGGCCGGGTTGGCGTCGATGAGGCGGACCAGCTTGCCATGGCCGTCGTGGAGTGACTGCTGGGGAGGGGTGTGGATGTCGCTCCAGGTGTCGAGGAAGGCGGTGAACGCGGCATTGAACTTCACTCGGTGGGTGCCCGGCCGGTCCGTCAGCCGCACGAGGCCCTTCCCATCAAGCCCCACCCGGTAGGCGTCCAGGCCGATGGGGCTGCGCTCGGTCGCATCGAAATAGAGTTGCCCGGTTCTGGCGTCCACGCCATGCACCTGCCGGACATCCCAGTCCCCGGCCGTGACGGCGCCGATGAGCTGGCCGTCCTTGCCGTAGCGGTAGACGTGGTGGCGCCCTGTGCGTCCCGACTCCCACAGGAAGCTCCCGTCGGAAAGGAAGTGGGGCAGGGGCAGCCGCTCCTGCCAGGCGCGGCCATTCTCGTGGATGAGCAGCCGGGATGTGGCCCCTTCGTAGCGGCGGAGGTCCAGCCAGCTCTGGATCCGGTCCTGGTGGGTGGCCAGCAGGTGGCCGGCCGAGTCCCAGCCCACCTGCACGATGAGGGTCTCCTGGCCGGAGTACGGCTCGTCCATCCAGGTGGTGGATCCTGAGAGGTCCACCACGCCCAGGCGGGCAGTGGGGTTGGGGTCCCCGGCCTTGGGGTAGCGAGCTTTCAGCGCCTTCTGGGGCTGGAAGCGGTCATCCATGAGGGTGTAGACCGGCACCTTGGTCTCGTCGAGGCGGAGGTAGGCCAGGCGCTTCGAGTCCGGGGCCCACCAGAAGGCGCGGAAGCTTCCTCGGCCATAGACCTCCTCCTGGTACACCCAGTCCAGGCGCCCATTGAACACGGTCTCCCCGCCGCCGGTGGTGAGCCGGGTCTCCCGGGCCGTGGCCACCTCCACCCGGTAGAGATCGTTGCCCTTGAGATAGGCGACCTGCCGGCCGTCGGGGCTGAAGGACGCTTCTTCGGGGTTTCCACCCACGAGCCGCTTGGCCGCGGCCGCCTTCACGTCCACCAGGAAGAGGTCCTCCGCCACGGTCAGCAGGAAAGCGCTGTGGCCCTCCTTCCAGATGAAGGCGCCGCGTCCGAGGGCCTCCTTGGCGGCGGCCTCTCCGGCCCCTGCCGCCACAAGGGCCGCTTGGAGGCGGGCGGACTCCAGCAGGGGCTTCCGTTCCCAGGTGGCGGGGTCGATCCGGTAGAGGGCCACCTGGTCGCCCTCCCGCCGGGTTTCGACCAGGGCGCCGTCCGGCAGCCAGTCCAGGCGCGTGGCCGGCCGACCTGCATAGGCCACCCGCTTCGTGGGATGCGCCACGGCTTCGAGGGTGAGCTGCCCAGAACCCTGTCCCGACAGGGCAGGGACGAGAATCAGGCAGGCCAGGAGGGCGCGGACGGGCATGGAGGCTCCGGGGGATCCTCCATGTATATCGGAAAACGAGGCTTCGTCAGCCCTCTGCTTCCTCCAACCGGATCTCAACCCAGGCCAGGGTTCCCGCGGTGAGCGGGATCAGGCCCATCTGCCCCCCCATCAGGTGGACGATCCCGGCGGCCAGGGGAAGGCCGATTCCGAGCCCGCCGCGCCGCCGGCGGAGGCTGCGTTCCTCCTGTTCGAAGGGCCTCAGAAGCCGCTCCCAGTCCGGCGGAAGGCCGGGGCCCTGATCCTCGATCTCGAGGCGCAGGCGCCAGGCGCCACCCTCGGGCCGGGCGATCATGCGGAAGGACACCGAACCGCGCTCGGTGAAGCCCACCGCGTTGTCCAGCAGGGCCTCCAGGGCCTGGGAGAGGCGGGCCGCGTCGCAGGCCAGGGGGGCGGGGAGCGGATCCAGGGCGACCTTCGCCTCCAGGCCCTTGGCCCTGGCCTGGCATTCGAACTTCTTCCCGAGCTGCGCCAGATGGGACCCCAGGTCCGTCGGGCCGGGCCTCAGCGTGAGGGTTCCCTGGGCGAGGCTGGCGAAGTCGAGGAGGCCCTGCACCAGATGGCCCAGGCGGGTGGCCGTTTCCTGGGCGCGGTCCAGGATCGCAACCTGTTCTTCGCTGGTGCTGAGGTCCCGGGCCATCTGCAGGTGGCCGGCCAGCACCTGCACGGGCGTGCGGAGCTCGTGGTGCGCGTTGTCCATGAAGGCTTCCTGGGCCAGGCGGAGGCGCTGCTCCGCCTCCAGGGCCTTGCGCTGCTCGCGGATGACGCGCGACTTCGCCGACACCACGCTGAAGAGCGCGAGCCACGCCAGCACCACCACGACGAACGTGGCGAGCACGAAGATCAGGAAGAGATGGACTTCCTGCATAGGAACACCTTGGCGAGGGCGATTTCGTAGAAGACGATCACCAGACCATGCACGAGCCAGGGAAGGGGGAGCAGGTGGGGCGGCAGGACACGCAGGAAGTGGTTCGAAATGGCATTGAAGATCAAGGTGGTGGAGCCGTAGATCAGGATCGCGCTGTTCAGCCAGAACTCGGGCTTGGCCGCGAGGTCCTCGTCATCGTCCCGCAGGGCGAGCCCGCGCAGTTCGTAAATGCCCAGAACGATGAAGATCAGGCACTGGGTGGTGGTGAACAGCGCATTCCGCAGGAACAGGCCGTTCACGAACACCCCGGCCACGGCGGCCAGCAGGCCGATTCCAGCACAGGCCCAGTAGAGCCTCACCCGTCGTGGTGACGGGTGCGAGGTCCTGACGAGCACCCAGAGCGTTCCCGCGAAGACCACGGGCTGTGACAAATGTCGGAACCACTGGTTGTTCCGGTGGGAAAGGGCCAGGGCAATGAAAATGACCCCTTGAACCAGATCGACGACCTGGACCGCGAAGAACCTTCCCATCCAGTGAGGGCGGGAAAACCCTCCCCGGATCCGGCTCCAGGCGAAAGCGAGGATCGGTGCCAGGATGAACGGATCGAAGACGTAGAGGAGGATCCACCTATAGATGGGCTTGATCACCGGGACACCAGGTTCCTCAAAAGTCCTCCTAGAGGCTGGTTCCGGTGCAATAGGGCGGGCAATCGTGGCTGTTCTGGATGTAGACCGCCTGGGCGCTGTCCAGGTCCTTCCCTGCGGCGTCTACCGCCACCATCACCATCGTCGGCGAGCCGTCCGCGTGCCGGGCGTGGTAGATGCGGATACCGGCTGCGCCGGGCTGGGCCAGGAGCTGCTCGAAGGCGCTGCGGTTGAAGGCCGAGGCGCGGTGGGAGCCGGCCTCGGCGCGGGCCTGGTGGTTCCGGACCAGGCTCGCGGCCTCGTCACGCGTGATGCGGTGGTCGCGGGCGGAATCGAAGGGCTGGGCGGACACAGGGTCACTCCTGGAGGGCGGCCGGGGGCCTGGTTGGGAGGTAGATCAAAAGGATGTCCCTCCCATCAGACCCGAAGACGCACCGGCTCACAAGATGGGACTGAAGCAAAAGGTGAGGTTGCCTGATCCAGGCAGCTCCGCAGGCTAGTTGGGCAGATGCGGCCGGGTGAGGTTGCGGTGCCCGGAGGAGGTCACCAGCAGGTTGTCCTCGATGCGGATCCCGCCGCAGGGCGTGAGCTCGTCGATGACCTTCCAGTCGAACCTCGCCTTGTGCTCGTTCTCGCGGAAGGGGCGCAGCAGCATGGGGATGAAGTAGAGGCCGGGTTCCACGGTGAACACCTGGCCCGCCTCGATGGTGCGGGTGGTGCGCAGGGTGGGGTGCTGGGGCGGCGGAGGCGCCAGGGTGCCGTCGGGCGCGCCCTGGCGGCCGGCCACGTCGTGCACCTGGATGCCCAGGTGGTGGCCCAGGCCGTGGGGGAAGAAGGGGCGGCTCAGGCCCAGTTCCACCGCCTCCTCGGGATCGGCTTTGAGGATGCTGTGTTCCTTCAGGAGGGCCGCGATGGCCAGGTGGCCCAGGTGGTGGAAGTCCCCGTAGGGCATGCCGGGCTTCACGGCGTCGCAGAGGCCGAGTTCGAGCTTCACCATGCCGTCCACCAGGTCGGCGAAGCGGCTGTCGCAGTGGGGGGCGGCCACGGTGCGGGTGATGTCGGCGGCGTAGCCGCGGACCTGGGCACCCGCATCGATGAGGAGGACATCGCCGTTCCTGACGTTGGCGCGCTTGTGCTCGTAGTGGAGGATGGCGCCTTTCTCGTTGAGGGCCACGATGCTGCCGTAGGGCATCTCGTGATCGACGATGCCGACGGCCTGGATGTAGGCGTAGTGGATCTCCAGCTCACTGGCGCCGGCCAGGAAGGCGGCCCGGGCGGCCAGGTGGCCCCGTGCGGCCAGCACCGTCGCCTCCTCGATGCACTGCACCTCATAGGCGGACTTGTTCGTGCGGTTCCAATCCAGGCGGGCGGTGAGGCCCGCCGGATTCAGCTCCAGATTGGCGGCCTCGGCCCGCTCCGTCTCGTTGCCGATGTAGGCGGCCTGTTCGGGCGATCCCAGGCGTTTCCATGCCTCCTCGACCGTTCCCACCTCCTCGATGTCGAATTCCGAGGCCCAGAACGGGCTCCCCAGAGGCAACTGCTCGTACCAGAAATCCTCGGGGGCGTACCGGATGAGGCGGGGGCGCTGGCCGGGCCGGACGACGAGGAGGTGATGGGGGCCCGCCATGGGGCACCAGTGGGCGAAGTGAGGCGTCGGATGGAAGGGGGCGTCCTGGTCGTCCGCGAAGTGCGTGTAGACCTGCCCGCTGGAGATCACCAGGGCGTCGAAGCCCGTTTCGGCCAGGGCCTCGGTGGCGGTCCGCTGGCGCTCGGTGATGTGGGTGTGGAAGAGGGAGGCGAGGTCGGTCATGGGGCGTCCTGGTGGGGGGGGGTCGGTGGCGGGCGTGCTCAGAGGAACCGCAGCGGCTTTTCTTCAGGGGCGAACCCGTGCCGCACGGCCTTCTCGAAGAAGAGGGCGAGGCTTTCGCGTTCGGCCTCGCCCAGGGTGTAGCTGATGTTCTCCGTCAAGTACTCGTGCAGCTCGATCTTGGTCCAGCCGATGGTGCGCCGGGCCTCCTCGATGATGGCCGGAAGCTGGGCCATGCCGATCTCGTAGCTCCTGTGGAAGAAGGAGGCCACCCCGCCGGGCACGGGCAGTTGCGGGGCGTTCTTCCGGACCAGCCACAGGGCGAAGACGAAGGGCAGGCCCGTCCAGGCGTGCCATTCCTCGGCCAGATCCAGCACGAAGAGCCCCTGCCGGGGGGCCCGCATGGCCGAGTCGCCGATCATGATGGCGGCGTCGTGGGCTTCGAGCATGGCCGGCAGGTCCGGTCCCATGTCCGTGATCTCGGGGCTCACCCCGTAGCGCTCCCGCAGGATGAGCTGCCCCAGCACCACGCTGGTGCGGCTGGAGGTGTCCAGGGCCAGGGTGCGGATCTGCTCGGGGGGCACCTTGGAGAGGATCACCACGCTGCGCACCCGCTTCGGCGACGCGATGCAGAGGCCCGGCACGATCAGGAGGTCCGGGATCCGCAAGTACTCGATGGAGCTGACGATGCCGGCATCCACCTCGCCGGAGCGCAGGCGGTCCGCACAGGCCGAGGGGTAGTGGAACTTGAGGTGGAAGTGCTCCCAGCCGAGGCCATGCTTGAATCCGTGGTTCAGGGGGGCGGCGTTCAGATAGTCGATGATGGACAGGCGAAATGGTTCAGTGGCCATGGAAACAGTCTAACGACCCTGCGATGATTCCCTGATGGTCCTCTGGCACTACGAGCTGAACACCCTGCTGGGGCCGATGCGTGCGGCCTTCGATGGGCGCGGGCGTCTGCGCGAGCTGGCCGTGGAGGGCCTCGATCCCCGCAAGACCAGCCCGTTGCCGCCCAAGGAGCAGCGGGAGGCCAAGCGATACCTCGACCGCCAGCTGGACGCCTACCTGACGGGAACCCTCCGGACGTTCACGGTGCCCGTGGATCCCCAGGGTTCGCCCATGCAATTGCGCATCTGGGACACGGTGAGGACGATCCCCTACGGTCAATTCCGCCGTCCCGCCGACCTCGCCGCCTGGCTCGGGGTGGACGAAGACCTCATCGTCATGACCTGCGCGGCGAATCCCATCGCCCTGCTCGTCCCCTGCCACCGGGTGGTCCTGCCCGGCGAGGGGCCCATTCCGAGGGCGCTGCGGGAACTGGAATCGGGTCTGGGATGGCGAAATCCCTGATCCATTGCAACAAAAAACCGTGATTCTGGCATGCTGGTGCCTATGAACGGGCCCTTACATCTGCTGCCCACTCCCCTCGGGGACCTGGGCGCGGCCTTCGACGGGGAAGGGCGCCTCTCCCACCTGGTCCGGCTGCACGGCCAGCCTCCCCCGGTTCCCACCGGCCCTGTACCGAAGAGCCTCCCCTTTCTGAAGCGCCAGCTGGAGGCCTACTTCTCGGGGAATCTCCGGAATTTCAACATTCCCATGCATGCGGAAGGCACCGATTTCCAGGCGCGGGTCTGGAAGGAGCTGCAGAAGATCCCCTATGGGCAGGCGATCTCGTATCTGGAGCTGGCCCGGCGTCTGGGGGACGAGAAATGCATCCGCGCGGCAGCCCGCGCCAGCGGCGCCAACCCCATCTCCATCCTCATCCCCTGTCACCGCGTCATCGGTTCCGACGGATCCCTGGTGGGCTATGCCGGGGGCCTGGACATGAAGGAGTTCCTGCTGCGCCTCGAGGGGGTGCTGCCCAAGGCACCGCCCCAGCCCCGCCTGCCGCTGACCTGGGACTGACCGGAAGAATTCCGGCGCCGCCCATCGGAGGACTTCCCTCCGGCGGGCTCCTAGCATGGAGCCATGCGCTGGTCGGACGAGCACCTCTACGAACGGATCCTGGCGAAGGATGCCTCCTTCGATGGGCGCGTGCTCACGGGCGTCCTCACCACAGGGATCTACTGCCTGCCTTCCTGTCCGGCGCGGAAGCCCCTGGCCCGCAACGTGCGGTTCTTCCTGGATGAGGCCGCCGCCCAGGCGGCCGGACTGAGGCCCTGCAAGCGGTGCCGGCCCGACGCCTTCTATCGGGGAGAGGACGCGGACCTGGCCCGGCTGGAGGAGGCCATGGCCCGCGCCTGGGCAGACCCGGCCGCTTTCGGCAAGGCCGAGGCCCTGGCGGAAGTGGCCGGCGTGGGGCTCACGAAGCTGAAGACCCTCTTCCGCGACCATGCCCACACCCAGCCCGCCGCCTTCCTCCAGGGCGCCCGCATCCGAGCCGCCTGCGCCCGGCTGCGGGAGGGCGCGACGCCCCTGCTGGACCTCGGAGCCGCCGTGGGCTTCGAGAGCCCCTCCGGCTTCCACGAAGCCTTCCGGCGCCAGACGGGCCTGGCGCCCGGAGCCTATCGGGACCTGCTGGGCTCCGACCGCTTCACGCTGCCGCTGCCCGAGCGCACCCGGCTCGGAGATCTGCTCCGATTCCATGGCCGGGACCTCGAGAGCGTGTCCGAGCAGGTGCAGGGCGACACCCTTCGCAAGGCCGCCCACTTCGCCGGCCGGCCGGGGGTGCTGACCCTGGCGTTCGGTTCCAGAGATGCGGTGGTGTCCCTGGCGGGCGCGGGTGGCCCCGAGGCCATGGCGGAAGCCCACCGGGCGGCTCTGCGGCTGCTGGCCTGGCACGGGGATGCCACCTCCTTTGAAGAAGCGCATCCCCGCCTGGCCCGAGGCCGCGAGGGCCTGCGGGTTCCCCTGACCCTGGATCCCTTCGAGGCGCTGGTCTGGGCCATCCTGGGCCAGCAGGTGAACCTGGCCTTCGCCTACGCCCTCCGCCGAGACCTGATCCGCCTGGCGGGAACCCCCGTCGGCGACCTCATCGCGCATCCGAACGCCGCCTGCATCGCCGCCCTGGATCCCGCGGACCTGACGGCCCGGCGCTTCTCGCAGCGTAAGGCCGAATACGTCCTGAACGCCGCGGCTCTGGTGGCGAGGGGCGACTTGAAACTGGAGAACCTGCTGACCGCGACTCGGGCCGAGACATCGCTGATGGCTCTGCGGGGCTGCGGCCCCTGGACGGCCCAGTACGTGCTGATGCGCGGCCTGGGTTTTCGGGACTGCGTGCCCGTGGGGGATTCGGCACTCACCCTGGCCCTCCAGCGCTGGTTCCAGCTTGAGGAGCGCCCGGGGCCCTCCGAAACCAAGAGACTCATGGCGCCCTTCGCGCCCCATCGCAGCCTCGCCACCTTCCACCTCTGGGCCAGCCTGAAGGGGGTGCCTGCATGATGGGAATCCACCGCCTCGATACCGCTCTCGGTCCCGTCCAGGTCGCCTTCGACGCCAAGGGCGCCGTCATCTACCTGGGTTTTGTAGGCCATGAATTCCGTGAAGCCCTGCTGGCGAAAGTCGCTCGGTCGGGTCCAGTGGCATCGCCGGATCCTCGCGCCGCGGCCCGCCTCCGCGACCAGCTGGAGGCCTATGCCGCCGGCCGGAGAACCGCCTTCGAGCTGCCCCTCCGCCTCCACGGAAGCCCCTTCGAGCAGCGCGTCTGGGCCGAGCTCCAGCGCATCCCCTTCGGAGAGACCCGCAGCTACGGCCAGCTGGCGGCAACCCTGGGCGGCGCGAACCTCAGCCGGGCGGTGGGCCGCGCCAACGGCGCCAACCCCATCTCCATCCTCGTGCCCTGCCATCGCGTCGTTGGCGCCGACGGCACCCTCACGGGCTATGCCGGCGGCCTTCGGATGAAGGAGCGGCTCTTGCGGCTCGAAGGGGCGATCAGGGATGGATCGCCCGCAGGGGCCCGCGCTCCAGCGTCATCCGGGTTTCTCCCGTAGCCTTGAAGGCGGTGTGGAGGACCGCCAGGCCCCGGTCCATGTCCACGGGCCCGCAGCTGAAGAAGTCCACGGCGGCGAACTGGTGCTCGGGCCAGGTGTGGATGGCCAGGTGGCTCTCGGCGATGATCACGGCTCCGCTGACGCCATGGGGGCTGAAGTGGTGGAAGCTGTGGGTGACGATGGTGGCGCCGGAAGCCCGGGCGGCGTCCAGCATGGCGGTGGTGATCCGCTCCAGGTCCGCGAGGATGGCGGCGTCGCAGCCCGTGTATTCCACGAGCAGGTGGCGGCCGAGGGCGCTCGCGGGGGCGCTCACGGCCGTTTGGCCAGCAGGGCCACGCACTCCACGTGGCTGGTGAGGGGGAAGAGGTCCAACACGGCCAGCTGCTCGAGGTCCCAGGAGGGTGCCAGGCGCTTCAGGTCCCGGCAGAAGGCCGCGCCGTCGCAGCCCACCAGCACGAGCTTTCCGGCTCCGGCGGCGCAGAGGCGCTCCGTGAGGGCCGGTTCCAGTCCCGCCCTGGGCGGATCCAGCAGGATCACGTCAGCGGATTGCCCCAGTCCCTCGGGCACCCAGGCGGCCACATCGCCCACCTGGCATTCCGAGGGCAGGCCCAGGGCCGCCAGGTTGCGGCGGGCCCAGGCCACGGCCGCCTCGCCGGACTCGACCAGCACGCGGTGGTCGAAGCGCTTGCCGAGCAGCGCGGAGAAAAGGCCTACGCCGCCATAGAGGTCGTAGAGGGTGCGACCCCGCACGTCCCAGCCTTCGAGCAGGCTGCGGAAGGCCTCGGCGGCCCAGGGTGGGCTCACCTGGAAGAAGGCGCCAGGCTCATGCCGGAGCGTGATGCCGCCGAGGCGCTGCGCGAGGGGCTCCTCGCTGCGATGCCATCCATCGGGTTCCAGACGCCAGGTGCGACCCCGCTCATCCGTGGCGAGCACCTCGCTCGCGGGCGTGCCGGTGGACAGTTCCCAGCGGCCTGGGCGGGAGGTGAGGATGTGCGCCGCCAGCGCCTCCTGCAGGCGCGGGATGGCCTGGGACAGGGGTTCCGCGGCGGCGGGGCAGGCGGAGACGGGCACGAGTGCATGGCTGTGCCGACGGAAGTAGCCCAGGGCGGAGCCGTCCCAGTGGAGCTGGATGCGGTGACGGCGGGCCTCCTCCGGGGCGGGGCGCCAGTCCCAATGCACCTCTTCGCCCAGCTGGCGACGGAGAAGGTCGGCCACCATCTGGCGCTTCAGCTCGGGCGCGTGGCGACCGGCTTCCCACAGCTCGCAGCCGCCGCAGGTTCCGGCCACAGGGCATTCCGCGGGGGCCCGGCGGGGGTCCCGGCTGAGCCAGCGGGTGATGCGCCCTTCGCCGTGGCGGGCCTTCCAGATGACGGTGGCTTCCACCTGCTCACCAGGGAAGAGGGCCAGCGGCGCCTCCAGCAGGAGCAGCCGGCCGTCAGCTTCGTGGGCCACGCCCCGGCCGCCCCAGGCCAGGCGATCCACGGATCCCTGCCAGGTCGCGGTGGGGGCGGGGGAATTCCGATATGCTGACGGGACTTTCGTCTTCGCCTTCCTGGAGCCTGCATCCGCCTTGCGCTTCACTGTCGCCGTCCCCCCAGAGCACCGTAGCATCCTCCTGGACCGCGTGGCCGGGGAGTTGCGGGAGGCCCTGGCCTTCGTGGAGGGAGGGCGGGCCGACGTGGTGCTGGGGGTGCCCGGCGACGGCACCTTCGCTGATTGCGAGGTCTGGCCGGGCCTGGAGGCCGCCGAGGCCCTGGTCCGGGCCGCCTGGGCCCGGCTGCAGGATCGCCGCGACATGGAACGGCTCCATGAGGTGGGCCGCGCCCTGGCCTCGGAACAGAACCTGGACCGGCTGCTGGATTTGATCCTCACCAAGGCCCGGGAACTGCTGAACGCCGAAGCGGGGTCGATCTACCTGCTCGCCGGCGAGGAGGATCGTCCCGAGCTGCTCTTCGCCCACACCCAGAACGCCCGCGTGAGGTTCCCCTTCCACCGGGAGGCCCTGCCCATCTCGCGGGAGAACCTGGCGGGCTTCGTCGCCCTCTGCAAGGAATGCCTGAACCTGCCGGATGTCTACGACCTCCCGGTCGAGGCTCCCTACCGGTTCAACGACAGCTTCGACCGTCTGGCGGGGTACCGCACCACCTCGATGCTCGTGGTGCCCATGCTGGACACGGAAGGCGAGATCCTCGGGGTCCTGCAGCTCCTCAACCGACTGGATGAGGATGGGCGCGCGATCGCCTTCTCCGCCTCGGACCAGCGGCTGGCCCAGAGCCTCGCCGGCCAGGCGGCGGTGGCCGTGAAGAACGCCCAGCTCCGGGAAGAGATTGAGCGGCTCTTCGAGGGCTTCGTCGCCGCTTCCGTGACGGCCATCGAGGCCCGGGACCCGGTCACCAGCGGCCACTCCGGGCGTGTCGCCGAGCTCACCGTCGGCCTCGCGGAGGCCGTGAACGCGACGCCCAACGGAGCCTACGGAGGTCTCTCCTTCAGCGACCGCCAGTTGCGGGAGCTGCGTTACGCCAGCCTGCTGCACGACTTCGGCAAGGTGGGCGTCCGCGAGCAGGTGCTGGTGAAGGCCAAGAAGCTCGATCCCGGCCAGCTGGAGATCATCCTCCAGCGCCTGCGCCAGCGGGAACTGGAGCAGGCCCTCGAGGCCCTGGCCCAGGCCTGGAAGGGCGGGGGGGGCTTCGACCTTTGGGAAAGCGCCATCCGGGATCGCCGGGAGGAATCGGAGCGGCTCATCCACCTGGTCCGCCAGAGCAACGAACCCACGGTGATGGCCCAGGAGGTGGCGGAGGGGCTTGGGCTCCTGGATGACCTCACCTTCACCCACTGGAGCGGCGAGCGCCGGAGCCTGCTAGAAGCCGGTGACTTGGCCAGCTTGCGCATCCGCAAGGGCAGCCTCTCCGAGACGGAACGCCTCGAGATCGAAAGCCATGTGACCCATACCTTCCGGTTCCTGGAACAGATCCCCTGGACCCGGGACCTGGCCGGCATCCCCGACATCGCCTACGCCCATCACGAGCGGCTGACAGGCCGGGGCTACCCCCGGAAGCTCACGGAACCGGAGATTCCCATCCAGAGCCGGGCCATGGCCATCGCGGATGTCTACGACGCCCTCACGGCCCAGGATCGGCCCTACAAGGGCGCGGTGCCCGTGGAGCGGAGCCTGGCCATCCTGGAGGACGAGGCCCGGGCAGGGGCCCTGGACCGGGGGTTGCTGGACCTGTTCATCGAAGCCCGGATCTTCGAGCGGACGGCCCGGCGATCCTGAGGCTGGAGGCCGGGGGGCGGAGCCGGTAACCTATAGGATTGGAGTGCCCATGTCGGAACGCGAACCCCGAACGATCGACCTGCAAGGAATCCTGGACCTGCTGCCCCACCGGTATCCGATCCTCCTGGTGGATCGCATCCTCGATTTCGAGCCCGGGCAGTGGATCCGGGGGCTCAAGAACATCAGCTTCAGCGAGCAGGTCTTCCAGGGCCACTTCCCGAGCCGCCCCGTGTTCCCCGGCGTCTACATCCTCGAGGCCATGGCCCAGACCGGCGGCTGCCTGCTCCTACAGGACATCGAGGACCGGGCCCGCAAGGTGATCTACTTCATGGGCATCGACGGGGCGAAGTTCCGGAAGCCGGTGCTGCCTGGCGACCAGCTGGTGATGGAAGTCAAGGTGGTCCAGCTCAAGGGCCGGATCTGCAAGATGCGCGGCGAGGCCTTCGTGGATGGCCAGAAGGTCGCGGAAGCCGAATTCATGTCCATGCTGATGGACCTGGCCGAGGGAGAAGGACGATGAGCACGCAGATCCATCCGAGCAGCGTGGTGAGCCCGGAGGCCCGGCTGGGCGAGGGCGTGGTCGTGGGGCCCTTCTGCGTCATCGAGGGCAACGCCGTCATCGGCGCCCGCACCCTGCTGCGCAGCCACGTGGTCATCGGCCCCCATACCGAGATCGGCGAGGACAACGACATCTACCCCCACGCCACCCTGGGCATGGGACCCCAGGACCTCAAGTTCAAGGGCGCCCCCACCCGCCTGAAGGTGGGGAACCGCAACGTGATCCGGGAGGGCTGCACCCTCCATCGCGGCACCGAGGGCGGCGGCGGGCTGACCACCCTGGGCGATGACAACTTCCTGATGACGGGTTCCCACGTGGCCCACGACTGCCACGTCGGGAACAAGAACATCTTCGCGAACTGCGCCACGCTGGCTGGCCACGTGGAAGTGGGTGACGGCTGCAACATCGGTGCCTTCTCCGCCGTCCACCAGTTCTGCCGCGTGGGCCACCATGCCTTCATGGGCGGGTTCACCGTGGCCACCCAGGACGTGCTGCCCTTCATGAAGACCGCTGGCGCCCGCGACACCAAGAGCTATGGCGTGAACACCATCGGCCTCCAGCGCAAGGGCTTCCCCGTGGAGGTCGTCGAGGCCCTGAAGAAGGCCCACCGCCTGCTCTTCCATGCCGGGCTGCTCCGCGAGGAGGCCATGGCCCAGACCGAGAAGGAAGTGGGGCACGTGGCCGAGGTGGCCTACCTGTTGCAGTTCATCCGGGAAGCCAAGCGGGGCGTGCATCGTGGCTGACCAGTCCGGCGCGGACCCGCAGCGGCGTCACGCGACCATCGCCATCATCGGCCTGCCCAACGCCGGCAAGTCCACCCTGCTGAACGCCCTGCTGGGCCAGAAGCTCGCCGCCACCAGCCAGATCCCCCAGACCACCCGCACCCGGGTGCTGGGCGTGGTGAACCGCGGCGACGTGCAGCTGGCCTTCCTGGACACGCCGGGCATCCACCTCCCCAAGCACGCCCTCAACGAGCGCATGATGGCCCATGTGGAGCAGGCGCTGGAAGCGGCCGACCTGCTGCTGTGGGTGGTGGACGCGGACGACTACCTGGGCACCGGCGAGCACGCCCTGGCCAAGCGCCTGCGCAAGATGGGGCGTCCCACCTACCTGCTGCTAAACAAGATCGACCTGCTCTCCAAGGGGCGCCTCCTGGAGAAGGTGGCCACCTACAAGGACCTGCTCCCCTTCAAGGAGATCGTGCCCATCGGCGCCAAGATGGGGCTGAACCTGGATCCCCTGTGGACCCTTCTGGAGCGTGATGCCGCCCAGCCAGGCTGGCTGCACGACGAGGAGACCTTCACGGATCAGACCGAGCGCTCCCTGGCCGCGGAGTTCATCCGCGAGAAGGTCCTCCGCAAGACCCGCGAGGAGGTCCCCCACGGTGTGGCGGTGCTCATCGAGCAGTGGGTCGAGCCCGGCCACGCGGACTATCCGGAGGATCTGGGGCCTGAGGGCGTATTCATCGCCGCGCGCATCCTGGTGGACCGCGACGGCCACCGCAAGATCCTGCTGGGCAGCCAGGGCGACATGATCAAGGACATCCGCCAGAGCGCCCAGCGCGAGCTGAGGAAGCTCCTCCAGCGCCCGGTGCGCCTCGAGCTGTTCGTGAAGGTGGACGAGGGCTGGCGGGACCGGCCCGACCGCCTGGACCGCCTGGAGATCTGATCCCCAGCGCGGTCGGCTAGATCGACAGGTCCGTGGCCCGGTGCTCTGTGTCCAACGGCGCCAGGCCCGCCGTGCCCGTGACCGAGGTGTACTGGCCCCGGTCCGGATCGAACGCGAACACCTCGCCGGTCTCGATCTTGTAGACCCAGGCATGCAGGTGCAGCATGCCGTTGGCCACGGCCTTGGCCACGGCCGGGTGGCTGCGGAGGTTCTCCAGCTGGACGAGCGCGTTCTCCTCGACGGTGGCATGCAGCAGCTCGTGGCCCTGGAGGTGCCCGTAGCTCTCCCACATGATCTGCTCGGTCTTGCGGGCATGGGACAGCCAGGTTCGGGTGGCGGGGAGCTGCCCCAGCTGCTCGGGCTCCAGCAGAGCCTTCATGGCGCCGCAGTTGGAGTGGCCGCAGACGATGATGTCCTTGACCTGGAGGACGGCGACGGCGAACTCGATGCCGGCGGCCGTGCTGCCCAGGCTCTCGTAGGGGGGCACCAGGTTCCCGACGTTGCGCAGGATGAACAGCTCGCCGGGCTGGGTCTGGGTGATCAGGTTCGGGCTGATGCGCGAGTCCGAGCAGGTGATGAACAAGGTCTCCGGCGCCTGATCCCTGCCCAGGCGTTCGAAGAGGTCCTTGTGCGACTTGAAGATCTGGGTCTGGAACTGGTGGATGCCGTGGACGAGCTTCTGCATGCCTCCAGTCTACCGGAGGTAGGCTAGAGATTCAGGTGCGCCAGGTGCTCCTCCGAGCTGATGGGCGTGTTCGGCTCGTCGTGGATGACCTTGCCGTCGCGCAGCTTGACGATGCGGTGGGCGTGGCGGGCGATGTCCTCCTCATGGGTGACGAGGATGATGGTGTTGCCCTTCTGGTAGAGGTCCTCGAAGAGGGCCATGATCTCCACGCTGGTCTTGGAATCCAGGGCGCCGGTGGGCTCGTCCGCCAGAAGGATGGACGGATCGTTCACCAGGGCCCGGGCGATGGCCACGCGCTGCCGCTGGCCGCCGGAGAGCTGGTTGGGCATGTGGTCGCTGCGGGTGCCCAGGCCGACGTTCTCCAGGGCCTTGATGGCCATCTGGTGCCGCTCGGCGGGTGTCTTCCCCGCGTAGATCAGGGGGAGTTCGACATTCTGGAGGGAAGTGGTGCGGGCGAGCAGGTTGAAGGTCTGGAAGACGAAGCCGATCTCCTCATTGCGGATCTGGGCCAGGTCGTCATCCGTCATGGCCGAAGCCAGCTTGCCATTCAGCTCGTAGGTGCCGCTGGTGGGTGTGTCCAGGCAGCCGATGACGTTCATCATGGTGGACTTGCCGGATCCGGAAGGGCCCATGATGGCCACGTATTCGCCCCGGCGGATCTCCATGGACACGCCGTCCAGGGCCCGCACTTCCATGTCGCCCATCTGATAGACCTTGGTGATGTCGGTAAGCCGGATCAGGGGCGCGTCGGTCATGGGATCCTCGAGGGGCCTCCGAAGGCCCTGGTCCATCTTCGCAGAAGCCCCGGGCCAGGTTTAGGGCTCCCCGCAAAACCCCAGGATGCCTCGTGGGGGGCTCTTCCTGGATTCCCGCTACAATCCTTGATCCGCCTACATCCTGCCGTTAGGTTCCGCCACGATGATCGATTCCCTGATCCGAACCCTGGGTCAGCCGCTGTTGCGGCTGCGCTACCGAATCCACACCGAGGGCCTGGAGGCCGTTTCCTCGAGCGCCAAGCCGGGGATCATCTTCCTGGCTTCCCACCCGAGCCTGGTGGATCCCTTCATCCTGGGATCGGAACTGCACAGGCAGTTCGCGCCCACCCTGGTGATGGGCCGCGACCATGCCGCCTCCGCGCCCATGCGCTGGCTGGCCCGGGCCCTGGGCGCCAGGCCCCTTCCGGACCCCGTGGAGCATGGGGACCGTACCCGGGAAGCCCTGGACGAGGAACTGGCGGCGCTGGCGGATCGCCTGGCCTCCGGGCGCAACATCCTGATGTTCCCGGGCGCCCGGCTGGCCCGGCAGAAGACCCAGGACCTCGCCGACAACAGCGCCGTCGCGGAGATCCTCCGCCAGACCCCGGGCGTCCGGGTGGTGGTGGTGCGCCTGCATGGACTCTGGGGCAGCCGCTTCAGCGCCGCGTCGGGGAGGCGTCCCTCCGTCGGACTTGAATTGTTGAAGGGATTGGGCTACCTGCTGGCCAATGCCCTGTTCTTCATGCCGCGGCGAGAGGTCCGGGTGGCCTTCGAGGAACTCCGTGACCTGCCGGTGAAGGCCGGGCGCGAGGCCATCAACCGCGTGCTGGAATCCCGCCTGAACGAAGGCGCCACGCCGCGCATCTTCGTGCCCTACCTGGTCTGGCGGGATCATGCGCCCCGCACCCTCCCCGAGCCGCCCCGGCCCAGGGTGGAAGGCAATCCCCGCAGCGTGCCGCCCCAGGTCAGGGATGCGGTGAGACGCCACTTGCAGGCCGTGACGGGCCATCCGGACATCCAGGAGCACCATCACCTCGTGAGGGACCTGGGTCTGGATGTCCTGGGTCATCGCGAGCTGGAGATCTGGCTCGAGCAGGCCTTCGGATATCCGTGCAGTGACCCGGCCTCGCTTCAGACCGTGGGCGATCTGCTATTGGCGGCCACCGGTGCGGCGGTCTCCCTGCGCCAAGGGGAACTCAAGGCGGTGCCCCATGCCTGGTTCCATTCGCGCACGGACCTGCCCATCGAGATGCCCGAAGGAGACACCATCCCCGAAGTCTTCCTCAAGCAGGCGCGGCGGGATCCGGGCCGCGTGGTCCTGGCGGACCAGCTCGGCGGCGTGAAGACCTACCGGGATGTCATCACGGCGGTACTTGTTCTGAAGCCCATCTTCGAGCGTCTGGAGGGTACCCATGTGGGCCTGATGCTGCCCGCCTCGGGAGGCGCCAGCATCCTGTACCTGGCCCTGCTCTTCGCCGGGAAGACCCCCGTGCTGGTGAACTGGACCGCCGGGGCCCGCAGCACGGCCTACGGCCTGGACCTCGTGGGCGTGAAGCACGTGGTCACCGTGTCCACGCTGGTGAATCGGCTCCAGGCCCAGGGCGTGGACCTCTCGGCCGTGAGGGACCGCCTGCTGCTGCTGGACGAGGTCGGGAAAGGCATCACCCTGCGGACCAAGGTGTCCGCCGCGCTCCGTGCGCGCCTCGGCCGGTTCTCCCTCGATCCGGCCAAAGCCCCTCCCACGGCGGCCCTGCTCTTCACCAGCGGCAGTGAAAGCCAACCCAAGGCTGTTCCCCTGAGCCACGGAAACATCCTGGCCAACATCCGGGACATCACCCAGGCCATCCATTTCCACGAGGATGAGCGGGTGCTGGGGTGTCTTCCGCCCTTCCACGCCTTCGGTCTCACCACCACCACCATCCTGCCGCTGCTGCTGGGCCTGCGGGTGGTCTACCACCCCAATCCCACCGAAGGCCGGATGCTGGCCCGCCTCATCGAGGCCTATCACGCCACGCTGCTGGTGGGGACGCCCACCTTCCTTGGCGGGATCCTCCGCACGGCCGAGGATCGGCACCTGGAGTCCCTTCGGATCGTGGTGTCGGGCGCCGAGAAATGCCCGGATCAGGTGTACGCCACCCTGGCCCGGCGCTGGCCGAGGACCACCGTGCTGGAAGGCTATGGCATCACCGAGTGCTCGCCGGTGGTGTCCGTGAACCGGGAGGAGGATCCCCGGACCGGAACCATCGGGAAGCCGCTGGTGTCCGTGGAGTGGGCCATCGTGGACCTGGAGGCGAGGCGCCGAGTGGAGCCGGGCCAGGCTGGCATGCTCCTGGTGCGCGGACCGAGCATTTTTTCGGGCTACCTCAACCCCGATGTGGAATCGCCCTTCGAGTCCTTCGAAGGCCGGGACTGGTATCGCACCGGGGATCTGGTGCGCCAGGAGCGGGGCGTGCTGGTGTTCGCGGGGCGCCTCAAGCGGTTCGTGAAGCTGGGCGGCGAGATGGTCTCCCTGCCGGCCATCGAGGAGGCCCTGGCCAAACGTTTCCAGGGGGAGGACGAGGTCGAGCCCCTGCTGGCGGTGGAAGCCGCCACGGAGGACCTCAACCCCGACCTGATCCTCTTCTCCGTGGCGGGCATCGGTCGGGATGACGCCAACGCAGCCATCCGTGCCGCGGGGCTATCCTCCCTGCACAACATTCGCGTGGTCCGGCAGATCGACCAGATCCCCACCCTTGGCACGGGAAAGACGGATTACCGGGCCTTGAAGGCCATGCTGGAAGTGGCCGGGGGCTAGGCGGGAACCTCCAGGAGCAGGGCCAGCCCCAGTCCCCCGCCGATGCCGAGCGTGGCCACCCCCAGGCCTCCGCCCCGCTGGCGAAGCTGATGGACGAGGGTCACGACGATGCGCGCTCCCGAAGCGCCGATGGGATGGCCCAGGGCCACGCCCCCGCCGGCGACATTGAGGCGGTCCTCCGGCAGGCCCAGCTGCCGCTGGCAGACCAAGAGCTGGGCCGAAAAGGCCTCGTTCAGCTCCCACAAGTCGATGTCCGCCACGGTCATCCCGTGGGCCGCCAGCAGGCGCCGCACGGCAGGGACGGGCGCCTCGCCCATGTCCAGCGGGTCCACGCCGGCCTCGCTCCACCCCAGGATCCGGGCCAGGGGAACGGCGCCGTCGGCCTGCTCACGTCGGCCGATGAGGAGCCCCGCCGCGCCATCCGACAGGGCCGAGGCGTTCCCCGCCGTGACCTGGCCGTGCGGATCGAACACCGGGGCCAGGCGGCCCAGGTCCTCCACCGCGACCTTCTGGCGTACGCATTCGTCGTGATCCAGCGCTGGATGGGGCAGGAGTTCCGCCCGGAAGTCCGCCCGGGAGGCCCGCCGATGACTTCCGGCCGCCCAGGTGTCCGCTTCGATCCGAGAGACGCCGCGCCTGGCGGCCAGCCGCTCGATGGTTTCCCCCATGAGAAGCCCGGTCACCGGGCAGCGCAGGCCGTCGTGGTGCATGACGTCCGGCAGCTGGCGGTGACCCATGCGGAACCCCCAGCGCAGGCCCGGCACCAGGTGGGGCGTATCCGACATGGCTTCGCTGCCGCCGATGAGCACCGGGGCCTCCGCGCCGTCCCTCAGGCGCTGGGCGGCGAGGATGAGGGCCTGGAGGCTGGAGCCGCAGGCCATGTTCACGGTGAACGCCGGGGTGCCGAAGGGCAGGCCCGCCTGCAGGGCCAGGGTGCGGGCCGGGTTCATGCCCTGGGTGTGGCTTCGCGCCACGCCCCAGATCAGGCTGCCGGGTCGGGGCAGGTCCGTCCGGGCCAGGAGGCCCTCCACGGCAGCGCGTCCGAGGGACACGGCGCCCAGGCCCGCCAGGCTGCCGCCGTAGCGGCCCTGGGGAAGCCTCCCGGCGCCGAGGATCAGCAGGTCGCGGGCTTCATTCATGAGGCCGGGTCCCAGTCATCCGGGGTCGGCTCCCGGGGGCCCAGCCGCGCATCCGGCGGGAACCAGACATCCCAGAGAGCCAGGTGCCTGGCGACGTACTCACGGGCCCAGTAGCGGATCCGATTCACGGGTGGACGGCTCTCGGTGGAGGCGGGGACGCCCCATGCCTGCAGCCCGAGGTGATCGGCCAGGTAGAGGGCCCGGGGCAGGTGGAAGTCCGAGGTGACGATGACCACCCTCTGCTGACCGAAGACGGTCTGCGCGCGCTTGAGGCTGTCCCAGGTGCGGAAGCCCGCATAGTCGCTGATGATGCGGGTGGGGGGAACGCCCTGCTTGACCAGCCAGCGTCGCATGGCCTGAGGTTCGTTGTAGGAGGGGTGGCGATTGTCGCCGGACACCAGGAACCAGCGTACCTTCCCGCTTTGGTAGAGGCTCAGGGCCGTACGGAGCCGGCCCTGGAGGAGCTCGGTCGGCTCGCCATCGCCGTAAACGCCGGCGCCCAGCACGAGCACCGGGCCGCCCATCGGCGGAAGCTCCTCAGCCCGGTAGATTTGCTGGTGGTGCATGGCCGGGAACCTTCCCAGGGTCCAGAGCAAGTCTCCCAGGAGGAGAAGCGCCAGGGCCAGAAGCAGGGTCCGCCGGTGCGGCCTGAAGCGATGAAGAAAGGCGGAGATCGGCATCGTGAGTTAGCATAGACCTTCCGTACGCCCCAGCCCCATGGACCTCCCGCCTGAACGAGACGCCTTGATGAACATGAGCCTTGATCCCGCAGTCCGTTCCCCTCGTCTGTCCCCGCGCCGCCTCCCGTTGGCTCTGGCCCCGTTGGCCCTGGTCCTGGCCGGGGGCGTCACGGGCTGCTTCCGGGCCACGGGTGTGGGCCGGCCCACGGTGGCGGTGGAAGAAATCCCCGCTTCCGGAGGCGATCGCCTGCACGGTCTGAAGGCGACCTCGGGACCCGGAGACTTCTACCTCGGCAACGATGCGGTCCAGATCGCCGTGGACGGCGCGGCGTTCGGGAACCGGGAAGGCCAGTTCGGCGCGCCCTCCGGTGGCGCCATCCTCGATGTGGGCAACGTCGCCCTCGACCAGAACTACAAGCGCGTGTCCCTGCCCACGGACATGGTCGAGCGCCTGGGTCCCGTGGTGAACCAGGACCCCGACCTGCCGCTGGTTTTCGACCGCTACTCGCCCGGGACGGGTGTGAACGAGGTGTACCTGGACATGCAGGGCTACCTCCTGGATCCCAAGGGGAAGCTCGGAGTGGCCACGGATGCCCAGGGGAGGGTGCTGGGAGTCAGCGTCGCCCACCGGATCACCCTGAACAAGGCCAATACCTACTTCACCCTGGAGACCACGATCACCAACGAGGGAACGTCGGCCCTCCCCATCCGGAACCTCGGGGATTTCCTTTCGCAGCATGGCGGTGGATTCCGGTTCGTGGTCCCCGCCGTGACGACCTTCGATGGGACCCCGATCAGCAGCTGGGGGGTGGAGATTCCGGGATCGGACTTCACGGCGCCTCTGACGACGAGCGTGGTGACGCCCATGGTGGCGCTCATGGGCTCGGAATCCTCCGGGGACACGCTGGATGCCCACTCTACCCTCGGCATTCTGCCGCTGGACGTGGATCAGGTGCTGGTGGCCTCGGATCCTCAACCCGCGCTCACCGAGCTCCGTCCCCGCTTCCCGGGCCGGCTGGTCGTGGGGAGCCCCGCTGCGACCAGCCTGCCGGCAGGACAACCCATGACCTACCGGCGCCGGTTGTACGTCCTGGGCGGAGAGGTCGGGAATGCCAGCATCTCAGGCACCCAGCCGGCCCAGGCGACCGCGGTCTTCAACGAGATGGTCCAGGCCCGGCTGGGGTTCCACAGCGGCGAATACGGCATCCTCACGTTCGACTCGTTCGGTACGGCCGCCCGCACGGGTCCGCTCCAGACCGAGTTCCGGTTCGATCGCTACACCGGGTCTAGCGCGGACCCCTCCACCGACGCCGATCCCTCCCATTGGGTCACCGAACGCGTGGAGTGGCGCGAGCCCAGCGACATCCCTTCCTCCAGCGGACCCATCGGCGTATTCCTCCCGGCCGTCGCGGATGCCAGCGGCACGGGCCTCAGCCAGCCGTACCGGGTGACCGCGCGAAACGCTTTCCAGAGCAACACGCTGTATCTCGGCACCAATACGTCCAACGCCGACCGGCCCTACCTGCCCACCCCCATCACACCTTCCAAAAGCCAGATCTGGACGTTGGCGGAGAACCTGAGTCCCGAGCGGGCCGAGGTCACGGACACGTCAGGGAACGTGGTCCGCAGCAAGCAGCAGCGCCACACCTTCGTGGCCCGGCAGGCCGGAACCCTGGAGATGGATGGCCTGAACCCGCTCCGCATCACCCTGGCCGGCCAGGGAGGAGCGGCCGATCCCTCCATGAAGCGCTCCCGCCGCCTGGCCGGGTACTACGACCGAATCTACAAGGCCAAGGTGATCTCAAGCGCGAGCGTGGCGGACTACCAGTACACCGCAGGAAATCAGGTTTTCGGGACCTCCTTCCGGTATTCCGGTGGAGGGACCTCGGTCTTCCTCCCTCCGGGAGACTACCTGGCCTACGGCACCCGCGGTCCGCTGTCCCACCTGGAAGCGCTGCCCGTGAAGTCCTATGACGGCCAGACGGATTTGAGCCATACCTTCGTGACCCTCCCTCCGATCCTGCCGACCGGTTGGAAGGCCTTCGATGTTCCGAGTCCCACCCAGGCGACCACCGGTGGCCTGAATCCGGGCGAGATGCTCAGCTCCGCCCTCGCGGAGGGGGTGGATGCGGTGGCCCGCACGGAAGAGGACCACCTGACGGATCCGACGGCCCTCAGGACCGAATTCCGAACGGAGATCGAGAACGCGGCGGTCACGGATGCCCAGCGCGTCCCCATCGGCATCGATCCGCTGGTGGTCGGTGCCCGTAGCTCCATGCTGGCGGACGGATTCGTGACGGCCCTCTTCACGCCCGCTCCCAACGGAGATCGCAACGGCGGAGCCAGGCCCTCCAAGGGTTGGACCCTGGCGGACTTCATCACCCAGGCGGAGGGGCGCTACAACATCGTCCACCGGCCCCGGGGGCCGCAGGGCCTGTTCACTATCCGCGGGTTCGACCCCGCCGTTCCCCTCGGATCGGGAGCGAACGCCTGGTGGACCCAGACCGGCCCCGTGTCCCTCGGTGCGCACCAGGGGGACTTCGATGCCCTGGAGCTGATCCGGGCCGAAGGGTGCGATCCCGCGGATCCCACCGCCTGGTTCGCCGAATTCAAGGCGGTCCGGAGCGACTGGTTCTCCCTGCTCAACCAGCAGACCCCGACGGCCTTCACCAAGGCGCTGGGGCTCTCCGCCTCGAAGTTCAGCTATGACACGCCGGTCGGCCTGGCCCGCACCTACCTGAAGCTCGGTTCCGAAACCTTGACCCAGGACACCCTTGATCCCCTGCTGGCCGCCCTTCGCAGCGGCGCAGCCGTGGCCTCCACCGGCCCCCTGCTCGACGTGGCCGTCAATGGCGTGGGTTCCGGGGGGCTGGTGGCCGGGCCCGCCCCCACCGTATCCATCGCCATCTCGCTCTACGCGGCGGACTGGGTGCCGGTCGATGAGGTGCGCGTGGTCGTGAACGGGGTGGCCCAGGCGGTGCCCATGAGCAGTTTCACCGCCTCTCCCACGGACTTCCGCCTCCGCACGGCGACCCTGGATGGCGTGGTCATGCCCACAGGCAAGGATGCCTGGGTGGTGGTCGAAGCGGGTGTGCCCCTGGCCACCACTGGGGCCTATCAGGCCGGAACACCCTGGAACAAGATCATGAAGGGCATCTATCCCATCGCCGTCACCAACCCGATCTTTGTGGATGTGGACGGCGGGGGGTACACTCCTCCGGGACTCTAGTCGGCAGGGGTGATGTGATGGCGGATTGGCTTCCGGAACGCCTTCCGGAGGATATTGATGCGGAACGGTCCTTCCTGGCCACCTGCTGCGCCCCGGGCGCGGGGTTCGTGGCCAGCGAAGCCGTCTTCGCCTTGGCCGAGGAGGACTTCGTCCACCCGGCCCACCGGGCCGTGTTCCGGGCCCTGCGCACCCTCATCGAAGCCCAGGTGGAGGTCAACTCCCTCACCCTGAAGGATGCCCTGGACCAGGACGACAGCCTGAACAAGGTGGGCGGCTATCCGGGCCTGGTGGAACTGCTGGCCGGTGAGGATGTGGAGCGCCCTCAGGTGCTGGCGGACCTCATCCGGCGCAAGGCCAAGCTGCGCCGCCTCGTCCATCTGGGGGCCCAGCTGGTGCGCCAGGCCGCGGAGGAAGACGAACCCCCGGAAGTGCTGGTGGACCAGACCGCCCAGAGCCTCTTCCACCTGGCTCAGGGAGATGCCAAGGCCAAGGGTCTGCTCACCATCCAATCGGTGGCGGACGACGCCATGGAGCGCCTCCACGATCGCCTGGAGGGACGTTTGTCGCCCGGCGTGCGGGTCGGTTTCCAGCGTTTCGACGAGCTCACCCAGGGCTTCCAGCCCGGCAACCTCATCGTCCTCGCTGCCCGCCCCGGCGTCGGCAAGACAGCCCTGGCCCTCAACTGGATCCTGCGGGCCGCCCAGGAGCGGGATGGCCGTCCAGGCCAATGCGGGGCCTTCTTCAGCCTCGAGATGAGCCACGAGGAGGTCTTCCTGCGCCTGCTCGCCGCCCAGAGCCAGACCAACATGAAGGACCTCCAGTCCGGCCGCGCCACTGGACGGCTGGACCACGTGATGCGGTCTCGGGACGAATTGGTGCAGATGCCGCTGTTCATCTGCGACCAAGCCTCCATCACCGTCCCCCAGATCCAGAACATGATCGTGAAGCAGGGCAGCCAGAGCAACCGGAGGGTGGAGTTCGTCATCATCGACTACCTCCAGCTGCTCAGCAGCCCGGAGAACAGCCGGGGCGCCAAGCAGAACGAGGCCGTCCGCATCGGCGAGATCAGCCGCGGCCTCAAGCTCATGGCCAAGGACTTCGGGATTCCCGTGGTGGTGCTCTCCCAGCTCAACCGCGAGGTGGAGCACCGTCAGGGCGGCCGGCCCCAGCTCAGCGATCTCCGCGATTCGGGTGCCATCGAGCAGGACGCGGACATGGTGGCCTTCATCCACCGCAAGCTGATGCCCTCGGCCAACGAGGAACCCGACAACTCCGCCGAGCTCATCGTGGCCAAGCACCGCAATGGCCCCACCGCCATCATCCAGCTGCACTTCCAGGGCGAGTACGCGATGTACCGCGAGATGGTCCGGGAGACCTCCTCCTACGCGTAAGAAAGCGGTTCGTTCCATCTCTTCACCTTACGAAAAAGCGGCCATTCGGCCGCTTTTTCACATGGCTCGATGAAGGATCTACTCCAACCCGAAGGTGGAGTTCTCCAGCTCCTTCTTTACAAACGCCATGAAGAGGTCGCCCATGGCGCCATCGATGATCCGATGGTCGAAGCCGAGGCTGCTGAACATCACCTGGCGGATGGCGATGAAGTCGGTGCCGTCGGGGCCTGTGATGACCACGGGGCGCTTCACGATGGCGCCCACGCCCTGGATGGCCACCTGGGGCTGGTTGATGACGGGCAGGCCGAAGGTGTCGCCGTAGACCCCGGGATTGGTGATGGTGAAGGTGCCGCCGCTGATCTCGTCTGGCTTGAGCTGCTTGCCGCGGGCGCGCTCGGCCAGGTCGTTGAGGCTGCGGGCCAGGCCGCCGAGGTTCATCATGTCGGCGTTCTTCACCACGGGCACGATGAGGCCCCAGTCGAGGCTCACGGCGATGCCGAGGTTGATGTCCTGCTTGTAGACGATGTTGTCGCCGTCCACGGAGGCGTTGACGATGGGATAGGCGCGGAGCGCCTTGCAGGCCGCCATCATCACGAAGGGCATGAAGCTCAGCTTCGTGCCGAATTGGGCCTCAAAGGCCTTCTTGTGCTTGTTGCGCAGCTGGGCCACGTGGGTCATGTCGATCTCGAAGACCGTGTATACGTGGGCCGAGGTGCGGCGGCTGGCCACCATGTTGTCGGCGATGATCTTCCGCATGCGGCTCATGGGCTCCACCTTCACGCGCTCGCCCGGGGCGAAGGCGGGCATGGCGGGGGCAGGGGCGATGGACATGCTGGGCGCCAGGCCCATGGTCGGCGCAGAGGGATCATGCACGGCGGGCAGGGCCGGGGCGATGGAGGGGGCCGGGGTGGCGGGGGTGGTGGCAGGGCCCTTGGCCAGGTAGGCTTCAAGGTCCTCCTTGGTGACGCGGCCGGCTTGGCCGCTTCCTGAGACCCTTGCGAGGTCGATGCCGTGCTGCTTGGCCATCTCACGCACGAGGGGGCTGCTCTTGGTGCGAAGGCGGCCTTCCAGGCTGTTGTCATCCTCCTCGGCCAGCGGGGTGGGGGGCGCGGCGACAGGGGCTTGAGCCGCGGCGGGGGCGGCCGCGAGGGGCGCGGCTGCGCCGGAGGGCTTCTCCGAGGCATCGCCAATGCGGGCCACCACGGTGCCGACCGGAACAGTTGCGTTGACTTCTACGAGGATCTCCAGCAGCGTGCCGGCAGCGGGGGCGGGAATCTCCGCGTCCACCTTGTCGGTGCTGATCTCGTAGAGGGTCTCGTCCTTGGCAATCGCGTCGCCGGCCTTCTTGTGCCACTTCAGCACGGTGGCTTCCGCAATGCTCTCGCCCATCTGGGGCATGACGACATCAAAGGCCATGGTTCGCTCCTATGCGGACAGGGTCGGGGTTTCGAGGTGGTGGCGGGTCAGGGACTGGAAGGCGTGGGCCGCCTCCAGCAGGCGGACATCCGAAAGGGCCGGCCCGATGAGTTGGATGCCGGCCGGAAGGCCGCCGGAGAAGCCCGCCGGCATGGACAGGCAGGGAAGTCCCGCCAGGGCGGTGGGTACCGTGAAGACATCGGCCAGATACATGGACATGGGGTCGTCCGTCTTGTCGCCGAAGGGGAACGCGGTGCCCGGGCTGACGGGGGAGGCCAGGATATCGGCCTCGGCGAAGGCGGCATGGAAATCGGCGGCGATGAGGGCCCTCGCCTTGAGGGCCTTCATGTAGAAGGCGTCATAATAACCCTTCGATAGGCAGAAGGTCCCCAGGAGGATCCGGCGCTTGACTTCATCTCCGAGGCCCGCGTCGCGGGTTCGGGCGATCATCTCCGGCAGGCCGCCCTCAGCTGAGGGTTCCCGGAGGCCGTATCGCACGCCATCGAACCGGCTGAGGTTGCTGGAGACTTCGCTGGTGCAGAGCAGGTAGTAGGTATCGATGGCGTAGGGGGTATGGGGGAGGTCCACCTCCACCAGCTTCGCGCCCTGGCTTTCGAAGACTTGGAGGGCGGCGTCGAGGAGAGTCCGGACGCCGGGTTCCAAGCCATCCCCGAAGTACTCCCTCGGAAGGCCGATGCGGAGGCCATTCAGGTCCAGGGGGCGGAGGTTGGCCAGGCGCTCCACACCCGGCAGGTCCATCGACGTGCTGTCCAGGGGATCGACGCCGGCCATGACGCTGAAGGCCAAAGCCAGGTCCGCAGCGGTGGTGGCGATGGGCCCCACCTGATCCAGACTGGAGGCCATGGCCGTGAGTCCGTAGCGGCTGAGGATGCCATAGGTGGGCCGCAGGGCCGTCGCGTTGCAGAAGCTGGCGGGCAGGCGCACCGACCCCCCCGTGTCGCTGCCCAGAGCCAGGGGCGCGTATCCGGCGGCCACGGCCACAACAGAACCGCTGCTGCTGCCGCCGGGCACCCGGGAGGTGTCCCAGGGATTCCGGGCGGAGGCGAAGGCGCTGTACTCGCCGCTGGAGCCCATGGCGAACTCGTCCAGATTGGCCTTGGCGATGGGAACGGCTCCCGCTTGGATCAATCGGCGAACCACGGTGGCGTCGTAGGGGGCCACGTAGCCTTCGAGCACCCTGGAGCCGCAGGTCATGGGGAGCCCGGACCAGTGGAGGTTGTCCTTGAGGATGATCGGAAGCCCCAGAACCGGGGTCCGCTCCCCGGATCGAATCCGTCGGTCGGCCTCCCGGGCCAATGCGATGCTGCGCGGCTCGTCGACGGCCAGGATGGCGTGGAGGGTGCCGTCCAGGTCCCGGATGCGATCGAAGGCGGCAAGCACCAGGCTTTCGGAGGACAGGTCGCCGGCATCCAGGCCTTCGCGCCAATCCATTGCCTTGCCCGACGCCATGCGCGCTCCCGTGGAACCTTCTACTGTGCCATCACGCTGGAGCTTCTTCCAGTCTGGACGGGCCTGGCCACCACCGCATTCTGGTGAGATTCCGCCATGTTTCGTGGTCCAAAAGCCTGCACGCGGGATGGAAATAGGCTACCATCCTCTGCTCAAGCCCTGTTCTTCCATCCCCATGCGATGCGCTGGCGCAGGGTGCCCTGTGGACCCCCATGAATCCTTTCGATGTGCTGGAAATCCCTCCCGAGGCCTCTCCCGAGGACATCAAAGCCGCGTACCACCGGCTGGCCAAGCAGTGGCACCCCGACCGGTACACCGGCGCCGCAAAGGTCGAGGCCGAGGCAAGGTTCCGGGATCTGGCGGAGGCCTTCAGCATCCTGAAGGATCCAGGGAAACGCCTCGCCGCGATGCAGCAGCTGCCCAGGACTCCGGTGGCGGCCTCCACGCCATCCGGGAAGGAAAAGGATGCCGAGGCGGCACCAGAGCGGACCGCCGAGGATTGGGCGACGCTGGCAAAGGAGGCTTTTGATGGGGGTCGGGTCGATCAGGCGCAGGCCCTCATCCAGTACGCGATCCGGATGGATGGCAAGAAGCCGCAGTACCATGCGTTACTGGCCACCATCCTGGAGCAGGGCGGCGGCGACCTCCGCACCGTGGTGAAGGCGCTGGAGGCTGCGGTCCTGTTGGCCCCGCGGGATGTGGACAGCCACCTCCGCCTGGCCACCCACTTCCAGACGCTGGGGATGGTGGCCCGTGCGCAGCGCCACCTCCAGACCGCCCGTGAGATCGCCCCCAACCATCCGAAACTGCGGCAGACCGCCCCGAGGGGCGGGAAGGGGGCTCCTGGAGCCGTGGGCCAGAAGGGGAAGGTCCAAACCCCGGCTGGCCAACCGGGCCTTGTGGATCAACTGAAGGACCTCTGGGGCCGATTGACGGGAAAGGGTTGACCATGAGGATCCACGCCGCGGGAAAGACCGATGTCGGTTGTGTCCGGAAGCACAACGAGGACAGCTACCTGGCCGACGCGGACCTGGGGCTTTTCGTCGTGGCGGACGGGCTCGGCGGACATGCCGCCGGTGAGGTGGCCAGCCAGATCGTCGTGGATACCGTGGCCAAGTTCGTGGGCGACACCCGGGAGAAGGACCGGACCTGGCCCATGGAGTACGATCCCAACCTCTCCTACGATGGGAACCGTCTCAGGGCGGCACTGCTTCTGTCGGATCGGGCGATCGCCGAAGATATCCGACGCAACCCTGAGCGGGAGACCATGGGTTCCACCGTGGTGGCGGGTTTGCTTCATGACTCGCAGGTGACCCTGGCCCACGTGGGGGACAGCCGGGCCTACCTGTTGGGCCCCGACGGCATCCGGCAGGTGACACGGGACCACAGCTGGGTGGCCGAGCAGGTGGCAAGCGGCATCTTGACGCCTTCCGAGGCCCGGGTTCACCCCTTCCGGAACGTCATCACCCAGGCGCTGGGCAACGGGGGGGACCTGGATATTGAAGTCCAGAACCTGGAGCTGGGTAAAACGGAGCGACTTTTGCTTTGCTCTGATGGCCTGTCAGGAATGATCGGCGATAGACAGATCTGGGACATCGTGACGCAGTCCTCGAACCTTCAAGAGGCTGTGGAATCACTTGTTCTGGCTGCCCGAGAGCAGGGTGGCGAGGACAATATCACGGCCATTCTGGTCGGTCTTGGCCCTGAATTGACCTGACGCAAAAATAGTTAACCTTGACCTAACCCATTCCAGCGCTACCATCTCCAATACCTATATTCTCCAAGTGAGGCATCCGGTGGGTCTCTTCGGAAGCAAACCCAAAAGTCTTGTTGGCTTGGATATCGGATCCAGCTCAGTGAAAGTCTGTGAACTCCAGCAGATTGGAAAGGGTGGCCAATCGCGCTACCGCCTCCAGAAGCTGGGCAGGGTCGCCCTTCCTCCCGATGCCATCGTGGACGGCGACATCATGGATAGTAATGCCGTGGCCTCTGCTATCCGCCAAGTCATGGCGGAACAGAAAATCAAAGCCAAGGATGTGGCCATCTCCGTGTCAGGTCAGCAGGTGATGGTCAAAAAAGTGACATTCCCGCTCATGAGCCAGGCGGAATTGGCGGAATCCGTCCGCTGGGAAGCCGAAAGCTTCTTCCCGGCCGGCCAAGGTTTGGATTCCTACGCCCTGGATTACTACCTCCTCGAAGAGCGGGCGGCGGACGGCAACATGGACGTGGTGTTGGTGGCCTGCCGCAAGGACAAGCTGGAAGCCTACGTCAGCTGCGTGGCCCAGGCCGGGTACAGCCCCAAGGTGGTGGACGTCGATGTGTTCGCCATCCAGAACACCTATGAAGCCAACACCATGGGAGGTGGCCGAGACGAGGTCGTCGCCCTGGTCAACCTGGGCGCCACCTTCACCAACCTCACCATGATGGTGGGAGGCAAATCGGTGTTCTGGCGTGACATGGCCTGGGGCAGCAGCCGCTACTCCGAGAAGCTCATGGAGGACTGGGGTGTGACTCGGGAGGGGGCCGAGCGGTTGAAGCGCAACCAGGCCGCCGAAGGGCACCAGCCGGACGAGGTCCAGCCGTCGATCAATGCCGTATCGGACGCCTTCGCGGATGAACTCAGCCGGACCCTCGATTTCTTCAAGAGCAGCTTCAAGGTGGACCGACTCGACCGGGTGCTCGTCAGCGGCGGCGGTTCCATGATCCATGGACTGATGGATGTGCTGGGCGATCGGCTGCGGGTTTCCGTGGACCGCTTCAATCCCTTCCAGCTCGTTGAGATCGATGGTCGGACCGAGGATCCCATGACGGTTCGCGAGATCGGCGGCGGCGCCACCGTCGTGGTCGGGCTGGCTTTGCGCCAAGTGGGGGACCGATGATCAAGATCAACCTGCTGGGTGACGCTCTGGCTCAGGTCGGGGGAAAGAAGGGGGCCAACAAGGCGGCCGCCGAACCCGTCCAGGTCTACACGGGTGAAGGCGGCAGCCGCTCGAGCTTGCCGATCGCCGGCGTGGTGGTGGGCCTGGCGATCGCGGCCTGCGGCGGCATCTACTATGTCTGGCTGAACAGCCTCCTCACCAAGGCCGAGAAGCAGAAGGCCGACCTGGAGCGCGACAAGAAGCAGTACGAGCCCTACATCGCCCTGGAGAAGACCTTCCGCGAGAAGAAGGCCGCCCTCCAGAAGAAGGAAGAGGTGATGACCACCCTCAAGCGGCAGCAGTCGCTCCCGGTGCACCTCATGGAGGAACTCGCCAACAGCCTGCCGGACGACGTGTGGTTCAAGAAGATCAGCCAGAAGGGGGCCCTCATCACCATTGAGGGTGAAGGCCGGAATTTCGAGGCCATCAATGCCTTCTACGGCAACCTCCAGTCCCGCACGCGCTGGTTCAAGAAGATCAACTATCCGAGCGCGAAGCGCGGGACCACCGGCTCCTTCGACTTCACGATCTCCTTCGAACTCCAGAACGCTGTCTGAGGTAGGCCATGAATCCCCAGCTTCAGAAACAGATCGGCGTCGGCGCGGTGGCGGGCATCGTCGTGGCCGGCTTGGTCTACTTCCTGCTCGGCGGGAAGCGGGGCGAGCTGGAAACGGTCCAGACCGAGGTGAAGACCCTCCAGGCAGAGGTGGACAAGGGCCGTCTCCTCAAGGCCAGTTACGAGAAACTGCGCGACGAGGTCGCCAAGCAGGACAAGCGCATCGAAGAGCTGATCAAGATCATGCCCTCCGAGGCGGACTACGGCGAGATCCCCTACCGCATCAAGAAGCTCGCGGATAATGCTGGCATCGACCAGGTCTCCTTTTCCCTCAAGCCCGAACGGCGCGACACCTACTACACGGAAAAGCCTGTGGAGTTCGAGTTCCGGGCGGGGTATCACAGCTTCGGCCAGTTCACCTCCCTGATTTCCGGCTACGACAAGATCATCAACGTCTCGAATGTCGAGTTCATCCGCAAGGTCGAAAAAGGCAGCACCTTCTACCCGGCCACGGTGAAGTGCACCATCAGCGCCTTCATCTACAGCCCGGAGCCCCCCCCGGCTGCACCCGCCAAGAAACCCGGCCCGGCGCCAGCCGCCAAGGGCCGGGCCAAGGAGGATTGAGGAACTCGCCATGATCCATCGACTCCTACTCCTCCCCCTGCTCGCCGGCCTCACACTGGCCGCTCAGACCGGCCCGGCGGCCAAGCCCGCCGAGGCTCCAGCCGCTACGACGACGGCACCCGAAGTCCCCGCCCAGGACGTGGCCGTCATCAAGATCACACCGTACAAGCCCACCATCCAGCGGGACCCCTTCTCCACTCCCCGGGATGACCGCCCCGCCGATGCGCTCGACCTCATCGACGATATCTCCGTCAAGGGCATGATCCGAAAAGACGGCAAGAATTTTGCCATCGTCTCCGACAGCCGCGGGACTGTCCGCTGGCTGCCAGTCGGCCATCGGTTCAAGGATGGCGAGATCGCCAGCATCACCGACAAGGCTGTGACGTTCCACCAATGGGATGTGAACACCACCAACCGTTCTATATTCCGCACCATCACGAAGCTATTCAAGCGTGAGGAGGGTAAACGATGAATGCTCGCCTGAGTTCCTTGCTGGTCGCAGGGGGCGTGGTCCTGGCGGGGATCCACACGGGGTCCCTCCACGCCTCGCCGACCGTGGAAACCGCTGCCGCGAAGGCCGTGCTGGTCTCGGCAACCTTGGAACCCGCCGGCGCGGGTGCCAAGGTCCTGCTCCGGATCCCTGGCATGGCGGGACAGCCGGCCATCCAGGTACTCTCCAGCCCTCTCCGGGTGGTCCTCGATCTTCCGGGTGTCGCCCGGGGGACCGCCGTCACCAAGAAGGACTTGGCCCTGCTGACCCATCCGCTGGTCCAGAAGGCCCGTCTCGGTCAGTTCTCGATGGCACCCAAGCCGGTGACCCGGCTGGTGCTCGAGGTGGCTCCCGGCACTCAGGTGGTGGTGGGCAGCAATCCCGAGGGGGTCCAGCTGATGCTGAATCCAGGCGCGGGTCCCGTCCAGGCTCATCTTGAGGGCATCTACCGCCCTGAGGCCCTGCCGCTTCCGACGGTCGTCAAGGCTTCGGCTCCCGCAGTCGTCGCCTCCGCCCCGGCGGCTTCGCTCAATCCTGGAAGACCTCCTGCCGCCCCCAAGGCCTTGGCCAGCCTCCCGGCGATGGGAAGTTCCTTCCAGCTTCTGCCTCAGCTGGCCGCCTCCACCGCCCTTCCGGTGGCTAGTCCCGAAGCCGTGCAGCTGCCCGAAGCCGAGAAAGCCCAGCCCCCTGCTCACAACCGATACGCTGGCCGCACCCTCGGCGAGGCCACCACCAAGTACACCGGCGCCAAGATCACCATCGACCTCCAGAACACGGATATCCGGGACTTCCTCCGCATCCTCGCGGACACCGGCAAGCTGAATTTGGTGATGGACCCGGACGTGCAGGGCAACTACGGGTTCAAGTTCAACGAGACCCCCTGGGACCAGGTCCTCGACGTGGTGCTCAAGAACGCCAGCCTGGGCAAGGAAATCCAGAACGGCGTCCTGCGCGTCGCCAAGGTTGAAAAGCTTCAGAAGGAAGAAGAGGAGCGCAAGAGGCTGGAGGAGACGAAAGCCCTGGCGGGGGAACTCCAGACCATCACCCGTCCCCTCTCCTACGCGAAGGTGAGCGATGTCCAGAAGATCCTCAAGGAGATGATGACCAAGCGTGGCTCGGCCATCCTGGATGATCGCACCAACACCCTCATCATCACGGACCTGCCTTCCCGCATTCCCGTCATCTCCGAACTGCTGGACACCCTTGATGTCCAGATCCAGCAGGTGCAGATCGAAGCCCGGGTGGTGGAAGCCAACAAGGACTGGCAGCGTCAGTTCGGCGTCAAGTGGCCCCAGGCGAACGGTACCACTGCAAGTATCACTGGTGGAACTGGCACATCTGGAACACCTTGGGTAGGTTCACAGGCACCATTCTGGAACGGCATCCAAGGCTTCAATCGCACAGCTTCAGGCCAACACGCCGCCGTGGCCTGGGCACCCGGTGTGACCGGAGTGACTTCTATCACCGCCCCCGCTGGTGAACTGTGGCTTTCCTTCCTCAGCAACCGCTTGAGCATCAATGCAGTCCTGCAGGCGCTGGAATCCGACGGCACCGTGAAGATCGTCTCCTCCCCGAAAGTGGTGACCCAGAACAACAAGAAGGCCACCATCCTCAGCGGCGAGAAGATCCCCTATCCCACCCAGCAGGGTGGCGCCCAGGGTGGTGCGATCACGGTGGCCTTTGTGGATGCCAATCTGCAGCTGGATGTCACGCCCCAGATCACCAACGAGGGCACCATCATCATGGACATCAAGCTGGAAAAGGCCGAGGCCGATTTCACCCGCACCGTGAACGGCACTCCTACCATCCTCCGCAAGGCTTTGGAGACCCAGATGCTCGTGCGAGACGGTGGAACGGCGGTGCTGGGTGGCGTCTACATCACGAACCATACCGCTGGCCGGGTGGGGGTCCCGTTTCTGTCGAAGATCCCCCTGTTGGGATTCCTCTTCCGGAAGGACACGAAATCCGAGTCGAACAGCGAGCTGTTGATCTTCATCACGCCGCGGGTGCTGCGCCAGTAGCCCGGCGCCACCCAAAAGGAAACGGCCCCGATCGGGGCCGTTTCCTTTTGGGTGGAATGAAACTACTTCGTGATGGGGAGGGTTCGGACGAGGCGCTTGCAGCTGTTGCAGAGGATGGTGAAGTTGTCCGCCTGCTCGAAGTGGTACTTGAATCCGGGATCTTCCGCGACCTTCTCCAGGCGGCCGAAGTGGTATTCGGCAATGCGCACGCTTTGGGGGGCGGTCAGATCGGCGCCGCAGTGGGTGCAGGAGATGGCGGCCATGCTTGCTCCTCGGGAAGGCTGGAGATTCAGGAATGGAACAGTTTCCAGAGCCCCCAGCTTAGCAGAGCCAGCGCGGCCAGGCCCACGAAGACCCGCAGCAGCACCTTGCCGATCCGATATGCGACGTAGATCACGAACAGGAGGACCAGGCCTCCGACCACGATGATGGTGGGGCTCACAGGCGCCTCCCGTCTGGGTCCCAGATGTAGAAACCCTTCCCCGCTTTCCGTCCGGTCTCTCCTCGGGCCACCAGCTGCCGAAGCAGGGCTGGTGGTTCGAAACGGGCATCTCCAGAACCCTGGAAGAGTCCCGCCGAGATCCGCAGGCGCAGATCCAAGCCCACGCGGTCCGACAGCTCCAGGGGCCCCGTGGGGTGGCCATAGCCCAGGGTCATGAGCGCATCCAGGTCCTCCGCGGAGGCCACGCCGGCCTCCAGCAGCCGCATGGCCTCCAACCCCTGGGCCAGGGCCATGCGGGCTGCAGCGAATCCGGGTTGGTCCCTCACGACCACCACCCGCTTGCGTAGAACCAGGCCGAGGGTCTGGGCGCGGGCCAGCAGATCCGGCGTGGTCCCGGGAGGCACCGCGACTTCCACCACCGCCATGCGGGGCACGGGCACGAAGAGGTGGAAGCCCAGGAGACGCCCGGGGATTTGTGCGGCCTCTGCCAGGCCCGCGATGGGCAGAGCCGAGGTGCCACACAGCATCAGCAGGTTTGCGTCGCCCCAGCGGGCGGCCTCGGCCAGGGCCGGAGCTTTCACGGCGGGATCTTCGGGTAGGGCCTCCAGGAAGATGCTCACATCCTCCATGGCCTTCGGCCCAAAAGAGGCCATCTGGATCCTGCTCCGGACCTGCCCATGGACCTCGGGCGACAGGGTGCCACTCTCCAGGGCCAGCTTCCAGCGTCGTTCCACCTCTTGCAGCCCGCGGCGGGCATGCGCCAGATTCCGGCCCAGAAGCCGCACGTCCAGCCCGCACTCGGCCGCCCACTGGGCCGCGGACAGGCCGAGGGCCCCTGGGCCGAGGATGGCGAGGCAGCCGGTCAAAGCCCGGCCTCGGATCCCGGAATCCGGCATTCCAGGTGCCCCTGGCAGAGCCCCTCCCAGACCACGGCCCGGCCGGTATTGAAGGCTTTCACGATGGAGCCTTTCCCGCCCGCCACCAGATCGCCAGCCAGGAAGAGTCCGTGGACGGTGGAGTGGTACCGGTGGTCCACCTGGGGGTGCCTGCCGTCCAGTTCCACCCCGGCCTGGCGCAGGAATCCCTCCGGCGTGGCGCCGCCGAGGGCGTAGACCACCCGGTCGAACCGGGCCGTCCGGCCGTCCTTGAAGAAAACCTCGACCCGCGGGGTTTCGCCGGTGTCCCGGAGCGAGGCGATGTCCGCCTTGCGCCAGACCGCAGCCTGGTGCGAGGCGTCCAGTTCCTGGAGAATTCGGCGGTTCACCTCGTTGGCCTTGGTGAACTCCGCCCCGCGGTAGGCCAGGGTCACGGAACGCCCCGCATAGAGGTATTCCACGTATTCCAGCGCGGTGTTGCCGCCTCCCACCACCAGCACGCGCTCCCCCTCGGGAACCGCCTCCGTGAGGTCGAAGCGGACATGGCCCTTGAGGCTGGCCGGAATGGAATAGTCCGGCTTGTTGGGCCGGCCGAACACGCCGATGGCGATGACCACGGTCTTTGCCCGGTAGAGGGCCCCTTGCGCATCCGCGGCTTCGAACCCGCCCCCCTCCAGCGGGGTGATGCGGCTGACTTCCGTGTGGCTGCGGATCTCCAGGCCGTACTGGCGCACGAAGTCGTCCAGGGTCGCCAGCACGGTCTCCCGGGTGCCGTCGACGATGCAGATCGCGCCCTCGCAATCCACGTCCTGGCCCAGGTAGACCTTGTCCACCCGTTTCCCGGGGGTATAGAGCTTCTCGATGGAAAAGCTGTGGCTGGGCCCCTTTTCCAGCAGCAGCAGGCGCTGGATGCCTGCCCGGCGCGCCTCCACGGCGGTGGCGATGCCCGCGGGGCCGGCCCCGACGATCAACAAGTCCAGAAGATCCGTTTCCGCGGGGCCTTCAGCCATTAGATTCGCTCCTCCACCCGCTATGATGAACGGAAAGGGCCCTCCGTACCTCCCCGAACCCGCCGCTCGCCAGGGTTGTCATTCTTCATGCTCATCGATTTCGCCGCGATCACCCATCCGGGCAAAGTCCGGAGGAACAACGAAGATGCCTACCTGCTAAGCGCGCTGGATGGCGAAGAGCCCATCATCAATGCGCCCGCCAGCTCGCTGAAGGTGGGCGAGCCGGGCCTGCTGGTGGCTGTGGCGGACGGCATGGGCGGAGCCGCCGCCGGCGAGGTCGCCAGCCGGGAGGGGTTGGCGGCGATCTCCCTCTACTTGTTCGGGCATTGGGGGCGGCTTGCGCCGGGCCAGGGCCGCGAGGCTGACCTGGTCAAGGCGCTGGAAGCCGCGGTTCGGGAGGCCAGTGATGCCGTCCTGCGCTACTCCGATGACGACCGCTCGGCCCGGGGCATGGGCTCCACGCTCACGGCCGCGGTCATCTGGGGCGGTTGTGCCTACGTGGCCCAGATCGGAGATTCCAGGGCCTATCTTCTGCGCCAGGGCGCGCTTCACCAGATTACGGAGGACCAGACCCTCGTGAACGACATGGTCGCCCAGGGCACCCTCACCCGGGAGCAGGCACGCACCCATCCCCAGCGCAACATGATCACCCAGGCCCTGGGCTCGCCCCAGCCGCTGAAGGTGGCCCTCTCCCGGCTCACCCTGCGCCGGGGGGACCGCCTCCTCTGCTGCTCCGACGGGCTCCACGGCGAGGTGGGCGACGGCCACATCCGGGAGGTGCTGGATCAGAGCCTCAGCCCCCGACGCAGCCTGGAGCTGCTGGTGGAAGAGGCCATCGCACGGGGTGGGCGTGACAACGTCACCGGCGTGGTCCTGGTCCTCAACGATCCCTCCCTTCCCCTGCCCGCGAGCGGGGAGCCCCTGGACCTGCTGCGCCCGGACGCCCGGGATCATGCCAGCGGGTTCTGGGGCCGCCTGCGGGGTCTTTTCGGAGGCGGCGCCTCATGAGCATGCTTCAAGGGACCGTGTCCCTCAAACGCTTCCTGGTACTGGGCCCGGTGCCCGATCCCAAGGACCTCCAGGCGGGACTGGAGCAGGACCAGTTCCGCCCCTTCCAGGATGGCTCGGAAGAGGAGCGCATCGGCTGGTGCGACTGGCGCAACCCGCTCATCACCCCGCCCGACGAGAACTGGGTCAGCCAAGAGCGCTTCGCCGTCTTCGGCCTCCGCATCGATACGCGCCGTGTGCCGTCCACGCTGCTGAAGGCTCATGTGGAGCTCCGCCTGCAGACCATCCAGAAGGAGAAGGACCTGGCCTTCATCGGCAAGGAAGCCCGCATCTCCCTGCAGGACGAGGTGAAGGCCGAGCTGCTGCGCAAGGTCCTTCCCACGCCCAAGGTGGTGGAGGTGGCCTGGGACCTGAAGGGCGGGATCCTCTGGACCACGGCCTCCTCCAGCAAGGCCCAGGGCGCGCTCACGAGCCTCTTCATCAAGTCCTTCGGGTGCGAGGTCCATCCCCTGGCGCCCCTGGTGCTGGCCGGTCGGCTGTGCCCCGAACTGCCCGTGGAGGGCCTGATGGCCCTGGATCCGCTGGATCTCGAAGTCGAGGAGGCCTAGGTGAAGCCGCTTGAACTGATGGAGCAGGGCCGCTTTCTCGGCGAAGAGTTCCTGCTCTGGTTGTGGATGAAGAGCATGACCGAAGGCGGCGCCAGCGGAGAAGATGGCGACGGCTCCGGCTGCTTCGTGGACGATGCCATCCAGCTGGCCTCCGAGCGCGGCGAGGTGAAGGAGATCAGCCTTCGCAAGGGCAACCCCTCCGAGAGCCGCGAGGCCTTCGAAGCCCTGGGTCGGGGCATGCGCCCCGCGAAGATGAAGCTGCGCATCCTCTCCGGCGACCTGGAGTGGGTGTTCACCCTCAACGCCGCCACCCTGGACATGGGCACGCTCAAGCTGCCGCCCAGCACCGGTAAGGCCCCCCACGAGCGGCTCCACGACCGCCTCTTCCTGCTGGAGGAGGGCGCCGGCCACCTGGAGCGCCGCCTGGCGATCTTCCTCCGCGCCCGGTCCGAGGATCCCGAGGGCCTCCAGGAATCCTTCCGCGCCTGGGTGCGGGCCGGACGCTCCGGCGAGGCGCTGCCCACGGGCGAGGCCCCGTGGGAGGCCTGAGCCTCCGCATGCCGGCAGGCCTGAGGCGCGCGACGGTCCTGCTCCTGCCCGCCATGATCGCCGTGGCGCAGGAACCCGCGCCGGTGCTAGCGCAGGCCCGCACGCCCGAAGGCCGGACCATCCTCCTGCGCCTCCAGTTCCGCAAGAGCCTCAGCGTCGAAGGGAAGGCCCTGCCGAAGGCCTTCCTGGCAAAGGGCGTGGATCCCAGTGGCTGGGTGGCCTTCGAGGGGCTCAGCCCCCAGGGCAAGCGCTGGGCCCTGTCGGCGCTGTTCCCGGACGACCAGTGGCGGCAGGAGGAGGTGCGGCACACCGTCCGCCACCCCGAGGTGGAATCCGTCTGGACCATGGCGGCGCTCTTCACGGGGCACGGCCAGAACTACGATCGGCTCATGGCTGAAAATCCCGACCTGCCGGAAAAACTGCGGGAAGGCGACACCTGGCGCATCCCCCGCAACCTGCTATCGGCAGACCTCGGCGGCGCGGGCCGCGGGCCCGACCGGTCCCAGCCCGAGGACGAGCTGGACGACGAGGCCCGCGTGGCGGCCTATCGGGCCCTGCTCTCCTTCGGCGAGGACGCCCGAGGCAAGTACGCCGCCTATCGCATGCGCAAGGGCGAGGCGCTGTATTCGAGCGTGGTCATCCGCTACACGGACCGGGTGGATCCCAAGGGCGTGAACGAGCTGGCGGACCTCATCGCCCGCCGCAGCGGCATCGCCGACGTGCGCGGCATCCAGCCCGGCCAGCTCGTCAAGATCCCCGTGGCCTACTTGGCGGACCCCTTCCAGTCCGAGGGCAGTTCGGGCTTGGCGGAAGAGCGCGAGGTCCGCGCCGAGGTCCGCCGCACGGCGCGCGTGGAAGCCGGTCCCAAGCTCAAGGGCGTGCGGATCATCCTGGACGCCGGCCACGGCGGCGTGGACCCAGGCGCCCGGGCCAACGGCCTGTGGGAATCGGACTTCGTCTACGACATCACCATGCGGGTGCGCCGGCTCCTGGAGCAGGAAACCGAGGCCCAGGTGAGCAGCACCATTCGCTACCCAGGTCTGGGATTCAAGAGCCGCGAATCGATCCGCACGCCCAGTCGCGCCGCGGAGATCCTCACCAGCCCGCCCTTCGCCGTGGACGGTGAGAGCCCTTCGGCGGTGAGCGTCCACCTGCGCTGGGTGCTGGCCAACGACCTCTTCGCGGCCTTCCGGAAGACTCGGGGCGATGCCCAGAAGACGCTGTTCCTCAGCTTCCACGCCGACAGCCTGCACCCTTCGGCGCGGGGCTCGATGATCTACGTACCCGGGGCCGCCTTGGTGCCGTCGACCTTCGCGTTGGGCGGCGCCAAGACCGGCCGCGTGGTCGAGGCGCGGCGTTCGAGCCGCGTGGCCTTCACGGGCCGGGAGAAGCTTCAGGGCGAGGCCCGGTCCCGCCAGTTCTCGGAAGCGTTGCTGACGGCCCTCCAGAAGGACAGCATCCCCGTCCACGCCAACCGCCCCATCCGCAACGTCATCCACCGCGGCGGCGGCAAGTGGATCCCCGCCGTCATCCGCTACAGCACCGGTGCCACCAAGGCCCTCATCGAAGTGGCCAACCTCACCAACGAGGAGGACGCCGCCAACCTGCGCGATCCCGGCTTCCGCGAGCGCTACGCCGTGGCCGTGGTGAACGCGATCCGGGCGTACTTCCGGAAGTAGTCTAGGTAGGACCGCGCAAAGGTGCCCTTTGCGCCGGTGGGAAAAGACTCAAAATGGGGACCGGGAGAGTCGGATGCGCGTTCTCGTGGTGATGCTGCTCCTCCTGGCCGGCCTCGGTTGCCGGAAGCCAGAGGTTGTGGCGGCGCCGCGGGCGCGGCTCATCGTGCGGTTCCTGGACCGCGACGCGGTGCTGGACCTTGCCGCGGTGCCGGCCGAAGGCTCCTGGCGCGTGATGAACGCGGGGCAGTGGGAGCCCCTGGACGTGCGCTGGAAAGCCGGCGCCCAGGGCGCCGCCCCGCGCATCGGCGCCGCCGTGGTGGGCCGCACGGCCCCCGACTGGGTGCTGCTGGAGGATCCCGCTCAGGACACGCACCGCGTCGTCATGCGCGGCCCCGGTCCCGAAGAGCTTCGCGAGCGGAACCAGCGCATGGACTCCGAGGACCAGGAAGCCCTGGCCTTCCTGGGCGTCCTCTGGGCGCTGGGGTGGTCGAGGTGGTAGGACACGGTCTCAGGCTCCGCTAGAATGGCCCTTCCCAAGGCGGCCCTTCTGGCCCCTGGTGATTGAGAGGCGACCATGACGACGACTCCCCTGGCGGGCATCCTGATGGGCTCCAAGAACGACTGGGAGACCATGCAGCACACGGCGCTGACGCTCAAGGCGCTGGGGATCCCCTTCGAGGCCCATGTGGCCAGCGCGCACCGCACGCCGGAGAAGGTGGTCGAGTTCTGCAAGGGCGCCGAGGGCCGGGGCATGAAGGTGATCATCGCGGCGGCTGGCGGGGCGGCGCACCTGGCGGGCGTCTGCGCCAGCAAGACCCACCTGCCGGTGCTTGGCGTGCCCATGAAGGGCTGGGCCACGGAGGGCATGGATGCGCTGCTCTCCACAGTGCAGATGCCCTCGGGCATTCCCGTCGGCACCCTCGCCATCGGCAAGGCCGGGGCCATCAACGCCGCGCTGCTGGCCGCCTCCATCCTCTCCCTCACGGATGCCGGCATCCGCGACCGCTACCTGGCCTACCGGAAGGCGCAGACCGAAAAGGCCCTGGCCGACGACGATCTCGTGATGCCCTGACATGGACCGCGTCCACCTCATCACCCTGTCGGACCGCGCCTCGCGCGGGGAGTACCAGGACCAGTCGACGCCTCTGCTGACGTCCTGGCTCCAGGGGCAGGGGGTGAAGGCGGTGACCTCCTCGCTGATGCCGGACGATCCCGCGGCCCTGGAGACGGATCTCCGGGCCGCGGTCGCCGCCGGCACGCCTCTGGTGCTGACCTGCGGTGGGACGGGCTTCGGGCCCCGGGACACCACACCCGAGGCCACGCGTCGTGTGATGGAGCGCGAGGCACCGGGCATCTGCGAACTGATCCGCGCCAAGGGCGGGCATCCCCTGGCCTTCGCCAGCCGCGCCGTCTGCGGCATCGCGGGACGGACGGTGATCCTCAACCTCTCCGGCCGCCCCGCGGCGGCCCTGGAGCAGATCCAGCTGGCCTGGCCCCTCCTTCTGCATGCCGTCTCCGTGCTGCGGAAGGAAGGATCCGCCGGAGGGCCCTGCACGTGAAGGTCTGGGCCCGGATCAACCACGTGGGCTGGGTGCACCTCTGGCGCACCCGCGAGGCCTTCGAGGAGGCCGAGCCCTCGGCCCACTTCCTCCACGGCAGGACGGACCCACGCTGGGCGGAAGCCCCTCTCACCTCCGCGCAGCGGCGGGCCCTGGAGGCTGGCGACCTGGTCGAGATCGAGGATCCGGGCTTCTTCGACGACGAGGAATGATCAGGCCGCAGGCGTGGCCACCGCGGCTTCCAGCCGGTGGTAGAGCGCCAGCAGGGAGCAGCTGAGCCAGAGGTTCATGGCGCCGCCCAGCAGGTTGAAGATCCAGAAGGCCGGATGTTTCAGGCGAAGCAGCGCACCGGGGCCCAGGTCGGGGTCCGTGGGCGGCAGCAGGCGATCGAGGGCCCAGCCCGCGACGATCTGGTAGAGCAGGGCCACCAGGAGCAGGGCGAGCACCGCCTGAACGACCCGAGGCCAATTCCGCGCCATGGCGGCCTGGCTCCAGCGCAGGGCGGCCGCCACTGAATCCCCGCGGAGCAGCATCCGCAGGGGCGCCCAGCCGAAGAGGGTGAGGATGAGGATGCCGGGCATCAGGAAGCACAGCAGACCCAGACCGATGGCCACGCTCAAGCCGAGACGAAGCAGAAAGGTGCGCAGCCAGCGGCCTTCGAAGGCGTCGTGCCAGGCTGCGACGGGGTTGGCCGGGTGGTTGCGGAGCTCCGCATCCAGTTGCGCTGTCAGCCTGGGGATGAAGTACATCTCCAACGGCAGCAGGCCCGCCAGACCAAAGAGGGCCTGGACCGGCAGGCTGGGACCGGCTCCGGCCGCCAGTTCCAGGGCCGGCCCCAGCTGGGAGAGGCCCATGGCCAGCACCGCCAGCCCCAGGCAAAGCAGGGGATGGCGGCGCAGCAGGGAGAGGCCTTCCCCCAGGGCGCCGAGGTGGGATGGTGCAGGCATGCGCATCCCTCCAGGCTATCCGGGCGCGCCCCGTGGGCTATCATTCTCGGCATCATGACGCCTGAAGCCCCCTGCCTCCTGGTGGCCAGCCCTTCCCTCCTGGACCCCAACTTCCTGCACACGGTGGTGCTGGTGGTGGAACACGACGAGGAGGGCGCGCTGGGGATCATCCTCAACCGGCCCCTGCCCCTCGCGCTGGCCCAGGTCGGCGAGGAGGGCGGCCTGGAGTATGAAGGTTCCGAAGACGCCACTGCCTGGCGTGGCGGCCCGGTGGACCCCCAGCGGGGCATCCTTCTGGTGCAGGGCGGCCTGCCGGCGGATGAGGACACAGTGGTGGACCTCACCCATTTCGTGAGCCACCGCAAGGATCTGCTGGAATCCCTGCTGGCGGATTCATCGGCCCGCTACCGCCTCTTCCTGGGCTACGCCGGGTGGAGCCCGGGGCAGCTCGATCACGAACTGGAAGTGGGCGCGTGGACGCGACGTCCCGTGGTCTCCGAATGGCTCATGCATCCAGATCCCACGGGGCTCTGGCAGGTCGCCCTGGGCAGTGGCACCAACGGCTGAACGGGGCCGAGCGGGGGCGCTTCCGGCCGCGGCTCCCGGAGCCGGGTTATACCTGTATCAATTATTTTAATGATTGGCCATCAATCCATTAAATGGATTGATTCAAAGGTAGACTTTCCATCTTCAATTTCACCGGCAGGCCCACCCCGCTTCCCCGGAGGAACCGATGACCTGGATGCGATCCCTTCGTTTCGTCGCCATCCTGGGCCTGGGTCTGGGACTGGGCGCGGGGCTCCCCCTGGCCGCCGCCGGGGCCGCCCCGGTGAATGACACCGGAACCACGGCGTGGATGCTGACCTCCACCACCCTGGTGCTGCTGATGGTGCCGGGGCTGGCCATGTTCTACGGCGGGCTGGTCCGCACCAAGAACGTGCTGGGGACGATGATGCATTCGTTCTCGGCCATGGCCGTGGTGGGCGTGCTCTGGACGGTGGTGGGCTACGCGCTGAGCTTCGGCCCCAACGCCCTCGGCGGCCTGGTGGGCTGGAGCCGGGACCTGGTGCTCCTGCGAGGCATCGACCACACCATCCTGCCGGCCGGCGTCCCCGAGTACGCCTTCGCCATGTTCCAGGGCAAGTTCGCCATCATCACGCCGGCCCTGATCGCCGGGGCTGTGGCCGAGCGCATCTCCTTCAGGGGCTGGGTGGCCTTCATCACGCTCTGGGTGCTCCTTGTTTACTGCCCGCTCTGCCACTGGGTGTGGGCCTCCGACGGCTACTTCTTCAACCTAGGGGCCAAGGGGGCCATCGACTTCGCCGGCGGTACCGTGGTGCACATCTCCTCGGGCGTGGCGGGCCTGGCCCTGGCGCTGTTCCTGGGGGCCCGCCACGGCTATCCGAAGACCGCCATGGCGCCGAACAACTTGACCTTCACCCTCATCGGCGCGGGTTTGCTGTGGGTGGGCTGGTTCGGCTTCAACGCGGGCTCGTCCATCGCCTCGAACCTGGAGACCGCCCGGGCCCTCACGGTCACCCAGGTGGCCGCGGCCGCGGGCGCCCTCACCTGGGTACTCATCGAGATCATCCGTGAGGACAAGCTCACCAGCCTGGGCATGGCCTCGGGCATCCTGGCGGGCCTGGTGGTCATCACCCCGGCCGCGGGCGTGGTCCAGGTGGGCGGTGCCATCGCGCTCGGCGCCATCGCATCCTGCACCTGCTACGGCATGATCATGCTGAAGAACCGGCTGGGCTACGACGACTCCCTGGACGCCTTCGGCATCCACGGCACCGGCGGCATCGTCGGTGCCCTGGGCCTCACCTTCTTCATCCGGGGCTCCTGGTGGGCCGAGGCCGCGGCCAAGCACCCCGGCTGGGGCCTGCTCTCCCAGCTGAAGGTCCAGGCCTTCGCGGTGGCAACCACCATCGTGTTCTCGGTGGTGATGACGCTGCTCATCGCCTGGCTGGTGGAGAAGGTGGTCGGGTTCCGCGTGGCCGAGGGCGTGGAGAAGACTGGCCTCGACCACGAGATCCATGGCGAGCGCGCCTATGGCCTGAACAACCTCAACTAGGCTGAACCAGGAGGCTTTGATGAAGCTCATCACCGCCATCATCCCCGAGGAGAAGCTCGACGAGGTCCGCGAGGCCCTCATCGAGGCCGAGATCGAGCGCATCACCGTCTCCCGGGTCAGCGGCCATGGCCGGCAGCAGGAGATCATGGTCCAGCGCGGCAAGAAGATCGTGCCCAACCTGATCCCCAAGGTCCAGATCACCATCGCCTGCAACGACGAGTTCGAGGACATCACCGTGGACACCATCATCCGCACGGCCCGGCACGGGGCCGGCGCGGTGGGCGACGGCAAGATCTTCGTCCAGGACCTGAAGGAGTGCATCCGCATCCGCACCGGGGAGCGGGGCGGCCAGGCCATCTGATTTTCGCGTTCCGGGCTAGGCTTTCTGCATGCGCAGCATCGTCTGGTTCCGGGGCAAGGACCTCCGCGTGGCGGACCACGGGCCTCTCGTGGAGGCCGCCGCCGCGGGCGAGGTGATCCCGCTCTTCGTGCTGGATCCCTTCTTCTTCGCATCGGAGCGGGTCCGGGGCCTGCCTCACCGCATGCAGTTCCTGCTGGCGTCGCTGGTGTCCCTGGAGGCCAACCTGGCCCACCTTGGATCGCGCCTGCTGGTGGTACCGGGTCGCAGCGTGGAGGTGGTGCCCCGCCTGGCTGAGGCCTGGAAAGCCGACCGGGTGCTGGCCCACCGCTGGGTGGAGCCTTTTGCGCGGGAGCGCGACAGCCGGGTGGGCGAAGCCCTGGCCCGCGCGGACATCGCCTTCCGCCTGTTCGAGGGCGAAACGCTGCTGCCGCCGGGCTCGGTGCGGAACGGGCAGGGCGGCATGTTCCGGGTGTTCACGCCCTTCGCCCGGGCCTGCGGGGCGAAGCTGGATCTGGAGCCGGCGCTGGCCGCCCCGCGGTCGCTTCCGCCGGTTCCCGCGGACATCCGGGCCGACACGGTGCCGATTCCTTCGCCGCAGGCGCTGGGGCTTGTTCCCAATCCCCGCCTCCAGGCCGGCGGGGAGCGGGCGGCCCACCAGCGACTGAAGACCTTCGTGGAGGCGCACCTCGCCGCCTATGGGATGTCCCGGGATCGCATGGACCTGGAAGGCACGTCGCGCCTCAGCGCGGACCTGAAGTTCGGCACGTTGTCGGTGCGGTCCCTCTGGCAGGCCGTGGCGGCAGCCGAGGCGAGCGAGTCCGGGCTCTGCTACCTCAACGAGCTGCTGTGGCGTGAGTTCAGCCACCACTTGCTGTGGGAGTGGCCGGAGGTGCTGGAGCGCCCGTTCCGTCGCGGGTTCGAGGGCTTCCCCTGGCGCGAGGACCCAGCCGCCTGGGAGGCCTGGACGGAGGGCCGCACGGGCTATCCGGTGGTGGACGCCGCAGCCCGGCAGCTGATGGCCGAAGGCTTCGTCCACAACCGCGCCCGCATGGTGGCCGCCAGCTTCCTGACCAAGCACCTGCTGCTCGACTACCGGCGCGGCGAGGCCCACTACCTTCGCTGGCTCACGGATGGTGACTGGGCCGCGAACAACGCGGGCTGGCAGTGGTGCGCCGGCTGCGGCTGCGACGCCCAGCCCTGGTTCCGGATCTTCAATCCCACCTCCCAGGGGTTGAAGTTCGATCCGGAGGGCGGCTACGTCAGGCGCTGGGTGCCGGAGCTGGCCGACTGCCCCACCGCCTTCATCCACGAGCCCTGGAAGGCCCCGCAGGCGATTCGTCAGCGGCTCGCCTACCCCGAGCCCATCGTGGACCACGCCTTCGCGCGGGAGCGGTTCCTGGCCACTGCGAAAGGCCATCTGGGCCCAGGGGCGCCCTGATAAAGTGGAGGCAGCGGTTCGCCGCTATCCCTTCTGCTTTATTGACTTATGGGTATTGCATGCACACCATCCGATTCGACGGCAAGAAACCCGGCAGCGCCGAGTGCGAGCAGGAGACCGCGCTTCTCGCGGCCAGCACCCGGGCCGGCGTGCCCCTGAACCACCGCTGCGGCGGCCACGCCCGCTGCGGCACCTGCGTCGTCACTGTGGTCGAGGGCGCGGAGCACCTGAGCGAGAAGGGGAACGCCGAGACCCGCGTGCTCGAGGTGCTCAAGGCCGGCCCCGATCAGCGCCTCGCCTGCCAGACCTGGGCCCGGGGCGATGTCTCTGTGAAGTACTGACCCGGATCGTTTTCGAAAAGCAGAACGCGAAGCGCGCCAAGACGCCCTCTGGGCGCGAAGAGCGCGAATGGGGCCTCGACCCATCCCGGACATCCCTTCGAGGGTGGCGGATGTGGGCGGTTTCGAGGGCCGCCTCGATCCGCCACCCTCGAAGCAGGTCGCGCTGCACGCGACCTGAGGCCGAAGGCCTGGGTGCCCTCCGCCGAGGCGATCGGCTATCTTCGCGCCCTTTGCCAGGAGCGAAGCTCCTCTTGGCGCTCTTCGCGTTCTTCCTTCGAAGGTTCCTCCTGTCCGTCAGGAAGGGAAGGCTACCCGATGGGCCGGCGACCCTCCATGGCGCGGTCCAACGTGAGCTCGTCGGCGTATTCGAGATCGCTGCCGATGGGGAGGCCGAGGCCGATGCGGGTGGTGCGGACGCCGATGGGCTCGAGGATGCGAGCCAGCCAGCTGGCGGTGGCCTCGCCGTCCACCGTGGGGTTGGTGGCCAGGATGATCTCCTGGATGGCGCCATCCTCCAGGCGCTTGAGCAGCTCGCGCACGCGCAGCTGGTCGGGGCCCACGCCGCGCAGGGGCGAGATGAGGCCGCCCAGCACGTGGTAGCGGCCCCGGAAGTGGCCGCTGCGCTCGAAGCTGAGCACGTTGGAGGCCTCGGCCACGATGACGAGACTGGCGGGATCGCGCCGCGGGTCCAGGCAGATGGGGCAGGTGGGCTGGTCCGTGAAGGCGCCGCAGACCTGGCAGAAGCCCACCTTGTCGGCGGCCTGCTGGAGCTGGTGCGCCAGGTGGGCCATGGCCTCGGGTCCTTCCTTGAGGAGGTGCAGAGCCATGCGTTGGGCGGACTTCGCCCCCACGCCCGGCAGCTTCTGGAGGCTCTCCACCACGGCCTCGAGGGGCGGCGGCAGCTTCATAAGGAGCCTCCCCGCTTCCCGACGCCAGCCGCGGACTGACAGCTGACAGCTGAGAGCTGGCAGCCGATGGCCATCAGAGCCCCAGCCCGGGAATGCCCAGGCCCGCGCCCATGCCGCCCATCTGCTTCTTCATGGCCTCGTCCACCTTGGCGGTGGCGTCGCGGAAGGCGGCCATGAGCAGGTCCTCCAGCATGGAGGGATCCTCGGGGTCCATGGCGTCCTTGGCGATGGAGAGGCCCACCAGCTCCTTGGAGCCGTTCAGCGTGACCTTCACCAGCTCGCCGCCGGCGGTGCCCTCGATGCGCAGGTTGGCCTGGGCCTCGGCAAGCTTCGCCTGCATCTGCTGGGCCTGTTTCATCAGGAAGCGCATGTCCATGTCAGTCTCCGGAAAGAGGGGTCGGTACCGGTTTCGGGCCGCGCAGGCGGTGCGCCAGCCGCAGCATCAGAAAATATCCCACGGGGATGGCCAGCGCGCTCAACACGAAACCGCCCAGCAGATAGGGCAGAATGATGGGCTTGAGCATGGCGGCTGCCGCCTCGAAGCCCTCGCGGGTGGTGAAGCTCTGCCAGCCGAAGCTCTTCCAGTCCACGCCGCTGAGGTCGAGGTGCAGGCCGCGCCCCAGCAGCACGTTGCCGAACAGGGCCGAGCCCGTGGCCATGGGCACCATGGTCCAGGGGTTGTTGGTGAAGGCGCCCAGGAAGGCGAGGGGCCGGTGGAGTTTCTTCACCAGGGCGCAGAAGAGGACGACCAGCCCCGTGTGCGTGCCCAGCAGCGGATTCCAGGCGATGGCGAGGCCCAGAGCGAAGCTCCAGGCCAGGTGGTGCGGCTCCAGCTCGGGATCTGCCAGGAACCGCTTGGTTCGGGCCCAGATGTGCGTCTTGTCGTGGTGCGTCATGAAGGTCCGAAGTGGTCGAAGCTGAGGTCGGGCAGGGGGCAGAGTGACCCTCCATCATAGGCCAGGAGGGGCGATTTCCCCCGCGGGAGGACTTCCCCCACGGGAATCAGTGGCAGTCCGAGGCGCTTCTCCAATTCCCGCTGAGGCAGGGCGGCACCGAAGCAGCGGGCGTAGTCCTCGCCGCCGCGCAGCGCATCCTCGTCCAGGCCGGACTCCACGGCGATGCTGACTCCCGAGGCTTCCGCCAGGTTGCGGAGGTCCCGGCTGAGGCCGTCGGACAGGTCCAGGCAGGCATGGACCTGGGGAATCTCCGCCAGGAGCGGGCCCAGACCCAGATGTGGGCGGGGCGCCAGGTGGGCCTCGAGGTCCGCGTCGGGCTTCGCCGGGTTCCAGCGCTGGCCCGTGTGGAGCTTGCGGAGGCCCCGCAGGCTGGCGCCGGGGCGCTGGTCCACGAAGATCCGGTCGCCAGGCCGCAGGCCGTCCCGGCGCAACCAGCGGGTGGCGAAGCCGAAGGCTGTGAGACCCAGGCCCAGCCCCGCGGGCCGACCCACGGTGTCGCCGCCCAGCACCTGGACTTCCGCTTCGCGGGAGGCCTCGGCCAGGCCCGCCAGGAAGGTCTCCAACCAGTCCTCGTCGATCTCCTGGCCCAGGGCCAGCGTGAGGGTGTAGCCAAAGGGCCGGGCGCCAGAGGCATCCAGGTCGGAGAGATTGACCATCAACAGCTTGCGGGCCAGAAGATCCGGGGGGTGCCAGTCCAGGCGGAAGTGCTGGCCGGACTCCATGAGGTCGGTGGTGACCAGCAGGGTCTGGCCCGGCGGGGTCGGGGGCAGGGCGCCGCAGTCGTCCATGAGCGTGCCGCCGCCGGGCAGCAGCTCCCGGATACGGGCAAGAATTCCCGTTTCCTTCAGGCGCATGGGCGGACCTCCGTCACAACTCCAGTCTCCCACGCCCCTGGAGGCCAGGCGATGCTTGGTCCGAGGCCCGCGCGATGCTAGGTTGATTGGGTTCGCCCCTGCCAGGGCCCCCATTGAATCTCGAGGAGACGACCATGGCCATCACCAAAGTCTGGATCGACGAAGGCTGCATCGTGTGCAATGCCTGCGAGGCCGAGTGCCCCGACGTGTTCCACGTCACCGACACCAGCTGCAACATCAACGGCTCCGTGCGCGAGGACGGCGTCGATTCCGAGAACCGGGATGAGCAGAGCCCCCTCTCCGGCAGCTTCGGCACCGACCTGGAGGCCAGCATCGAGGCCGCCGCGGCCGGCTGCCCTGTGGAAGTCATCAAGTTCGAGAAGGCCTAGGGCTGGAACGGCTTCGCCGTTTCAGGTGAGAACGGGCGCCAATCGGCGCCCGTTCTGTACTTCGAGAGGCAACTGCGTCACCATGGAAGTCCCCGGAGGTTCCCATGCTCAACCGTCTGCAGGCCGATCTGAAAACCGCCATGCTGGCCAGGGATGCCGCCCGGACCCAGGTGCTCCGCATGGCGCTGGCTGCCTACAAGAACGAGGCGGTGGCCAAGGGGTTGGGCCCGCAGGGGACCCTGGTGGAGGCCGACGCCCTGGCCGTCCTCAAGCGCCTGGTGAAGTCGCGGGAGGACAGCATCGCCCAGTTCGAGAAGGTGGGGCAGAGCGAGCGTGCGGCCCAGGAACGGGCGGAGATCGAGCTGCTGAAGCCCTACCTGCCCGCCATGCTGGAGGGCCCGGCCCTGGAGGCCGCGGTGAAGGCTGCCATCGCCGAGACCGGCGCCAGCACGAAGAAGGACATGGGCCAGGTCATGAAGGCCCTCCAGGCCGCCCACGGCGCCGCCTTCGACGGCAAGGCCGCCAGCGCCCTGGTGCAGAGCCTTTTGAGTTGAACCCGCGAAACACGGCGAAACGGCGCGAAAGGGGGCCGGACTCTCGGCCCCGGCTCCCACTTCTGACCTCCGGAAGCGACCTGGTTCTTTTCCGCTCAGGTGCTTTCGCGCAGGCCCGCAGGGCCTTTCGCGCCTTTCGTGACCCGGCATTCCCGGCCCGGACGTGGCCGCCGCCTGGGTTAGACTTGGAGATTCGAGGCCCCCATGAAGCAGTCCAAGCTCCTGATCCAGACCCTGCGCGAGACACCGCGCGACGCCGACGTGGTGAGCCAGCAGCTCATGATGCGGGCGGGCATGATCCAGAAAGTGGCCGCCGGCATCTACAGCTACCTGCCGCTGGCCTTCCGGAGCATCCGCAAGTTCGAGGAGATCGTCCGCGAGGAGCTGGCCAAGGACGGCTGCCAGGAGCTGCTGATGCCCGCGGTGCTGCCTGCCGAGCTCTGGCAGGAGAGCGGCCGCTGGAAGTTCTACGGCGACGAGCTGCTGCGCTTCTGCGACCGCAAGGCGAAAGCGGAAGTGGCCGAGCGCCGCGCTCGCGGCGAGAAGCCCGACGAGCGTGAGTTCTACAACTTCTGCCTCGGCCCCACGCACGAAGAGGTCATCACCGACATCGTCCGGAAGAACGTGCGCAGCTACAAGCAGCTGCCCATGAACCTGTTCCAGATCCAGACCAAGTTCCGCGACGAGCGCCGGCCCCGCTTCGGCCTCATGCGGGGCCGTGAGTTCACCATGAAGGACGGCTACTCCTTCCACGTGGACGACGCCTGCGCGGACCGCGAATACTGGGCCATGTTCAATGCCTACAAGCGGATCTTCGGCCGCCTGGGTGTGAAGTTCCGCCCGGTGGAGGCCGACAGCGGGGCCATTGGCGGCAGCTTCACCCACGAGTTCCATGTGCTGGCGGGCAGCGGCGAGGACGCCATCCTCAGCTGCGATGCGTGCGATTACACGTCGAACATCGAGAAGACGGAGGCTCCGGCGCTGCGCGCCGGAGAACATGGGAAGGCCTTCGAGCTGAAGAAGGACCACTTCCGCACGCCGGGCGTGGTGGGGCAGGTGGAGCAGGCGGCGGGGATGATCGATGCGGATCACCCGAATGGCATGCCCATCACCCAGACCAGCAAGTTCTTCCTCTACCGCGCCAGCTTCGCGGACGGAGCCACGAAGCTGGTGGGCGCGGTGCTGCGGGGCGACCACGAGGTCAATCCCGTCAAGGTGAAGAACGCCATCGGGGCGGCCGAGATGGAGATGATGCCCCTGGAGGAGGCCGAGGCCTTCACCGGCGCCAAGAGCGGCTTCATGGGGCCGGTGGGCCTGAAGGATGTCCAGTTCCTGATCGACCGCAGCCTGGAAGGCGCGGTGAACCTCACCTGCGGCGCGAACCGAACGGACTACCACCACTTCGGGCTGGATCCCGTGCGCGACCTGCCGGGCTGCACCTACACGGACCTGCGCATGGCCGCCGAGGGCGACACCTGCACCCGCTGCGGGAAGGGGACGTACCAGGCCTTCCGCGGCATCGAGGTGGGCCAGGTGTTCAAGCTGGGCCTGAAGTATTCCAAGAGCATGGGCTGCACCTTCCTGGACGAGCAGGGCAAGGAGAACCCCATGGTGATGGGCTGCTACGGCATCGGCATCACGCGCACCGTGGCCGCCGCCGTCGAGCAGAACTACGATGCCGATGGCATCATCTGGCCCTGGCCCATCGCGCCCTACCAGGTTCACATCGTCTGCCTGGACCCGGCCAATCCAGAGGTGTCTGGCGTGGCTTCCCAAGTCGAAGCGGACCTGGAGAAGGCCGGCTTCGAGGTGCTCCACGACGACCGCGAGGGCATGAGCCCCGGCGCCAAGTTCAAGGATGCCGACCTGCTGGGCTTCCCCCTGCGCCTCACCGTGGGCGCCAAGGGTCTGAAGGACGGCATCGTGGAGCTGCGCGACCGCCGCACCAAGGAGGTCCTCAAACTCAAGCCTGAGGCCGCCGCGGCCGAGGTGGCCGCCGCCCGCGACCGCATCATGCAGGAACTGGAAACCGCAGGGGGCCGCTGATGGCGGAGGGCCGGGTCCATCTCACGACCTTCATCGAGGGCGTGCTGATCCATGGCCGACGGACGCCCTACGTGCTGCTGGTGCCCTCGCCCCACGCGCCGAACCGGGGCCTGCTCATGCCGGTCCAGATCCCATGGTCGCCGGGCTTCCTGCCCACAGCCCTGTTGAGCGCGCAGATCGAGGCCGGCTGGGGCATGCCCTACCGGTTCGTGGATGGCTCCAAGCTCCCGGTGGTGTTCGACGAGCGCACCAGCCGCCTGCCCACGCCCTGGCTGCTCCGCATTGAGGGCCTCGAAGGCCAGCAGCGCCTCTACCTGAGCCACCTGCTCCGCACCAAAGCGCCCGAGGATCTGGTGCCCCCGCCGCCGCCCGGTGGCCAGTGGCTCAGCGAGAAGACCCTCCAGAGCGCGGATCTGCAGACGGGCGTGAGGCGCCTCTGCCAGGCCGCCCTGCAGGCGGTGATGGAGGGGTGAGGTTCCGTCCACCCTCCGTTCATACGGAAATCGGCGCCGATCGGCGCCGATTTCCGCAGGGGGCTGCGCCCCGAAACGATCAGAACTGCTCGAAGGCGTTGAAGAAGTAGCTCACTTCGAACTTGGCGCTCTCGGGCTTGTCGCTGCCGTGGGTGGCGTTGCGGCCGATGCTGGCGCCGAAGCGCTTGCGGAGGGTGCCCTCGGCGGCATTGGCGGGGTTGGTGGCGCCCATGAGGTCGCGCCAGCGGAGGATGGCGTTCTCGCCTTCGAGCACCATGATCGCCACAGGGCCCTCGGTCATGAAGGCCTCCAGCTCAGCGTAGAAGCCCTTGCCCACGTGCTCGTGGTAGAAACCCTGGCAGATGGCGGGGGTGAGGCGGGTGAGCTTCAGGCCCACGATCTTCAGGCCGCTCTGCTCGATGGCGGTGAGAATCTCACCCATGTGGCCGTCCTTGACGGCGTCGGGCTTGACGATGGCAAAAGTGCGTTCGAGGGCCATGCTTTCTCCATTTTCCAAACGATCAGTTTGCCTGGACAGGGTAACTTCGGCAACCAAGCAGGCTTGGGATGCCGCACCTCCGCTGGGAATCAGGGACCCGTCAGGCTACAATCAATGGTTTACGCGACTGGACGGGTCCATGATCGACAATCTCCTGAAGAAACTCATCGGTTCCAAGAACGATCGGGAGCTGAAGCGGTTGTGGGCCAAGGTCCAGACCATCAACGCCCTGGAACCTGAGATTTCGGCGCTGAGTGACGAGGCCCTGAAGGCCAAGACGCCCTACCTCAAGGAGAAGCTGGCCAACGGCGCCACCCTGGAGGACATCCTGCCCGAGGCGTTCGCCGTGGCCCGCGAGGCCAGCAAGCGCGTCCTCAAGATGCGGCATTTCGACGTCCAGCTCGTGGGCGGCATGGTTCTGCACGAGGGCAAGGTGGCCGAGATGAGGACAGGCGAGGGCAAGACCCTCACCGCCACGCTCCCCCTCTACCTCAACGCCTTGGCGGGCAAGGGCGCCCACTTGGTCACGGTGAACGACTACCTGGCTCGGCGCGACGCCGAGTGGATGGGTCGCCTCTACTCCTGGCTCGGTCTCACCATCGGCATCATCCAGCATGGCCTCGACGACCAGGAGCGCCGCGACGCCTATGCCTGCGACATCACTTACGCCACCAACAATGAGCTGGGCTTCGACTACCTCCGCGACAACATGAAGTGGGACCTGGAGGAGTTCACCCAGCGCGGCTTCCACTACGCCATCGTCGACGAGGTGGACTCCATCCTCATCGACGAGGCCCGCACGCCGCTCATCATCGCCGGCAGCAGCGAGGAGGACACGTCCAAGTACTTCCGCATCGATGCCATCGTCCCCAAGCTCAAGCTCGAGGTCGACTACAAGGTGGACGAGAAGGACCGCCAGGTGATGCTCACGGATGACGGCATCCACCGCGCTGAGCAGCTGCTCGGCGTCGCCAACCTCTACGATCCGGGCAGCATCGAGACCCTGCACGGCCTCAACCAGGCCCTGCTGGCCCACAACCTCTACAAGCTGGATGTGGACTACATGGTGCGTCCCAAGGAGGACGGCAAGGGCATGGAAGTGGTCATCGTGGACGAGTTCACGGGACGTCTCATGCCGGGCCGCCGCTGGTCCAACGGCCTGCATCAGGCGATCGAGGCCAAGGAAGGCGTGGAGGTCAACGCCGAGAACCAGACCCTCGCCACCGTGACCTTCCAGAACTTCTTCCGCATGTACGGCAAGCTCGCCGGCATGACCGGCACGGCCGAGACCGAGGCCACGGAACTGCACTCCATCTACAAGCTCGACGTCATCATCGTCCCCACGAACATGCCCATGATCCGCAAGGACTTCGCGGACACGGTGTATTCGACCCGCAAGGGGAAGAAGAAGGCCATCGTCGAAGAGATCCGGGAGCTCCACACCAAGGGGCAGCCGGTCCTGGTGGGCACCGCCAGCATCGAGAGCAGCGAGGACCTCGCCGACGCTCTCAAGGCGGCCCGCATCCCCCACGTGGTGCTCAACGCCAAGCACCACGAGCGCGAGGCCGAGATCGTGGCCCAGGCCGGCCGCAAGGGCGCGGTCACCATCGCCACCAACATGGCCGGCCGCGGCACGGACATCATCCTGGGCGGCAATCCCGAGGGCATGGCCCGGATGGAAGCCAAGAAGCAGAGCATCGCCCTCTACGACGAGGAGGGGCTCGAGACCGCCGAATTCTCCGCCCTCGTGGAGCAGATGCGCCAGCAGACCGCGGCTGAGCACGAAGAGGTGGTGGGCCTCGGCGGCCTGCACATCCTCGGCACCGAGCGCCATGAGAGTCGCCGCATCGACAACCAGCTCCGCGGCCGCGCCGGCCGCCAGGGCGATCCCGGCAGCAGCCGCTTCTACCTGTCCCTCGAGGACGACCTGATGCGGATCTTCGGCGGCGACCGCATCAAGAACCTCATGGGCGCCATGGGCATGAACGATGACGAGCCCATCGAGGCCGGCATGGTCACCCGGGCCATCGAGCGGAGCCAGAAGCGGGTGGAAGCCCATCACTTCGAGATCCGAAAGCATCTGCTCGAGTACGACGACGTGATGAACAAGCAGCGCATCTTCTTCTACGGCCTGCGCACGGAGATCCTCAAGGGCAACACCAAGGACTACGTGCTGCGCGTCGCCGGGGAGATCGCCGAGGGGCTGGCCAACGACTTCCTGCAGGACAAGGGCGAGCGCGATCTCGCCGGGTTCCGCGAGCGCGTGGAGCAGCTGTTCACCCTCTCTGGCGAGGAGGTCGACGCCGTCGGCCACATGCCCCAGGCCCAGGCCTCCGAGGCGCTGATCGCGCTGGTGCAGAAGTACTACGAGGGCAAGGACGAGCGGCTGGGCGGCGAGGGCATGCGCAGCTACGAGCGCTGGTCCATCCTCCAGATCATCGACGCGGCCTGGAAGCGCCACCTGCTGGTCATGGACCACCTGAAGGAGGCCATCGGCTTCCGGGGCTACGGTCAGAAGGATCCCCTCGTGGAGTACAAGCGCGAGAGCTACGAATACTTCGAGCAGATGCGCTTCGGCTACGAGGACGAGATCATCTCCTACCTCTATCGCGTGGAGCCCCAGCCGGCCTACACGCCAGACGAGGACCTCTTCCGGGGTCCCGGCGAGACCATCGAGCTGGGCCCCGACGAACAGGGCAACGCCCCCGAGGGCATCCAGCGGGTGCTGCGCTTCACGGCGGGCGGACTGGAGGATTAGCTCTCAGCCATCAGCTGTCAGCTATCGGCGGGCCCCGGTTGGGGCCCGCTGTTTTTGCTGATGGCTGACAGCTGACAGCTGATAGCTTCTAGTCCATGGAACTCATCGTCGTCACGGGACTCTCCGGCGCCGGCCGCCACTCGGTGCTGGGCGCGCTGGAGGACAGCGGCTGCACAGCCCTGGACAACGTTCCGCCCCGTCTCCTGGAACCCTTGATCGAGCTGGAGTCGAAGCTCCGGCCCGGCCGGGAGCGGCTGGTGGTGGGGATGGACAGCCGCCAGGCGGACTTCGCGCAGGCGTTCGGTCCCCTGCTGGAGCGGCTGGCCGCCAGCCAGGTTCCGGTGCAGGTGGTCTTCGTGGAGGCGGACGACAGCGTGCTGCTGCGCCGGTACTCCGAAACCCGGCGACCCCACCACCTCGCCCTGCTGGGCTCCGCGGGCGAAGGCATCCAGCGGGAGCGGGAGCTGCTGGCCCCCATCCGCGCCCTGGCCACCACCATCCTCGACACCACGGGTCTGAGCCTGGCAGACCTGCGCCAGCGCATCGCAACCCTGGTGCCCCAGCTGCCGACCCGGGGCACGGCGGTCCGGCTCCTCAGCTTCGGGTTCAAGAAGGGCGTGCCGGCGGATGCGGACGTCGTGCTGGACGCCCGCTTCCTGCCCAACCCCTACTATGTCGAAGCCCTCAAGCCCCTTACGGGATGCGATTCCGCCGTGCAGGAATACCTGCTGGAATCACCGGACTTCCGGGAGTTTCTGGAGCGGGCCGAGTCGTGGCTGCGCTGGTCCCTGCCCCTGGTGCGGCAGGAGGGCCGCGCCTACCACACCCTGGCCATCGGCTGCACCGGCGGCCAGCACCGCTCCGTGGCCCTGGTGGAGCTGCTCGCCCACCGGCTCCGGAATGATGTGGCTGCCCTCACGGTGCGGCACCGGGAGCTGAACGGCTGATCAGGATTCAGTGAACACCACGCCGCGCTTGGCGAGTTCCCCCCGGATGAAGTCCCAGGCGCCGGGCTCCTGCCCCAGGAATTCCGGCGGGTTGACGCCCTGGTGCGAATAGCCGCCGCTGGCGAGGAGGCGGACGGCGGCGGTGCAGGTGTAGCCGGTGGTCCGGGCCATGGAGGTGGTCTTCGTGACGGGATCGTAGCGGTCGAGCAGGTTCAGCTCCCGGCGCATGCGCTGGCCGTCCTTGAGGCCGGAGACCGTGACCCGCATGATCGTGAAGTCCTCGTCGCCCTCCTCCATGAACCACATGGGGAAGAGCAGGGCGGTGGTCAGGTCGAGCGGGCTGATCTCCACGCCAGCCACCTGGAGCTTCTCCTTCCGGAAGAAACCGGATTCCCGCAGCATGCGCATCTTCTCGATGTGGCCGGGGTAGCGGAGGGTCTTCTCCTTCATGTCCGGCACCTGGGGGAAGCTCCGGATGAGGCTGCGGAGGCCGTCCGTGTTGAAGGACTCCAGGGTGCCCAGGCCCTCGAAGTCCAGCAACTCCGGCTCCGAGAGCGCCGGCAGCGTCACCGTGTGGCCGTCCTTCACGTAGCGGGCGGGCCGGGTGTACTCCTCGATGACATCGATGGGGCTGAATCCCGCTTTGTATTCATAGGGCCAGGTCCGCACGACAGGCAGGCCGCCCACCAGGCACTCGAAGGCGTCCACGTGGTCCCACTGGCGGGCGGTGTCGCCCAGGATGATGTTCCCGCAACCCGGCGCCACGCCGCAGTCCACGATGGCGGTGAGGCCCTTTGCCTTCGCCAGGGCGTCCAGCTCGAAGCAGTCCTCGTCGAAGAAGGAGATGTCCACCAGGGGCTTGCCGGCCTCCAGGACGGCTTTGGCCGTGGCGAAGCCCATGAAGCCCGGCACGGCGCCCACCACCAGGTCCGCGTCCGCCACGGCGGCCTTCACGCCGGCAGGGGTGGCCAGATCCGCGGGACGCGTGGCCAGGCCCGCGCCCCTCATGCGGGCCAGGGCGGCTTCAGAGCGGTCGGCGACGGTCACCTGGAAGTCCGGGGCCAGATCCTTTGCCATGGCGCCGCCGACGCGGCCGGCTCCGAGAACGACAATGCGGGTCACGGGGTGGGTCACGGGAGACTCCCTTCAGGGGCCGCGGCGCGGGGCTTCACGGCGAGGTAGACCGGCCAGCCCAGGGCCACCAGGGCCAGGCCAGGCCAGGAATAGCTGGGACGGTGGATGAACAGGGCGCCGATGATGGCGATGGCGCCGAACAGGTACAGCCCCGGAACGAAGGGGTAGCCCCAGACCTTCACGGGCCGCTCCAGGTCGGGCCGCCGCCAGCGCAGGAGGAAGATCCCGCCCACGGCCAGGACGTAGAAGAGGATCGTGGGCAGCATCACGAAGTCCAGCAGCTGGCCGTAGGTGCCCGTGAGGGTGAGTGCGCAGGTCCAGAGCGCCTGGATCCACAGGCCGAAGCCCGGGACTCCGTGCTCGTTGAGGCTGGCCGCCTTTGGATAGAACAGGCCGTCCTCCGCCATGCGCTGGTACACGCGCGCCCCGGAGAGGATGAGCCCGTTCAGGCAGCCGAACATCGAGATCAGGATGCTGCCGGCCATGATGAGTCCGCCGCCGCTGCCCAGCAGGGCCTGCAGGGCAGCGCTGCCCACGCGGTCCTGGGGGGCGTGGGCGATGCCCGTGGGGCCGAGCACCCGGAGGTAGGCCGCGTTGGCCAGGATGTAGAGGCCGCAGACCAGGGTCGTTCCCACGAGCAGGGCGTAGGGGATGGTCCGCCTCGGCTCCTTCACCTCTCCGGCGATGAAGGTGATGGCGTTCCAGGCGTCGGCGGAGAAGAGGCTGCCGGTCTGCACCACCAGCAGGGCCGTGAGGAAGGGCAGGGCGGCGCTGTCTCCGGCGACGAAGGGGGCCTGGGAAGGGGCCACGGCGGGCTTCAGCAGCAGGCCCAGCAGCACCAGGGCCGCGAGGCCGCCGATCTTGGCCACGGTGAAGAGATCCTGGATGCGGGAGCCCAGCTTCACCCCGTAGAGGTTCACGGCGCTCAGCAGCAGCACCACGGCGATGCCGGAGAGGCGGGAGGGCGTGAGCCCCAGGTGGTAGGGCCCCACGGCGATGGCGTGGGTGACCTTCATCAGGGGCACGTCCAGGTGGGGCCCCATCCAGGCCGAGTCGGTGACCGCCGGCAGGAAGCTGCCCAGGTACTTCCCGAAGCCCACGGCCACGGCGGCGATGGTGCCGCACTCGATGACCACGAAGAAGGTCCAGCCGTAGAGGAAGCCCACGGCGGGGCCGTAGGTCTCGCGCAGGTAGGTGTACTGGCCGCCGGCCTGGGGGAACATCCCCGCCAGCTCGCCGTAGCTGAGGGCGGCGAACAAGGTCAGAAGGGCCGTGAGCCCCCATGCCGCCAGCAGGAAGCCCCCCGAGCCCCCCGTTCGCACCATGTCGGCGGCGACGATGAACACGCCCGAGCCGATCATCGAGCCGGCGATGAGCATGGTGGCCGAGAACAATCCGACGTGGCGGCGGTAGCCGGGGGCGCTCATTGGGTTCCTTGGGTGGATGGATCCACGCTATCACGGCATTCTGGAGGCATGGCGCGATCTTCCATGTCCCTCCGGCTCTTCCTGGCCATCCTCATTCTGGCCGCGGCTCCGGTGGCGGGCGGCTGGTGGGCTTGGAAGGGCCAGGGCCCCCTCCGCCAGGAGGCCACCGTCCTGGTGAAGAAGGGCGCCAACATCAACCAGATCGCCGACCAGCTCGAGCGGGACGGGGTGATCCGGTCCGCCTCGCTCTTCAAGCTCTGGGCTCGGGCCCGGAAGCTCCAGCTCATCCGCGGCGAGTACACGTTCGAGCCCCGGGCCAGCCTGTCGGACGTCACGGGGAAGCTGCGCCGGGCGGAGATCCACTTCACCCCGGTGTCCATCCCCGAGGGGGCCCACGCCTGGGCCGTGCAAAAGCGCCTCAAGGACTTCGTGCCAGAGGAAGTCTTCTGGACCCTGTGGAAGAGCCCCCGGCTCGCCCGCACGGCCGGATTCGAGGATGCCGAAAGCCTGGAGGGCCTTGTCGCGCCGGCCACCTACAAGCTGCACCACGCCATGGAGCCGGAGGAGATCATGCTCATGCTGGTGGAGGCCTTCCGGACCCAGATCCGCCCCAGGCTTGATGGCGGGGCGCTGCCGCCCTACGAGACCCTGATTCTGGCGAGCCTGGTGGAGAAGGAGACGAAGCTGCCCGAGGAGCAGCCCCGGGTGGCGGGCGTCTACCTGAAGCGGCTGAAGATCGGCATGCGCCTCCAGTGCGATCCCACCAGCCTGTATGCCCGGTGGCTCTCCGGGGACCTGCGCTTCACGGCGCCCACGCCGGAGGACATCCGGCGGCCCAGCCGCTTCAACACCTACACCGTGAAGGGCCTGCCGCCCACGCCCATCGCCGTTCCCGGCCCCTCGGCCATCGCGGCGGCGAAGGAGCCGCTCCCCGGCAAGGACCTCTATTTCGTGGCTACGGGAAGAGGCGGCCACAGCTTCGCGGGGAACCTGCGCGACCACAACCGGAACGTGGGTACCTACCGCAAGGAACTGGCCCGGCAGAAGAAGGCGACCCGTGACTAAGGTCCGGCTGGACCAGCTCCTGGTGCAGCGCGGCCTGTGCGAGACCCGCGCCAAGGCCCAGGCCCGCATCCTCGCGGGCGACGTGCTGGTGGAGGACCGGCCCGTCACCAAGGCGGGCACGGCCGTGGACGAGGCCGCCGTCATCCGGCTGCGGGGCTACGCGCTCCCCTTCGTGAGCCGGGGCGGGCTCAAGCTGGCCGGGGCCCTGGACCGCTGGGGCATCGATCCCACGGGCCGGACTTGCTTCGATGCTGGCGCCAGCACGGGCGGCTTCACGGACTGCCTGCTCCAGCGGGGTGCGGCCAAGGTCTACGCCGTCGACGTGGGCACCAACCAGCTCCACTGGAAGCTCCGCAGCGATCCGCGGGTGGTGTCCATGGAGCAGGTGAACCTCCGCACCTGGGATCCCGCCGCCATCCCCGAGCGCTGCAGCCTCCTCGTGGCGGACCTGAGCTTCATCTCCCTGAGGCTCGCCATCCCGCCGGTGCTGCCCAGCCTGGAACCCGGCGCGGAGGCGGTGCTGCTGGTGAAGCCCCAGTTCGAGGCGGGCCGCGATGACGTGGGTGCTGGGGGCATCGTCCGCGATCCCGCCGTCCACCGTCGCGTGCTGGAGGAGACCTGGGCCTTCTTCGCCGGCACCGACCTGCGGCCGCTGGACCTGGCGGTAAGTCCCATCAAGGGAGGGGAGGGCAACACAGAGTTCCTGCTGCGGCTGGGCCTGGGCGCCGACACCCGCGACCTGGGTCGTGCCCTGGCTGCTTTGGGGCTCTGAGTCGCAGCCTGTACACTGGGGGATTGCCGGAGTCCAGGTGTTCGACAGCCTTTCCCTCCCCACCATCCTCGTCAGCTATGTGGCCCTCCTCTTCAGCCTGAGCGTGCACGAGGCCAGCCATGCCACGGCGGCCTACCTGCTGGAGGACGACACGGCCGCCCGGCTCGGCCGGATGACCCTGAACCCCCTCGCCCACATGGACCTGCTGGGCACCTTCGTGTTTCCCCTGCTGGGCATGGCCACGGGCTTCCCGTTCATCGGCTGGGCCAAGCCCGTGCCCGTGGATCCGCGCAAGCTGACCCGCCGGTTCACCCAGCGCGTGGGCTACGCCTTCGTGGCCAGCGCGGGGCCCGCTTCGAACCTGGTCCAGGCCGTGGTCTTCCTGGGGATCATGCTCATGGTGGTGAAGGGCGTGGCGCCCGTGCCTGAGATGGAGTTCCGGGTCTTCGCCCGGTCGCTCCTGGCCGGCAAGGTGGAGAGCCTCCAGATGCTTCAGCTGGGCACGACCACGACCCTCTTCCTGGCTCTGCTCGGTCGCCTGGTGCTCATCAACATCGGCCTGGCCCTCTTCAACCTGCTGCCCATGGGACCACTCGATGGCGCCGGCATCCTGCGGGGTTTCCTGCCCTGGCGCTGGCTGCCGAAGTTCGACCGGGTCCAACCCTGGATGGGCGGCATCCTCATCGTGCTGGCCCTCACGGGCCTCCTGGGCTATGTCCTGGGCCCCGTGTTCGGGCTGGTGTTCTACGGCATCGAGATCGTCGCCCGCCTCGTCCTCCACTTCTGATTCACGCGCACCCTCGGAGCTTTCATGCAACGCATCCTTTCCGGCATCCAGCCCTCGGGCTCCCAGCACATCGGCCACCTGGTGGGAGCCCTGGACAACTTCACGCGGCTCCAGGGCCAGGGCGAGGCCTTCTACATGATCGCGGACTGGCACGCGCTGACGTCGAAGTACGAGGCGGTCGAGGAGATCTGGCCCGCCACGCTGGAGCTGACGGCCACCTACCTCGCGGCGGGCCTCGATCCGCAGAAGGCCACCATCTTCGTCCAGAGCCTGGTGAAGGAGCACGCCGAACTGCACCTGCTGCTGTCCATGGTGACGCCGCTCTCCTGGCTGGAGCGGGTGCCCACCTACAAGGAGAAGCTGCAGAACGCCGTGGCGGACCTCGGCAGCTACGGCTTCCTGGGCTACCCCCTGCTCATGACCGCGGACATCATCCTCTACAAGGCCCGCAAGGTGCCCGTGGGCGAGGACCAGCTCTTCCACATCGAGCTGGCCCGCGAGGTGCTCCGCCGCTTCAACTTCCTCTACAAGGAGGAGGTCTTTCCCGAGCCTGAAGCCGTGCTCACCCCGACACCCAAGGTGCCCGGCCTCGACGGCCGCAAGATGTCCAAGAGCTACGGGAACTGCATCTACCTGAGGGATACCAACGCGACCATTCTCGAGAAGTGCACGCGCCAGATGGCCTCGGATCCCGCCCGCGTCCGCAAGACCGATCCGGGCAACCCGGACATCTGTCCCGTCTTCGACTTCCACAAGCTCTTCAGCGACGACGCCACCGTGCAGATGGTGAACACCGAGTGCCGCCGGGCGGGCATCGGCTGCTTCGACTGCAAGAAACGGGTGGCCGAGGCCATGATCCAGCGCATCGAGCCCCTGCGGGAGAAGATCGAGGCCTCTCTGGCCCGCCCGGCCGATCTGGAGGCCGTGCTGCAGGACGGCAGCGCCCGGGCCCGTGCCGTGGCCGCCGAAACGATGGTGGAGGTTCGCCAGGCCATGAAGATGCCCAGCCTCTAGGAATGGGGCGGGGAACGAGCGCTTGCGTTCCGGTTCCATCCTGGTAGACTTTCTTTTGCTCGTGGTCCCTTAGCTCAGTTGGTTAGAGCATCTGACTCTTAATCAGAGGGTCCCCGGTTCGAGTCCGGGAGGGACCACCAGACCAGAAGCCCGCGGATCCAAAGTCCGCGGGCTTTTTCGTGCTGTCTCCCCGGTCACATGTCGCGGCGCGGGGCGCCCTGCGGTGGACGGAGACCGGTATATTTATAGGGCTGTCCGGTCGTGTCGAAGGGCCGGGAAACGCAGGAATGACGGGAGGAACACCGTGGATCTGAAACGCATCGTTCTGGACCTCATGCCGGGTGGCCTGGTTCGCACCTTCGCCGCGCCGTACTGCGCGGGCAAGGGCATCGCCAGTGGCATCGCCAAGGTCGACGAGATCCACACCAAGGCCGGGCTCTACTCGACCCTCGACCTGCTGGGCGAGGAGGTGTTCAAGCGCGAGGACGTGGAAGCCACCGTCCAGGTGTACTTCCGCATGATCGAGGCGGTGAAGGATCGCCGCAACGCCAGCATCAGCCTCAAGCCCACGCAGCTCGGCATCAACGAGAGCGAGGCCTACTGCCAGGAGAACCTCCGCCGCATCGTGGCCGCGGCGGCCGTGCACGGGGTCCACATCACCCTGGACATGGAGGACCGGCACTTCACGGATGTCACCCTGCGGATGTTCAAGGCCATCCGGAACGAGTTCGACAACTTCGGAATTGTGTTGCAGAGCCGCCTCTTCCGGACCGGCGAGGACATCAAGGCGCTCCACCTCAAGCCCTGCAAGGTGCGCATCTGCATCGGCATATACAGGGAGCCCGCGGAGGTCGCACTGCAGGACAAGCGCGACATGAAGGAGAAGCTCTTCGAGTACGTGCAGCTGCTGCTGGACCACGGCCACTACCCCGAGATCGCCACCCACGACGAGCCCCTGATCCGGCGCTGCATAGACCATCTGGACAAGAAGGGCGTGGCGAAGGACGCCTACGAGTTCCAGATGCTGATGGGTGTCCCCCGCTCGGAGATCCAGCAGGAGATCGTGAAGCGCGGGCAGATCATGCGCCTTTACGTCCCCTTCGCGGAGGACTGGAAGTTCGCCATCGCCTACATGAAGCGCCGGCTGGGCGCCAACCCCGCCATGGCCGCCATGGTGCTGAAGAACCTGTTCGGGCACTGATCCCAATTCATTTGGACAATGCCCCGGGTGCGGCTATGGTGCTCCGGTGGGGCCGTGTCCCGCGATGATGGAGAATTCAATGAAGAAGATGCTGGTGCTGGCCCTGGTAAGCTCCTTCGCCCTGGCGGGCTACGCCGCCGAGGAGAAGAAGCCCGAGCCCAAGAAAGGCTGCAGGATGGCCTGCTGCGAAAAGAACAAGGCCGCTTCCTGCAAGGGCTGCCCCGACTGTGCCAAGGAGAAGGCCCCCGCGCCGAAGAAGGGCTGAGCCCTCGCTGCAGCGCCATTGCTTGGCCGAGACACCAAAAACCCCGGAGATGACCCTCCGGGGTTTTTGCGTTCCATCCCGATTCATGATTGTCTGGAGGGGATGAAACTCCGTCCATTCATCCCCGCGGCCATCCTGCTGTTCCTTTGTGGGGCGTCTGTCGCCGGCTGGATGTGGACCCGCGAACGGCCCCCGGTGGTGCAGTCCGAAGAGGGAAGCGCCGCGAAGAAGAAGGGGGCGCGCCGCGCGGCCCCCGTGCGCGAGTGGGTGGTGGACCAGAGCCCCCTGCTCACGGCGAGGCTGCTCCTGACCCTGGCCACGACGCCGGAGGAGCAGCAGCTGGCCCGGCAGGCCGAGCGGCTTGCCAATCACGAGGTGGATCTGGCCTTCGCCGCCGCACTTCGTCGGGTGGCCGGCACCCAGATGCAGCAGACGCCCGAGCTCAAGGAACTGACTGACCTCAAAGCCAAGGCCCTGGCTACCTTCGAGGCTGACAAGCAGACCATCGATCGGCTGACCAAGCAGCTTGCTGCCGCCCGGGAGTCCCAGAAAGGGCCCCTGGAGGATCAGCTGGATGTCGCCAAGGCCCAGCTGGAGCTGGACCGTGACGAGCTGGAGGCGGCTTCCGAGGACCTGGCCCGGGCCGGGGGTGATCCCCAGGCACGGATCCGCAGGCTGAAGGAAGCCTTCGAGGCCGGCGACAAGGAATCCGCCCAGATCGTCGCGGTGGGCCGTCCCGCCTCCGCCTTCCCGGCCGGGAGCCTCCTGGCCCGCCTGAGCGAATGGCGGGTGCAGCGCGGCAAGCTGGCCCGTCTGATCCAGGCCCGTCAGGCCGCCCAGGCCAAGGCCCAGGCCCTGTCGCAGCGCCGCGTCACCATCGAGGCCCAGGCCAACAAGGAGAAAGAGGATCGGGAGGCTGCCAAGTTCTGGGCGTCGAACTTGGTGAAGGGGGCGGCCGGAGGAGGGGCGGACGCCGGACGGGAACAGGCGAAGGAAGCCGTCTCCTACCTGAGGCGCTACGGCGATGTACAGCAGCGACTCGCCAGCATGAACCGGCGCATCCTCGATCAGCAGGAACTGGCGGAGGTGTACGCCAGCTGGATGAGCATTGCCGATGTCCAGCGGAATGCCGCCCTCCACACGCTGCTCTCTCGTCTCCTGTGGGTACTGGGCCTGGTGGCGACCGCCTACCTGGCGGGATTGGCCATCGACCAGCTCTTCCACCGCGCGGCCGCGGGCGACAAGAAGGGTTCTGGAACCCTGCGGACCGTGGTGAAGCTCTGCGTCCAGGTGTTGTGCACCCTGGCCATCGGTTTCGTGATCTTCGGCATGCCGGGGCAGATCACGACCGTGCTGGGCCTGGCGGGCGCGGGCCTCACGGTGGCGCTCAAGGACTTCATCGTGGCTTTCTTCGGCTGGTTCATCCTCATGGGTCGCAACGGCATCCGCGTGGGTGACTGGGTGGAGATCCGCGGCGTGGGCGGCGAGGTCGTGGAGATCGGCCTGCTGCGCACGGTGGTGCTGGAAACGGGCAGCTGGAGCGATGCCGGACACCCCACCGGGCGCCGCGTGGCCTTCGTGAACAACTTCGCCATCGAGGGGCACTTCTTCAACTTCTCCACCTCGGGCAAGTGGATGTGGGACGAACTGCGGGTTCTGATCCCGCTGGGCCAGGATCCCTATCCCGTCATCGACGGCGTCCAGAAGCTGGTGGAGCAGCAGACCGAGGCCAACGCCCGCCTGGCGGAACAGGAGTGGAAGCGTGCCACGGCCCGCTACCGTGTGCAGGCCTTCTCCGCCGCACCAGGCCTGAACGTGGTGCCAGCCCTGAACGGGGTGGAGATCCGCGCCCGCTACATCACCCGCGCCTTCGAGCGCCACGAGACCCGCCTGCGCCTGAATCAGGCCGTGGTCGAGCTCATGCACGGTCCCCGAGGGGGCGCCCCGGTCTGACCCTGGACAGGATTCGCACCCCCCCACCGTGTTCGTGCCCCTGGTTGCGGTTTCAGGCGCGGCGGGGCCCCTGTGGTACCCTGAGAAGAACCGTAGGCTTGAGGATCCTGCTTTCCGCGACCTCGATCCCCTGTCTCTGGATCTTCCGCCGCCCAGGCCTGTCGGGCGACCCATTCTGCGCATCGGATTCCCATGATTTCGTTCTCCAGCGTCAGCAAGCAGTACGGCAAGCAGGTCCTGTTCATCGAGGCGGATTTCCAGCTGAACCCCGGCGAGAAGGTGGGCCTGGTGGGGCCCAACGGGGCGGGGAAGTCCACGCTCTTCCGCATGATCATGGGCGAGGAGGCGCCGGACGATGGCACGGTGACGCTTCCCAAGAAGCTCACCCTGGGCTATTTCCGCCAGGAGGTGGACGAGATGGCGGGCCGTCCGGTGCTGGACGAGGCCATCGCCGGCAGCGGTCGCCTCGGTGACCTGCACCACGAGCTGCTGGACCTGGAACGCGCCATGTCCGATCCGGACAAGGCGGATGAGCTGGAGGCCATCCTGGAGCGCTTCGGCCACGTCCAGGAGGAGTACCAGCACCTGGGCGGCTATGAGCTGGAGGCCAAGGCCCGGGCCTGCCTGCACGGCCTCGGCTTCGAGGACGCCCAGATCGACGGCGACGTGGGGGCGCTCTCCGGCGGCTGGAAGATGCGCGTCTCCATGGCCAAGGTGCTGCTCGGCAACTTCGACGTCCTGCTCATGGACGAGCCCACCAACCACCTGGACATCGAGTCCATCCTCTGGCTGGAGGCTTTCCTCAAGTCCGTGCCCGCCACGCTCCTGATGACCAGCCACGACCGAGACTTCATGAACCGTGTGGTCACCAAGGTGCTGGAGATCGACGGCGGCGACATCGTCACCTACTCCGGCAACTACGACTTCTACGCGAAGGAGCGGGAGGCCCGTGAGGCCAACCAGGAGGCCGCCTACGCCCGGCAGCAGGCCAAGCTGGCCAAAGAGCAGCGCTTCATCGAGCGGTTCAGCGCCCACGCCGCCAAGGCCGCGCAGGTGCAGAGCCGCATCAAGGCCCTGGACAAGATCGAGCGCGTGGAGCCCCCCAAGCGGCGCCGCATCGTGAAGTGGGACTTCCGCATCCCCGGCCGCTCCGGCGACGACGTGGCCATGTTGGAGGGCGTCTGCAAGGCCTACGGTCCGAAGAAGCTCTACGACCAGTTCGCCCTCCACATCCGCCGAGGGGAGCGCTGGTGCGTCATGGGCCGGAACGGCGCCGGCAAGTCCACCCTGCTGAAGATGGTGGCCGGGACCCTCCCGCCGGACTCGGGCACCGTGAAGCTGGGGGCCAGTCTCAGCCTGGGCTACTTCTCCCAGCAGGCCCTGGACCTGCTGGATCCCGAGCTCACCGTGCTCGAGCAGATGCAGAAGGACTTCCCCATGGAAGGCCTGGGCGTTCTGCGCAACCTGCTGGGCGCCTTCCAGTTCTCCGGCGACGACGTCGACAAGCGCATCCGCGCGCTCTCCGGCGGCGAGAAGTCGCGCCTGGTCATGGCCCGCATGTTGTTCAATCCGCCCAATTTCCTGGTGCTGGACGAGCCGACCAACCACCTGGACCTGGCGACGAAGGAGATGCTCATCGAGGCCCTGAAGGACTTCGAGGGCACCATGCTCTTCGTCTCCCACGACCGCACCTTCCTGCGTGGCCTCGCCAACCGCGTGCTGGAACTGGCGGGCGAGGAGCACGAGGGCCCGATGCTCTTCCCGGGCACCTACGCCGAATACGTGGAGCGCACTGGCCGCGAGGCGCCGGGCGTGCACAACTGAGGCTTCCTAATCCTTCACGCCCGGCCTGTGAGGGATAAGGAATTCCAAAAGCGGAGGAGAGCTGAAATGCGGAGGAGAACGGAGGGACTGCGGTTCACTTCCCTTCTTTTTTCCGCTTTCCTCAGCTCCTCCGTTCTCCTCCGCTTCAAGATTTCTTTTCGCTGGAATCAAGCGCCCGCAGGGGGGGCGGCGGTTGGCATTCGAGGGTGAGCGGGGTGCCGGTGCGGGGATGGCTCAGCTCCAGCCGGTGGGCGTGCAGCAGGTAGCCCGGGTCGCCGGGCAGGGCCTCGGTGCCGGGGAGCGGGCCTCCACCGGGGCCGTAGAGCGGGTCGCCCACCAGGGGATGCCCCGTGGAGGCCAGGTGGATGCGGATCTGGTGCGGCCGGCCCGTGAGGATCTCCACGTCCAGCAGGGAGGCGTCCATCCGACGCTCCAGGACAGCGACCCGGCTGAGGGAGGGGCGTCCGTCCGGGGTGGCGGCATGGAGCGTACCCAGGGGGCCGTAGGGCACCGCCCCGATGGGCGTGGCAATCTCGAAGGTGTCCTGCGCGGGGTGGCCCAGGCAGAGGGCCCGGTAGACCTTGCGAGTCTGCCCATCCTGGAAGGCGGCCTGGAGCGGGCCTCGGGCGGAGGCAGTGCGGGCGAACAACACCAGTCCCGAGGTACCCCGGCCCAGCCGATGCATGGGGCTGGCCTCCGGGGCCCGGCGGCGCACCAGGGCCAGGAGGGTGTGCTCCAGGAATTCGCCGCCTCCGGGCAGGGTGGGCAGGCCGCTGGGTTTGGCCACGGCGAGAAGGTCTTCATCCTCGTAGAGCACCGCCGTGGCGAGGGGAACCTCAGGCTCCACCCAGGGGGGGCGGGCCCAAGTGATCCACTGGCCGGCCCGGAGGATGGCATCGGGGAGGGCGGGGGCCCCGTCGAGGCGTACCAGGCCGCCCAGGATCCTGGTCCGCCACAGGTCCGGGCCCGCCAGAGGGTACCGGGCGGCCAGGTGGGCCAGCAAGGTCCGTCCGGCTGCCGTGGCGTCCGACTGCTCTCGGTGGATGTAGCCCTGGTTGAGCCCCATGCGGTGGTTCGCCCCTCCGGATTCGGCGGATTTCCATGATGCCTTGGTATCGCTAAGCCCGGAAAAGGTGTTGGGATAGGGATCAAATATTGCAAATGGCAACACGTTTTTTTCTGACACCTTTGCTCAAGTTGCGCCACTCTAAAGCCGTAGGGTAGGAAGCGCCACGCCCAGGGGTTGGCCGCAAGGGTTCCTAGAAACTCTCCCCGGGGGGGGGGAGTGGGGGGGGTGAAAGCCCCCCTTTTTTCGTGGCCAGGGTAGGCTGTGGGTTTTCCTCCCTGGAGCGAGATCCATGACCATGCCCCCACCGGCCCCGCCGCGGCTTCCGTACCGCAAGCCCAGCGAAGGGCGGGACTACTGGGTCGTGGACGGCATCCTGCCGGATCCCATGGCCCTGGTGGAGCGCTTCCGGTCCCTGGAAGCCTGGGAGATGGGCTTCCCGTACACCCAGGAGACCTGGCCGGGCATGCGCTCGCGGGACGCCCTGGCCCCGGAGGAACTGGCCCGGGTCGAAGCCAAGGTCCGGGAGCTGACCGGCGCCCGGCGCCTGTGGTCGGAGACCGCGCCGGACGGGGCATTCCTCAACCACAACGTGGTGCAGGTGGTGGGCGCCCGGGAATCCGGGCCCCGGCCCCATACGGACTCCCGGCGGCTCTGCCGCTACGCCGCCGTGATCTACCTAACACCGAAGGCCCCGGCGGCCGCGGGCACGACCTTCTTCCGCCTGCGCTATCCCAACGGCGCCCTGGGAGGGAACCTCTGCCCGCCGCCGCACGCCAACCTGCGCGAGGCCCTGGGCGTGACCGGCCTGCCGCTGCAGGCCTGGCATCCGGATGTCTCCGTGCCGAACGCGTTCAACCGCCTGCTGCTCTACCGGGCCGACCTGGTGCACTCCGCCAGCGGCTACTTTGGCCACGATCTGGCCACCAAGCGGATGACAGCCCTGTTCTTCTGGATGGCGGACTGAACCAGAGCTATCAGCAGCCAGTAACTGAGAGCTGATGGCTGATAGCTGAGAGCTACTTCTTGGCCTTCTGCAGTCGGTCCAGCAGCTTCTGGTCCACGAAGGCCGTGACCTCGGCCAGCTGCTTCGTGGACCGTGCGAGCAGATCCGCGCACTGGGCCTGCATGTCGGACACATAGCCCGCGTCGGTGATGTCCTTGAGGTTGATCACGACATTCCAGATGCCGCCGCGCACGCCGGCGTGAGCCATCTGCGCGCCCACGGCCGCGTCCGTGATGGAGGCCACCTTGCCCAGACGGGCGGCCTCGCCGGCCAGTTCCAGGGCCTCGAGGCTGGTCTTCGCCGTATCCAGAGGCACGTCGATGGCCACCTTGAGGCCCGCCTGCATGGCCTCGTGCCGGGCGGCCTTCTGTTCGGGCGTGGCGTCGGGCAGACGGCGGGCGTCCATGAAGGCGTTGAAGGCGTTGGTGTCGGCGTCCACGGCCACCATGAGGCGGTCCTTGAGGGCCTGGGCCTTCTCGGCGAGGGCGATGAGCTTGGCGTCCTTCTCGGCATCGGGGCCGCCCTGGGCCAAGTTGGCCACCATGCTGGCCAGGGCCGCGCCCAGGCTTCCCGCCAGGGCCGCGATGGAGCCGCCGCCGGGGGCCGGGGTATCGCGGCTGACCTCGTCCGTGAAGGCGTGGACGGACATGGAGACCAGCGCGTTCGCATCGTAGGTGGGCAGACCCAGCACCTTCTTCTCGATCTCGAAGGGCGCCACGTCGCCCAGGCCCATGGAGAACACCGCCGTCTGGAGGATGTCGGAGGTGGGCACGCCCGTGGACTTGCCCATGGCCTTCAGGTAGTGGCGGCCCGAGGCCAGCAGGCACTGGAAGGGCACCAGGCCCACGATCTCGCTGCCGGTGACCACCAGTCCGCGCTCGGCGGCCAGCTGGCGTGCCGTCTCGAGGACGGTGTGGGGCGCGGTCTGCTTGTAGTCCGTGAGGTTGATGCTGATCTGGGCGCGGCGGTAGGTGTCCACATACCAGCCGATGGCCTTGCAGTGGTCGTAGAGGCCCCGGCGGCGGACCTTCTGGCCCACGGGGTTCGCGGGGTCGGCGTCATTGAGCCGCATGAGGGCCGGCAGGTCGTAGCCGTGGGCCGCGGCGCAGTGGTCCACCACCTCCTGCCAGGTGGCCCCCGTGAAGTCGCAGTTGCCGCAAGGGAAGGAACCCTCGGCATAGAAGATCAGCTCTCCGGCCTGGTAGTAGGGCTTCACGCGGCCCCTGCGGGCCACCCGGCCCTTCTCGCGCAGCTCGAAGGCGATGTCGGTGGCGTGGGCCTTGTCGTTGGAGTTCAGGGTGACGTTGTAGGCCACCAGGAACTCCCGGGCGCCGATGATGCAGGCCCCGGCCCCTGCGTTGTAGGGGGCGGCGAAATCGGGCAGCCAGGCGGGATCCTGGAGCTTCTTCTCCAGGCCCTCGTACTCGCCCCGGCGCACCTCAGCCAGGTTGTGGCGCTCGGGTCGCGAGGCGGCGGATTCGTAGAGGTAGACGGGGATGGCCAGCTCGGCCGCCACGCGCTTGCCCAGGCGCCGCGCCAGCTCCGCGCAGTCCTCCATGGTCACGCCCTCCACGGGCACGAAGGGGGTTACGTCTGTGGCGCCCATGCGGGGGTGAGCCCCGTGGTGCTGGCGCATGTCGATGATCTTGGCGGCCTCCCGGATGCAGGTGAAGGCGCCTTCCAGCACGGCTTCGGGCTCGCCCACGAAGGTGATGACCGTGCGGTTGGTGTCCGCCCCCGGATCCACATCCAGGATCTCCACGCCCGGCACGGCCGCAATGGCATCCGTCACCTGCTTGATCTTCGCGGCATCCCGACCTTCCGAGATGTTCGGCACGCACTCCACCAGCTTGCGGGACATGGATCCTCCGGATGGTCCGAGTCTAGCAGTGGCGCGGGTTTGGATCGCACCGCAGCCGGCGTATTTGACGACAAGGTGTAAAATGAAGTCAGTTTTATACCAGGAGGAGCCATGGACACGGGCATGTTCCTCAGAAGCACTGGCGCGGGGATCTGCGTGGCGATGGGCCTGGGCTGCGCCTTCACCACGGAGACCATCCACATCGCCTACCCGGGACCCGTCTCGGTCGAGAAGGTGAAGGGCGCCGAGTCCATCAAGGTCAAGGTGGAGGTCAAGGACCTGCGGCCCAACCCGACGCGGGAAGTGGCCAAGAAGATCAACGCCTTCGGCGCCGAGACCGCCCCCATCTTCAACGACGAGGACGTGCTCCCGCTGCTGAAGCGCGCGGTCGAAACGGAACTGCGGGCCCGGGGATACGACCTAGAAGGCGGGAAGGTGCCCCTTCAGATCGAGTTGCTGACCTTCATCCACCGGTACAACTCAGGGTTCTTCTCCGGCGACAGCCTGGCCGAGGTGAGCTTCCTGGTGCGCATCCGGGACGCCCAGGGACGCGAGGTTTACACCGACACCGTCATGGACTCCTTCAAGCACGCCGCCGGTGTGTTCGGGGGAGGCAACGTGAAGCAGGCCTACGAGCAGGCCCTGCCGGGCGCCGTCCGGAAACTCATGGGCAAGGCGGAGTTCCACGCCGCCCTGGCCAAGGTGGCGGAAGGTGTCTGAGGTGTCTCAACCCTTTCCAGTCTCGTTCTTCACGCCGCTCACCACATGCCCCGTGGGGCCCACCTTGGCGGCGGTGTCGCAGTAGCCCGTCTGGTCGTCGAAGAAGAAGTCGGGCTCGAACTCCCGCAGGAAGTCGGCCTTCTCCAGGCCGCCCAGGAACATGGCTTCATCCACCTGGATGTTCCAGGCCATGAGGGTGCGGATGGCGCGCTCGTGGGCCGGGGCGCTGCGGGCGGTGACGAGGGCGGTGCGGATGCGCATGGGCGCGTCCGGGGCCGCCGCCTGGAGGGGCTGCAGGGCTTCCAGGAGGGGCTTGAAGGGCCCCGGGGGCAGGGGCAGGTTGGCCCGCTCGATCTCGTGGGCCTGGAAGGCGGCCAGGCCGCCCTGGGCATACACGCGCTCCGCCTCGTCGCTGAAGAGCACCGCGTCGCCGTCGAAGGCGATGCGGATCTCGTCCGGGTGGCGGTCCGCGGCCACGGCGCTGTCGGGATAGACCCGGGCCGCGGCGAAGCCCGCGTTGAGGGCTGCGCGGACATCCTCCTCCTTGGCCGACAGGAACAGGTTCGCCCCCAGCGAGGTGAGGTAGGGATAGGGGTTCCGGCCGCGCGTGAAGACGCCGCGCTCCAGCTGGAGGTTCGACTCCTGGGCGCTGCGGAAGACCCTCAAGCCGCTCACGGGGTCGTTGCGGGAGAGGATCACCACGGCCACCCGGCCCTCGTTCCCGACATTGAAGGTCAGCAGCTTCTTCACCAGCGGGTAGGCCACGCCAGGCTTGGCGGGCACGTCCAGCCGCGAGAGCTGAAGCTCCATGTAGGCCCGGTCGTCGGATTCCTCGAAGACCCGGTTCTCCTCCTCGAAGTCGAAGAGAGCCCGGGAGGAGATGGCGACGACGAGCTTGCCTTCCAGGGATTTGGGCATGGGCCCAGGGTACATTGATGTCATGCCCAGGCTCTACTTCGACGCCAACGCCACGACTCCGCCCCATCCGGACGCGGTGGATGCGGTGCGGCGGGCCATGGTGGAGGACTGGGCCAACCCCACCAGCACCCACCGGGAGGGCCAGCGTGCGCGGTTCCGCCTCGAGGAGGCCCGCCGGGAGCTCGCGGCCTCCCTGGGCGTGGCGCCGGGGGAGCTGGTGTTCTGCGCCAGCGCCACCGAAGCCCTGCACCTGCTCATCCGGGGGCTCCACGGCGCCCTGGGCGACCGCCCTGCAGCGGTCTTTCCCGGCGAGCACAGCGCCTGCCTGAACCCCCTTCGGGACTGGTCCCGCGTGAGCTGGCTGCCGGAGGTGCCGGCGGATTGCGCCACGGTGGTGCAGATGGCCGCCAGCAACGAGACGGGGATCCTCTACCCCATGCCCTCGGTCCTGGATGCCGTCCGCATCAAGGATGGCTGCCAAGCCTGGGGCAAGGTGCCGGTGGACCTGTCTGACTGCGACGCCGCCGTGTTCAGCGGCCACAAAGTAGGCGGGCCCCGGGGCGCGGCCCTGCTTTGGATGCGGCCCGGACTGCCCTGGGAGGCCGTGATGGAAGGGCCCCAGGAGCGTCGCCGTCGCGGCGGCACCGAGGACCTGCCGGCCATCCTGGGCCTGGCGGCGGCCGTTCGGCACTTGACGGAGCGTCAAGCCATGAATGCGGCCCTGGCGCCGATCCGGGATGCCTTCGAGACCGAGATCACATCCTGGAACCGGGGCATCGAGGTCATCGGCCAGGGGCAGCCACGCCTGCCCAATACCAGCTGCGTGCTGTTCCGGGGCCGCAATGGCGAGGCCCTGCATGTGGCCCTTGACCTGGCCGGCTTCGCCGTCAGCACGGGCAGCGCCTGCCACAGCGGGGCCGTGAAGCCCAGTCACGCAATCATGACCTTGGGGTATAGTTCGGACGACGCGCGCTCGGTGCTTCGGTTCTCGATGCTCCCGGATGCGCGGCCCGGCGAGGTGGAGGCCCTGGCGGCGGCCATCCGGCGGTTGACATGAACCCCAGGTGATTCTGAGCGGGGCGGGCATGATCGAGCAGACCCTCTTCTTCTTCGCGCACAACCCGCTCCTGATGCTGTTCGCGGTGGTGGCGCTCGGGTACCCCATCAGCAAGATCCGGATCGCGGGGGCCTCCTTCGGCATCGCCAGCATCCTCTTCGCGGGCATCGCTCTGGGTGCCCTGGTGATGGCGCCGGGCCTGGATCCGGGCCTCAAGAAGGACATCTCCCGGGAGATGAAGCTGGTCTACGAGTTGGGCCTCGCCGTCTTCGTCTACGCCATGGGGCTCTCCATCTCCCACAGCTTCTGGGCTGCTTTCAGCCGCGAAGGCATGAAGAAGAACGCCGTGGTCGTCCTGGTGATGGTGGCCTCCATGGCCTTCGTGGTGCTGCTGGCCCGCCTGATGGGCTTCAACGCCCGCTACGCGGCGGGCCTGCTCACGGGCAGCTTCACCAACATGCCAGCCCTGGCGGGCGTCATCGAGCGGGTGAAGTCCATGGGTGCGGGGCCCCTGGAACTGGCCCAGCCCACGGTGGCTTCCGCCATCGCCTACCCCATCGGCGTGCTGGTGCCCATGCTGGTCATCCTCGTGAGTCCGCGGCTCTTCCGGGTGAACCTGCGGGAGGAGGCGGACGGCCTCAAGGACTACCAGGCGGGTCACCACAAGCTGGAGGTCTGGACCCTGAAGGTGACTCGACCCGGGGCAGAGTCCCTGACGAAGCGGGAGATCCGCGCCGCCGGACGGTTCCAGGTGGTCTTCGGACGGGTGCTGCGCAACGCGGAGCTGATCCTGCCGGGGCCGGACTTCCGGCTGAAGGTGGACGATCTGGTGACCGTGGTGGGTTCGCCGGACGATCTCGTCCAGGTGGCGGCCCTCATCGGCGAGCGCAGCCATGTGGAGCTGGACCGGGACCAGAGCGCGCTGGACGCGACGCGGGTCTTCGTCTCCAACCGGGACGTGGTGGGCGTACCCCTCGGCAAGCTGGACCTGGTGAACAGGCACCAGGCCATCATCACCCGCGTGCGGCGCGGGGACCTGTGGTTCGTGCCGGCGGGCGATACGGTGCTGGAGCTCGGCGACCGGGTGCGCGTGACCACCCGCCGGGACAACATCGAGGCCATCGAGACCTTCTTCGGGGACAGCTACCGTGCCCTCAGCGAGGTGAGCTTCCTCACCTTCGCCATGGGCCTGGCGGCGGGTCTGGCCCTGGGCCAGCTGCCCATCCCCCTGGGCCACGGCATCATCTTCAAGCTGGGCTTCGCGGGCGGGCCCCTGGCGGTGGCGCTCATCCTCGGCCGCTTCCACCGCATCGGGCCCCTGGTCTGGAACTTCCCCTACAGCGCCAATCACACCATCCGCCAGTTCGGGCTGGTGCTGTTCGCCGCGGGCATCGGCGTGATCTCCGGCGAGGGCTTCCGGGCCATTGTGGCCGGCAACGCCGGCGTGCTGCCCCTCTTCCTGGGCGCGGCTTTCCTGGTCTGCCTGGTGGCCGATTCGCTCACGATGCTGATCGGGCACAAGGGCTTCGGCATCCCCCTCAACGTCATGTTCGGCATCGTGGCAGGCACCCACACCCAGCCCGTGGTACTGGGCTACGCGAACCACCAGACGGGCAATGAGCTGCCCAACGTTGGCTTCGCCACGGTCTATCCGCTGGCCACCATCCTGAAGATCGTCCTGGCCCAGGTGCTGCTGGCGCTCATCCACTGATTCAGCGTTTCCGCTGGAAAAGATGAACGCGAAGGACGCGAGAACAGTCGCCGGAGGGTGCGAAAGTGCACCTCCGATCCGATCGGATTCTTTTCGCGTTTTCACATGCCCGCAGGGCGTTTTCGCGATCTTCGCGTTCCTCTGTTGCCGTTGGAGAGACCGATCAGCGGACCAGCGCCGCCACGGGCTTGCCGTCCGGGGGCTGGGCCCAGCGGAGGCCGAGCCAGGCGCCGACCGTGGGCGCGACATCCCAGGCCGGCACGTCGGCCAGCGGGCCCCGACCCGCGCCCAGGACCATGAGCCACGACTTCATGGGGGCGGATTCCGGCGTGTAGGCGTGGGCCCCGGCGCGACCGTGGCGCTCGGATTCGTCCTCGCGGCTGCTGCGGGCCTGGGAGAGCCAGGTGCCCAGGGGCGCCAGGACGACCACGTCGCCCACCCGCGGGCTGCCGCCCAGGTGGTAGCGGACGGGCACCGCTTCGCGGGGCCAGGCCTTCAGGCCGGCCTTGCGGAGGCGCGCCAGGGCGCGGGCCCGGTCGCCGGGATGCTTCAGGTAGACGTAGGCGCTGCCGCCATGGGTGATGAGGTCCACGGGGATGCCGTCGAGAATGCTCGGCAAGTGCACGCGGCGCTTCATGGGGACCATGCCGTGGTCCGCCGTGAGGATCACCCGCAGGTCCGGGTGGGCAGCCCGCATGCGCGCCAGCCAGGGGGCGAGCTCGGCGTCGATGGCTCGCAGCTTGGCCAGGGCCTCCGGGCTGTGGGGGCCTTTGAGATGGCCCTCCTCGTCGGTGCCTGAGAGGTAGGCCATCACCAGCCTGGCGCCGTCCGCCAGGGCGGCCTCGCAGAAGGCCAGGCCTTCCGCGTCCGCCACGCCGAGCTTGAAGGGCTGCATGCGCCATGGGGTCACGCCCTCCCATGGGCCCGAGGCGCCTACCCAGTGGAAGACGGCGGTGCGGACGCCGCTGCGCGTGGCGGCCACCCACAGCGGCTCCCGCAGGATGTCCTCCACCCGGTTGGCGGCAGGCACGCGCTGCCGGTCTTCGGGCCGCAAGTACCCGTTGGCCACCACGCCGTGGTGCTCGGGCCAGCAGCCCGTGGCCAGCGTGACGTGCCCGTTGAAGGTGGTGGCGGGGAAGGGCGGGCGCACTGCGGCGCGGCGACCCTGCTGGGACAGTGCCCAGAGCTGGGGCATGGTGTCGGGGCGGAACTGGTCCGCGCCCAGACCGTCCTCGCTGATGAGCAGGACGGGGCCCGCTTCGGGCGTCGGGGGCTCGGCCCTCAGGGGCAGGAGGGTGAGGAGGACGGCGAGCAGGACGAAGCGGCGCATCCCTCAAGACTATCAAGTACCCTGGAGCCATGAACGCGCCCCGCTGGCCCTACCCCCTGCTCCGCCTCAAGCCCGGCAAGGAGGGGCTGATCTCCAAGCGCCACCCCTGGGTGTTCTCCGGCGCGTTGGCGCGGCCCTCCGAATCGGCTCTGGTGCGCCTCGCCGATGATTCCGGCCAGGTGCTTGGCGTGGGCACGGCCAGCCCGGCGAACCCGCTGGCGGCGCGGATCTTCCGCTTCGACGACGCGCCCCTGGACGAGGCCTTCTTCCGGTCGAGGTTCGAGTCCGCCCTGAGGCTGCGCAAAGATCTTGGCCTGTGGGGCCCTGAAGGCGGCTGCCGCTGGGTGTTCGGCGAGGGCGACGGCCTGCCGGGCCTGGTGGTGGACCGCTATGCCCAGGCCCTGGTGCTCCAGGTGGGCACGGCGGGGCTCGAGGCCCTGCGCGACATCTGGTGGCCCGTTCTTTTCGAGCTCGGCAAACGCGAGGGCATCACCGCCTTCGTGGAGCGCAGCCAGTCCGGCCGGAAGGAGGAAGGGCTGGAGCCCGTGAACCGCCTGCTCAAGGGCAGCCTGGGCGGGCCCGTGACGGTGCATGAAGGTGCCGCGAAGCTGAGCGTGGACCTGCTGCGGGGCCAGAAGACGGGCTTTTTCCTCGACCAGCGGGTGCACCGCCTGCAGGTGGGCGCCCACGCCGAGGGCTGCCGGGTGCTCAACGCCTTCGGCTACACCGGCGGCTTCAGCATCCATGCGGGCCTGGGCGGCGCCTCGCAGGTGGCCACCCTGGACATCAGCGCCCCGGCACTGGACCAGGCTGAACGGGACTGGGCCGCCAACGGGCTGGACCCGGCGGCGCATGTCCGCATGGAGGGGGACGCCTTCGAGCTCATGCGCCAGCTGGAGCCCGGCGGATGGGACCGCGTGATCGTGGATCCGCCGGCCTTCGCCAAGCAGCGCAAGGACGTGGACAAGGCCTTCAAGGCCTACAAGGACGTCTTCCGCCTGGGCGCCCGCGCCACAGTCCCCGGGGGCTTCCTGTGGGTCTTCTCCTGCAGCCAGCACCTGGACCGCATGCGCTTTCAGGAGGCCGTCTGGACCGCGTTGCTGGAGACCGGCCGCGAGGCCCGCGTCCTGGCCCATCTGGGGCAGCCCGCGGACCATCCCTACGCGCTGAACCACCCGGAGGGGTTCTATCTCAAGGGGCTGTGGCTTAGGGTGGAGTGACACCCCCCCCCCGAGGCCTCCATGGACCACGATCACTACGCACCCCCCCAGGCGTTCCTGGAGGATGTCCCTTCCCCATCCACGGGTCCGCTCGTGCCCTTCGAAGACAAGGCTGTCTATCCGGACCTGGGGACGCGGATCCTGGAGACCTTCCGCTGGATCCTCCGCGACCGGGAGCGGGCTGGCGAGGCGTTCCGGGGGACGGATGGCCTCGGATCGCCCCTCTGGTTCATGTGCCTCCTGGGGTACCTGCCGGCCGTGATCCCGGGTCTCCTGGCCGTGTTCCTGCCCCGGACGCCGTTCTGGATGGCCTGGCTGAACCTGTCGCCCGGCCGCCCGGCCCAGGGGTTCCTGCTGGTGGTGGCCGTCGTGTCCGTCCTGGTGTTCGCGCCCGTGGGCCTGCTGATCGGGGGCCTGGTCGGGGGCCTGCTCAACCACGCGGGCCTGTGGATGGCGCGGGGCACGAGGCATGGCCACGGGCTGAGCTCGTCCCTCCGCTCTACGTTGTATACCGCCGGTGTGCTCGCCTGGATCCTCTTTCCCTTCAACCTCGGGAAGTCGCTTCCGGGCTTCGCGGGCCTGGTCTTTCAGGCGCTGGCGGGACTGCTGTTGTTCCTTCTACCCACGACCTACCAGGGGATCATGCTGGCGCGGACCCATCGGGTGGAGACCTGGCGCGGGGTGGCCGGCGCCTGGATCCCCGGCCTCATCTTCCTGTTCTGCCTCGGGTCCTGCCTCGGCCTGGCTTTCTGGTTCGCCGGAGACAGCATCATGCAGGCCATCCGGCAGGCCCGGCCCGGCATGTTCTGATCCCGTCCCCAGGCGTCTACCCCAGCCGCTGCACGGCCTCGTCCACGCCCTTGGCCGTGAGGGCCCCGAGGTTCAGGTCCAGCAGGTGGCTCAGCTTCACGTTGCCCATGGCGCCGAGCATGGAGGCCCTGAGCCGTGGAATGCTGCCTTCCATGGACGCAATGAGTTCCTTCACCTGCTTGCGGCGGCTCTCCAGGCTGGAGCAGCCGCAGAGGGGGCAGCCGCAGGGCACGATGGGGAAGCCCCGCAGCCAGGCGTAGCGCTGCAGGTCCTTCTCCTCGCAGGTGCCCAGGGGGCGGATGACGGTGTTGACGCCGTCGTCGCTCTCCAGGCGCAGGGGCATCGTGCTGAGGCGGCCCTCGAAGAAGAGGTTGATGAGCAGCGTCTCCAGCAGGTCGTCCAGGTGGTGGCCCAGGGCGATCTTGGAGAAGCCGCGCGGCTTGGCGAAGGAGTAGAGCACCCCGCGCCGGAGCCGCGAGCAGATGATGCAGGGCAGCTCCTCGGGCTTGCTCCGCACCATCTTGTCGATGGGCGCCGGAATGATGTGGTGGGGCACGCCGATCCGCTCGCACACCTCGGCGATGGGGTCAGGGTTGAACTGGGGGAAGCCCGGATCCACCGTGACGGCTTCGACCGCGAAGGTCACGGGGGCCCGCTTCCGCAGGCGCTCGAGGATGTCCAGCAGGGCCCAGGAGTCCTTGCCGCCGCTCACGGCCACGAGGATGCGGTCGCCGTCCTCGATGAGCCTGTAGGCCGCGTTCGTCTCGCCCACCCGGCGAGCGAGCTTCTTCTCCAGCCGGGGCAGGGTCTTGAGCTCAGCCTCGGTGGGTGGCAGGGCCAGGCTGGGGAGGGCGCAGGGATTGCTCATTCCGGTACATCCAAATGAAAACGATACCATTGCACCCAGGCATGATGATTGATCGCGGAAATTATGATATTGCCTTTTTCTTCCTATCTGCCTAAGTTTGGCACCGGTTCTTTTCGAGAGGTGAACCATGGGCTTCTTCCTTGGCGCGCTCTTCCTTGCCTGCACCCTGGCACCCGCCGCCCCTCCTGAATCCGGGGCGGCCCCGGCCCCCTGGCGATCCTACGACCTGGGCCGGCACCACCGGCGCATCGCCACCTCGATTCCGGACGCCCAGGCGGCCTTCGACCAGGGGCTGGTGTGGGCCTACGCTTTCAACCACGAGGCCGCCGCCCGGGCCTTCCAGGAGGCGCTACGCCTGGACCCCGGCTGCGCCATGGCCTGGTGGGGCCTTGCCCTGGTGAACGGCCCCCACATCAACAACCCCGTCATGGATGAGGCCCAGGCCAAGACCGCCTGGGACGCCCTTGGCCAGGCCCGGAAGCGCGCCGCCGCGGCGCCGCCCGTGGAGCGGGCCCTCATCGAGGCCCTCGGCACCCGCTATGCCATGCCCAACCCGGCGGACCGCAGCGCCCTGGATGCCGCCTACGCCCAGGCCATGGGGCGGGTGGCGGCACGCTTCCCCAAAGATGCCGACGTGGCGGCCCTCTACGCGGAAGCCCTCATGGACGTGCGGCCCTGGGACCAGTGGACCCGAGCGGGCGCGCCCCAGCCCGGCACCATGGAGATCCTGGCCGCCCTCCGCCATGCCCTGGCGCTGGCCCCGAGCCATCCCCTGGCCCTCCACCTCACCATCCATGCCTACGAGGGCTCCCCCCATCCAGAGCGCGCCAAGGCCGCGGCCGACCGCCTTCGGCGGCTGGTGCCCGACGCGGGACACCTGGTCCACATGCCCGGCCATATCTATGCCCGACTCGGAGACTGGAGCGGTGCGGCCGAGGCCAATGAAAGGGCCATGGAGGCCGATGCGCGCTACCGGGCCCGCCAGCCGGAGATCGGCTTCTACGGGCTCTACATGGTGCACAACGAGGACTTCCTGGCCTACACGGCCCTCATGGAAGGACGCCAGGAGGTGGCCCTGGCCCAGACCAAGGCCGTGGTCTCGGCCTTCCCCCTGGAGTGGGTGGTGGCCAACGCCACCTTCGCGGAGGCCTTCGCCACCCGGCACTGGGAGGCCCTGAAGCGGTTCGGCCTCTGGGATGACCTGCTGGCCGAACCCGCACCCGATGCCCGGCTGCCCCTCGCCACCGCCAACTGGCACGCGCTGCGGGGCACCGCCTTCGCAGCCACGGGACGGAGCGAAGAGGCCCTGAAAGAGCAGGCGGCTTTCGAGGCAGCCCTGCCGCGCATCCCGGAGACCCACCTCTGGGGCTCCAACAACGCCCGTCGAGTGATGGGTGTCTCCCGTGCCTTCCTGGCGGGCGAGATCGCCTTCGGCCAGGGCCGGGCGGACGAGGCCGTCCAGCGTCTGCAGGAAGCCGTGCGCCTGGAGGATGCCCTCAAGTACGACGAGCCACCGGCATGCGTCGTCCCCGCCCGCCATGCCCTGGGGGCCGTGCTCCTGTCCGCCGGGCGGGCCAAGGAGGCCGAGGCCGTCTACCGTGCGGATCTCCGGGCCTACCCAGCCAACTATTGGTCTCTCCTGGGGCTCCAGAAGGCGCTGGCGGCCCAGGGTCGCAAGGCCGAGGCCTCCGCCGCGGGGGAGGACCTCCGGCGCGCCCAGGTTCGGGCGCAGGTGCGGGCCGAAACCTCGTGCCTCTGCGTGAAGGAGAAAGGGTGAAGGAACCGTCCCGAGGGATGGCTCACATCACGCCGCACGCCTTGCGCTCGCCGCGGACGATCTGGCCCTGCACATCCTTCACATATTCCGGACAGGTGCAGTCGGGGCAGGTGTTGCTGGCGGTCTCGGAGCAGAGGTCCGCGAAGGTCACCTTCTCCATGAAGGCGGAGATGTGGTCGGAGAGTCGGTTCCAGAGCATGAGGCTCATACGCTCGTCGGCCATGAGCACCTGGTTGGCGGAGCGCGGATCCTCCTTGGCCACGGCATAGAAGCTGCTGTCCGTGAGGCGCAGGATCTCGCCCACGCTGACCTGGTTGCAGGGCCGCGTGAGGATGTACCCGCCCTTGGGCCCGCGCACGCTGGCGACAACACCGGCCTTCTTGAGCTTGTTGAAGATCTGCTCCAGGAAGGGCAGGGAGAGCTTCTGGCGCTCGGCGATCACATGCAGGGGCACCGGCTGGCCGTGGCTGTGGTGGGCCAGGTCGAACAGGGCCTGCATGCTGTACCTGCCTCGGGCCGAGATCTTCACGAAACCTTCTCCAGGTTCCAGGCTAGTATTCTTGAGCGATTGAGTCAAGTTTATCGCAAGGCTAGACTGGCATCCGGAGATTCCCATGAAAGCTGTCTTCCTGGCCCTCGGAACCCTGGGATTGCAGGCGGAGCCGCCTGCGGTTCCACCCCCGATCCCCGCCACCGTGCCGGGAGGCCTGCCCTGCGATGCGAAAGACCACCAGCCCCTGCTGTTGGGGCCCACGACCGCGAAGGAGATTCTGGCCCACCGGGCCGTCTTCCGGGACACGGTCGCAGGCATCCAGCTGCCGGCGGAGCTGAGGGCCCGATGGAAGGCCGTGCGCCGCCCCTTCACGCTGGTCGCCGTCTTCGGTTCCTGGTGCGGCGACAGCCAGTACCAGCTGCCGGACCTGCTGGCCCTGGAAGCAGACCCCAATTCCTTCATCGAGGTCCACTACCTGGGCGTCTATCGGGACAAGCGGCTCACGGAGGCCCAGTGGCCCAAGGGCTGCGCCCCCCAGCCGGTGGTCCGCGTACCCACCTTCTACCTGTTCGCCACCCAGCCGGGAGGCGGGCAGAAGCTGGTGGGGACCGTGGTGGAGAACCCGCCCCGGGCCGGCGAGCGCATGGCGGAGGCGCTGGTGGAGCTGGTGGAAACCGCCGCCAAGGAATAGATTTCAGACCCATCCCGATTCGACCGATGGAATGGGCACGATGCCATGGCGCTCCCTCCTCCTGACCGTCTGCCTCTTCTGGGGCGTGAGCGCCGTTGAGCCCATCCGGGTGGCGGTGGACGGCTGGACCACCCTGAACCCCCTCCTCATGACCCGGGACACAGATGGCGAGGCGGTGGACCTCGTCTTCGACCGCCTGGTGACCATGAACGCCGAGGGGGCCTTCATCCCCGGGCTGCTGCAGGGGTGGACGGTCCTCAAGGGCGGACGGGAGGTCGTCCTCGACCTGCGCCCGGGCATGACCTGGCAGGATGGGACTCCCATCGAGGCCGAGGATCTCGTCTTCACCTGGAAGGCCCTCCGCATGCCCCAGGTCCGGGCCATCGCAGACACGGCCGGGGGGGTGGCCTCCATGGACAGCTTCGTGGCTGAAGGCCCCCTGCGGGTGCGGATCCACCTGGCCCGCCCCCGCGGCACCCTCCTCTCCGATCTCTACAACTTCATCCCCGTGCCCCGGCGCCACTATCAGGTCGGCCCGAAGCCCCAATCCAACCCCGTGAACTTCCAGCCCGTGGGTTCGGGCCCGTACCGGATTGTCGGCAAAGCCACCACCACCCACCTGAGGCTGGAGCTCTGGCCGGGCTACCGCGGGGCCCATCCCGGTGCCTGGCCCGCCTTCGAGTTCATCGATTCATCGGAGGAGACGAACCTCGTCCAGGCCCTTCTGGAGCGTCGGTACCACTACGCCCTTGTGAGAGCCCTGCCGCACTATCTGGTCCGAAAGGGCGCCCAGGGCGGGGGACGCCTCCAGGCCTTCTCGGTGCCCCAGGCCGCCTTCGGCGCCTTCTTCCTCAACTGTGATCCCAAGCTGAGCCTGCTGGGCGATGTCGCGTTGCGCCAGGCTCTGGCGGAGCTGGTGCCCTGGCAGGAGCTGGCACGCGCCCGGCGCTTCTTCCCGGCCCGGCTCGCCTCTGCCTTCTGGCCCCCCGAGAACTGGGCCCACGACGATACGCCCCGGCCGCTGCCGCAGATCGGACGGGCCGAGGCGATCCTGGAGGCCGCAGGGTGGCGCATGGGTGCGGATGGAATCCGACATGACCGGCAGGGCCGGCCCCTCACCCTGGTGGCCTACGAGCAGAGCACCTCCGTCACCCGCAGCACGGCGCATCTCCTCGCAGAGGAAGCGGCGAAGGTGGGCATGCGCATCGAAGTCCGGCGGCTGTCCTTCGAGGCGCTCACGGAGAAGTCCACGAATCACGACGGGGACATCTGGTCCTATGGCTGGACGACTTCCCTGGACCCCGACGTGGATGCCCCCCTGTTCACCAGGGAGGGCTATCGCACCAAGGCGAACGTGAGCAGCTACCTCAACCCGGAGGTGGACCGGCTGTTCGAAGAGGGGCGCTACACGCTGGACCGGGTCTCCCGCCGGAAGATCTACCTGAAACTCTCCGAGATCATCTGGCGGGACAAGCCCGTGATCCCCCTCAACTACATCCTGGTGAGGGTGCTGGCGGACGCCCGGCTGCGCGGGGTGTCCTTCAATGTGCTCGGGCAGGCCTACGGCTTCTGGCCCGGCAAGCGGGGCTGGAAGCTGGAGGATGCCCAGCCCTGATTCAGAGTGCCTAACAAAACCCCGACGGGGTCGCGAGAAAGCCAGGCGGGATGCACCGTAAGGAAGGGCCCGCAGGGCAACGTGGTTCGTTGTTCAAGGGACCTGACGCCGCGGGGCGCCCGCCTGGCATTCTCCCTCCGGGCGAGGGCCGGCGGGCGTCGCGATGCCGCGTCACGCTCGTCGCGCGTAGTACCCGCTACGCGTCTCCTCGCGTTCCTCGCCTCGCTCGCCCGGCGGCCCTCGCGCGGCCCCGTGGGGGTTTTGTTAGGCACTCTCAGGTCAGAGCCGGTCGAAGTGGATGACTTCCACCTTGCCGGGCTTGCCCTTGGGTGCTTCCTCCCGCTCGCGCTCGGGGCGGGGCTCGCGATGGGGCCTGGGCTCGGGCCGTGCCTCGGACTTCGCTTCGGCGTGATGCTTGGGTTCGTGCCGGCGAGGCTCGGGCTCGGGCCGGGGAGCTGGTTTCGGTGCGGAGGGCGCGGCCTGGCGGTCCCGGCCGGCCCACACGGCGCCCACCTGCTTGATGCGGTCCACCAGGCGGGCGGGTTCCAGCACCTGGATGCCGTCGCCGAACTGCATGGCCCAGCGCGCGATGGCGCGGAGGTCGGTGGCCGTGAAGCTCACGAGGGCCTGGCCATCGCCCTGCTCCTCGATCTTGAAGCGGGGGAAGGCCGGAGGGGCCTGCTTCACGGCGAAGACCCACTGCTTGAGCAGGGTGGCCTTCACGGCGATGGGCTCGCCGCCCAGCCAGCCGCCGATCTGATTGGCGGGGGTGCCCTCGGCGTAGGGTCCCTGGGCCGCGCGGCCCACACCCTCCACCTCATTCACCTCGGCCAGGAGGTCCACCCGGTGGTGGCGCTCGGCGTTGTAGCGGCGATCCCAGCCCCACACGTACCAGGCCTGGCTGAGGGCGTCGAAGGTGAGCTGACGAGGCTCGAAGGTGCGCGGGGCGTTGGCATCCGCGTCGGCGAAGATGAACTCCACGGCGCGACCTTCGCGGATGGCGGCAAGGAGGGCGTCCACCAGCGCCGACGGCGCCGCCGCGGCCGCGGGCTTCTTCGCAGCGGGCTTCGGAGCCGGAGCGGCAGGGGCGATGGGTTCCGGCCGCGCTGGCGCGACCTCGACAGCCTTCGCGGCCTTGGCCTTCGCCGGGGTCTTGGCGGCCTTCTTGGCCTTGGGTTCGGGAGCCTCAGCCTTCTTGGCGGGGGCCTTCTTCGCTGGGGCGGCCTTCGCCTTGGGGGCGGGTTTCTCCACTCCGGCGGCTGCAGCGGTGGGCTTCTTGCGGGGGGTCTTGGTGACGGCCATGGGTTCGCGGCTCCTGGCCCATCATCGCCCATTCCGCCAGGGGCGGTCCATTCACAAATCCGCGGCGACCCTCCCGGTCATCCGCGGCCATGCTGGAGGGATGAGCCATCGCAACCTCCGATTCGCCGCTGTCATGGGGCTCCACACGGTCATCTCCGCCGGCACCTTCCTCCTCGGCAAGCCCGCTGCGGACGCGATTCCGACGCTGGCCCTGGGCCTGCTGCGGTTCCTCATCGCCGGCGCGGGGTTCCTGATCCTGGCACGTCTGCGGCGCCTGGAGCTGTGGTCCGTGGCCCGGTCGGAATGGAGAACCTACCTGGCGGCGGGGTTCCTGGGGGTGACGCTGAACCAGCTGGCCTTCCTCGGAGGATTGGCCTTCACGCTGCCTTCCCATGCGGCTCTGCTCTACGCGTTGACGCCCACCGTGGTGCTCCTGCTGGCCTGGGCCCGAGGCCAGGAGCGGCCTGGTCCGCGAAAGCTGGGCGGGCTGGCCCTGGCCTTCTCCGGCGTGCTGGTGCTCTTCTCAGGAAAGGCGGGAGGCACCCTTCCGCCCCGGTGGATCCTGGGCGACCTGCTGGTGCTGGTGGCGGTGGTCGCCTGGGCGGGCTACACCGTGATGAGCCGGCCCCTGGTGCAGAGGCATGGGGCCCAGCGAGCCACCACCCTGTCCATCCTCTTCGGCCTTGCGATCTTCGCGCCCCTCGGTGCCGCAGGCCTCCCGGGCCTGAAGGTGGCCGCCGTTCCGTCCGTGGCCTGGGTGGGCCTGGTCTACCTCGGCCTGATGACCAGCGTGGTTTCCTATCTGCTCTGGTTCCATGCCCTCTCCATCAAGGAACCGAGCCGGGTCGCCATCGCCACCAACGGCCAACCCGTGGCCACGGCCATCCTGGCCTGGATCTTCTACGGGCAGGCCATCACCCCGGCCTTCGCGGCGGGTGCCGTGCTGGTGCTGGGAGGCGTGCTGCTGACGCAGCTTTGAGGCTTCTCGTCCCCCAAACCTCGGGTACATCTGGTCATATGAGGGCGCGGTGACCTACCCAGAGCGAATGACGATCGGGGATGAAGCTGATCGTAGAGTGCTCTCAGCCTGGCCTGGTGGACATGCGTGTAGATCTGGGTCGTGCTGATGTCGGCGTGGCCCAGCATGGCCTGGACGGCCCGGAGGTCGGCGCCGTGGTCGAGGAGGTGCGTGGCAACGGGGCCCCCTCCGCGATCGCAAGCCGGAGGCGCAGCGTGAGCGGAAGGGCGCGCCTAGATGGCGCGCCCGATCGGGGGGCAGTCCTGTTCGCCCGACCCGGATCGTTCTTGGTCAGGGCGCCGACCTCGGGTGCATCTGGTCGTAGAGGGCGCGGAGCCTGGCTTGGTGGACATGCGTGTAGATTTGGGTCGTGCTGATGTCGGCGTGGCCGAGCATGGCCTGGACGGCCCGGAGGTCGGCGCCGTGGTCGAGGAGGTGCGTGGCGAACGCGTGGCGGAGCACGTGCGGGCTCACGGCCTCCGGGCGAAGGCCCGCGGCGCGCGCGTAGCCCTTCAGCAGGCGCCAGAGGTGCTGGCGCGTGAGTCCCTCGCCCCGCTGACCGACGAACAGTTCCACGCCTTTCGGCTTGAAGCCGGGGCGCAGCGCCAGCCAGGCGCGGATCCAGTGCTCCGCGCCCGCTCCGAAGGGGATCAGGCGCTCCTTCCGGCCCTTGCCCATGACCTTGAGGAAACCCTCGTCCAGGAACACGGACAGAGCCGGCAGCTCGGCCAGCTCAGACACGCGCAGGCCGGAGGCGTAGAGCAGCTCCAGCCAGGCGCGGTCCCGTACGCCCAGGGGGCTGGTGGTATCCGGCGCCTGAAGCAGCGCCTCCACCTGGCTTTCACCCAGGGTGCGGGGGAGGATGCGGGGAGGGCGGGGTGGCTTGACCACCGCCTCGGGGCCGACCCCCTCGCCGCCTTCCATGCGCAGGAAGGACAGGAAGGCGCGCAGGCTCGAACTCAGCCGGGCCAGGCTCCTGGGGGCCTTGCCCTCGGACTGCTGGCCCACCAGGAAGGCCGTGATGTGGTCCCGCGCGAGGTCTGTGGGGGAGACCTCGCGGCCGCAAGCCCAGGCGGCCAGGTGGTTCAGGTCCGAGAGGTAGCCCGAGGCCGTGTGAGGTGAGAGCCCCCGCTCCACCGCCAGGAAGGTGCGGAACTCCCGCAGGCGGGCGCCCCATCCCAGGGGCCATCCATGTTCGGGTTCCTCAAGGGTCTTGGGGCGGGGCATGGGTCCATCCTCCACGGCCCCGGCCCAGGCGCAATCTTTCTGCCGGCGCCGGGGAGGGATACGGGTGTCTTTACTCCGGGTTTGGACAATGTGTCGGGGGTGTGTTAGGGTTTCCAGGTTCGTTTGGAGGAGCCCACGATGGCTGATGTGCGTAAGAAGGTCATTGCGATCATTGCTGAGCAGCTGGCCAAGCCCGAAGATTCCATCTCCGAATCCAGCCACTTCGTGGACGACCTCGGCGCCGACAGCCTTGACACCGTCGAGATCATCATGGCCATCGAAGAGGCCTTCAGCCTCGAGATCCCCGAGAGCGAGCAGGAGAAGATCCGCACGGTGGGCGATGCCATCGCCTACATCGAGAAGCACGCGAAGGCCTGATCCATCGCGATCGTGACGTGCCGCAGCGCCCCCACGGCCCTGCGGCACGTTTGTTTTCCGTTCCAAGAGGTGAATCCATGACCAGGACCGTCCAGCGTCGCCGCGTCGTCATCACCGGCATGGGGACCATCAACCCCTGCGGCCTCACCGTGCCCGAAACCTGGGACAACCTGCTGGCGGGGAGAAGCGGCATCGGCCCCATCGACCGCTTCGATGTCACGGACTTCGCCTGCAAGATCGCAGGGCAGGTGAAGGGCTTCAACCCCGATCCCTTCATCGACAAGAAGGAACAGAAGAAGATGGACATCTTCATCCAGTACGCCCTGGGCGCGGCCCATGAGGCGTGGGTGGATGCGGGCTTCGACCAGGTGGAGCTCACCAAGGCCGAGCGGGAGGTGTTCGGGGCCTACATCGGCAGCGGCATCGGCGGCCTCAGCACCATCTGGGACGAGGCCAACGGCTACCGCGGCCCCCGCCGCACCAGCCCCTTCTTCATCCCCAGCCTCATCGTGAACATGGCCAGCGGCCAGGCCAGCATCAAGTACGGCCTGCAGGGGCCCAACAGTGCCGTGGCCACGGCCTGCGCCACGGGCGCCCACGCCATCGGCGACGCGGCCCGCCTCATCGCCTTCGGCTACGCGGATCGCATGATGGCCGGCGGCAGCGACTCCGTGGTGAACCAGCTCGGCGTGGGCGGCTTCGCCGCCATGCGGGCCCTCAGCACCCGCAACGACGAGCCTGAGCGCGCCTCCCGGCCCTTCGATGTGGACCGTGACGGCTTCGTCATGGCAGAGGGCGCCGGCATCGTCATCCTCGAGGAGTACGAGCTGGCCAAGGCCCGAGGCGCCAAGATCTACGCCGAGGTCGCCGGCTACGGCATGAGCGGCGACGCCAACCACATCACCAGCCCGGCCCCCGAGGGGGAGGGTGGCCAGCGGGTCATGCGCGCCGCCATCAAGGATGCGGACATCGCGCCCGAGGAAGTGGGCTATGTGAACATGCACGGCACCAGCACGCCCGTGGGAGACAAGCTGGAGTGCATGGCCATCCAGAAGGTCTTCGGCGACCACGCGAAGACGATCAAGGTGAGCAGCACCAAGTCCATGCACGGGCACCTGCTGGGCGCCGCCGGCGGCCTGGAGACCATCGTGGCCGTCATGGCCGTCAAGACCGGGAGGATCCCACCCACCATCAACGTGGACCACCAGGACCCAGAGTGCGACCTGGACGTGACCGCGAATGTGGCGGGCAAGCTGGATTCCGAATACGTCATGAACAACGGCTTCGGCTTCGGCGGCACCAACGGGTGCTTGATCCTGCGGAAGGTCTAAGAAAAACGAATCCACCACCAAGACACCAAGGCACCAAGAAAGGCTTTTCTTTTCTTGGTGTCTTGGTGCCTTGGTGGTTTGCTTTTTGATCTATGGCCAAGGCAATCCCCTTCAAGCTCGTGTCGCCCTACCAGCCCGCCGGGGACCAGCCGGAGGCCATTGCGCAGCTGGTGGCGGGGCTGGAGCGGGGGGACCGGGCCCAGACACTGCTGGGCGTGACGGGCTCGGGGAAGACCTACACCATGGCCTCGACCATCGCCAGGGCGGGGAGGCCGGCGCTCATCTTCGCGCCCAACAAGACGCTGGCCGCCCAGCTCTTCAGCGAGTTCAAGCAGTTCTTCCCCGAGAACGCCGTCGAGTACTTCGTCAGCTACTACGACTACTACCAGCCCGAGGCCTACGTGCCTGAGCGGGACCTGTTCATCGACAAGGACGCGAAGATCAACGAGGAGCTGGAGAAGCTTCGCCTCAGCGCCACCCGCTGCCTGCTGGAGCGCCGGGACACCATCGTCGTGGCCTCCGTCAGCTGCATCTATGGCTTGGGCGATCCCAGCTCGTACCTGAACCTTTCCGTGACCTTGAAGACGGGCCAGTCCATCGACCGCGCCATGCTGCTGCGGGATCTGGTGGCCATCCAGTACCAGCGCAACCACCTCAGCTTCGAGCCGGGCATCTTCCGCGTGCGGGGTGACGTGGTGGAGGTCTACCCGGCCTACGAGGACGTGGCCTACCGCATCGAGCTGTGGGGCGACGAGGTGGAGCGCCTCTCGAAGATCGATCCGCTGCGCGGCGTGGTCATCGAGAAGCTGGACGAGCTCACCATCTGGCCCAAGACCCACTACGTGACCCCCGAGGACAAGCTCAAGGCCGCCATCCGGGACATCAAGGACGAGCTGGAGGCCCGGGAAGAGGAATTCCGTGCCGCGGGCAAGATCGTGGAGCTCCAGCGCCTCCACCAGCGCGTCATCTACGACGTGGAGATGATGAAGGAGATGGGCCACTGCAGCGGCATCGAGAACTACAGCCGCTTCCTGGACGGCCGCCGGCCTGGCCAGCCGCCTCATACGCTGCTGGACTACTTCCCCGAGGACTTCATTGTCTTCATGGACGAGAGCCACGTGGCCACGGGCCAGCTCCACGGCATGTACAACGGTGACCGCTCCCGCAAAACCACATTGGTCGACTACGGCTTCCGCCTTCCATCTGCCCTCGACAACCGTCCGCTCAAATTCGAAGAATTTGAGAGCCGGGTCAAACAGGTGGTCTACGTCTCTGCCACCCCCGGCGACTACGAACTGCAGCAGAGCGGCGGCGCCTTTGTGGAGCAGGTGGTGCGCCCCACGGGCCTCGTCGATCCCATCGTCGAGGTGCGTCCCGTGGGCAGCCAGGTGGACGATCTGCTGGAGGAGATCCGCAAGACCGTGGCCCGGGACGAGCGGGTGCTGGTGACGGTGCTCACCAAGAAGCTGGCGGAGCAGCTCACGGCCTACTACCAGGAACTGGGCATCAAGGCCGAGTACCTGCACAGCGAGATCGACACCCTGGAGCGCGTGGAGCTGCTGAAGAACCTGCGCCGCGGCGTGTTCGACGTGCTCATCGGCATCAACCTCCTCCGTGAGGGCCTGGACCTGCCGGAGGTGAGCCTGGTGGCCATCCTGGACGCGGACAAGGAAGGCTTCCTCCGCAACACCCGCAGCCTCATCCAGACCATCGGCCGGGCGGCCCGCCATGTGAACGGCAAGGCCATTCTCTATGCGGATGTGATGACGGGTTCCATGAAGCAGGCCATCGGCGAGACCGAGCGGCGCCGCCAGAAGCAGCTGGCCCACAACGCCGCCCACGGCATCACGCCTGAGACGGTGAAGCGCAACCTGGACGACGTCATGGGCGAGGCCCTGGCCCGGGAGTTCATCAACGTCACCAAGGAGGAGCAGGCCGCCGAGGAGCCGCTGCTCTACTTGGAGGACAAGGCCTTCGAGCGCGAGGTGGCCAAGCTGGAGAAGCGCATGAAGGAGCTGGCCTCCCAGATGAAGTTCGAGGATGCGGCGGCCGTCCGCGACCGCATCCTGCACGCCCGGCGGGAGCGGCTGCTGGGCGCCGGGGATTCACCTTTGGCCATGGCTTCCGGACCCGTGGTGGAGTAGGGGCGTCTAGCGCAAGCCCTCGTAGAGGTAGAGCTCGGACAGCACCCTGCGGTAGGCGTAGGCGTATCCCCTGGCGTCCGGCGTGAGGAGGAAGTTGCTGACCGTCATCCCCGCAAGGTCTTCAGGGGCGATCTCCAGAAGCTTCTTCCGGGCCCCGGTGGTGAGGTCGAGGTGCGTTACGGTGCAGGGCATCTCGTGCAGGTCCACCACCCATAGTCCCTTGCCATCAGGCGCCCACCGCACCACGCGTTCCATGGCGTGGAGGCCCGGGATGGGTTGGGACTTGCCGTCGTCCAGGGAGAGGATCCGGTCCTCCTGCTCACTGAGGCGGGTGGTGATGCGGCGCCCGTCCGGGCTGATGGGCTGTCCGAAGAACTGGTACCCCGGCGCAGTCAGGGACTCCGCTGGCCGGCCGTCCAGGGGGATGGCGAAGAGCCGGGTTCCCTCGCCGGGGCGGTTGGCCTGGACGAGCAGGCGGCGGCCATCGGGGAACCAGCGCAAGCGGTGGATGGTCTCCAGGCCGGAGGAAGCGAGGGTCAGGACCTCCCCGGCTCCGGTCGGGAAGATCTGAATCTCGTTGCGGGCTCCCGGAGCGAGCGCCGCCACCCGGTGCCCATCGGGACTGAGGATGGGGTAGGCGCCCTTGGCCAGCCGCACCGCCGGGCTTCCATCCGTCTTCCTCAGGTAGATGTCGTACTGGATCCCCGAACCTTCACCCTGCTCGTTGAAGATGAGGGTGGACCCGTCCGCGGAGAGATCCTGCACCAGGGACCAGTCCAGCCACGAAAGCTCGCGTTCGCGGTCGGCACCGGGCCGCAGGCTCTGGATGCCCGTGCGCATCACCTCCTTGGCGAGGAGCACTCGGCGTCCGTCGCGGGAGATGTCATGGAGCGTGAGGGGGGCAGGCACATTCAGGACGAGCCTTGGTTCCCCTGACCCGACGGCATAGAGGCCCCTGGCCACGCCGTGCGTGGCGGCCGTGAACCAGACCTCGTTCCCCTTCCAGGCCAGCCCCTGGATGCTGGGCCAGGCCCCGGTCAGGGGATGGCGGTTTCCCTGCCGGTCCACCACGACCGGATAGCCCGCATCGTCGCCGGACACCGGATGCTCCAGGTAGGCGACCCGATCGCCCTTGGGCGAGACCCTGGGGTGGCTGATCCAGCCGGAGGATTCGGCGATGGGGTGTCCCAGCGGGAACTCGAGGCGGGCCTTGCCGTCCGCATTGCGGACCACCAGCAGCTCCGATCCATCCGGGCTCCAGTCCGCGGCCACCACCTGCTCCATCAGGGCTCGCGGGGCGCCTCCGGCCAGAGGAACCACCGCCAGGGTGCCCCGCCACATCCAGCTCTGGATGGGGCGGCTGCCCAGGGCGACTGCGAGCTCTCCGGTGCGGGAGAGGCCCAGGAGATCCGCCTCGGGCAGTTCAAGGGTGCGGCTCTCGGGGCTGTCGGGGCGGGTGGAGTGGACCATGAGCGGGCCGCCGGACCAGGCGGCGCTGTAGAGCACCTCCTGGCCATCGGGGCTCAGCCGAGCGTTCCGGATCAGCCCTTGCCGGAAGGTGAGCCGCTTGAACGTGGGCGGTTCCCGGTGGTCCAGGTGATGGCCGAGACCGAAGCCCAGGCCCCCCAGGACCAGGGCGAGGGCCACCCACCCCACCCGGCCCTGGAAGATGCGGGCCAGCCCCTGGAGCGTCACCCCCTTGCGTTGGAGGGCCGCCAGGCGGGATGCCAGCTGCTGGGCCGTGGGGAGGCGGTCTTCCGGATTCTTCTCCAGGCAATGCTTCAGGAGGTTGATGAGCTCGGGCGAATAGGGGCTGGGGGATGCGGTCCGCATCGGCGGCTCATCCTTGAGGATGGCGTTGAGGACCTCCACCGGCGACTCTCCCGAGAAGGCGCGGCGGCCGAACAGCATTTCGTACAGCAGGATGCCGCAGACGAAGAGGTCAGCCCTTGGATCCACCTCCCGCCCACGGATCTGCTCCGGAGCCATGTAGCCGACCGTGCCCATCATGGTCCCGACCTGGGTCTGGTGGCTCGTTTCGGGGCGCTGGATCAGGGTCTGCTCATCCAGAAGGGTCGGGAGCGCCTTCGAAAGGCCGAAGTCCAGGATCTTGAGGCGGCCCTCCTTGGTGATGAACAGGTTCCCCGGTTTCAGGTCCCGGTGGATGATCCCCCGTTCGTGGGTGGCCGCCAGCCCCAGGGCCAACTGGTGGGCCAGGTCCATGGCCTCATCCGGAGGGAGGGCGCCGCGCAGGAGGCGCTCATGGAGTGTCTCGCCCTCGAGGAGCTCCATGGCGATGTAGGGTGTCGGGCCATCCGTGTCCCAGCCGTAGATCGCCGGCAGGGCGGGGTGCTCGATGGCCGCCAGGGTCCGTGCCTCCTGCTGGAAGCGGGCCAGCCGCTCGTCAGCCTGGGCCGAGGCGTGGCCCAGTACCTTGAGGGCCACGGGGAACTGGGTTCGGGTATCCAGTGCACGATAGACCTGACCCATCCCGCCCAAGCCAAGGGGAGACTGGATCTCATAAGGGCCAAGCCGGGTTCCGGGCGGGAGCATGGGGGTGGGAAGATTGTGGCTTTGATTAAAGAGAAATCCAAGTCGAACTTCCAGGCCCGTGCCCGCTATTTTGCGTACTGCCGGATGACCCGCTCGATGGCGGCTCGGCACGCGGCACAGAACCCGACCTCGTCGCGCGTGAACATGAGGCAGTCCTCCTGGCTTCGGAAGTAGCCCTTGGCCTCGTAGTTGGCGCCTTCGAAGGCGCCCACCTTCCCGCTGTGGGCGTCGGTGCCCAGGAGCTTTGTCTCGAAGACCTTCTCCCGCGCGAAGAGCGCGTCCATCTCGGACTCGGGCTTGTTTGCGGCGCGGATGGCACGGCGCTCCGTCTGGTAGGCATGGCTGTGCGCTTCGAACTCACCCTTCTTCCAGGGGGTGGGCAGGGGCACGCCGTGGCTGAGGAGGGCACCCCACTTGGGTTGCTTCGGGTTGGCGGTGACATTGGGCTCCCAGGGCTCGGGCCGCTCGGGGCTGTTGGTGACGGCCACGTCGGAGGTGTAGTACTCGTCCGCCAGTCCTGCGAAGTGGTGGCCGAACTCGTGCACGAAGAGGTAGCCGATGGTGCTGTTGCCCGCGGAGGCCGTGCTGTAGAGGTTGTGGATGCCGCCGCCGCCGTAGGTCTCGGAGTTGGTGAGGATCTCCACGAATTCGTAGGGGGCCTGGGCCGCGATGTCGCGCCAGGTCCGGTTGTCGAAGGTCAGCACGTAGCGTTCACTGCCGAAGGCGTCATAGGTGGCGCCGAGCGGAGAGCGCTTGTGGACGCCGGTGGAAGGGCGGGAGATGCCGCTCTCCTTCGCGGGCGGGCAGAGGGCCCAGACGTTGAAGTCGTTGCGGTGCTCCTTGAAGGGTGTCTGCTGGAAGAGCAGCTCCATGACCTTGCGCGCCTGCTGCTCGAACTTGCCCCGCTCGGCGGCCGTGTAGCCGTCGCCCAGGATGAGGAAGTCCACTTCGTCCGCCGGATCGCCGGCCTTCTGGAGGGCGATGAGGGTACCGGCTTCGGGAGCCGGGGCCCGCTCGATGAGGGGGTCCTTCGGATCGAGGTCGAAGGTCCAGAGGGTCCGGAATACGTTTTTGGCATCCCGCTTCTTCACCTGGATGCGCACCGGCGCGTCGGGCTGGGGGAAGCGCAGGGATTCGGAGAAGCTCCGGCTGAGGGCCTTCGCCTCGTCCGTGGTCTCCCACTCGCCATAGATGCTGGCGAAGCCGCGTGAATAGAGGATCTTCCCCGTGGCCTTGTCGGCCACCTCAAAGCAGTACTTCCCGAGGTTGCTGTCGTCGACGGCCTTGGTGAGGTCGCCAGGCCAGGGCAGGGGCTCCAGCACCACGCGGTCCACCCCGAAGCGTTCCGAGGCCGCATCCCCGGTATGGCCGTAGTCCACCCGCAGGGTGCGGGGCGGGGCAGCCAGGCAGGCCAGGGCCGTGAGGGAGAACAGCAGGCGACGGATCATGGGGGCACCTCGCCTTCGAGGATAGACTGGTCCCCTGGAGTCACGAATGCTCACCTCGAAACAGCGCCAGTTCCTCAAGGCCGAGGCCCATCACCTGAAGCCCGTCATGCATGTGGGCAAGGGCGGGGTGTCGCCGGCCCAGGCCACGGAGCTGGACGTGATGGTGGACAGCCTCGAACTGGTGAAGATCAAGATCAACCAGAACAGCTTCGAGGACGAGGCCTCCGCGGCCGCGGCCCTCTGCGCCGCCGTGCCGGGGCTGGAGCATGTCTGGACCATCGGCCACACCATGCTGTTCTTCCGGCCGAGCCGGGCCCATGACACGCGGTATCCTTTGCCCACCTGATCCGAGCCCGACGCCCATCCACCCCAGGAGCCCGCCCGAGGAGTTCCGATGCCCTACTTGTCATGGATGGAGGGGAGCCAGCCCTTCCGGCATGCCGTGGTGGAGGACCTCTGCGTCCTGGGCCGGGATCCGCTGGGCTGCGGGCTGAGCCGGCCGGGACAGGGTACTGTCTCGCCGGTCCATGCCGTCCTCTCGAAGACCGAGGGTGCCTGGTGGGTGAAGGACCTGGGCTCCATCAGCGGCACCACCCTGAATGGACACGCGGTCGGTTCCGCGCCGGAGGGCCCTCTGCGCGATGGGGATGAGCTGGCGCTGGGTTCCTGGCGCCTCACCTTCACCCACGGCTTCCCGGGGCTGGACGGGACGACCTTCGCCGAGCACGTGGGGGACCTCTTCGACGAGATCCGCCTGCAATCGGACCGGCCGGCCTGGTACCTCGCGGAGCTGAAGCAGCTCTACGGCGCCACGGAGCGGCTGCTGGGGGAAGCCGATTCCAACACCCTGGGACGCGCCCTCCTCGAGGAATCCCTCCGCCTGACCTCGGCCGACCGAGGCCTGTTCGTCGCACGGCTCGAACCGGGCGGCTGGCGGGTGATCCACGCCGCTGGAGAGGCCACAGAGGAGCTTGCCCCCCCAGCGTCGGTGCTCGCCTACGTGGCCCGGGAGTGCACCTCCATCCTTTCGAACCAGCCCCTGGCGGACCCCAGGTTCGAGGAAGCCAGCGCGCTGGAAGACAGCCCCGGCTGCTTCCTCTGCGCGCCGCTGATGGAGGAAGGGCAGGCCTTCTCCGCCCTCTACCTCGAGCGCCAGCCTGGCGGAATTCCTTTCACCCGGCTCGATCTGGCCACCCTCCAGGCCTTCTCCCGCCGCGGCGTCCTCGTCCTGCGGCAGGCCCGTCTCCAGCGGAAGGCCGTCGAGCAGGCCGAGCAGCAGGGCGAGCTCCTGCGTCTCCGCAAGCAGATCCAGCAGGACTCGGAATGCCGGGACGAGCTGCTGGCGGCCATGGTCGGCTCGGTCCGCCGGATCCAGAGCTGGGTAAGGGAGCAACAGGATCCGGAAGGGGATACTCTCCGATTCCACCTGGAGCGCCTTGCTGCCCTGGTCGAGGAGGGACGGTGCCAGGACGATCCCAGGACGCCCGCGGCGACCGGGCAGTCGCTCGGGCTCGCCTCCCTGCAGGAGGACCTGGCGCTGCGGTGGCGCTCCCTGCTGGACCTCCGGGGCATCCGATGGAAGGCCGATCCTCCGCCCCAGGGCGCGGTGTGGTGGCTGGGCGGATCCCTGCTGCTGGCGCTGGACGGCCTGGTGGAACCCCTGGTCATGCAGCTGTCTCCCGGCGCGGAACTGACGGTCCGGTGGGGCCACGAACCCGGGCGCTACCTGCTGGGGATCCAGTTCTCGGCTGGACTCCAGGGGCCCTCGCCGGACGGTTGGAGCCAGCGGGTGCTGAAGGAATCAGGTATCCGCTGGCGCTGGGCGGACCGCCTGCTGGAGGTGCTCCTGCCGGAGGGACCAGAAGCCATGCCGGACGAGCCGATGCGGCCCCTGCTGGGCCTGGTCAGCGAGGACCTCGGGCTGGTGGGCCTGTTCCAGGCCGTGGCCGAGGCGGGAGACATGGGGCTCCTGCCGCTGGAATCCGAGCCCCCTCCGCCGCCCCTGCCGATCCACCGCTTCCTCGTCATCGACGCCAAGGGCACACCGGATGCCGAGGCGACCATCCGCGCCTACCGCCGTCATCCCGCCTTCGCCACCACGCCGATCCTCGTCGTCCGATGCGCCGAGGGGGATACGCCTGGCCTGATCGAGGCCGGCGCCACGGACTGGCTGGCCGATGGGTTCGGCTGGGAAGCACTGCACCAACGCCTGCGGGTGCTGCAGGGCCACACGGAACTCCGCCAAAGGGCCCTGGCGGCCGAGCGCCTGGAATCCTTCCGCCAGATGGCCGGCACCCTCAAGCACGAGATCAACAACCCGCTGGCGGTCATCTCGATGCAGGTGGAGATGCTCCAGCGGAAGTATCCGGAGGAGGCCAAGCTCGCCAAGATCGGCGAGATGGTCGATCGCATCCAGGGCCTGCTGCAGGTGCTCCAGAAGATGCGGGAGACGCCCACGGAGGGCTATGCGGATGGGTCAAGCATCCTGAAGCTGGGGTAGGGGAGCTGTCAGCTGTCAGCTGTCAGCTGTCGGAAGCCGCGTTCGCTGAGCAGGGCCTGCACGGGCCAGTCGTGGGGGTCCACAGGGATGGGCAGGTGCATCTGGGCCTCGAAGCCTACGCCCACGGTGAGGACCTCCTCCGGCAGCCTGGCGAGAAGGGCGTCGTAGAAGCCGCGGCCATAGCCGATGCGGTAGCCCTCGTCGTCGAAGGCGAGGCCTGGCACGAGCAGCAGCTGCACCGGCGGAAGGAAGTGCTGGGCCAGGGCCGGCTCGAGGAGGCCCCAGTGGCCTTTCTCCAGGGGTTCCGTGCCCCAGGCCAGCCGGGGAGGCTGGGTCGAGGCCACCCGGGGGAAGAACCAGAGCCAGTCCGGATGGGCTGCCACCGCGGGGCGCAGGTCGATCTCGGAGCCGAAGGGCCAGAACGCTCCCACGCGGGTCAGGCGGCGGTCGCGGCAGAAGCGGTCGAGCTGGGTGGCGATGGCGGCGGACCATCCGGCGCGGTCCGCCGCCGGCAGCGCGTCCCGGCGGGCCTTGAGGTGGGCGCGGTACTCGGCTTTGGTTTCCACGCCTTCACCTCACCAGACCGGCGCCCGCCCCGTCAACGGAGTATCCTCGCACCTGGAGCGATGCCGCCATGACCCCACGTTCCCTGCTGCTGACCCTCGCCGCCGGCTTGGCCCTCGGGGCCTTCCAGCCCGCCCGGGCGCAACCCGGAGACCAGAACCTGGCCACCACCACCCTGGTGCAGTCTGTTCCGGTCGAAACGGGCCTGGCGGATCCCACCTTGGCGTTCGCCAAGGATGCCTGGGTGGCGATGATCCGCGAGGCGAAGACCAGCGTGGATGCGGCGGAGTTCTACGTCACCAACCGTTCCGGCAGCGCCCTGGAGCCCGTGCTCGTGGAGCTGGAGAAGGCCGGGGCCCGTGGGGTGAAGATCCGCTTCCTGCTCTCGGCAAAGATGCTCGACCAGGATCCCGCCTCGGTGGCCCGGATCCGGAACATTCCCGGCGCGGAGGTGCGGAGCTTCGACCTGGCCGGCGTCTCCCGGGGCATCCTCCACGCCAAGTACTTCGTGGTGGATGGCCGCGAGGCGGCCCTGGGCAGCCAGAACTTCGACTGGCGGGCCCTCGAGCAGATCCATGAGCTGGGCGTCCGGACCACGGATCCCCGGATCGTCACCCGGCTCACGGAACTGTTCGCCCTTGACTGGGCCTTCGCCGGAAACCGGAAACTGCCGGACCTTCCGGGCCGGTCTGTCCCCGTCCTCCGGCCCGACACAGAGTTGGTGGCCAGCCCGCCCTTCCTCACCCCGAAAGACATCCGGCCCGCCATCGACGCCCTGGTGGAGCTGATCGGCCAGGCGAAGCAGAGCGTGCGGGTGCAGTTGCTCACCTATTCGCCCATCGCGGGACAGGACCGCTTCTGGCCGGTGCTGGACGATGCCCTGCGGGCCGCCGCGGTGCGGGGGGTCCATGTGCGCCTGATGGTGTCCGACTGGGTGTTGGGCGGCCGCGCCCTGCCGCACCTCAAGGCCCTGACACTGATCCCGAATCTGGAGGTGAGGGTGGTCTCCATTCCCGAGGCGAAGGAGGGACACATTCCCTTCGCCCGCACCATCCACAGCAAGTACCTGGTGGTGGACGGCATGCACCTAGCCCTGGGCACGAGCAACTGGGAGGAGAGCTACTTCACGGATTCGCGCAACGTCGAGCTCATCTTCCGGGACTCGCCCCTGGCCGCCCAGGCGGTGCGTATCCACGACCGACTCTGGAACAGCTCCTACGCCTTCCCGCTGGACCCGGCGAAGGTCTACGAGAAACGGAAGGTCGACTGAAAAGACACGGATCACCGCCAAGACACCTAGGCACCAAGAAAAGCAAAGCCTTTATGGGTGTCCATCTGTGCTCATCGGTGGCCGCTTATAGTCTTTCGCGGCGGGCTTTCGAGGCTATCCCGGAAAGAGGGAACACCGATGAACACTGATCAAAGCTGATGCTCACCGATGAAGACCAGAGACCTTCTTGTCTTTCTTGGTGCCTTGGCGGTGGATCTGATTCTTCAGGCCGTGGCGTAGGTGTTGTACAGGTTGTCGCGCTCCAGGGCCTCGAAGCCGGCTTCCTCGATGAGGCGCACCAGCTCGTCGCGGTGGAGGCCCTGGGGGGTCTTGGCGCCGGCGTCGTGGGCGATCTCCTCGGCGATGACGGTGCCGTCCACGTCGTCCGCCCCGTAGCTCAGGCCGGCTTGAGCCAGGCCCGGCGAGATCATCACCCAGTAGGCCTTGATGTGCGGGATGTTGTCGAGCAGCAGCCGGGCCACGGCGATCTCGCGCAGGTCCTGCGTCCCTGTGGTCTCGTGGATGACGTGCGTGGCGCTCAGCTCGTTGTCCTCGTTCTGGTAGGCCAGGGGGATGAAGGCCAGGAAGCCCTGGTAGCCCGCGGCCTGGGAGCGGTCCTGCAGATCCCGCAGCCGCAGCAGATGGTCCACCCGGTGTCGGGCCTCCTCGATGTGGCCGTAGAGCATGGTGCAGTTGGTGGGCAGGCCCTTGCGGTGGCACAGTGCCGCCGTGTCCAGCCACACCTGGGCGTCCTTCTTGCCGATGCAGATCTGCTCGCGCAACGCCTCGTCGAAGATCTCCGCGCCCCCGCCGGGGCAGCTCTCCAGGCCCGCGGCCATGCAGCGGTCCAGGAACGCCTCGGTGCTCAGGCCCGAGATGCGGGCGTAGTACTCCATCTCGATCATGGTGAAGACCTTGAGGTGGATGGACGGGAATCGCGCCTTGATCTTCGTGAACAGGTCCTCGAAGTAGTCGATCTTGAGCTTGGGATTGTGGCCCGAGGTCATGTGCAGCTCGCGGACACCGGCGTTCTCCGGCTTCTCCAGCTCGGCGATGATCTGCTCGGCCGAGAGGGCGTAGGCCCGGGGGTCGCCGGGCTTGGCCTGGAAGGCGCAGAACTGGCAGTGGGTGAAGCAGACGTTGGTGTAGGACAGCCGGCGGCTCATGACGTAGTAGGCGGCCCGCCCGTTCTTCTGGAGGCGCACGTGGTGGGCCATGGCGCCCACGCCCGTGAGATCCGGGGTCTCGTAGAGCAGCAGGCCGTCGTCATAGGTCAGGCGCTCGCCGCGCAGCACCTTGTCCGCCAGGGGCAGCAGGCGCGGGTCACGGATCTTCGAATGGAGTGACAACATCGAAACCTCGATCCATCAGTTTAGCGCCCCGGCAAGGAATCGGTCTTCTTCTGAAAAGGAACCATGGGAAAGCGGAGGAAAGCGGAAGGGCTGAGGAAAGCTGAGAAAAGCGGCCGGGGCACAAGGATCACGCCTTCCTCCGCTCTCCTCCACTTCTCCGCTTTCCTCCGCTTATCCAATTCCTGCCGGTTTTGGTTTATTCCAGCCCTTCGTGGATGCGGCGCACGAGGCTGGGGCCCTCGAAGATGAGGGCGCTGTAGATCTGGGCCAGGGCTGCACCGTCGTCCAGGGCGCCCTGCACGTCCTCTGCGGACCCCAGGCCGCCGCAGGCTACCAGGGGCAGGCGGCCGCGCAGGGCGGACAGGATGCGCTTCCGAACCTCCCGGGCCTTGGGCTTCAACGGCGCGCCGCTGAGGCCTCCGGCGCCCTTGGATTCCACCAGGGCCCGCAGGGGTTCGGCCACGACGCCGCGATCCAGCGTGGTGTTGGTGGCAATGAGCCCGGAGATGCCCGAGGCCACGGCCACCTCCACGATGGCATCCAGGTCCTCCGGGGCCAGATCCGGCGCCAGCTTCAGCAGCAGGGGCTGGCGCTCCAGGCCCATCACCTTGCGCAGGTCCAGCATGCCCACCAGCAGGGGCTTGAGGGCCTCCGGCGCCTGCAGGTTCCGCAGGCCCGGCGTGTTGGGGCTGCTCACGTTCAGCGCGATGTAGTCCACCTGCGGCGCGATCAGCCGGTAGGCCGCTCGGTAGTCGTCCAGAGCCTGAGCCTCGGGCGTCTCCTTGTTCTTGCCCAGGTTGCCGCCCACGATCAGGCCCGCCGGGCGGCGCTTCAACCGCGCGGCCACCACGTCCGCGCCCTCGCTGTTGAAGCCCATGCGGTTGAGGATCAGGCCCGATTCGGGAAAGCGGAACAGGCGGGGCTTCGGGTTCCCGGGTTGCGGGCGCGGCGTGACGGTGCCGATCTCCACATGGCCGAAGCCCAGGCCCTTCCAGAGGGGCAGCAGGGTGGCGCCCTTGTCGAGGCCCGCGGCCAGGCCCAGGGGGGTGGGGAAGTCGAGACCGAAGACCGTCCGGCGCAGGGCGGCGGGGTGCTCCGGCTGCGGCAGGCGCGGGAAGGCGCAGGCTCTCGCCCCCAGCCAGAACGCCAGGTTGTGCGCGGTTTCGGGATCAAGGCGGAAGATCAGCGGGCGCAGTGCCCGGTACAGATCCATCACTTCACCGTGACGGTGGCTGAAGCGAGGATGTCAGGGAAGTCCTCCCGGCGAACCTCCACATGGAAGACGCCCGGGGTGGCAGGAGCGGTGTAGAGGCCGGCGCCCGTGATGCTTCCTCCATCAGGCTCCACCACGCGCCATCCCACGGGCTGACGCATGTAGCGGACGCCCTCGGGGTAGTTGATCTCGGCCTGGAAGGCCTGGGTGGCCCCCTTCGCCAGGCTCACGGCCACGGGGCGTAGGCTCAGGGTCGGCTTGAAGGGCTCGGCGGGCTTGGCGGGCACGGTGTTTCCCGGGGCAGTGCAGGCGAAGGCCAGCAGGAGGGGGAGGAGGGGCAGGGCGCGCATCAGCATGGAAATCTCACACTCCGGTCATCTCGGTCACGCGGTCCATCACGAGGGGAGGCTCCGTCCGGGCCTGGACTTCCTCTCGAGTGACGCCCGGTGCCACCTCCACCAGGCGCAGGCCCTCGCGGCCGGGCACCACGTCGATGACGGCCAGGTCGGTGATGATGCGGTGGACGCAGCGCTGGCCCGTGAGGGGCAGGGTGCACTTGCGGAGGATCTTGGGCTCGCCGTCCTTGCTGGTGTGCTCCATCACGACGACCACCCGCTTGGCCGAGGCGACGAGGTCCATGGCGCCGCCCATGCCCTTGACCATCTTCCCTGGGATCATCCAGTTGGCGAGGTTGCCCTCCATGTCCACCTGCATCGCGCCCAGGATGCTGAGGTCGATCTTGCCGCCGCGGATCATGGCGAAGCTGTCGGCGCTGCTGAAGAAGCTGGCGCCCGGCGCCGTCGTCACGGTCTGCTTGCCGGCGTTGATGAGATCCGGGTCCACTTCCTCCGGGGTGGGGAAGGGGCCGATGCCCAGCAGGCCGTTCTCGCTCTGCAGGATGACCTCCATGCCCTCGGGGATCACATTGGCGATGAGGGTGGGGATGCCGATGCCCAGGTTCACGTAGTAGCCGTCGCGCAGTTCCTGCGCCGCGCGGCGGACGAGCTGATCGCGGGACAACGCCATGCGGACCTCGAGAAGGGGAACCAGGATAGCGCAGGCGGCCGGAGCCTCAGAAGACGCGGAAGCTCTGGAAGAGGGTGAACGTCCAGCCCCAGCGGGCGGAGGATCCCGGGACTTCGTCCCGCCGCGAGGCCAGCGAAGCGCCGACCCGGCCCGTGGGCGTACGCCACTGGGCCTCGCCCTGGAGGAACCAGAACCCCGGGGCGAGGGGAGAGGCCGATGTGCCCCTCACACCCCGCAGGCGCCCTTGGCCTTCGAGGAAGAGGGGCATGCCGAGCTCCACCGTCCGGGTGATGACCTCGCGACCGAAGGCGGTGCCCAGGGAGTCGCCGAAGGTCGAGGTGCCCGCGAGGTAGGCTGGCTGGGTGAAGGTCCCTGGATGATTGGACGGAGCGGCCCCGGCGTACTCGAGCCCGAAATCCCACCGGTCCCAGACCAGCTGGAACCCGCCCAGGGTGCGGGCCGGAGTCAACGTGAGGGCCCGGCTGTCCGGGGCGGCGCTCCGGGACAGATGAATGGCCGCGCCCCGGGCCCCCGCGAAACGGGCCAGGGCAGGAATCCGCACCTTCACCTCCGCCAGGCTCCAGGTCCGGGCGGACGAAGCGGGAGCCGCCCGGCCGGCAGAGTCCTCGCCGCCTTCCATCCGGACGGAGCCGAGGCTGGCCTCCAGCACCGGGCCGAAGGCCGCCCGGATCATGCCTCCGTAGAGCCAGGGCCGGCGCAGATCCAGCCCGCGTGCCTGGGCGGCGAGGCGGGCCTCACGATCGGAGATCCAATCGGGGATGGGGCGATCAGCTTCCAGCCGGCCGGCGAAGGCCTCGGCCTGACAGCGCCCGAAGGGCAGCGAAGCCTCGGGGGTGCTCCATGAGAGGCGGGGGAAGGGGCGCGCGGCATCGCCCAGCAGGTCGCCGCCATCGAACCCTGATCCCCAGGCCAACGGCTGCTGTTCCAGGGCCAGCCGCCATCCGGATTCCCACTGGTAGGCGATCGCGGCGCGGAGGAGGTGGCCGCGGGTCATCCCGCCGTCCCGCAGGACCAGGGCCGTGGCGGCCACGGACCAGCCTCCGCTGACGTAGCGGCCCTGGAGGCCCAGCCCCCAGCCCTGCACTGCCTGGCCCAGCCCCTCGCCCCCAACAAGCGGCACGTACCGGCCCTCCGATCCGGCCCCCCCCAGGCCCACTTCCAGGGATGGGAGGGCCAGCGGCGGAAGGGGCTCCTCGCCCGTGGTCCAGGTCCGTTGGGCCTGTCTCAGGGCGGTCGCGCCATCCTGCAGCACAGGGGCCTGGGCGCACAGGCCGGTTGCCAGGCCCATCACCGCGATGGGGAACGGCCAGTGCCTCACGGTTCCAGCACCCTGACGGACAGGATTCTCGCGCCCAGCTCGAGGTCATCGAGGATCTTCATGGCCGCGTCCAGGTCCTCCACCTCGCCCATCCGCGTGTATTTACCCGTGAGGTGGGGTGTGGCGTTGGTGGTGATGAAGAACTGGCTGCCGCCCGTGTCCTTGCCCGCGAGCGCCATGCCCACGCTGCCGGGGCCGTACCAATCGAGGCTGTCTTCGCAGCGGACGGTGTATCCTGGCCCGCCGTCCATGGTGTCGAAGGGCGAGCCCATCTGCACCACAAAGTCCGGAACCACCCGGGGCACCAGCCGGCCCTTGAAGTAACCCTTCCGGGCCAGCAGGACAAGGTTGGTGATGTTCATGGGGGCGACGGCAGGGTCGAGGCGGAGTGTGATGCTGCGCTTTCCGCTCAGGGAGATGCGGAGTCGGAGGGGCTTGCCGCGCTCGGCCAGGCGGATGGCTTCCCGGAGGATTGCGGTGTCGTTCGAGGTGGGTTTCGGGGCTCTGGGCCAGGGAGTGGCGGGATCCAGCTTCACGAGGGCCTGGTAGGCCTCCCAGCGGCAGGTCCAGTTGGGATGCTGCAGCCAGGGGCGAAGCCGGGCCTTCTGCTCCTCCAGGGGCAGCTTCCACCGGCCATAGCTCTGGATCAGCGTCTGCTGGGGCTCGAACTGGGTGTCGCTCCAGACTCGCCTGGTGAGGGCCTCCAGATCGGTGGGGGCCGATGGGAGGTCCTCGATGCCGGCGGCGCGGGCGGTTCCGTCCGATCCTGCGAGGAGACGCGCCCGGACAAGATCCGCCCGGACCGGGTTTTGGATCCGCAGGGCGGGGAGGAGGGTGCCCATCATCAGGGGGGTGGTGGCGCCGAAGGGAGCCTCCTGGTCCAGGAGCGTCCGCAGGCCGGGCAGGGGTGAATCGAGCTTGGCCAGGGCCTGGAATCCGTACCACTGGGCCAGGGGATGGGCCGCACAGGGCCAGGGGCCGCCTTCCGCGTTGAACGCCTCCGCGGGCGCAGGCCTGGGCACGCCCTCGGCCAGCCTGGAGAGGATGCCCACGCAGGCCACGTCCAGCGTCGCCTGGTCGGGACGGGCAAGGCCGAGCCTGGCCCAGGCTGGGGATTCTGGCGAGAGCGACGCGAACGCCGTCATCGCCAGGTCCCGGCGCTGAGGCCAGGGCGCGCGGTTCCACGCGTCCATCAGCGCCAGAATGCTCCCGGGCGTGGCAGGCACCGGCGGCAGGAGCTCCTTCTCCTTTCCGGCCATCACCAGCCGCAGCCGAGCCGCCTGGGCGCGGACGGGATCAACCTTGCCGGCCTTCTGGAGGGCGTCGAGGAAGGCTCGGAGGCCGGGGGAGATCTCCGCGCCGTTCAGGCGCGCCGTGGCGAGGGATGCCTCCAGGTGCAGGTGTCCGGGCCAGGTGGCGGCATCCTCGGCAACGAGGCCATCGAGGGCCATGAGGGCCTTCGGGCTCTTGAAGCGGTTCAGGAAGAACAGGGCGTCGAAGCGCTCCCGGGGCGTCCGGGCCTCCGCGGCCTTCGCCAGCCACACCGCCTCCGAGGGGTTGTCGAGTTCCGGCGGCAGCAGGGCTGGCGAGCCGGGAGCTCCGATGCGACGGATCGTCCGATCCAGGCGGGCCCGGTCCTGTGGCGCCAGGGTCCCTCTCTGCGCGTCCGCGAAAGCCAAGGGTTGCCTGGCCCATTCAGCCCGGATGGCGTCGCGGACGGTGAAGCGGGGGCCCTGGGCGAAGAGGGGCGACACCGCGAGCAGGCCGACTGCCAGGCGGGGAAGGGGGAGCGCAAGGGGCATGGGTGACTCCTCGTGGTCTCGTCGGAAAGTTGCCGGTGGCTCTAAGTCTATGCGAATCCTGGAATAGCCACTGCCGATGTCCAGGTTATGCTGGAGGGCCCACAGCCATGCCCGATCCAGATCTGGAGTTTCCGCATGTCCCACGTTGCCTCGACGGCCCGTCCAGAGAAGGTTCAAGGGGAGGCTCCGACCTGGTTGAAGGAGCTGGACGCGGCCTCCAGGCCGGTCCCCAAGAAGGGTTCCGGACTGGGCCGTTGGATCTGCCGCCTGGTGGCTCGGGCGGCCCTGCGTGGCGGACGGGATCTCGATGTGGACCAGCCCCGGTTCAACGCGGCCCTGGTCGAGGGACTCCGGCAGCTGTCGGCCACCGTGGATGAGCTGGTCTCCTTGCACCAAGCGGCCCTTCGGCAGCCGGATCATCCCATGGGGCTGCAGGAGGCGGTCCGCACCCTCCGGGAGGATCTCCGTGCGGTCCAGCAGCGGATGCCTTCTGCCATCTCCCAGGTGCGGGAGAGCCAGCCGGAAGGTCAGCGATTCGCCCCCTACTATCGGGCCTTCGAGGATGCCTTCCGCGGGAGCGAGGCGGTGATCGAGTCCCGGCTGGAGGTCTACCTGCCCCATGTCCGGAAGGCCTTCTCAGGTCTCCGGGATCCCCTGTGGCTCGACCTCGGCTGCGGCCGCGGGGAATGGCTCCGAGTCCTGGCCGGGGTCGGCGTCCGAGGCGTGGGCGTGGACGGCAATGCGGGCATGGCCGAGGCCGCCCGGGCCTCCGGCCTGGAGGTCCAAGTCGGGGACCTGATGGACCATCTCCGCGGCTGCGAGGCGGGAAGCGTGGATGGGCTCAGCGCCTTTCACGTGGTCGAGCACCTGCCTTTGGACCTGCTCGTGGAGCTGCTCCAGGAGGGATTGCGGGTGGTGAAACCCGGGGGTCTCCTCATCCTGGAAACGCCCAATCCCGAGAACCTGCAGGTGGGAGCCCATACCTTCTACCTTGACCCGACCCATCGCAGCCCGGTGCCGCCGGCCTTCCTGGCCTTCCTGGCAGCCCAGGTCGGATGGAGGCAGGGGGATATCCTCCGCCTGCAGGCGGACGAGCGCGACTTGGCTCGGGCGAAGCGAGCATGGCTGGGGAACAAGGCCCTCATGAAGGCCGCGGAGAGCCTGTTTGGGCCCAGGGACTATGCCCTGGTGGCGGTTCGTCCTCTGTCCTGAATTCCCTCAGCGGTACCCGGCGCGGGGCGCCTCGGCGTGGCCAGCTTCGCGGAGCACCTGCTCCTTCTCGGCCAGCTTGAGGTCCGAATCCACCATCATGGCCGCCAGGGCCCGGATGTCGCTCTTCGGCTCCCAGCCGAGGATGCGGAGGCTCTTGGACGGATCACCTTCCAGGTGGTCCACCTCGGCGGGTCGGAAGTAGCGGGGGTCGATTTCCACGTGCTTCTGCCAGTCCAGGTCCAGTCGCCCGAAGGTCAGCCCCAGGAAGTCGCGGATGCTGATGCTCTCGCCCGTGGCCACCACATAGTCATCGGGCGCATCCTGCTGGAGCATGCGCCACATGGCTTCCACGTAGTCTCCCGCGAAGCCCCAGTCCCGCTTCGCGTCCAGGTTGCCCAGGAAGAGCTTGTCCTGGAGCCCCAGCTTGATGCGCGTGGCTGCACGCGTGATCTTGCGGGTCACGAAGGTCTCGCCGCGCCGCGGGCTCTCGTGGTTGAACAGGATGCCGTTGCAGGCGAAGAGCCCGTAGCTCTCCCGGTGGTTGATCACCTGGTAGTGGGCGTAGACCTTGGCGCAGGCGTAGGGGCTGCGGGGCTCGAAGCGGGTGCCCTCGTGCTGCCGGGGCTTGGCGCTGCCGAACATCTCGGAGCTGCCGGCCTGGTAGAAGCGGATCTGCTTCTTCGTGTGCTTCATGTAGCTGCGGATGGCCTCCAGCAGCCGGATGACGCCCACGCCCACCACGTCCACGGTGTATTCGGGCTGGTCGAAGCTCACGCGCACGTGGCTCTGGGCGCCCAGGTTGTAGACCTCGTCGGGCTGGATCTCGTCCAGCAGGTTCCGCAGGGCTCCGGCGTCGGACAGGTCGCCGTAGTGCAGGAAGAACGAGGGATCCGGCGTCTCGCCTACGTGCAGGTGGTCGATGCGGTCCGTATTGAACAGGCTGGCCCGCCGCACCACGCCGTGGACCTGGTAGCCCTTCGACAGCAGCAGCTCGGCCAGGTAGCTGCCGTCCTGGCCAGTCACGCCGGTGATGAGTGCGGTCTTCTGCATGGGGCCCTCGAAGCGGAAACGTTCACTCTACCTTGCCGGATGGGAATGGAGAAATGGCAATGGGCGAAGATTCACCGGGCGCGGGCGATGGCCTGAAGTGTATCTTCGAGGCTGTGGGAGGGTCGCCAGCCTGTATCCGCCATCAGCCGCGAGGGGTCACCGACCAAGGTCTCCACCTCGAGGTTCGCGAACAGGGCCGGGCGGTCCTGGCCGCAGGCCTTCAATAGGCCGCGAACCAGCTCAGACACTCTGGTGGGTCGTCCAGAGCAAAGGTTCCAGATGGAGCCGCTGGGCGCATCGACCTCCAAGAGGCGCAAGTAGGCGTCCATGGCGTCCCGCCAATCGAGGAAATCGCGGATGTCGTCACGGCCCAGCATGCGAACGGGATTCTCACCGCGGCGGATGCGGTCCAGGAGCTCGGGCACCAGCAGGCCGGGAGCCATGCCCGGACCAAGCTGATTGAAAGGACGCACGATGAACACCTTCAGGGACTTCCGGTGCCTCAGGGCCCACGTCTCCCCTAAGTGCTTGGAGAGGGCGTAGGGGTGGGCGGATCCCAGCGGATCCGTCTCCTTGAGGGGATGGTCGCTCGGTGCGTAGACGAAGGCGCTGGAGGCGAAGATGGCGCGGCAACCCGGCGCGACCGCTGCCAGGTGGTCGAAGACCCGCGCGGTCATGCGCAGGTTGGCGAAGACTAGGTCCTGGGTCCAGGCCAGGCCGGGCACGGAGTAGGCCGCCAGGTGGAAGGCCGCCTCCCATGGGAGATCGCCAGGCAGCGGCAACGGGTCGTGGCCCAGCAGATCCACGGCCTTGCAGCAAAGTCCTGCCGCCTCCTCGCTTCGGGTCCGGTCCCAGGATTCGACCTCATGACCGGCATCCAGGAGGCGCGAAATAAGGGCCCGCCCCACGAATCCGGACCCTCCGACCACCAGAACTTTCATTTGTGTGGCTCCATCCCTACGGAAACGAATTCAAGGCGGCGGGGATCCGTCCTGCACCGCGCCATTCGAAAGGTGGGGAAATGCTAACATCAAGGTCTTTCGGCCCAAGGCGTGGGCGGATCATGGAGGGGAATTCGATGCGCCTTGGCGTGTTCCACCCAGCTTTCGAGACGGTCGGTGGCGCCGAGCTTCTGGTGGCGGCCCAGGCCCAGCATTTTCGGAGCCAGGGCGCCGCACCAGAGATCGTAACCCTCGGATTCGATGCCGACCGCTGGGGGAAGCGCCTTGCCGGAATCCCGGTGCATACGGTGGAGAAACGGCATTGGACGGACGCGTTCTACGGATGGTCCCGGATGGCCAAGCTGCGGCGCCGAGGGCTTCGCGCCGCCGCGGCCCTGAAGCCGTACGACCTGGTGATCGCCCACAACTTCCCCTCCAGCGCCATGCTCGGGGCCGCCCCCATCCGCGCCCGGAAGATCTGGCAATGCAATGAGCCCCCGCGTGGGATCTACTGTCGCGAGGCCAACCCGGCCCTGGTGGCCAGAGTCCTGGCCTCGGGAGGGCGAGGCCAGGAGGAAGCCACCATCGCTTTCGCGAAGCGTCTGGAGACGCATGATCGGGCCATGGAGGGGAACACTGACCTGAGGGCCCGCTACGACTACGATCTGGAGGCGGCGAAGGGTCTCGACCTCATTTACGCCATCAGCGAGTTCAGCCGCGACAATGCCCGGCGCATCTACGGCCGGTGCCGGGAGGAAGTGATCTATCCCATCGTGCGGTTTCCCGAAGGCGGCAGGAACCGCGCGGGCCTGGAACGCTCCGTGCGCCGGGTGCTGGTCCATTCCCGCCTGGAGGTGCTGAAGAACATCGATACCGTCATCCGGGGATTCGCCCTCTTCCAGGCTGCCAGCCCGGTTCCCTGCGAGCTTCACGTGGTGGGGACGGGCCCCCTCAAGGAACGGCTGGAACACCTGGCGGCCGCGAGTTGCAGGGCAGGGTCAGTCCGGTTCCATGGCTACCTCTCGGACGAGGATCTCCGCCGCGTCTACGAAGCCTGCGATGTCCTGGCCCTGCTGACGCTGGATGAGCCGTTCGGCATGGTCTATCCGGAGGCTGCGGCCAAGGGGCTCCTCATGGTGGGCCCGGATCATGGCGGCCCGCTGGAGATCCTGGATGGGGGCAGGCTCGGGTGGGTGGTCGACGCCTTCTCCCCGGATGCGCTGGCGGAGGCTCTGGCGCAGGTGTGGCATCTCGACGACGCCGAAGCGGACCGGCGCCGTGAAGCCGCCGACCAGGCCTGCCGGGCCCGGTACGGCATCGAGGCCGTGGGGCCCCAGCTCACGGCACTTTTATCGGAAGCCTGACCACGGCTGCCTGAATTAGACTGAGGGATGCTCTTCGATTCTCCCTCTTCCTTCGGCCGGACCTTCCGCATCCTCACCTTCGGCGAAAGCCACGGGGCGGCGGTGGGGGTGGTGATGGACGGCGTGAAGCCGGGGCTGCCGTTCGACCTGGAGGCCATCCAGAAGGAGCTGGATCGCCGCCGCCCAGGCCAATCGGACCTGGTGACGCCCCGGAACGAAGCGGACCGCGTGCAGGTGCTCAGCGGTGTCTTCGAGGGGCGCACCACGGGCCATCCCATCGCGCTGGTGGTGTTCAACGAGAATCAACGGAGCGGCGACTACAAGGCCATCTCGGACCTGTTCCGGCCCGGCCACGCGGATCTCACCTATGATCGCAAGTACGGGATCCGCGACCCCCGCGGCGGCGGGCGCAGCAGTGGCCGCGAGACCCTGGCCCGCGTCGCTGCCGGTGCCTGGGCCAGGCAGCAGCTTGCGGCCATGGGCGTGACGGTGCGCGGTTTCAACCGCGAGATCGCGGGTATCGCCGGGACCTCGGTGGATTGGACCTTCGTGGAATCGAATCCCCTCCGGGTGGCGGACCCTGCGACCTTTCCCGACCAGCGGGCCGCCGTGGAGTCCGCCCTGGCCGACGGCGACAGCGTGGGGGGCGTTTGCGAGGTGTGGATCGAGGGACTGCCCGTGGGGCTGGGCGACCCGGCCTTCGGCAAGCTGGACGGCCTGCTGGCCCTGGCCTGCATGTCCATCGGCGCTGTGAAGGGTGTGGAGCTGGGTGCCGGCTTCGAGAGTGCCCGCCGCCGCGGCAGCGAGAACAACGATCCACTGGGCCCCGACGGGCCGCTGAAGAACGACGCCGGCGGCACCCTGGGCGGCATCAGCACGGGCGCCCCGGTGGTGGTGCGCCTGGCCGTTAAGCCCACCAGCTCCATTTCGAAGACCCAGAAGACCATCGATCGCGACGGTCATGCCGCGGACATTTCGACCAAGGGACGCCACGACCCCTGCATCGCACCACGCATCGTGCCGGTGGCGGAAGCCATGTGCGCCCTGGTGGTCTACGATGCCTGGCTCACCCAGCAGGTGCTTCGGGAGGGCTCGGTGGCGCCGCTGGCGGAATGGGACTGGCAGGCCATCGAGGAACTGTTCCGGGGATGATCGTTGTGATGACCGCCACGTTCCTGGCGCCATGACGAACTGATGACCTTGCCCGCCCAGGGCCAATTGACAATCGGATCCGATATGGAACCCGTCCTCCTCAGTTTCCACGCTCCCATCCATGATCTGGAGCAGGTGGCCCAGCATGTGGTGCGGGATGGCGTGCCGGCCCGCCTGCGGGATTGGCAGCGTGCCACCGGCGCCCGCGAGCTGGTGTACCTGGCCACCTGCCAGCGGGTGCTCTGGATGGTGTGGGGCGGCGATCCCGCCGCGCTGGATCCGGGGCCGGGCGTGCGCCGCTATGAAGGCGAAGAGGCCTGGGTGCATCTCCTGGCCATGTCCGCCGGGCTTGAGTCCGCCAACCTGGGCGACCGCGAGATCCCCGGCCAGATGAAGGATGCCCTCGAGCAGGCCCGCCAGGTGGGCGTGGCCGGCGACGAGGCCCAGGCGGTGTTTGAGGACGTGATCCGCGAAGGCCAGCGCCTGCGGTCCCGCCTCGGCCTGGCCGACGGCAACGTGAGCGTGGCCACGGTGGCCCTCAAGCACCTCTGCGAGGGGCTTCCGGAGGGTTCGGCCATCGCCCTGGTGGGCGTGGGTCCCATGACCCAGTACCTGGCCGAGCGCCTGCCGGAGCGCGGCTTCAAGGTGTCGGTCGCCAATCGCACCAAGAGCAAGGCCCATGACCTGGCGGACCCCTTGGGGCTGGCGGTGGTGGACCTCCCCCTGCTCCAGCGCGATCCCGCTGGATTCCAGGCCATCGTGAGCGCCACGGCCGCGCCCGAGCCGATCTTCACGCTGGACGCCTGGCAGACCCTCAAGCGTCCGCTCCTCCGCATCCTTGACCTGGCTCTGCCGCCGGATTCCGAGCCCGGCCTGGAGCAGCTGCCCTGGGTCCACCGCGTGGACCTCTCGGCCTTCCTGGCCCAGACCGCCACGGCGCGGGCCCAGCGGGCCGAGGCCGCCACCAAGGCCGAAGCCTTCCTGGTGGGGGCCGCCGGTCGCCTGCGCCATCGTGCCCATGCGCGGGGCCACAAGCGCCACCTCGCCTCCGCCCAGGAGCGTCTGGATTCCGCCTGGGGCGCCCTGGAGGCCGAGGTGAAGGCCCTGGAGGATTCCATGCAGGGGCTGGACGAGAGCCAGCGCGAGGCCCTCAAGGAGATCCTGACCCGCGGCCGCACGCTGGCCTTCCGGGCCTTGATCCAGACCCAGCCCAAACCGGACCCGAACGGAGAGGCAGCCAAACCATGAAGCACGTCATCGTCGCCACCCGCGGATCCGCCCTGGCCGTGGGCCAGGCCGAGCCTCTGGTGAGGTTCCTCGAATCGAAGGGCTACGAAGTGTCCTGGCGGAAGTTCTCCACCTCCGGCGACCAGTGGCTCCAGGGCCCCCTGGACAAGCAGGTGGGGGGAGGCTTCTTCACCAAGGAGCTGGAGGACGCCATGGCCGCCGGCGCGGCCGATCTCCTCATCCACAGCCTGAAGGACGTCTCCCTCGAGCGCCCCGCGGGCATTGTCTCCGCCTGCATCCCCAAGCGGGAGGACCCCTCCGACTGGCTGGTGATGCGACCGGACGCCCCCGAGGATCTGACCATCGGCACCAGCGCTGTGCGGCGCGAGCGCGTCCTCAGCCAGCTCTTCCCCAAGGCTCGGTTCACCTGGATCCGCGGCAACGTCCAGACCCGCCTCCAGCGAGTGCGCGACGGCGTCCTGCGGGACGCGCCCATCCACGCCACGCTGCTGGCCGCCGCCGGCCTGAAGCGCCTGGGGCTCGACCTGTCCGGTCTCACTGTCCGTCCGCTGACGCCCGACGAGTTGCCTTCGGCGCCGGGGCAGGGGGCCCTCCTGGCCGAGGCCCGGGCCGACCGGCCTGATCTCGTGGAGGTCCTGGCCGAAGTCCACGATGCCATGACCGCCCGCTGCGTCACGCTGGAGCGCCAGGTGCTGGCGGGAATCGGTGGCGGCTGCCAGCAGCCCCTGGGTGCCCTCGCCATCCCGCAGGCGGACGGCACCCTGCTGCTTCGCGCGGCCTACGCACCGGCCGGGGAGCTCCGTCGTGCCGAGGCGCGAGGCACCAATGACGAGGCCTTGCTGAAGACCGTTCTCCAGGGCATCGGCCTGTCATGACCTCCACGGCCGCGCCCCGCCTGGCTCTGGCCAGGCCCGCCCAGCATCCGCTGGCGGACACGGTGCGCAAGGCCGGCTGGGAACCCGTGCCCTATGCCTTCACCAGCCTGAAGGTTATGGCCCAGGCCCTTCCGATGCCGTTCGAAGCGGCCCAGGCCTTCGTGGCCCTGAGCCCCGCCGGAGCCAAGGTCGCCTCCACTGTCCTTCCGGCCGGAACGGTCTGCCTCCTCCAGGGAGCCGGCACTGCCGAGGCCCTGGAGCGGGAGGACCTGGAGATCCACCTCCCCGCCGAGGCCCGGGCCGAGGCCCTGTGGGAGCTCCTTCGCACCCGGTTTCCCGAGGGCGGCGACTTCATCCTGGCCCGGGGGGAGCGGAGCCGCGAGTACCTGGAGGCGGCGACTCGGGGAAGCGCCTGGCGGATCCATCCCTGGATCACCCACCGCGAGGTGGCCCGAGACCCCTTCCCGCCGCTTCCGGACGTTGAAGGCGTGCTGGCCCTGAGCCCCTTCCAGGCGGAAATCCTCGCGCCCATCGCCCTCGGCGTGCAGCGCTTCGCCTGGGGCGAGGCCACCGCCGAGGCCTTCGCGCGGGCGGGCGCGCCCGCGCACGCCCACTGCGAGCCCAAGCCCAGCCTGCTCTGGGCCATGCTCGCGCAACATCTGAACAAGGAGGAGTCCCCATGCTGAACCGCTCCCGCCGCCTCCGCACCAGCGCGGCCATGCGCAACCTGGTCGCCGAGACCGACCTGCGCCCGCGCCACCTCATCCAGCCCCACTTCGTGATGCCCCAGGCTGGCAGCACCGAGATCGCCAGCATGCCGGGCATCGTCAACGCCGGCGTGGAGGAGACGGTTCGCCAGGTGGAGAAGGACCTGAAGAAGGGCATCGCCAGCGTTCTGCTCTTCGGCGTGCCGGACGACGCGTCCAAGACGCCCGATGCCCGCTACGCCTGCGACCACAACGGCGTGGTGCCCGTGGCCGTGAAGGCCCTCAAGAAGGCCTTTGGCTCCGATCTCATCGTCATGACCGATGTCTGCCTCTGCGGCTGCACCAGCCACGGCCACTGCGGCCTCGTGGACGAGAACGGCGTGGTCCGCAACGACGAGACCCTGCCCATCCTGGCGGAGATGGCCCTGCGCCATGCCGAGGCGGGCGCCGATGTGGCCTCCCCCAGCGACATGATGGACGGCCGGGCCGGCGCGATCCGCGCCATGCTGGACCAGCACGGCTACACCCAGACCAGCATCCTCTGCTACGCCATCAAGCACTCCGGCGCCTACTACGGTCCCTTCCGCGAGGCGGCCCACAGCAGCCCCAAGTTCGGCGACCGCAAGACCTACCAGATGGACCCCCGCAACGCCCGTGAAGGCCTGCGGGACGCCCTGTTCGACATCGACGAGGGCGCCGACATGCTGATGGTCAAGCCCGCCCTGCCGAACCTGGACCTCATCTGGCGCCTGCGCCAGGCCACCCTGGCGCCCATCTGCGCCTACCACGTGTCCAGCGAGTTCAGCAGCGTGAAGGCCGCCGACCGCCTGGGCTGGGTGAACGGCGACCAGCTGATGTACGAGCACCTCATCGCCATCCGGCGCGCCGGCGCCGACATGATCGTCACCTACGCCGGCCGCGAGGCCGTGGAGAAAGGCTGGATCTCGTGAGCAACGACACCCTCTTCCAGGAAGCCCTGACGCACTTCCCCGGCGGCGTATCCAGCCCCGTGCGCGCCTTCCGGGCCGTGGGCGGCACGCCCAAGTTCTTCAAGAAGGCCAGCGGCGCCTGGTTCGAGGACGAGGATGGCCAGAAGTTCCTCGACCTCTGCATGTCCTGGGGCCCGCTGATCCTGGGTCACGCCCACCCCGACATCCTGGCGGCCGTGACCGAGTCCATGCAGGAGGGGCTCACCTTCGGCGCCCCCAGCCGCCGTGAGCTCGCCCTGGCCCGCAAGATCAAGGAGATGGTGCCCTTCGTGGAGAAGATGCGCTTCGTGTCCTCGGGCACGGAAGCCGTCATGTCCGCCCTGCGCGCCGCCCGCGGCTTCACGGGCCGGGATCGCATCCTGAAGTTCGAGGGCTGCTACCACGGGCACAGCGACGGCCTGCTGGTGAAGGCCGGTTCGGGCCTCATCACCTTCGGTGCCCCCACCAGCGCCGGCGTGCCCAAGGGCATCGCCGAGCTGACCTCCGTGGTCACGCTCGACGACCTGGAAACCCTGGAGCGCACCTTCGCCGAGATCGGGAACGAGCTGGCCGCAGCCATCATCGAGCCCATCCCCGCCAACAACGGCCTGCTGCTCCAGCGTCCCGAGTTCCTCAAGCGGCTGCGCGAGCTCTGCACCAAGCACGGCGTGGTCCTCATCTTCGACGAAGTCATCAGCGGCTTCCGCGTGGCCCCCGGCGGCGCGGCGGAGCGCCTGGGCATCACGCCCGACCTGGCCACCTACGGCAAGATCATCGGCGGCGGCATGCCCGTGGGCCTCTACGGCGGCCGGAAGGACATCATGGGCGTCGTGGCGCCGGACGGCCCGGTCTACCAGGCGGGCACGCTGTCGGGCAATCCCGTGGCCATGGCCGCGGGCCTCGCCACCATGGAGAAGCTGACCCCGACCTTCTACGCCGGTCTGGAAGCCAATGCGGCCAAGTGGGCCGAGGCCTTCGAGGCCATTCCCGGCCTCCACTGCCCCCGCTACGGCAGCCTGCTCTGGCCCCTGTTCCAGGACGGCGTGCGCCGCAGCGACGCGGTGAAGGGCGAGGCCATCAGCAGCTTCAACCGCCTCCACAAGGCCCTGCTGGGCCAGGGCGTCTACCTGCCCCCCAGCGGCTACGAAGTGGCCTTCCTCGGCGCGGCCCACGGGGAGCCCGAGCTGGCCCACTTCAAGCAGGCTGTGGCCGCCGTGGCCAAGGAATTCGCCTGATTTCCGAAGGCGCCGGCCACTTCCCCGCGCGCCTCCCCTTGTTTCTGTGATGACATGTTCTTGGTGATGTGATGACCCAGCCCCTCCTCCGCGTCCTGAACGGCGAAGCCCTCGACAAGCCCCCGGTGTGGTTCATGCGCCAGGCCGGGCGCTTCCTGCCCGAGTACCGCGCCGTGCGGGCCAAGGCCACCTTCGAGCAGCTGCTCAACGACTCGGACCTGGCCGCGGAAGTGACGCTGCAGCCCATCCGCCGCTTCCCCCAGATCGACGGCGCCATCATCTTCAGCGACATCCTGGTGATTCTCGACGCCCTGGGCTGCGAAGTGACGATCCCGGAGGGCGGGCCCCGCATCGGGAAGACGCTGGACCAGATCGACCTCGACCGGCCCCTGGACGAGAAGGTGTTCGAGCCGGTCTGCGAGGCCATCCGCAAGGTGAAGAGGGAGCTGCCGGCCAAGGTGACCATGCTCGGCTTCGCTGGCGCGCCCTGGACCCTACTGGCCTACGGCATCGAAGGGAAGGGGAGCAAGTCCTGGTCGAAGGCCAAGGCCTTCCTGCACCAGGAGCCAGTGCTGGCCCGCAAGTGGCTGGACAAGCTGGCGGACGCCGCCGCCCGCCTGCTGAACCTGCATATCGAGGCTGGTGCCCAGGGCGTGCAGCTCTTCGACACCTGGGCGGGGGAGCTGGACGCCGACGACTACGCGACCTTCGCCCTGCCCTCTGTGGAGCGCACGCTCTCCCAAGTGAGCGCAGCCCCCACGCTGTTCTTCGCGCGCACCGGGTACCTGCCGGACAGCCTCAACCAGCTGCCCTGCAAGGGGCTGGCCGTGCCCTGGCAGGTGCCCATCACCGAGGCCCGCCGCCGCTTCCCCAAGATGGTGCTCCAGGGCAACCTCGATCCCATCGCGCTACTGGCCGGGGCGGACACCGCCAAGCGGAAGGCCCGGGCCATCGTGGACGCCATGAAGGGCCACCCCCACATCTTCAACCTCGGCCACGGACTCGTGCCTGAGACCGATCCCGCCGTGGTCGCGGCCGTCCTTGACGAGGTGAAGGCATGAACCAGCTCGCTGACCTCATTCGCCGCTACGACCGCCCCGGGCCGCGCTACACCGGCTACCCCATGCCGCCGGCCTGGTCCGACGACTTCCCGGAGCCCGAGGTCCTCTCGGCCCTGGAGCGCGCCGACGCCCGCAAGGACGAGGCCCTGTCGCTCTACCTGCACATCCCCTTCTGCCCGCGCCGCTGCGCCTACTGCGGCTGCAACGTGGTGGTGAGCCCCCAGTACGACCCCGTGGAGGCCTACCTCGCCGCGGTGACAAAGGAACTGGATCTCGTCTGCTCCCGCCTGAAGGACCGCCGCAAGGCCCTCCAGCTGCACTGGGGCGGCGGCACGCCCACGTACCTGAAGGCGGCCGACCTCACCCGCACCTTCAACCTGTTCAAGGAGCGCTTCGAGTTCCAGCCCGGGGCCGAGATCGCCATCGAGGTGGATCCCACCTTCCTGGAGCCCGATCAGCTCCCGACGCTCCGCAAGCTGGGCTTCAACCGGGTGTCCTTCGGGGTGCAGGACCTGGACGAGAACGTGCAGGCCCTCATCACCCGCGGCCAGACCTGGGACCATACGCTGACGGCCATGAAGCAGTGCCGGGACCTGGGCTTCGAAGGCGTGAACCTGGATCTGGTCTACGGCCTGCCCGGCCAGACCATGGACACCTTCCGCCGCACCCTGGAATCCACCCTCGAGCTGTCGCCGGACCGCATGGCCATCTACGGCTTCGCCTACCTGCCCAGCATCATGCCCTTCCAGCGGAGCATCCCCGCCGAGACGCTGCCCTCACCGGACCTGCGGCTGGACCTGCTGCTCCTGGCCTCGGACATCCTGGAGAAGGCGGGCTACGTGGCCATCGGCATGGACCACTTCGCCCACCCGAACGACCCCATGGCCAAGGCCGTGAACGAAGGCCGCCTCATCCGCAACTTCATGGGCTATGCCGTGGCCGCTGGCACGGACCTGGTGGGCTTCGGCCCCAGCGCCATCTCCAACGTGGCGGGCGTCTACTCCCAGAACGAGAAGATCCTCGCCAAGTGGGAGCGCAGCATCACGGATGGGCACCTGGCGGTCCACAAGGGCCACCGCCTTTCCGAGGACGATGAGCTGCGCCGCTGGGTCATCCACCACCTCATGGGCCACTTCGAGCTGCGCTGGGACGACCTGAGGGCCCGCTTCGGCGTGGACGGTCCTGCGCTCTTTGCCGATGCAGTGGAGCAGCTGAAGGAAGAGGTCCCCCAGGGCACCGTGGAGGTCCGGTCCGAAGGCGTCTTCATCACTCAGCTCGGCCGGCGCTTCGTGCGCAACTTGGTGCAGCCCTTCGATGCCTATCTGGCCAAGCTCAGCGCCAAGACGCCTTTTTCCAGGACGGTCTGAAGCTTTCCGTTGAATAGCCGACCCAAAGGCCTACATTAGAGGCTGTGGAGACCCGCCCGCCCGGGCTTTGGGTCGACGGCCAAAGGCCCCTCCGGTGGTCTCCGCGAACCGGCCTGGACGTCCAGGCGATCTCGCGGAGGGTTCCATGTTCCGGACCATGCTTCTCCTGCTCCCGGCGCTCGTGCTCCAGGCCGGAGAGTCGGCCATTCCCAATGCCGTGGAGGTGCGTTCGGGCGTCTTCGTCCTGAAGGGACCACCGAGTCCGGCGACCTGCGAAGCCATGAAGAAGGAGCACATCACCCACGTCATCGACCTCCGCCGGGACGATGAGCCTGATCTGGACTGCGAGTCCGAATCCTCCCGCCTGCAGGGTCTGGGAATCAACTACCTGAGGTATGCCATCAGCAAGACGCCCCCTGCCGGGGATTTCGATTTCCTGAGATCGGTGCTGAGGGACATGCCGAAGGGATCGAAGGTCGTCATCCACTGCAGCAATGGCAACCGTGCCGCTGCGGCTGTCTGTCCTTGGCTGGTGCTCGATAAGGGCATGCCCGTGGCCGAGGCGATGCGGATCGCCACCGAGGCGGGGATGAGGGCCCCCGAGACCCAGGAGGCCGTACGGCGGTATCTGGCCCGGCAGGGCCGGACCTGAGCCGGTTCAGATCCTGGGCTCCTGGTACATCGCCTCGATCTGCTTGGCGTACATCTCGTTGATGACGCGGCGCTTCACCTTCAGGGAAGGGGTGAGCTGACCGCCTTCGAGGGTCATCTCCTGGTCGAGGAGGGTCATCTTCTTGATGCGCTCGTAGTTCGAGAGGCGCTCGTTGATCCGCTCGACGCGGCTGCCGACCTTGGCGTACACCAGCGGGTTCTGGATGAGGTCGGCGTGGCTCTTGAAGGCGATCTTCTTGTAGCCGGCCCAGCGGGCCAGGCTGTCGAAGTTCGGCACGATGAGGACGCTGATGAAGTTCCGCTTGTCGCCGATGAGCACGGCCTGGGAGATGTACTTGTCCACCTTGAGCATGTTCTCGATGGGCTGGGGGGCCACCTTCTTGCCGCCGCTGGTGACGATGAGCTCCTTCTTCCGGTCCGTGATGTAGAGGCGCCCCTGGTCGTCGAGGTGTCCGATGTCGCCGGTGTGGAAGTACCCATCCGCGTCGATGGCCTCCCGCGTGGCCGCTTCGTTGTTCCAGTAGCCCACCATGATGTTCGGCCCCTGGCACAGGATCTCGCCGTCCTCCGCGATCTTCACGAAGGGACGCCCTTCCCAGTCCTGGTAGAGCGGCCTGCCCACGCAGCCGGGAATCACGTCGCCCAGGCGGTTCACAGTGATGACGGGGCTGGTCTCGGTCAGCCCGTACCCTTCGAGGATGGGCAGTCCGATGATCCAGAAGAACTCCATGATCTTGCCGCCCAGAGGCGCGCCGCCGCTGATGGCGATCTTCAGGCGCCCGCCGGTGCGCTGGCGGATCTTCTCGAAGACGACGGCCTTGGCGGTGCGGTACCACATGCCCTTCCAGGAAGGCGGTTCCTGGCCCTTCATGAGGTAGGGCACGGCCTGGCGACCCGCCAGCATGGCCCAGTGGAAGATCAGGCGCTTGATGAAGCTGCCCGCCGACACCGTGTCGTAGATCTTCGCGAAGATCTTCTCGTAAATGCGCGGGACCGAGGCCATGAGGGTGGGGCGGACCTCGAGCATGTCGGCCGCCACGGTGGCGACGCTCTCGGCGTAGTAGATGGAGGCGCCTGCATGGAACCACAGGAAGTGGCCGGCCATGCGCTCGAAGATGTGGGTGAGGGGCAGGAAGCTCAGGGCCCGCTCGCCCTCCCCGATGTTGCTCACGGTGGCGCGGGAGGCGAGGACGTTGGATACCAGGTTGCCGTGGGTGAGCATGGCGCCCTTGGGATCCCCGGTGGTGCCGGAGGTGTAGATGAGGGTGAGGATGTCCGAGGGCTTCCGCTGCTCGCCCCATGCGCGGACCTCGGGACGGCGGGCCTCCATGGCCTCTCCTTCACGCAGGAGGTCGGACCACAGGAACAGGGTGCGACCCGTGTCCGCGGGCAGCTCGCCGTCGATCAGGACCGCGGCCTCGAGGCGGGGAAGCTCGGTCCAGCGGCTCAGCACCTTGTCCAGCTGCTCGCGGGTGGAGCAGAGGGCCCAGCGGGCCTCGCTGTCCTTGAGGATGAAGGCGGCCTGTTCGGCGTTCAGGGTTGCGTAGATGGTGACGTCCGGGATGCCCTGGATGGCGCAGGCGAAGTCCGCGATGGCCCACTCCGGGCGGTTCTCCGACAGGAAGGCCACCCGGTCCCCGGCCTTGAGGCCATGGGCTGCCATGGCCAGCGCCAGCCGCTCAACCCTCGCCACCACCTCCGCGTGGGAGATGGGCACGTAGACCCCGTTCTGCTTGGACGCCAAGGCATCCGGGAGGTTCCTCTCCGCCGCGGCATAGAAAAGCTGGGCAATGGTCTCTACTGGCTGCGCCACAATGACTCCAGACACTTGGGGATGTGTGGACATGGTAGCAGGGAAGGGCGCGGCACCGCTGGGAGAGGGCATCCAGGCCTTCCACCTGGAGCAGCGCGCCCGGGGCGTGTCGCCGCACACCGCTCGCGCCCAGGTGGGCGACCTGGACAAGCTGCTGGACCACGCGGTCCGCTGCCAGTGGGGTGGCTGGGAGGTGAGCCCGCGCACGGTGCGGGGCTTCGCGCTGGAGCTGGGGGACCGGGGCCTGGATCCCGCCAGCCAGGCCCGCATCCTCTCCACGGCCCGCGCCTTCTTCCGCTGGTTGTGGGAGACCCGGCGCATTCCCAAGAACCCCGCCTCGGGCCTGCGGAATCCCAAGCAGCCCAAGCGGCTGCCCGCCTTCCTCACGGAGGGCGAGAGCCAGGCCCTGCTGGACCTCCCGCCAGCGGTGGATTTCCCATCGGCGCGGCTGGGATGCCTGCTGGAGCTGCTGTACGCCTCGGGCCTGCGCGTCTCAGAGCTGGTGGGCCTGGACCTTCAGGACCTGCTCATGGAGCAGCGGACGTTGCGGGTGCTGGGCAAGGGGCGCAAGGAGCGCCTGGTGCCCTACCACGCGCAGGCGGCGGCCATCCTGGATGCCTACCTGGGGTTAAGGTCCGCCTTCCTCGCGCAGAAGGAACTGCCCCCATGTCCGGCCCTCTTCCTCAACCAGCGGGGCGGCAGGCTCACGCCCACCAGCGTGCGGGCCCTGCTGCGGTCGGCCCTCGAGGCGGCGGCCGTGCGGTCACGGGTGAGTCCCCATGCCCTTCGGCACAGCTTCGCCACTCACCTGCTGAACCGCGGGATGGACCTGCGCGCCATCCAGGAACTGCTGGGCCACGCGAGCCTGAGCACCACCCAGCGCTACACTCATCTGGGCCTGGAAGAGCTGGCCCGTACTTACGAGAAGGCCCATCCCAGGGCCAAAGGCTAGGAGCAATCCCATGGCGTTCGTCATCCCCACCCTCCCCCGACCGGCCCTGCCCGTGACCGGCACCGACGCGCGGTTCCCGGTGCGGCGGATCTACTGCGTGGGGAGGAACTACGCGGACCATGCGCGGGAGATGGGCGGCGACCCCACCCGCGAACCACCCTTCTTCTTCGGGAAACCCGCGGATGCCGTGGTGCCGCTCGGAGGCGACATCGTCTACCCCCCCCTCACCTCCAACCTGCATCACGAAGTGGAGCTGGTGGTGGCCCTGGGTGGCGGCGGACGGGACATCCCCGCGGAGAAGGCCCTCGCTTGCGTCTACGGCTATGCCGTGGGCATCGACCTCACCCGCCGGGACCTCCAGGCCAGGTTCAAGGACAAGGGCCAGCCCTGGGAGATGGCCAAGGGCTTCGACCAGTCGGCGCCCGTGTCCGAGGTGATGCCGGCCTCGCGCTGCGGCCATCCCACCACCGGCGCCATCTGGCTGGCCGTGGACGGCGTCGACCGCCAGCGCGGCGACCTGGCCCAGATGACCTGGAATGTGGCGGAGGTGATCGCCCACCTCTCAGCCTATGTGGCCCTGGCGGCCGGCGATCTCATCTTCACGGGCACGCCGTCGGGCGTGGGTGCGCTGGTGCGCGGGAACCGCGTGACCTGCGGCATCGAGGGTGTCGGCGACCTGGAGATCGTCCTGGTCTGACCCCCGGTTCTCCGGCGCCCGGGCCGACGTTCAGGGCGTGGGCTTCACGGCGCCGGCCGCACCTTCACATGGGCGCCCTCGGAGAGCCCCCAGGCCTGCATCAGCTCCCGGGGAATGGCCACGTGCTTCTCGGCGAGCCCGGGCATGAACTCCACCCGCTCCACGGCGGGCCCCTTGGGCCAGATGACCCTCAGGTTGCTGACACCGTGGCGGTAGGGGCCGAGGACGGTCCACCAGCCTTCCATGGCGGCGGGGAGCCCGAGGTGATCGCCTTTCTTGAACAGGCCAGTCTTCAGCTCGGCGACGGTGACATGGGCGTCCGGCTCCAGCACTTCGAGGCGGCCCGCCTCCTTGAGCAGGGAGGCCGCCTGCAGCACGGTCACATCGTTCTGCCCCGTGGCGGCCATGATGTCCTGGAAGTCGCGGTAGCCGTCGAAGAAGGGCATGACCCGGCGATCCTCGGCGAACACCTTGATGCCTTCGAGGAGCTGGGGCGGACGCAGGGTGGGCCAGGGCACCGCCGTGAGCCTGGGGAAGATGCCATGAAGGCGCCGGCGGCTGTCCTGGAGACGCGCGGAGTCCATGAGCAGATCCGGCACCGTGCGGCGGATCGAGGCCGGAGCCTGGATCTGGGTGGCGAGGAACTCGAAGTGGCCGGTCACCCATTCCAGGATCTCGAAAGCGGCCGTCTCGCCCCGCGCCGCCACGGTCTCGGCGTGGATCACCTCGCCATTGGAGAAGTAGAGCACGCCGCTGACCTTCCCCGAGGTGACCTGGAGCATGCCCGTCTTCCGATTGGCGTGCAGGAGCTGCGCCACATCGGTGAGGGAAATGCTCTCCAGGGTACCGCGGAGATTGCTCAAGGCCTGGCCTCCGCCATGGCGGCCAGCATCTCCTCCACGGACCGTTCCAGTCCCACGAGCACCGCCCGTCCGATGAGGCTGTGGCCGATGTTCAGTTCCTCGATCTCGGGGATCGCGGCGATGGGTCCCACGTTCTGGAGGTTCAGGCCGTGCCCGGCGAGGATGCGCAGGCCCAGCCGGCTGCCCAGGCGGGCCGCGTCGCGGATCCGGCCCAGTTCCAGCGTCGGGTCGGAATCCATGGGCAGGTCGCTGTAGATCCCCGTGTTCAGCTCCACCGCGTCGGCCTCCAGCTTGGCTGCCATCTTCACCTGGTCCAGCACAGGATCCACGAACAGGCTCACATGGATCCCCGCGCTGCGGAGCTCCCGCATGACCGGGCGCAGCATGCCCTGGAGGAAGATGGCGTCCAGGCCTCCCTGGGTGGTGAGTTCCTCGCGACTTTCGGGCACCAGGGTCATCCAGGACGGCCGGATGGGGACCACCGCTTCCAGGGTTTCCGGCGTCGCGGCGCATTCCACGTTCAGGGGGATGGCGAGGACTTCCTTCAGGACGCGGAGGTCACGGTCCTGGATGTGGCGGCGATCGCTTCGGAGATGCACGGTGATGCCGTGGGCTCCGGCGCTCTGGGCCAGCAGGGCCGCCGCCACGGGTTCGGGTTCGTGGCCGCCGCGGGCCTGCCTGAGGGTGGCCACATGGTCGATATTCACGCCAAGCCTGAGGTTCAATGCGGGCTCCAGTAGCTGATGCCTCTTAGCTTACCCTCCAATCGGCCACAGAAAGGCCGAGCGTGAATTTCAAAAAAAGGAGTTGAAACATTCAATTTGGAGACCATGCTTGTTCCATGGCAAACTCCCCGCTTCTCCCCACCCTGTTCCTCGCCCACGGATCACCCATGCTGGCCCTGGAAGGCGACGCCTGGGGCAGGGCCGTATCCGCCCTCGCCCTCCGGCTGCCGCCCTTGAGGGGCATTCTCGTCTGTTCCGCCCACTGGGAGGCGGCGGGGCCGATGCGGCTCTCCTCTTCGAAGAGGCCGGGCGTCATGCATGATTTCGGCGGCTTCCCGGAGGAGCTCTACAGCCTCGACTATCCGGCACCGGGATCTCCCGAACTGGCCGCCGAGGCTGCCAACCTCCTGAACGCCGCGGGCCTGGAGGCGGAGCTCGACGACCACCGTCCCCTGGATCACGGCACCTGGGTGCCCCTGCGGTACTTGGCCCCCGGCGCGGAGGTTCCCGTCGTGCAGCTCTCGCTGCCTCGGCCCCGGACCCCGGAAAGGCTCCTGGCCGCGGGCCGGGCTCTGGCTCCCCTGCGGCGATCCGGCGTGCTGATCCTGGGCAGCGGGGGTGTGGTGCACAACCTCCGCCGCCTGGATTGGCAGGATGCTTCCGCGCCGCAGCCCTGGGGCCTGGCCTTCCAGGCCTGGGTGCGCGCCCGCCTGGAAGCCGGGGACCTCGAGGCCCTCGCGGACTGGCGGAAGGCACCCGGAGCGGCGGAATCCGTGCCCACCTCCGAGCATCTGGATCCCTTGTTCGTGGCCGTCGGCGCGGCCCGGTCCTCGCCCGAGCCGGTCTTCGAAGGCTGGCAGCTGGGCAGTCTCAGCCTGGAGAGCTACCTGTTCGCCTGAAGGCGGCGGCAGACCTCAGCCCATGGTCTTCCTGAAGCGTCCGGCGGCCAGCAGCAGCATGATGGTTCCGAGGGCGGTCAGGGCCAGCATCTGGGGCCAGAGCACCTCCAGGCCCAGCCCCTTCAGGAACACGCCCCGGATGATCACGAGGTAGTACCGCAGGGGATTCAGGTAGGTGAGCAGCTGCACCACCCTGGGCATGTTGGCGATGGGATAGACGAAACCCGAGAGCATGAAGGCGGGCAGCATGAAGAAGAACGCCGTCATCATGGCCTGCTGTTGGGTGGAACTCACGGTGGAGATGAAGAGGCCCACGCCGAGGGTGCTCAACAGGTACAGACCCGTGCCGAGGAACAGGATCGGCGGGAAGCCGAGCATGGGAACGCGGAACCAGAAGACGGTGATGAGGGCGATGAGGGCGACGTCGGCGAAGCCGATGACCGCGAAGGGGATGGTCTTGCCCAGGATGAACTCCAGCCGTCCGATGGGTGTGACCATGATCTGCTCCATGGTGCCCACCTCCCGCTCCCGCACGATGGACATGCTGGAGAGGATGATCGAGAGCACGGCCACGAGCATGGCCAGGACGCCTGGCACGAAGTAGTTGCGGCTGTCCAGGTTGGCATTGAACCAGGCGCGGGAGGCCAGGGCCACGGGTTCGGCGTCCAGGCGCACGCCGGCTGTGCGGGCGAAGCGCTGCTCCAGGAGCGATTGGTTGAAGTCGGCAGAGACCCTGGACGCGTAGCTCAGCGCCACGCTGGCCGTGTTGGAATCCGAGCCGTCCAGGAGGAACTGGGCCTTGGCACTGCCGCCCCCAGTCAGGGTCTCCGCGAAGCCCCGGTTGAGCCGAAGCACGGCCTTCGCCTCGCCTGAATCCAGCACCTGCTGGATCTCCGGTTCCGAGGTGATCCGCCGCACGACATCGAAGCACCCCGAGCCCTCGAAGCGGGCGATGAGGTCGCGGGTGGCGGGCGTGCGGTCCAGGTCGTAGACGGCCATGGGCACGTGGCGCACGTCCGTGTTCACTGCATAGCCGATGATGATGATCTGGGCCACGGGCATGACGAACAGAACGGCCCGCATCCTCGGATTCCTGAGGACCTGGATGAACTCCTTGACGAGCATGTGACGGAGGCGTTCGAGCATGGTCGATTCCTAGGCCAGGCGCTTCTTGAAGCTGCGGATGGCGGAGAGGAGCATCAGGGCGCCGAAAGCGACCATCAGCAGGCACTCGGGCCACAGCTGCGCGAGCCCGGTCCCTTTGAGGTAGAGGCCCCGGAGGAAGGCCACGAAATAGCGGGCGGGGATGAGGTAGGTCACCACCTGCAGGGCCTTGGGCATGTTGGCGATGTCGAACATGAAACCCGAGAGCAGGAAGGCCGGGAGGAAGGTCGCCACGAAGGCGAACTGGCTGGCCAGGAGCTGGGATTTGGCCTTGGCGCTGATGAGGATGCCCAGGGAGAGCGCTCCCACCAGGTAGACCGCGGAGACGCCGAACAAGAGGAGTAGGCTGCCGCGGATGGGCACGTCGAACAGGAAACGACCGGCCAGCACAGAAAGAAGCATGTCCACCATGCCGATGGCGAAGTAGGGCGCCAGCTTCCCCAGGATCAGCTCGCTCCCGCGGAGCGGCGTAGAGATGAGCTGCTCCATCGTGCCCGTCTCCCATTCCCGCGCCACCGTGAGCGAGGTGAGGAGCGCCGCGATGAGCATCATGATCACGGCGATGAGCCCGGGCACGATGAAGATCCGGGATTCCATGTCCGTGTTGAACCACGCGCGGAACCGGAGGTCCAGGGGCAGGGCGGGGGGGTGGCCCGTGAGTCGCCGGGCCTTCTCCACCAGGAGTTCCTGGGAGTAGTTCCGCACGATGGCATCGGCATAGGAGAGGGCCAGGGTCGTGGTGTTGGCGTCGCTGCCGTCGGTCAGCACCTGGACCTGGACCTTCCGGCCGGAAGCGACCCGGCGCCCGAACTCGACGGGGAGCACCACCGCCATCATCGTCCGGCCCCGGGCGAGGCTGTCTTCCACTTCCCCGTAGGAGCCCGGCCTCGCCATGACGGAGAAGTAGCGTGACCCCTCGAAGCGGGCCACCAGCTCCCGGCTCTGGGGCGTCCGGCTCTGGTCCCAGATCGCCAGGGGAACCCGGTCCAGGTCCGTGGTCAGGGCATACCCGAAGATCATCAGCATGATCATGGGCAGCACGATGGCGATGCCCAGGGCGCGCGGATCCCGGAGGACGTGGATGAACTCCTTGCGCGCCACGGCGCCGAGCCGGCGGAGGTTGAGGGCGCCGCTCATGCCTTGAACTCCTTCTGCGCGCCGTCGGCGCGATCCCGGGCCTCGATGAGGGAGACGAAGACATCCTCCAGGGAGGGCGTGATGCGCTCCACGGCCCCCACCTGGAAGCCCCCCTCCTCGAGGGTCCGACGGAGGCGGGGCGCGAGGGCCTCGGCATCTTCCGACATGAGGTGGATGTCGCGCCCGAACAGGGCCGCGTCCCGGACGCCTTCCACCGTCGCGGCCACGCCCAGGGCTTCGTGGGGGCGGTCGCAGGCGACGCGCAGCACCTGGTCGGCCATGAGGCCGCCCTTCATCTCGCCCGGCGTCCCCAGGGCCACGAGCTCGCCCCGGTAGATAAGGGCGAGGCGGTCGCAGTACTCGGCCTCCTCCATGTAGTGGGTGGTGACGAAGACCGTGACCCCCTCGCTGGCCATCTGGTAGATGAGGTCCCAGAAGGAGCGGCGGCTCAGGGGATCGACCCCCGAGGTGGGCTCGTCCAGGAAGAGCACCCGGGGCTCGTGGAGGAGGGCGCAGCCCAGGGACAGCCGCTGCTTCCAGCCGCCCGGCAGCAGGCCCGTGCGGGTACGGCGGTGGTCCTGGAGGTGGGCCATGTCCAGAACCCACGCCTTCCGCTCGGCCTTCTTCTCCGCGGGCACCCGGTAGATGCCGCTGAAGAAGTCGATGTTCTCCTCCACCGTGAGGTCGTCGTACAGGCTGAACTTCTGGCTCATGTAGCCGATGCTGCGCTTGATCTCCTCGCGCTGGGTCCGGATGTCGAAACCCGCCACCGTGCCCTGGCCGCCGGAGGGCTCCAGGAGCCCGCAGAGCATGCGGATGGTGGTGGACTTGCCGGCACCGTTGGGCCCCAGGAAGCCGAAGATCTCCCCCCGGCGCACGTCGAGGCTGACGCGGTTGACGGCCACGAAGTCTCCGAAGCGCCGCTCCAGGTCGCGCAGCGTGACGGCGAAGGTGTCCTGCGCGGCGCTCATGCGGCACCGCTGGGCAAAGCCGAAGTGAAGATGTCCTCGAGGGTGGGCTCGATCACCTCCACGCCATGGCAGGCGAGCCCCTCCGCGCCCAGGAGCGCCTCCACGGCGGCACGTCCGCGATCCGCATCTTCGGCCAGGACATGGATGCGGTCTCCGAAGAGAGCCACACTTCCGATCTTCCCGGCGCGCAGGAGTGCCGCGGCCCGCCGGGGCGACTCGCAGCGGACCTCGAGGAGCGAGCCTTTCAGGAGGCTTTTCACGCCGTCCACGGTGTCGCAGGCCATGAGCCGGCCCTGGTGGAGCAGGCCGATGCGGTTGCAGCGCTCCGCTTCGTCCAGGTAGGCCGTGGAGACGAAGATCGTCACGCGCTCCTGCTGGAGCTGGTAGAGGATTCGCCAGAAGTCCCGGCGGGAGACCGGGTCGACTCCGTTCGTCGGCTCGTCCAGGAAGAGCACCCTGGGCGTGTGGATGAGGGCGCAGGCGAGCCCGAGCTTCTGCTTCATGCCCCCGGAGAGGTTGCCTGCCAGGCGGCGCCGGAAGGGGGTGAGGTTGCTGAAGGCCAGGAGCCGCTCGAGGCGCTCGCTCCGGCCCGCCTTGGGGACTTCATAGAGATCGGCGTAGAAGTCGATGTTCTCCTGCACCGTGAGGTCCGGGTACAGGCCGAAGCGCTGGGCCATGTATCCGATGCGGTCCTTGATCGCCTCCGCATCCCGGACCGCGTGCAGTCCATCCACCCACGCCTCGCCTGAGCTAGGCTCGAGGATGCCGGTCAGCAGGCGCATGGTGGTCGTCTTGCCCGCGCCGTCCGGTCCGACGAGCCCGAAGATCTCCCCTTCCTCCACGGCCAGGCTCAGCTGGTCGAGGGCCACGAGGTCCCCGAATCGGCGCGTGAGCGCCTGGGTCCGGACGGTCTCCATCACCGGCCGTCCAGGGCGATCTCGGCGTCCACGGGCATGCCGGGCTTGAGCTCCATCGCCGGGTTGGGGATGTCGATCTTGATGCGGTAGACCAGTTTCGTGCGCTCCTTGCGGGTCTGGACGGTCTTGGGCGTGAACTCGGCTTCGGAGGCGATGAAGGCCACCCGGCCCTCGTAGCGCTTCCCGGGGAAGGAGTCGGACGTGACGAACGCCTTCTGGCCCACCTTCACGCGGCCCAGGTCGGTCTCTTCCACGTAGGCGCGCAGCCAGACCTGCCCCAGGTCCGCCATGGTCACCACGGCGGTACCTGGTGAGACGTATTCCATGGGTTCGATGTTCTTGGAGAGGATCACCCCCGCGCTGGGAGCCGTGAGGGTGGCGTAGCCCAACTGGGTCTGGGCCAGAGCCAGGGCCTGCTGGGCCTGGTCGTAGCGGGCGCGGGCCTGGTCGATGTCTTCCTTCCGGGGGCCCTTCCGCACGAGGGTGTACTGCTGATCGGCCTGCTGGACCTTGCCCCGGGCGGCCTCAAGGGCGGCCCGGCTGGCCTCGTAGTCGCGCACCGAGAGGATGCCCTTCTGCTGGAGGTCGCGGATGCGCGCCTCGTCGGGCTCCAGCCTCTTGAGGTCCGCCTGGGCCTGCTCCAGGGCGGCCTTGGACGAGGCGATCTCCTCCTTGCGGGATCCGGCCAGCATGGCGTCCAGGGCCGCCTTGGCCGTGGCCGCATCCGCCCGGCGCATGGCCACCTGCTGCTCCAGGTCCCGGGCGTCGAGCCGGGCCAGCAGCTGGCCGGCCTGCACCACCTGGCCCTCGTCCACGGGACGCTCGATCACTTTCCCGGCCACCCGAAAGCTGGCCTCCACCTGGATGACTTCGATGTTTCCCGAGAGCTTGAGGCGGCTCTCCTGATGATTCCCGCAGCCGGTGGCCAGGAAGGCCGCTCCGCCGAGGAGAACCATCATGGCGATGGGAAGATGCCGGTCTGTCGGTCTCATGGATGGGTCTCCTTGGTGGCGATGGGATCTGCCGCGAGTTCCGGCAGGGGCGGCAAGGGGGCGAGCGGGTCCCGGGCGATGCCCCGCCAATACAGGTCGAACCAGACGTGCAGCCCGGTCTCCACGGCCTGGTCATGGGGCAGGCCCATGAGACGGGGGAGCACGGTGGGCAGCAGGTCGAGGATCTCGAGGTGCATCCTCGCGAGAAAGAAGGTGCCCAGCAGGGTATGGAGGTCCGCTCGCAGGTCCCCTCGCGAGATGCCCTGGTCGAGGATGCTTCGGATGGCCATCACGATGGGGCGGATCCGCACCTCGATGAGGCTCGAGAGCCCCTCGGCGCCACGCACGATCTCTCCCCGGATGAGGGAGCGGATCGCCGGATCGGCCTTGAGGTGCCGGTGGTAGATCCGGACGACCTCCCAGAGCCTGAGGGCGGTGGAGCGCGGATCCCCGGGCTCTGCCACCACCTCGAGCTCCTGGAGGATGGGGGGGAAGCGACGGGCCAGCAGGGCGGTGAACATGGCCTCCTTGCTGTCGAAGTGGTAGTAGATCAGGGCCGGGTCGCAGCCGGCCTGCTTGGCGATGGCCCGCAGGCTGGCCGCCCGCAGGCCGTCCCGGGCGAAGACTTCCTGGGCCGCATCCAGGATCCGGTCCGGGTCCATTCGAATGGGTTTGGGTCCGCGGGGGCGAGGGGCATGGGGCATGGGGATCCAATTCAACGAATGTTGAATCATGCGATCCGCGGTCAGGATCTGGCAAGACTTATTTCATCGAATGTGGAAATCGCGAGGGTACATGATCAAGCCCCCAGAGGACCCGGGGGCTTGATCGCGAGCTCTGGTGGCTATTCGCCGGAGATGGGAACCACCGTGGTGTCCTCGATGGTGATGATCTCGGGCTCCTCGAAGGCGATGCGGTTCTCTTCGACCTCGGCCATGGCCACCTGGCCCCAGAACGACGCGAGCTTGGGAGCGTCCTGGGCCTGACCGTGCTTGTTCACGGGCACGACCACCTCGACCTTGGGGAAGGCGCCTCGCTGGAGCTGATCGCAACGCTTGCCGGCCACGACGACAAAGCGGTACTTGTTGGCGATTTCTTCCGGGACACGGACGATGGTGCGCTGGGTCATGGGCCACTCCGAACCAGGAAGCATAACACCTGTGGCGCCATGGATCAACGAGCGTGGAGTAGCATGGAGCGTTCCAGGAGCCCCGATGCAGATCATCCTCGGCATCCCGGGCGGCATCGCCGCCTACAAGTCAGCTGATCTGGCGCGGTTGCTGACCAACCAGGGCCATCGGGTCCGCTGCATCCTCACCGAGGCCGGGGCCCGGTTCATCACGCCGCTGACCCTCAGCAGCCTCACAGGGGAGCCCTGCTACGGGGCGAATCCGGACCAGGGCGAGTGGCGCGCCAATCCGAGCATCGAGCACATCGAGCTGGCCCGCTGGGCGGACATCATGGCCGTGGTGCCGGCCACCGCCGACCTCATCGGGAAGGCCGCCAACGGACTGGCCTCGGACCTGCTCAGCACGGTGCTGCTGGCTACGAGGGCCCCCGTCCTCTGGGCTCCGGCCATGAACACGGGCATGTGGTCCCACCCCGCCGTCCAGGCCAACCTCTCCCGCCTGCGCTCCTTCGGCCACGCGGTGGTGGACCCGGACGATGGCCTTCTGGCCTGCGGCGAGGAGGGATCGGGCAAGCTCGCCCAGGTGGACGCCATCGCGGAAGCCATCCTGATGCATGGCGCCGCCAAGCTCCGCAGCCTGAACGGGAAGAGAGTCCTCATCACTGCCGGGCCGACCCGCGAAGATCTGGATCCGGTGCGAACCCTGACCAACCGCAGCACCGGCGCCATGGGGATCGAGCTGGCCAGGGCCTTCCGCGATGCGGGCGCGCAGGTCCAGCTGGTGCTGGGCGGGGATCTGCCGGCGCCTTGGGGGGTGGAGACGGCCCGGGTCCGCAGCGCGCAGGAGATGCTGGCCGCTTGCCAGGCCCGGTGGTCCGGGGCGGATGGCCTGGTGGGGGCCGCGGCGGTGGCCGATCAGCGGCCGGAGACCTTCGCGCCCGAAAAGGTGAAGAAGGGGGAGGGGCCTGAAAACCTGGTCCTGGTCCGCACGCCGGACATTCTGGCCACCCTGTCGGCCGCCCGTCGGCCCGGCCAGTGGATCCTCGGGTTCGCCGCGGAAAGCGAGAACCACCTCGCCCATGCCGCAGCCAAACTGCAGAAGAAGCAGCTGGATGGCGTGCTGGTGAACGATGTCCAGGGAGGGCGGGCCTTCGGGGACCAGACCAATACCCTGACCCCCGTCACCGCCCAGGGTCCCCAGGCTCCCATCGGCCCCCTGTCCAAGGATGCCTTGGCCCGGGCCGTGGTGCAGTGGTGGAACTTCCAGATCGAGGGTCGGGGAACAGTTCAATAGCCCTGACCCGGCCCCACCTCAGAGGGCAGGATCCATCCAGGGAAGCACCTCGCTGGGCCGTCCGGCGACCTCGCCCAGCCGTACGGCCACGACCACGATCCACCCGGGGGGGCGGTGGAGGGATTTCAGGTCCAGGGCCAGCGCTTCGCCAGGCCCCGGCAGGTCCGGGCGCCGGCGCTCCAGCACCACCTCGCCCCGGCTGAAGACCTCATCAGCGGTGGGCTTGGTCAGGCCGAGGGGCAGGTAGAGCACCCGCAGGGACTCAACCCCTGCCAGTGGAACGCCGTTCACGTCGGTGGAAGGCAGCACCAGCCGGATCTTCCGGAGCCCCTCCAGCCGCGCTTCCATGGTTTGGGCCGCGGCCCGGGGCCTGGGGATGGGATCACCCTTGCGTCCGCACCGGACTGTCAGGAGTCCGAGCGTGATGGCAAGCAGCGGGTTTGCTAGTCTGAAGAATCGCATCGCCCACCATCATGCCCGAAGACGAGGCCCATCCATGCCCGTGACAAAGATCCTCATTGCCATCAGAGGGGACGATGACCCCTCCGCGATCGAGCGGAGCGAGGGAAAGGGAGCGGAGCGATCGGGGTCAGGTCCCCGCGCAGGCCTGCGATTCGATTCCAACAAGCGAGGTTGAGCCGATGCCCGTGACCAAGATCCTGATTGCGAACCGCGGGGAAATCGCCGTGAGAGTGATCCGCACCTGCCGGGAGATGGGCATTCCCACGGTGGCCGTGTACTCCGAAGCCGATCGTGGCGCCCTGCACGTGCGCATGGCGGACGAGGCCTACTTCATCGGCCCCGCCGCGGCCCGGGAGAGCTACCTGGTGCTGGAGAAGATCCTGGATGTCTGCAAGCGCAGCGGCGCCGACGCGGTGCACCCGGGCTACGGATTCCTCTCCGAGAACGCCGAGGCTGCCCGGGCTTTCGAGGCCGCCGGTATCACCTTCATCGGCCCCCGTCCCGAGTGCATCGTGAGCATGGGGTCCAAGACCGCCGCCCGCGAGGTGGCCATCGCCGCGGGCTGCCCCGTGGTGCCGGGCATCCAGGAGACCATGGCGGACGAGGAGCTGCTCGTCGCCGCGCAGAAGATCGGCTTCCCGGTGATGCTCAAAGCCGCCATGGGCGGCGGCGGCAAGGGCATGCGCCTGGTCCACAAGCCCGAGGAGTTCGCCAGCTCCCTGGCCCGGGCCCGGGGCGAGGCCCTTTCCAGCTTCGGCGACGACTCGGTCTACGTGGAGAAGGCCATCGTCCAGCCGCGCCACATCGAGATCCAGGTCTTTTCCGACAAGCATGGCAATCATGTCTACCTGCATGAGCGGGAGTGCTCCGTCCAGCGACGCCATCAGAAGGTCATCGAGGAGGCGCCGAGTCCCCATGTGACCCCGGAGATGAGGAAGGCCATGGGCGAGGCGGCCCTGAAGGTGGCCCGGGCTGTGAACTACGTGGGCGCCGGCACCGTGGAGTTCCTGGCGGATGCCGACCGCAACTTCTACTTCCTGGAGATGAACACCCGCCTGCAGGTGGAGCACCCGGTCACCGAATGGATCACGGGGCTCGACCTGGTGAAGTGGCAGATCCTCGTGGCCCGGGGCGAGAAGCTGCCCATGACCCAGGAGGAGATCCCCCTCAACGGCTGGGCCATCGAGTGCCGCGTCTACGCCGAAGACCCCGACAAGAACTTCATGCCCAGCCCCGGGAAGATCACCTTCCTGCGCACGCCCAGCGGGCGCAACGTGCGGGACGACGGGGGCGTGTACGAGGGTGCCGAGGTGCCCATGTTCTACGACCCCATGATCAGCAAGCTGAGCACCTGGGGGCCCACGCGCCTGGAGGCCATCGAGCGCATGCGGGCGGCCCTGGGGGAGTACCGCATCGGTGGCATCCGGCACAACATCGCCTTCCACGAGACCCTCATGGAGCACGAGCCCTTCCGGCAGGGCGCTCTGCACACGGGGATGCTCGACAAGCCCTTCTGGAAGCGGAAGGGGCAGGGGCCCGACCTGAAGTTCGCCGTGGCGGCGGCTCTCATCCATGAGCTCGAGACGGAACAGCGCCGCGCCGCCCAGCCCGCGGCCTGCGGCGAAGGACGCCCGGATGCCTGGAAGCACTGGGGCCGGTTCAACCGCCTGTAGCCGAGGAGGCCACCCATGAAACGAACCCTGATCCTCGGCAAGGAATCCCATGAGGTCGAGCTCGTCCACCAGGACGGCGCCACCACGCTGGTCTGGGAAGGCCAGAGCCACCCCATCGACATCATCGAGCTCGAGCCGGGCTGCTACTCGATCATCCTGGAAGGACGCTCCGTGGAGGTCCGGCTGGACCAGGCCAAGTCGCCCGATCCGGACACCCACGCCTACCGGGCCATGCTCTACGACGGGGCCTACGAGTTCGCCCTGGTGGACCCCCGCCGGGCCCTCCTGTCCGGCGGCGGCGGCGCAGGGGCCGCCGGTGGCCTGCTGGTGGCCCCGATGCCCGGCAAGATCGTGAAGCTTCTCGTGAACCCGGGCGATCTCGTCCAGGAAGGCCAGACCCTCCTCGTCATGGAAGCGATGAAGATGCAGAACGAGCTGAAGGCCAGCACGAGCGGGACCGTCGCGACCGTGCATGTGCAGGAGGGCGCCACCGTGGAAACGGGGGCCTCTCTGGTAACCGTGTCGCCCGAGGCTTGAACGGGAGGTCTCGCGTATCGCCATGGGCGATACCGAGAAAACGAGGCAGGGAACACCCATCCGCTTGGGCGGGAGGTCTCGCGTATCGCCATGGGCGATACCGAGAAAACGAGGCAGGGGACACCCTTCCGCTTGGGCGGGAGGTCTCGCGTATCGCCATGGGCGATACCGAGAAAACGAGGCAGGGAACACCCTTCCGCTTGGGCGGGAGGTCTCGCGTATCGCCATGGGCGATACCGAGAGGATGCAGAACGAGCTGAGGGCAAGCATGAGCGGTACCGCCGCCACGCCGGTCTTCACCCTGGGGCCTACCCCAGGGTGACAAAGGTGGTCGATGCGGCCCGCCTGCTTAAATTTCAGGGCATATTTGGCCGACCGATTCGCTTGAGGAGAATGAATGGAAACGGTTATTTCATATCGTGGCGTGATACATCAATGGCACTCAAAACGTCTGTAAAAAAGGATCTAGATTCTTTTTTTGTTGATGTAAGAGAAACTTCGAGACTAGGTTTATGGCGTGATGCGAATCACCAATTGCGGAGGTAGCATGAAAAAAGCGCTCCTTTTCTTGCTGGCCGGGTCGGCAATCACCCTGTCGGCCCAAGAGGGTCAGGCCTGGGTCATGGGTCACCTGGGCCAGACGATCTTCGAGAATGACGCCAGCCTCAAGGACAAGATGCACTACGGGCTTGGCGTGGGCCACTGGTACACCAACCGGTGGGGCCTCGACCTGCGGGCCCTCCAGAACGATCTGCAGCTCGATCCCAATCCCCTCGGCATCGGCTCTGCCAAGCAGACCCACCTGCTGGCTTCGGGCCTCTTCAACTTCCGCCCCGGCGCGGAGAACTGGTATCCCTACGCGGCCCTGGGCATCGGCGGAACCAACGTCGAGTCTCCCTACTCCGGCAAGGGCGAGGCCACGACCCGCTTCAACTACCACGGCGGCCTCGGCGTGATGGGCAAGCTGGCCGAGCACTTCATGATGGATATCAGCGCCAAGGCGGTCCGCGTGGAGCTGCCCGAGTCCCGCACCGAGTACCTGGCGACCTTGGGCCTTGGCTACACCTGGGGCGGCGGCAAGAAGGCCGCTCCCATGCCGCCTCCGCCCCCCCCGCCGCCGGCGCCCGAACCGAAGCCCGAGCCGAAGCCTGAACCCGTGGCTCCGCCGCCGCCTCCTCCCCCGGCCCCCGAGCCGCCCAAGGAAGTGGCCAAGCCCGTGCCGCCTCCGCCGGCCAAGATCGTCCTCGACGAGGCCGTGCTGCACTTCGCCAACGGCAAGGCCGATCTGGGGCCTGACGCCACCGCCGCCATCCGCAAGGTGGCCGACGGACTGAAGGCCTATCCGGGCGAATACAGTCTGGAAGTCAGCGGCCACACCTCCTCTACGGGCAGCAAGGCCGTGAACAAGGCCCTGGCCAAGCGCCGGGCCGACGCCGTGGCCAAGGTGCTGGTGGATTCCGGCATCCCCGCCGCCAAGGTCACCACCGTGGGCGTGGGCCCCGACAAGCCCATCGCCGACAACAAGACCAAGGAAGGCCAGGCCAAGAACCGCCGCGTCGAGATCGACGTGAAGGTGAAGGACGCCAAGGCCGAGGTTCGCCAGATCACCACGGAAACCGTGGAGTCCGCCCCTAAGAAGTAGCCTATTGAAGGGCGGGGGCCTTGCGGTCCCCGCCCCTTTTTGTCTTGGAGGAACGAGATGTCCCTGAAAGACGAATTCAAGGCCTTCATCATGAAGGGGAACGTGGTCGACCTGGCCATCGCCGTGGTTGTGGGCGGTGCCTTCGGCAAGATCGTCACCGCCTTCGTGGACGGGTTGGTCATGCCCCTGGTGAGCTATGTGCTGCCCGCCAACATCAAATGGGAGGAGTGGATCCTCGGCAAGTTCCGCATCGGATCGGTGCTCGGCGCCACCATCAACTTCCTGATCATCGCCCTGGTGGTCTTCCTCGTCCTGGTCAAGTTCCTGGGCAGGTTCATGAAGAAGGAGGAGGCACCAGCTGTCCCCACCACCAAGGAATGCCCGGCCTGCCTGGAGCAGGTGCCCCTCAAGGCCACCCGCTGCAAGCACTGCACCAGCCAGCTCTGACGGATCCCCCCTAGCCATTCCCGAGGGCCCGGTTTCCGGGCCCTTTTCCTTGTGATCGCAGGGCTTCCCGTGGTGAACTGGAGGTTCAACCTCAGGGGCGCTCGGGTGCGCCCCTCCGACGCACGAGGGCGCCGATGAGCGAGCAGGCTCCGGTAAAAAAGTATTCAGTCTTCCTTCCCAAGACCGATTTTCCGATGAAGGCTGACCTGCCGCAGCGCGAGCCGAAGCGCCTGGAGCGCTGGAAGGCCGAGGGCCTGTACGCCCGCATCGAGGCCAAGCGCAAGGCCGACAACGCGGCCGGGAAGGGCAGAGGGCGCGAGATCCTCCACGACGGTCCGCCCTACGCCAACGGCGCCATCCACATGGGCCACGCCCTGAACAAGATCCTCAAGGACGTGGTGGTGAAGTCCCGGTGGATGGAGGGCTACGAGTCGCCCTACGTGCCCGGCTGGGATTGCCACGGCCTGCCTATCGAGCACGCGGTGGAGAAGGACCTGGGTCCCAAGCGCCGTGAACTGAGCCGCGCCGAGTTCCTGCAGAAGTGCCGCGCCTACGCCCAGAAGTGGATCGACACCCAGCGCACGGCCTTCCAGCGCCTGGGCGTGCTGGGTGCGTGGGAGCAGCCCTACGTGACCATGGATCCCCGCTACGAGGCGGAGACCGTGCGCCACTTGGCCAAGCTCTTCGAGAGCGGCTCCGTCACCCGCAAGCTCAAAGTGGTCCATTGGAGCTACGGTGCTCGCACCGCGCTGGCCGAGGCCGAGGTCGAGTACGCGGACAAGACCAGCCCCGCCATCACTGTCGCCTTCCCGGTGACGGACGCGGCGGCAAAGCACATGGAACTGCCCACCCCGCTGTTCCTGCCCATCTGGACCACCACGCCCTGGACCCTGCCCAGCAACCTGGCGGTGGCCATGCACCCGGACCTGGAGTACGCCGTGGTCCGTGCGGACGGTCGCCATTACATCGTGGCGGTGACCCTTCGGGACGACTTCGCCAAGAAGCTCGGGATGCCGCTGCACACGGTGGAGATCCGCAAGGGGAAGGAATTCCAGACCCTGGTGGCGCGCCATCCCTGGATCGACCGCGACAGCCCCGTCCTGCTGGGCGACCACGTCACCGCCGACACGGGCACGGGTCTGGTGCACACGGCCCCGGATCACGGCGTGGACGACTTCAACCTGGCCCACCACCTGGGCCTGCTCCAGCTCGTGGGTCCCGATGGCAAGTTCCTGCCGGCCGTGAATGATCCCGAGCTGGAGGGGAAGAACATCTTCGACTGCAACCCTCTGGTGGTGGAGAAGCTCCGCCGCATCGGGGCGCTGATCCACGAGGAGACGCTGACCCACAGCTACCCCCACTGCTGGCGAACCAGGACGCCCATCCTCTTCCGCGCCACCGAGCAGTGGTTCATCACCATGGATTCCGAGCTCAACGGGAAGGGCCGCAGCCTGCGGGAACTGGGGCTCGAAGGCGTGGAACAGACCCAGTGGGTGCCCGCCCAGGGCCAGAACCGGATCTACGCCATGATCTCCGGTCGCCCCGACTGGTGCATCAGCCGGCAGCGCGCCTGGGGCACGCCCATCACCGTGCTGCGCTGCGAGGCCTGCGGCGAGCCGCTGGTGGCTGACAGCATCTTCGAGACCGCCGCGGCCGCCATCGAGCAGGGCGGGATCGAGGCCTGGGCCAACCTACCCGTGGAAGGGCTCGTGCCTGCAGGAAGCACGTGCAAGTGCGGATCCACAACGTTCCAGAAAGAAACGGACATCCTGGATGTCTGGATCGATTCCGGCGTCAGCGCTTCCGTGGTGTGCGAATCGCATCCCGAGCTGAATCGCGGGGACTACGGCGACTTCATCTACCTTGAGGGCTCGGACCAGCACCGGGGCTGGTTCCACAGCTCCCTGCTGTTCAACCTGGCGGCCACGGGCACCAAGCCCTACAAGCAGGTAGTCACCCACGGCTTCGTGCTGGATGGCAAGGGCCAGAAGATGTCCAAGAGCCTGGGCAACGTCATCACGCCCGAGGAGATCCTCAAGACCCTGGGCGCCGACATCCTCCGCTGGTGGGCCGCCAGCAGCGACTACAGCGAGGACATCCGCATCTCCAAGGAGATCCTCGACCGTAGCGCCGACGCCTATCGGAAGACCCGCAACACCCTGCGCTTCCTCCTGGGGGCGCTGGCGGACTTCGACCCGGCCCGGGACGCGGTGCCGGACGCGGAACTGGCTCCTTTGGACCGCTGGGTGCTGGCCGCCTTCGGACGGATGGCCCGGGAGGTTCGCGACGCCTACACCCGCTTCGAGTTCCACCGCGCCACGCAGGCACTGCTGGGGTTCTGCCAGCTGGAGCTGTCAGGCCGCTACTTCGAGATCATCAAGGACCGCCTGTACTGCGACGCGCTGGATTCCCCACGGCGTCGGAGCTGTCGCCAAGCCTGCTGGGCACTGGCCAAGGGGCTCAGCAGCTTGCTGGCTCCGGTCATGAGCTACACCGCCGACGAAGCCTGGGAGCAGATCCCCGGGTGCGAAGGCAGTGTGCACGAGCAGCGATTCCCGGAGGCCGACGGCAGCACCGCTGACCCCACGTGGGAGAAGCTCTGGTCGGTGCGGGAGGCCGTGCAGGCCGCCATGGAGCCCCACCGTGCCGCGAAGACCGTCGGCACGAGCCTGGACGCCGCGGTGGCGATCACCCTGGGCAGCCAGGCGGACTGGGACCTCCTGGAGAGTCTCGGCGAGCCGCTCGACGACCTCCTCGTCGTGTCTTCCCTCACCCGGGTCGCAGCTGCGGGCGCCGCCACTCCGCTCGTCACGGTCACCGCCAATGACGGCGAGAAGTGCCCCCGCTGCTGGAACCGCAAGGGCGGTCATGGCAAGGGGGAGGACTCGGCCCTCTGCGTGCGCTGCGCCACCGTGGTGGGGGCCTGATGCGCCGCCTGCTCTGGCTGCTGCTTCCCGCTTCGATTCTCGCCGCGGACCTGGGCTCCAAAGCCTGGATCTTAGGCCTTCTGAAGGAAGGCGAGTCCCTGCCGGTCATCAAGGGGTTCTTCTACCTGACGCTTAATTTCAACCGCGGCGCCATCTTCGGCAGCCTGACCTGGATGCCGGAAACGGCCCGGTTCGCGGTGTTCGGCCTTGCGGGCGTGGCGGCCCTGGTCTATTTCGGCAAGCACTTCCTGACGGAGGCGACACCCACCTGGGATCGCGTGGCCCTGGGCTTCATCCTCGGCGGCGCCCTGGGCAACGGCGTCGACCGGCTGGTGAGGGGTGCCGTGGTCGATTTTCTCGACTTCATCTTCGGCACGTGGCACTACTGGACCTTCAACGTGGCTGACAGCTTCATCCTGGTAGGAGCCGTCCTCTACGGCGTGCGGATGCTGCGGGCGCCGAAGCCAGCCCACCCCCAGGCCAACGGATAAAGGACCTCCACGAAGGGCACGAAGGAGTGACAAGCACACGGAGGGAGGTCCTTCGCGTGCTTGCTTTCTTTTCGGGCCCTTCTTGGGGGCCTTCTTCTTCAAGGGCCTATTGAGCTTCAATGGCCTTCAGCAGGGCCGGGTCCTTGGGCAGCTGGTCCACCTCGGCGAGGCGGGGCACGAGGCGCTTCCAGAAGGGCTCAGCGGCGAAGACCTGCTTGAAGATGGGGAGGGCCTCCTCGCGCTTGCCGCTGGAGGCCAGGGCCACCGCCTGCCAGAAGGGCATCTCCCAGATGCCGGGCGCGAGCTTGGCCGCGGCCGCGTAGGCCGCCTTGGCCTCGGGCCATTTGGCGGCGGTGACGAAGCCGTCGCCTTCGTCCATGAGCCGGTAGGCCCGGCGCAGCTGGATGAGACGGCCCAGCTCCTTCAGGGGATCCGGGTTGTCCTCCACGCGCAAGTCGAAGAGGCGGTCGTTCCAGGGCTGGCCCGAGGGCTTGCCCTTCACGATGAGGATGGCGGCGCTCTGCTGGCCGCGGATGTCGCCGCCTTCGGCCTGGGCCGCGCGGAGGGCCGCCAGGAGCCGGTCCGCGAGGTCGCCCTGGGCGGCGCGGAAGGCCTTGGCCATGGCCGGCCAGACCGTGGCCTTGTCCATGAGGTTCGCCTCCACGGTGAAGCCCTCCCCCACCTCGTGGCCTGCGGCCTGGATGCACTTGGAACCCGTGTGCGCGGCGACACGACCCTGGGCATCCACCATGGCCACCTGGCGCACCTCGCGGTCCGGATCCGCCGCCAGCAGGGCCTTCAGGGCCTCCGGCGCGGGCTTGCCGGCCTTCATGAGGGCCAGGCCCAGGGCGCCGTAGGTGGGGTCGGTGAAGCTCTGCGTCGCCACCGCCCCGACGCCGGCCTCCGCCCAGGGCACGGACGACCCGACGGAGAACCAGTGGCTCTGGACGGCCACGCCCAGGTCTCCCGTGACCGCATCCCGCGCCACGATGGAATAGGTGTGCACCGGGCGGCGGGGTACCTCGCCCCCGTGGGCGGGAAGCACGAGCGACAGGAGGGCGGCGGCGAGCAGACGCATGGGAACTCCGGTGGGATGGGGCGCCCACCATCCTACCCCGTCACTGGTACGATGGTCCCATGCGCCGCGCACTGGTCCTCGCCACCCTCTTCCTCATGCTGGGCGCGGCTCCGCCGCCGGAGACCTACGTGAAGGCAGTGGATGCCTGGCATGCGGAACGCACGGCCCGGCTGGCGGCGGAAGACGGCTGGCTGACGCTGGTGGGCCTCGACTGGCTCAATCCCGGCGAGAACACCTTGGGTTCGGCGCCGGGATCGGTGGTGCTGCTGCCGGAGGGGACCGCCCCCGCCCAGGCGGGCACATTCGTGCTCGAAGGCGGCCAGGTACGGGTCCGCCTCGCGGCGGGCAGCGGGATCCTGGTCAACGGGCAGGTCGTGGCTGCAGCCTCGCTGAAGGCGGATGTGGACGGCAAGCCGGATCTGCTGCGGGCCGGGCGCATCACTTTCTACGTCATCCGCCGGGGGGACCGCTTCGGGATCCGGATGAAGGACCCGGAGGCTCCCGCGCGCAAGGCCTTCCACGGCGTGGCACGGTTTCCGGTCGACGCCGCCTGGCGCATCGAGGCGGACTTCCTGCCCTACGCCACGCCGCAGACGCGGGCCATTCCCACGGTGCTGGGCACCTCCGAGCCCATGACAGCGCCGGGGCTACTGCGTTTCAAGGTCAAAGGCCGGACCTTCACCCTGGAGCCCGTCATCGAAGACCCGGCCCACCCGGAGTTGTTCATCATCTTTCGCGATTCCACCAGCGGGAAGGCGACCTACCCGGCCGGGCGCTTCCTGACCGCTGCCATGCCGAAGGACGGGAAGGTGGTGCTGGACTTCAACCGGGCCTACAACCCGCCCTGCGCCTTCTCCCACTTCGCCACCTGCCCACTGCCGCCGAAGCGGAACGAGCTCCGCCTGGCAGTCCGGGCCGGCGAGAAGGACTACGGCGACCACTGAAGGGTCCGGGAACACCCCTGCGCGGATTCCCGGCCACCGGTGAGCCTGGTTCCGGCCTCCCAATAGATCGTAGGTTGGACCTGAAATAGGAAAATAGATGCATTGATTGTTTTTGTGTGCGTGTTATCTTCGGTTCAAACAACCCCAAAAAATCCGGAGGAACCATGCCGCCCGGAAACACGCACGCCAAAGCACCCGCCAAGGTGGTCGAGAAGGTGACCGTCGAGGCCTGCATCGCCATCGCCCAGCGGGTCCAGCAGGCCCGCCTCGTTTCCGGCGATGAGGCCGGATCGGACACCGCAGCCCTCATCGCCGAGGCCATGCGCCGCGAACTCCTGAAGGGGCAGCAGGAAGGCGCGGTCGTCTAGGCTCTCCTAAGTTCCTGTAGGCTCCCGGCGCCCTGTGCACGCCGAGGTTGGCTCAGACTCTGTATTCGTCAGCCCGCCAGGTCTGGATCCGCTTCTTGATGGCCTCGCCGTCGAGGTTTTCCTGGAGGACTTCCCGCACGCGATCGGCCACTTCCGCGTCGGATGCGAAGCGGAGGCCCACGAGCTGTCTGACGCTCAGTTCGGGAATGCGGGCCTTCAGGTCCTCGGACAGGAGGCGGGCGAGGCGCAGCTGCTCCTCAAGGCGGATGAGGCGGTCCTGCACCCGGAGGGCATAGCCGCGGACCTTCAGGGCGAGAAAGGTCACCGCCAGCGCCAGGAGCGCGATCCAGAAGGTGGCCAGAGCAGGTCGCCGGACGAAGGTGGTGAAGGTGGCGATGACCGTGACGAAGAAGAAGGGCAGCAGGACGAAGTGGTACAAGGGATCGAAGCGGCGGTGGGTCGCGTAGGTCTGGGGCGCGGACATGTCATCTCCCGGAAGGCTTCCAGGTTACTCCAGGGGTCCGCTCCGCCGCCGCTTGAGGGCCGAGGCCCGCTTCTTGGTCTCAAGGCGGCGCTCCTTCGAGGCGCGCGTGGGTCGCGTGGCATGGCGGGCCACGGGCCGCACCAGGGCGGCGCGGACGGCCGAAGCGGCCTTTTCCCGGGCGTCCTCCAGGTTCTTGAGCTGGTCGCGGGTGCGATCGCTGACGACGATCCACAGGCCCTCGGCGTCGAGTCGATTGCGCTGCGCGATCCGCAGGCGGATCAGCGCATCCTCTGGCAGACCCTCGATGGCGCCGAGGTCAATGCGCAGCTCCACCTTGGAGGAGACCTTGTTCACGTTCTGGCCACCGGCGCCCCCGGCCCGCACGGCCTTGAAGCGGATGGCGTCGCCGGGGATGCGGACGGTGACGGTGACTTGGATGGGATCGGCCATGAGGCGATCCTACCGCCCCTTTCAGCGCATGGCCTCCATGGGACTGAGGCGCATGGCCCGGAAGGCGGGGTAGAGCCCGAAGACCAGGGCCAGCGCCAGGGCGACGATCCACGCGGTGATGAGGCCGACGGGGTTCACCACCAGGCCGTAGGGGAAGCTGGCGGAGAGGGCCTGGCAGAGCAGGCCGCCGGACACCGTGCCGATCAGGGCGCCGAGGGCAGCGAGCACCACGGCCTCCAGGAGGAACTGGATGAAGATCTCGTGGTCCGAGGCGCCCAGGGCCTTGCGCAGGCCGATCTCGAAGCGGCGGTCGCTGAAGCTGATGAGCATGACCGAAAGCACTCCCACACCTCCCACCAGGAGCACGGTTCCGGCCAGGCTGAGCAGCACCACCGTCCAGCCGTGCATCTGTTCCAGGAAGTTCTGGTAGGCCTTGGCCGCCTCGGCGTCCAGGTCCACGATCTCGGCGTCCTCGATGCCGTGGTGGGCCTGCCGGACCCGGCTGAGCAGCATGGCCGACACCTCGCCCGCATCCTCGGCCCGGCGCAGCTTCACGGTGACCTGGGCCAGCTTGTGGGCCGGGTCCATGCGGTCCATGTAGGCTTCCAGGGGGATGAGGATGCCGTTGGCGTCCGTGTAGTTCTCTTCGTTGAAGATCTGGCCCGGCGCTTGGACGCCCACGATGCGGAAGGGGACGCCCTCCACCACCAGGTCGCGGCCCACGGGATCGGCCCCGCCGAAGAGCTTGGAGGCCAGGGTGGCTCCCACGACCGCCACGGTGGAGCGCCGCCGCTGGTCGTCCTCGGTGAGGTTGCGGCCCAGACCGATGGGTCGGTTCATCCAGACGGCGTAGTCCGGCGTGACGCCAGTGACGAAGACGCGCTCGGTGTCTCCGGTGATGCGGACCGAGGAGGTGCGCTGGGACCGGGGCAGGAAGGCCAGAACTTTGGGGTGGGGGGAGGTGAGGCGTGACAGGTCCTCGAAGCGGAGGCCGGGGCTCATGAGGAAGCGGCTGCGTTCCTCGGCCGTCTCCGCGGTCTTGGGGGCGATGCGGACCGTGCCGTCCCAGCTCATGCCCGCGAAGCCGGTGCTGATCTTGTCCATGACGCCGTCGAGCACCGAGGTCATCACCACCAGGGCGAAGACGCCCAGCATGAGCAGGGTGAGGGTGAGGAGGCTGCGCACCTTGTGGGCCCACAACTCCACCAGCCCTGTGCGGACCACCTCCCAGAGCATGCCGGGGCTGAAGCCACGCGTTCTGGCCCGCGGCGCGGGGGCTTCGCCATCCAGCAGGGAAGGGCCCGGGGAGCGGAGGAGGAAGGTCTCGTCACTCATAGCGCAGGGCCTCCATCGGAGACAGCCGGGAGGCCTTCCAGGCTGGATAGAGGGCGAAGAGGAAGCCGAAGGCCGCGGCCAGTCCGTAGGCCCAGAGGAAGCTGGCGGGGGTCATGTAGAGGGGGATGCCCAGGCTCTTCGTGATGGTCCAGGAGAAGCCCACGCCCAGCGCCAAGCCCGCCAGGCTGCCCAGGGCCGTGAGCAGCAGAGCTTCGGTCATGAAACCCTTGAAGATCTCCCGGCCCGAGGCACCGATGGCCATCTTCACGCCCACCTCCCGGACCCGCTCCTTGAGGCCGGCCATCTGGATGTTCACGTTCACGATGCCGCCGCCCACCAGGGCCAGCACCCCAGAGAGCAGGAAGATGATGTCGTAGACGTCGCCCTGGCTGTTGCGCCGGCGGATGCGGGCCGCCACGTCGTCCAGCCGGAAGTCCTCCTGGAGCCGGTGGTTGGCCTTGAGGAGGTCGGAGAGCTGCTTGGCGAAGCCGCCCATGGCGCCCAGATCAGGGATGCGGAAGGTGACCCGGTCCAGGCGCCGGTAGGCGTCGCCGTTCATGCGGCGCTGCACCAGGCTGGCGGGCACGGCGATGATGCGGTTGCGCCACCAGAACTGGTTGCGCTGGCCCTCGCGGAAGCGGAAGACCCGCTCCTCGAAGAGGCCGATGACGGTGACGGGGACGGTCCCGATGCGCAGCGTCTGCCCCAGGGCGTCGCCCTTGGGGAAGAAGACCTGGGCGGCCTCCGTGCCGAGGATCACCACAGGGGCGCCGGAGTCCGTCTCGCTGGTGGAGAAGGCCCGTCCGCGCACTACCTCGTAGCCGTTGGCTGGGATGAAGTCCCCGCCGATGCCGCTGATCTGGCGATCCTGGTCACCATAGGCGGACACCACCCGGGCCCTGGCGAATTTCTGGCGGCTCACGCCGTGGATGGCGTCCGCCTTCAATCCTTCTCCGCCCGCGGCGTCCTCGTCGCGCAGGCCCAGGTTGGCCTGCTGCAGGGCCGTGGGTCGGCCGTCGCGCACGGCGGCCTTGGGCTGGACGTTGAGTTTGTCCAGGCCGCCCATCTTCACGAACATCTCGTCGGCCCGCTTGCGCTGGCTGTCCGAGATGGAGAAGCCGCCGAGGACGGAGGCCACCCCCAGGAGCACGCCCAGGGCCTGGAGCACCGAGCGGCCCAGGTTCTCCCGGATCTCCACCCAGGCCCCGAGCAGCCGTTCGCGGAAGGCGCCGGAGGTGCGCATCTAGGCTGCCCCTTCGGCAGTGGCCACGAGGCCATCCTTGATTTCGACCCGTCGCTCCGCCTGGGCGGCGATGGAGGGGTCGTGGGTGACCAGGAGGAGGGTGTTGCCCTGGCGGTGCAGCTCGCGGAAGAGGTCCAGCACCTCGGCGCCGGTCCTGGAGTCCAGGGCGCCGGTGGGCTCGTCCGCCAGGAGAAGTGCCGGCTCGTTCGCCAGGGCGCGGGCCACGGCCACGCGCTGGCGCTGGCCGCCGGAGAGTGTGCCTGGAAGCTTGTCGGCCTTGTCGGCGATGCCCACCTTCTCGAGCAGGGCCATGGCCCGCTCGCGACGCTCCTTCCGGCCCACGCCGGCGTAGAGCATGGGCAGCTCCACATTGCGCGCGATGCTGGCCTTGGGGAGCAGGTTGTAGCTCTGGAAGACGAAGCCCACCTTCTCGTTGCGGATCCGCGCCAGCTCGCCGCCGGAGAGGCCCTGGACCTGGCGGCCGTCCAGCGTGTAGGTGCCCTCCGTGGGCAGGTCCAGGCAGCCCAGGATAGCCATGAGCGTGGACTTGCCTGAGCCCGAGGGCCCTATGAGGGCCACGAACTCGCCCTTGGCCACGGTCAGGTCGATGCCCCGCAGGGCGTGGACCGCCGTCCCGTTGCTGCCGTAGACCTTCGTCAGGCCCTGAGTCTGGATGATGCTGGACATGGTCGCTCCGCGAAGCTGTCAGCTATCGGCTGTCGGCTATCAGTGACTGAGAGCTGACAGCTGACGGCTGAGAGCTAATTGTTCTCGTCGTCCTTCTCGACCTTCTTCTTGCTGGGGTCCTCCAGGCTCACCTGGTCGCTGGCCTTGAGGCCCGAGAGGATCTCCACGCGTTCGAGGGTGGCGATGCCGGCCTTCACGGGCACCACGTCGAAGTATTCCTTCCAGTGGTCTGCGAGCCAGATGAACTTGCCGCGGCCGTTGAGCCCTTCCTTGGCCTTGGCCAGGTCTTGGGGCGGGAGGTTCTCCTTGAGGCGGTAGACCACGGTCTGGCCGTCCCGCCGCTGGAGGGCTTCCAATGGCACGCTCACGGCCTTGTCCCGCTTCTCGCCGAGGATCTCCACGTTGGCGCTCATGCCGGTCTTGAAGGCCTCCGTGAGCTCGTCCAGGGCCACCTCCACCTTGAAGACCTTGATCTTCTCCACCAGGTCCGCCGCGGGCGCCACGAAGCGCACCTTGCCCGTGAAGGCCTTCTGGGGGTAGGCGTCCAGGGTGATGCGGACGGGCTGGCCGACCTTCACCTTGGCGATGTCCACCTCATTGAGATTCACCTTCACGATGAGGGACTGGAGGTCAGCCACGGTGAAGACCACCGTGCCCGCATTGAAGGAACTCACGCCCGAGGTGATGGTGTCGCCCAGCTCGACGCCCTTCTTGATGACCACCCCGTTCATGGGGGCCGTGACTCGGGCCTTCTGGGTGGAAGCATTGCCACTGATGGGGATGCCCCGGTCCTCCACGATCTGGTAGCGGGTCTGGGCGCTCTTGTAGGTCTCTTCCGCGAGGTCGCGGGTGGTCTTGGCGCTGCGGTAGGCCTGATCGGAAATCAGCCCGGATTTGTAGAGCTCCGCCTGCTGGGTGAAGTCCCGCTCGGCGTTCCGGAAGCTGACCCGGGCCTGGGACACGCTGCCCTGCACGTCGGAGAGCGTCTGGGCCTGATTCACGTCCGGTTCCACCTCGGCCAGCACCTCGCCGGCCTTGACGGTCGCGCCCTCGCGCACCTTCAGGCCCACGACGCGGCCCGAAACCGTGGACTTCACGTCCACCTTGGTCAGGGGGTCCACCACGCCCACCTCGCGGACACTCACCTGGAGGTCCTCCGCCTGGACTTTGCCCAGACGGAAGGGGGTGGAGGCTTCCGACTTCTTGCCCTTGCCGTCACCGCCCTTGAGGGTGAAGAACATGCCCGCCGCCAGGGCCGCCCCGGCCACGGAGACGATGACCCACCGCTTCTGCATGGAACCCCCCTGATGCGAAATAGACCGGGCCTGCCGGGATGATGGATGGCCTACGGAGCAGAGTCTGGGGTCGTTTAGGGAGGGATTCCCCTAGGAACCGGTGGCCGGTGGACCGGGACCGGTCAACGGACTGGTCGGCGGGGGGAGCCTCCCTGTGGCATCCCGCCACAAAGCTTGAGGCAACGATCCACGGCAGGCAGGTTAAACCTTCTCCAAATGGCTCGGGCCTAACCAAGTTGTGAATTGGCACGAGGGCGGCATCAGGCCACCCCGGGACGATTCCCCTTCGCGGCCTGGCCGCACCTGGAGCACACATGTCCAACACCCAGAAGCGCGTGGCCCTCATCCTGGCGGTGGGCCTCATCGGCGCCTCCCTCATGGCCCAGGCCCCCGTGCCCCCGCCCACTGGGCAGCAGGTGGAGAGGCACGGCGAGCGGATCGAGCGCCGGGGCGAGCGTCAGGAGCGGCGCGGCGAGCGGAACGACCGGCAGGGCGAACGCAAGCAGCGCCAAGGCGCCCGCATGGAGCGGAAGGGCGCGGCCCTCCAGGCCCAGGGCAAGGTGGCCGAAGGCCAGGCCCTCCAGCAGGCCGGGGAGCGCCGCGAGAAGGTGGGCGAGGCCCAGGAGCGCAAGGGCGAGCGCCAGGAACGCCGGGGCGAGCGCAAGGAGCGCCGCGGCTCGCGTGTCGAGCGCAGGGGCGAGCGGATGCAGGCCCAGGGCAAGTAGCCATTCCGGTCCTCACGAAAGCGGCCCCCGTTCGGGGGCCGCTTTCGTGAGCAGGGGAAGGACTACCGCACGGTCTCCCGCGCGATCATCAGTTCCTCATTGGTGGGCACCACCGTTACGACCACCCGGGAATCGGGCGTGCTGATGATGCGTTCCCCGGTACCGTGCTCGTTGGCCTCGGGATCCAGCTTCACGCCCAGGAAGCCCAGCTTGCTGCAGACCTTGGCCCGCACGAAGGTGCTGTGGGTGCCGATGCCGGCGGTGAAGGTGATGGCGTCCACCCCGTCCAGGACCGTGGCGTAGGCGCCGATGTACTGGCGCACGTTGTAGGTCAGGAGGTCCCGGGCCAGGCGGGCGCGGTCGTTGCCGCTGTCGGCGGCCAGCTCGATCTCCCGGAAGTCGGAGGACACGCCGGAGATGCCCAGCAGGCCGGATTTCTTGTTGAGCAGGTTGGTGATCCCATCGTAGTCCAGATGCTCGTACTCCATGAGCATCTCCACCACACTCGGGTCGATGGTGCCGCAGCGGGTGCCCATGATGACGCCCTGGAGCGGGGTCATGCCCATGCTGGTGTCCATGCTCTTGCCCTGGCCCACGGCGCAGATGCTGGTGCCGTTGCCGATGTGGCAGGTGATGACCTTCAGGGAGCGCAGAGGGCGGCAGAGCAGGATGGCCGTGCGGGCGGCCACGAAGGCGTGGCTGGTGCCGTGGAAGCCGTAGCGCCGGATGCCGTACTTCTGGCTCATCTCGTAGGGGATGCCGTAGGTGCGGGCGTGGTCCGGGATGTTGTGGTGGAAGGCTGTGTCGAAGACCGCCACGTGCGGTACCTCGGGGAAGGCGGCCATGGCCGTGCGGATGCCGAGCGCGTTGGCAGGGTTGTGCAGCGGGGCGTACATCGCGAAATGGTCGATGTCCTGGAGCACTTCATCGGTCACCAGGACCGAGTCCCCATACTTCGGTCCGCCATGCACCACACGGTGGCCCACGGCGTGGATGGGCGTGTCGTGGAGCACGTTGGCGTGGAGCCGCTCGAGGATGGCCTCGAGGGCCTCCTTGTGGCTGGGAAGGGAAAGGGTCTCCTTCCGCTTCTCGCCGTCGAGGACGCAGATGAGGTTGGCTTCGGCCAGGCCGATGCGCTCGGCCATGCCCTCCGCGATGGAGACCTCTTTGACCATGTCGAAGAGGTTGAACTTGAGGCTGGAAGAGCCTGCATTGAGAACGAGAACGTACACGTAATCCCCCATGACAGGAAAAGTCTAGCGTCCAAGTCACGTGACCGGAGGCTCATTGTGGATGATGGGGTCATGAGCCTTCAGGATCAGGAGGCTTACCGGTCCCCGGGCCCCCAGGGAGAGAACACCCCGCGCTCCAGGGTGGCCGGATCCGGCCAAGGGGCGCCCAGGGCGGCGTCCGCCTCCTGCTGGAGCCGGTCCTCGAGGCGGGCCTTCAGCCCGGGATCGGGGATCCAGCGCTTGCGGGACATCCAGGCCTCGAACCGGGGCAGGGGGTCCTTGTCGGCCCACTCGGCCAGCAGCGCCGGATCCACGTAGCGCTGGTCGTCATGCTCGGCGTGACCCTTCATGCGGAAGGTCTCGCAAACCAGGAAGACTGGCCCCTTGCCCTCCAGGCAGTGCTGGCGGGCCTGCAGGCTGGCGGCATACACCTCCGCGGCGTCGTTGCCGTCCACCGTAAGGGTGAAGGCCCCCTGGGACCGGGCCGACATCCGTCCGGCCATCTGGCGCTCCGGAGGCGTGGAGAAGGCGTAGCCGTTGGACTCTCCGACGACGATCAGGGGAAGCTGCTGCACCACCGCGAAGTTGAGGCCCTCGTAGAAGGCTCCGGTCGAACTGCCGCCGTCGCCGATCCAGGTCATGGCCACGCGCCGCTCCCCCTTCTGGCGGAAGCTGAGGGCCACGCCCGCCATCACGGGGATGAGGGCGCCCAGCATGGAGGTGGGGGCCAGGATGCCTCTCTCCACGGCACCGAAGTGGTTGTTGTGCTCCCGGCCCGCGGTGGGGCCGGTGGCGCGGCCCAGATACTGGAGGAAGATCTCGAGCGGCGTGGCGCCACGGACCAGCATGGAACCCAGGTTGCGGATCATGGGGCCGATCATGTCGTCGGGCCCGAGGGCCATGGCTGTGGCGCAGGAGGTGGCCTCTTGGCCCAGGCTGCGATAGATGCTGCCGAGGGTCCGGCCCTGGCGGTAAAGCTTCACCAGCCGTTCTTCCGTGAGCCGGGTCAGGAGCATGGCCTCATGAAGGCGGAGGGCGGTGTCGCGGTCCATCCGGTTAGCATAGACCCATGCTGAACCTGCGCCCTGCCGTTCCCTCCGACGCTCCGCTGATCCTGCAGTACATCCGCGAACTGGCGGACTACGAGCGGGAGCCGGAAGCGGCGGTCGCCACGGAGGCGGACATCCATCGGTACGCCTTTTCGGAGCACCCCCTGGTGAAGGTGACCATGGCGGAGTGGGACGGCCAGCCCGCAGGCTTCGCACTCTGGTTCCTGAACTTCAGCACCTGGGAAGGCAAGCCGGGCATCTACCTCGAGGACCTGTTCGTGCGGCCGGCCTTCCGGGGCAAGGGCATCGGCAAGGCTCTGCTCCAGCACCTGGCCGCGCTCGCCGTGAAGGAGGGCTGGACCCGCTTCGTCTGGCAGGTGCTGGACTGGAACACGCCGGCCATCGAGTTCTACGAGGCCCATGGCGCCAAGGTCATGCGGCCCTGGCTCACCTGCCGCGTGGAGGGCGAGGCCCTGGCCCGGCTGGCACAGGGCGCGGATTGATGTGGGCCCCGCTGCGCCGCCTCGAGGAGGCCCTGGGGCCCGAGGCGGAGCTGGTGGTGGTCGGCGGCGCTGTCCGCGATGAGCTGCTGGGCCGTCCCCACGCAGACTGGGATCTGGCGACCAAGCTGATGCCGAAGGCCGTGATGGACCGGGCCCGGGCCGCGGGCCTGAAGGCGATCCCAACGGGGCTGCAGCACGGGACGGTCACCGTGCTGCTGGAGGACCGGCCCATCGAGATCACCACGTTCCGGAGCGATGGGGATTATCTGGACGGGCGGCATCCCGAGACGGTGCGCTTGGGCGTCAGCCTGGAAGAGGACCTGTCCCGCCGCGACTTCACCATCAACGCCATGGCCCTTCCGGTGGGTGGTGGTGACCTGGTGGATCCCTTCGACGGCAGAGGCGACCTGGAGACGCGGACCCTCCGGGCCGTGGGCGATCCGCTTCGCCGCTTCGCCGAGGACGGCCTCCGCACCCTGCGGGCCTGCCGGTTCGCGGCCCAACTGGGCTTCGAGGTGGAGGCCGGGACCCTGGCGGCCATTCCCGAGCGGCTGGAAGTGGCCCGCAAGGTGGCCGCCGAGCGGGTTCTCGCGGAGCTCACCAAACTGCTCTGCGGGGCCGAGCCCCACCGGGGGCTGGACCTCCTGGCGAGGACGGGGCTGCTGGATCTCTGGCTGGTCGAGCTGCGTCCCATGATCGGCTGCGACCAGAACCGGCATCACCGATGGGATGTGTGGCGCCACACGCTGGAGGTGGCGCGGCTGGTTCCGGCCGAGCCTGGGCTGCGCTGGGCGGCCCTGCTGCACGATGCCGGCAAGCCCGGCGCCCGCACCCTCGGAGACAACGGTGAAGCCCGGTTCCATGGGCACGAGGCACGGTCCCTGGAGCTTGCGGGCGTCCTCCTGGAACGGCTCAAGGCCGCCCACGCGCTCCGGCGCGACGTCCTGGCCCTGGTCCGCCACCACGGCATCCATCCGACCTCGGATTGGGGCGACGCGGCCTGCCGGCGCTTCCTGCGGCGGCTCGAGGAGGACGGACTGACCCTGGCGCGCTGGGGGGCGTTCCGTCTGGCCGATCAACGGGGCAAGGGCCTGGAAGTGGAGGCCCGGGAACAGGAGCACGCCGCCATCCTGGCCCGCCTCGAAGCCATGGCCGCCGCGGCTCCACCCCTCTCGGTGAAGGCCCTGGCCCTGGACGGGGCGGAGCTCATGGCGCTGGCCGGACGCGGAGGCGGTCCCTGGCTGGGCGAGCTCCAGCGGGATCTGCTGGAGGCCGTGCTGGAGGACCCGTCGCTCAACACGCCGGACGCCCTCGCGGGCCTGGCCCACCGAAGGCTCGAAAAGCCCTAGCGCCTCTCGATCAGCACCACGGCCTGGGCCGCGAGACCTTCGCCCCGCCCCGTGAAGCCCAGCTTCTCCGTGGTGGTGGCCTTCACGTTCAGGGCCTCGCTGTGGATGCCCAGCAGGGGGGCGATGCGATCGCGCATGCCCTGGCGGTGGGGGCCAATCTTGGGCCGTTCGCCGATGAGGCAGACATCGGCGTTCACCACCCGCCATCCCCGCTCGGCGAGATCGCCCATCACACGCTCCAGCAGTCCCGCCGAGTCGGCGCCCCGATAGGTAAGATCCGTGTCGGGGAAATGCTGGCCGATGTCGCCCAGGCCCGCGGCACCCAGGAGCGCGTCCATGAGGGCGTGCAGCATGACGTCCGCGTCGCTGTGACCCGCCAAGCCGCGGTCGTGTGGGATGTGGCAGCCCATGAGCATCAGCGGGCGGCCTTCCTCAGGCGCTGCGAACCGGTGGACATCAAACCCCATGCCTGTGCGGAAGGCGTTCATACCCGCTCTGCTCCCAGGTTGCGGTGCTCCCCCGTGGACTCGTCCGGCAGCCGGTGGTCCTCCGTGATGGGATGGTCCGGCAGGAGGATGATGACCTCGGTCCCCTGGCCCTCCTCGCTGAGGAACTCCAGGGTGCCCCCGTGCTCCTCGACGATCTTCTTCACGGTGGCCATGCCGAGGCCCGTCCCCCTCTTCTTCCCGTAGCTGAAGAACGGCTCGAAGATCCGCTTGACCACGCGCTTGGGGATGCCACGGCCCTGATCCTTCACCCGGATCTGAACCCCGCCCGTGGTCTGGATCCAGTTCACGAGGATCTCGCCGGTCATGCCGACGGTGGCGTCCATGGCGTTGGCCAGGAGGTTCTCCATGACCCGGGTGAACCGGGCGGGATCCAGTTTGATCAGGCATGGGGGGCCTTCAGCCTGGAGGGTCACGCCCATCTCGGCGGCGCGGGGCACCAGGGGTTCGATGACGGCCTCCAGGAAGGGGCGCAGATCCACCGTCTCCCTCCGGGGCTCCCGCACCTTGGCGAAATCGAGCACGTCCTGGCTCAGGTGCGTGAGGCGATCCACGCATTCCAGGATCTTGCGGCAGTGGTGGCGGACCTTGGTGTCCTCGGTGGACAGCTCCAGCAGGTCTGCGTGGCCGCGAAGCACGAAGAGGCCGTTCTTGAAGTCATGGACGATGGAGCTAGCCACCTGTCCCACGGTGGCGAGCACGTGGCTGCGCAGGTTCTCCTCGGACAGCCTCGAACGCTCGATGGCGATGGCGCAGAGCGAGACGATGGCCTCGAAGGTCGGCCGGTCCGGCGGCTCGATGATGGGGCGGCGGCTGTCGAGGTAGACCACGCCGATGCGCCGCCCCTGGAGCAGCAGGGGGAGGCAGAGGATGGTCTTCAGCTCCAACCGCTGGATCGAGTGCTGGCTGAGCAGCTGGCCATCCTCGGCGACGTTGAGGATCCAGATGGGGTCTCCCGTCTCGAACACCTTGTGGACGCTGGACATGGACAGCTGGATCTGGCCCTCAAGTTCCTGGCCCAGGTTGCGCTGGACCCGGCAGGCCAACTCGCCATCCTCCAGGAGCATGAGGAAGCCCCGATCCGTTCCGGAGATGCTGAGGAGGCGGTCCAGGGACTGCTCGAGCATGTCCTCGAGATCCGACTCCTGGGCCAGGAGTTGGGCGGCATCGAGGATGGCCTGGAGGTGGATCTCCGAACTGCTGTGGTCCGTGCGGACCAGGGTCAGCGTGTAGGCGCTGTCCGCCAGGAGCAGGGGGGTCCCGGGTTCCCAGGCCTGGCGTCCGGTCAACGGCTGGCCCATGTAAAAGCTGCCATGGGTGGTCTTGAGATCCTCGACCCACCAGGTGTCGTCCTGCAGTTCCAGGCGCAAATGATTGCGGCTGATCATGTTGTCGGACAGCACCACATCGCAGAGGCTCTGCCGTCCCACGGTGACGGAGCGGGCAAGGGGCACGGAACGCTCGAACCCGTGCCGGTCTCGAATCAGGAGCTGGTAGCGCTGGGCCACGGCATCTCCCGGGCAGGCTTCATGGGATAAAGGGGGGCTTAGGACTGCGATCCCAAGATTATCCGGCCATCGGCTGGACACAAGTGGAAGTCCCGTGAGGGAATAGAAGTCATGCACCGGCATCCCGACCTCGATCCCTCCACGAACCTGGAGGACCCCGTTGAATACTCGCTGAGGCCCCAACGCCTCCAGGAATATATCGGCCAGGCCAAGGTGAAAGCCCGGTTGGAGATCGCCCTCCAGGCGGCTTCCAAGCGTGGGGAGGTGATGGACCATGTGCTCCTCTTCGGCCCGCCGGGGCTGGGCAAGACCACCCTCGCGCACGTGCTCGCCAACGAGATGGGCGCGCCCTGCAAGGTCATCCAGGCCCCGGCGCTGGAGAAGAAGGGGGACCTGGCGGCCATCCTCACGAACCTGGAAGCCGGGGAGTTCCTCTTCATCGACGAGGTCCACCGGCTGTCGGCGCCCATCGAGGAGATGCTCTATTCGGCCATGGAGGACCGCAAGCTGGACATCCTCATCGGCCAGGGTCCCAGCGCCCAGACTCTGAAAGTGGATCTGCGGCCCTTCACCCTGGTGGGCGCCACCACGCGCGCCGGCCTCATCTCGAAACCCCTGCACGACCGCTTCGGCATGGTCCATCGCCTGGAGTTCTACACCCGGGCCGACCTGGCCATCATCGCCCGCCGGTCGGCGGACCTCCTGGGCATCCACCTGGCCCCGGAGGGCGCCGAGGCCATCGCCCGCCGGAGCCGGGGGACGCCGCGCATCTGCAATCGCCTGCTCCGGCGCTGCCGGGACTACGCCGAGGTGAAGGGAGACGGGACCATCACCGTGGAATCCGCCGAGGCCTGCCTGAAGCTCCACGAGGTGGACGACCTGGGCCTGGACGGCCTGGACCGGGAGTACCTCCAGGCCATCTGCCACAAGCACCGGGGCGGTCCCGTGGGCCTGAGGACTCTGGCCGCGGCCCTGGGCGAGGATGAAGGGGCGCTCGAGGATCTGGTGGAGCCCTACCTCATGCAGGTGGGCTTCCTGGATCGCACGCCCCAAGGCAGGAAGGCTACCGACGCAGCCTACGCCTACCTGGGGGTGAAGTCCGATCCGGGGCCGCTGTTCCGCTGATCGTTCCGCTGATCAGAACTTGGCGTCGATCGTGTCCTGGGCCTGCGACCCGGTGGAGGACATGGCGAGCGTTCCGCCCTTGGCGGCATTCGCCAGCTCCAGGGTGCGGGTCTGGTCCCGGCGGACGCAGACGCCCTGGAGGGTGCCACCCTCGTCAACGACCAGGGAGCCGACCTCGACATCCCCCTCCACGTAGCCCGTGCCATGGATCTCCAGGCACTCGGTGATCTTCATGGTCCCTTCCGCGCGGCCGGTCACCACGAGATGCTTGGCGTAGATGGTCCCCTTCACCATGCCGCCCGGGGCGATGGAGATCTCGCCGGTGGATTGGATGATCCCCTCCACGGTGCCTTCGATGCGCAGGCTCTGGGAGCCCGTGTGGATCTCTCCGGTGAGAACCACGTCCTTGCCGAGGATCGAGTGGATGGCGGGGGCGGAATCGGGCTTGGGCTTGTTGGTGCGGAATACGGCCATGGGTTGCTCCTTCGGGGGGTCAGGACGATTTGCGCAGCGCCCGGATCCACTGGCGCTGGAGACGCAGGTAAGGCTGGGGATTCGTGGGCTTGCCGTTCAGCCGCACTTCGTAATGGAGATGGACCCCGGTGGCGTTCCCCGAGCGTCCCATCGTGCCCAGGATATCCCCGCGGGACACTTTCTGCCCGGCCTTGACGTTCACATGATTCATGTGGGCGTACAAGGTTTCCTGCTCGTTGTTGTGCCGCACCCGGACGCCCCAGCCGTAGCGGTCCATCCAGCCGGCTTCTTCCACCTCGCCATCAGCGGTGACCTGGATCGGCGTGTCGAGGGCGTTGCTGATGTCGATGCCCGTGTGGTAGCCCAGCAGGCCATCCCCCTCCTCGTTGGGTCGGGAGAACGGGTTGACGCGCACCCCGAACCCCGAGCTGAGGTAGCCGGCCGTGGGCGGGATGGAGGGCGTGTGGGCCCAGGCCCGGAGGACCGGCTCCATCCTGGCTCGGATGACGGCCGCCTGCTTGGTGGTGTAGTCGAGGTCCTGCTTGAGGCGGGACAACTTCTCCTGGGTTCCGGGAGGCGGCGGGGCGGCGGGCTGCACGGGCTGTCCGGGGGGCGGAGGCAGGGGCGAGGCGGTGGAGGCCTTCGGGTCCAGGAGCTTCAGCAGTTCCGTCTGCTGCTGCCGGAGGGTCGTCACCTCGGCCTCGAGGGCCTGGGCCTGATCCAGGGAGGACCGGAGCTGCTCCTGCTGCTCCACCGTCTCCTTCTGCAGCCGGCTGAAGCTCATGATCTTCTTGGTGGCCCAGAATCCGTAGCCGGAACCGATCATCGCCAGGGCTGAAAAACCGGCCACCAGGCCGATCCCCCAGAGCATCATCCGGCGGGTGAGGGACCAGCGGAGGGTGCGATGGCTGAAGACGACCATCACAGTGAGCCACCCCACGGGATCGGGGCGGCTGGAGCGCACGGCGAGTCGGCGTTCGGGCTGGTGAGTGGACATGGCTTCTCAGCATACCTGGGAATCCGCGATCGATCGACTCGCCTTCTTACAACGAAGGATCTAGACCGGCGCCAGAAGCGAGCGTGATAGCCACCACTCCAAGGCGTGGGCGAGGAAAAACACGAGTCCCACAAGGCTGTTCAACGTGAAGAAAGCCTGGTCGATGCGGGACAGGTCGCCGCCCCGGACCAGCCACTGCTCCTTCGCGAGCATGACCGCCACGGTGGCCCATCCGGCCCAGGAAATCAGGTGGCTGCCCATGTGGAGGTTGAACATGGCCCACGCCGCCAGCGCCACGAGGTGGAAGGCGCGAGAGAGGGCCAGGGCCCCGCCGGTGCCCAGCCTGACGGGCATGGAATGCAGCCCCTTGTCGCGGTCATAGCCCTGGTCCTGGAGGGAATAGAGGATGTCGAAGCCTGCGGTCCAGGCGAGGACCCCCCCGGAAAGCCACAAGGCCGGGGCCTCGATGCGTCCTGACACGGCGATCCAGGCCCCCAGAGGCGCCCCGGAGAGGGACAACCCCAGCACCACGTGGGCCCAGGACGTGAAGCGCTTGCAGAGGGAGTAACCCAGGATGATCACGAGGGCCAGCGGCGAGAGGGCCCAGGTGAGGGGTCCCAGGGCGCCGGCCGCCAGGCCGAAGAGGACGATGCCCGCCCCCATCAGGAGCATGGCGCCCGCCCGGGAGACCCGGCCTGCGGGCAGGGCCCGGCCGGCGGTGCGGGGATTCTCCGCGTCCACGTCCACGTCCACCAGGCGGTTGAAGGTCATGGCGGCTGTGCGCGCCCCCACCATGGCCGCGAGGATCCACAGGATGGTCCGCAACGGGGGGATCCCCTGGGCCGCCCCCAGCGCCCCCAGGAACGCGAAGGGCAGGGCGAAGACCGTGTGCTCGAACTTGATCATGTCGAGCAGTTCCATCAAGTGCCTGAAGGAGGAACCGCCTCGCCCAGCCGATGGCTCGGCCGGCTGTGCAGAAGGCTTCCCAGCCTCCGGCTCGGGCAGGTCCGTTCCAGTCGGGTCGGGTCCGGTGGGCTGTTCAGGGGGGAGCGTCGTGCTGTCCATTGAAGACATGATCCAGCGAATCGAGGCCGTTGTCTTGGGGGGGCAGTTCGCCTAATCCTCCGTCCGCAGCCGGTAACCCACGCCAGGCTCGGTCTGGAGGTAGCGGGGGCGGGAGGGATCCTCCTCCAGCTTGTGCCGGAGCTGAGCCATATAGACACGGAGGTAGAGGGGCTGGGCTCCGGCCACGCCGCCCCAGACCTCCTTCAGGAGCTGCCGGTGGGTAACCACCCTCCCTGCATGCCGGATCAGGGTGGTGAAGAGCCTGTATTCGAGCGGGGTGAGGTGGACTTCCTGGCCCGCCACCAGGACTTGGCGCCGGGCCAGGTCCACGCGCCAGCGCCCGAGGGTGAACAGCGGGTCTTCCACCGCCCCGGGGTCCGCATGGCGGAGCGCCACCCGGATGCGGGCCAGGAGCTCGCCGGTGCCGAAGGGTTTGGTGAGGTAGTCGTCCGCGCCCACGTCCAGGGCGCCGATCTTGTCCGTCTCCCGCCCCCGGGCGGAGATGACGATGACCGGGGTGCGGCTCCACTCCCGCAGCCGGGTCATGAGGTCCAGGCCATCCATGTCGGGGAGGCCCAGGTCCAGCAGGATCACGTCCGGCCGGTGCTGCACGGCCAGGGCAAGGCCCTCCCGGCCCGAAGCGGCCTCCAGGTAGCGATAGCCGCCGCCCTCCAGGGCCACCCGGAGGAACCGGCGCATCTGGGGTTCGTCCTCCACCAGGAGGACCTGCAAGGCCTCGGGAGTCATGGACCCTCCTCGGGCATGGGTGGAGGCGTGCCCAGGGGGAGGCTCACGAGGAACTGCGCGCCGCCTTGGGGATGGTTGACCGCCTGGATCCGACCCCCGTGGGCCGCCACGATGCCCTTGCAGATGGCCAACCCCAGTCCCGCGCCAGGATGGCCCACGGCGGCGTCACCCCGGGCCAGTTTCTCAAAGATCCGCACTTCCTCTCCGGGAGCGATCCCGGGGCCCCGGTCTGTCACGGACAGAGTGAGGGACTTCCCCGCAGCCCAGGCCTTGATGTCCACCTGGGAACCCGGCGGCGAATACTTCAGTGCGTTGTCGAGGAGGTTCACCAGCACCTGCTCCATGAGGACGGGATCCATGGCCACCAGCGGCAGATCATCGGGCAGGTGGGCTTTCACTCGCGCAGACTCCGCGCCCAGCTCGCGTCGATCCAGGGCGGCGCCCACCACCTCCTCCACAGGGATCCACTCGGTGCGGAGCTCCAGGGCCCCGGCCTCGAGGCGCGTGATGTCCAGCAGGTTGCTCACCAGGCGATGCAGCCGCTGAGCCTCCTCCTGGGCCGAAGCCAGGAGGTCGCGTCGGGTGGCGTCCGAGAGGTCGGGCGTCTCCAGGACCGTGCTCACGGCGCCGGTGATGACGCCCAGCGGCGTCCGCAGGTCGTGGGACACGGAGCTGAGCAGGGCGTTCCGCAGGCGCTCCTCCTCGGCCCGCTGGCGGTCCGCAGCGCTCTGCTCGGCCAGGAGGGCGCGCTCCAGGGCGAGAGCGGTCTGGGTCGCGAAGGCCTCCAGCAGCTGGCGCTGGTCCGGTTCCACCCACCGGGGGGCACCCTCCGGGAGCACACCCATCACGCCCATGGGGCCCCTCGACCCTTTGAGCGGCAGGTAGGTGGCGCGGGCTCCGGGGAGGGTATGCGTGCCGAGTCCGGCCGGCTCACCATGCTCGAAGACCCACTGGGCCACACCTCGTTCCTGGTCGTTCAGCGGGAAGGCGAAGTGATGGGCCGGCGCCTCCAGGTTTCCGGAACCGTCCGGCAGCAACACCACCGCCCGACTCTGGAACTGGGCCGCGACATTCTGGATCGCGGCGGCCACCAGGGCCGCGGAGCCCGCGCTGCGGGTCAGTTCCTGCCCCAGTCGGAAGAGGGCCTGCGTCCGTTGTTCCCGGCCTCGGGCCAGGCGGGCCTGGGCCCGGATCCGCTCGGTGAGATTGCCGATGACCACTCCCACCAGAAGCATCACGGAGAAGGTGCCCACGTGGCGGAAGTCGGATACCACGAAGGTGAAGTAGGGGGGCACGAAGATGAAATCGAAGGCTGCCACGCTCAGGACCGAAGCCAGCAGCGAGGGGCCGCGGCCGAACCGGGTGGCGACCACCAGGATTCCCAGCAGGTAGACCATCACGATGTCCGCCAGCTCGGTGCGCCGGAAGACCAGACCGGCGACGGCCGTCGCGAGGGCCACCGTGATGAGGCTGAAGAGGTAGTTCCGCAGGGGGCTCGTGATGCGGGGACGGAGGGCCGATGGGCCCGCCTGTTCCGCCGTCTCGCCCGTGATGACGTAGATGTCGATGTTCCCGCTGTGGCGAATGAGGTCATCCACCGGTGAACCGGCGAAGGCATCGAGCCATCTCGGGCGCGAAGGCTTTCCAACTACGATTTTGGTAATGTTGCGGTCCTGGGCGAAGGCGAGGATGTCCTCGTCCATCCGGCCGCCGCCTTCAATGACAACCGTTTCCCCACCGAGCTTCTCGGCCAGCCTGAGATTCTCCTCGACGCGATTCCGCTCTTCCTCGCTGAATTTGAAGTGTCGAGGTGATTCGATGTAGAGGGCCATCCATGAGGCCCCCAGGGACCCTGCCATGCGGCGTGTGGCGCGGATGAGACGCTGGGAGAGCCCGTCCGGACCGACACAGACCAGGAGCCGGTCACCGGCAGCCCAGGTCTTCCGGATACCCTCGGACTCCATGTACCGTCGCATCTGGGCGTCGACGCTCTCCGCCGTGTGGCGCAAGGCCAACTCGCGAAGGGCTAGAAGGTTGCCTTTGCGGAAGAAGTGCTCGCGGGCATGACGGGCTTGCTCTGGAAGATAGACCTTGCCCTCCTTGAGCCTGACGAGCAGATCCTCCGGGGCCAGGTCCACCAGCTCGACTTCGTCCGCCCGTTCCATGACGGTGTCCGGAACGTTCTCTCGAACCGTGACGCCGGTGATCTGGGCGATGACGTCCTTGATGCTTTCCAGGTGCTGGACGTTCATCGTGGTGTATACGTCGATGCCCGCGTCCAGCAGTTCCATGACGTCCTGCCAACGCTTGGCGTGGCGGGACCCCATCACGTTGGTGTGAGCCAGCTCGTCCACCAGAATCAGCGCCGGCCGGCGGGCCAGGGCGGCGTCGAGGTCGAACTCAGGAAAGAACTGACCGGCGTAGGCCAGTTCCTTTCTGGGCAGCATCTCCAGCCCCTCCGTCAGGGCGGCCGTCTCGCTCCGGCCATGGGTCTCGACGACTCCGATGACCAGGTCGGCACCCTCAGCTCTCCGCTCCCGGGCCTCGGACAGCATGGCGTAGGTTTTGCCGACACCCGGGGCCGCGCCAAAGAAGATCTTGAGCTTCGCCCGATTCTCCCGGGCTTCCTCCGCCTGGACCTTGCGGAGCAGGGCATCAGGGTCAGGGCGTGGGAGGGCCATGCCCCTACGCTATCGGGATTTCTGGTTGTTTGCCCCAAACTGGTCATCAAGGGCCAGGTTGAGTTTCAGGACGTTTACCCGGGGCTCGCCCAGGACGCCCCATTGCGGGCCTTCGACATGGGCGGCCACGAGGTCGCGTACCCTGGCCTCGTCCAGCGCTCTCGCCAAGGCCACCCGGTGAGCCTGGAAGAACGCGGAAGCCGGGCTGATGTGTGGATCCAGCCCGCTGCCCGAGGCGGTGACGAGGTCCACGGGAACGGGACCGGTGGCCTCCGGGTCCGCGGCCCGGAGAGTGGTGATCCGATCCAGGACGGCCTTACGGAGATCCGGGTTGCTGGGCGCCAAGTTGGACCCGCCGCTGTTGGCACCGTTGTAGGGCAGGGGCCTGCCTTGGGTGTCGACAGTGGCGGAAGGGCGGCCCCAGAAGTCGCGCGGGGCCGTGAAGGACTGGCCGATCCACTCGGAGCCGATCACCTGGCCATCCCTCCGGATTAGGCTCCCTTCGGCCTGATGGGGGAAGAGCGCCCCGGCCATCCCGGTGACGCCCAGCGGGTAGGCAAGGCCGGTGAGGGCGGACAGTGCGAAGAAGGCGACGAGGGCTGGGCGGAGCTGGAAGTTCATGGAGTCTCCTACGCAGCGAGGTGAAGGGCGACCAGCAGCCAGTCGATGGCCTTGATGCCGATGAAGGGCACCACCAGGCCGCCGGCCCCGTAGAGCAGAAGGTTCCGCTGCAGCAGCTGGGCCGCGCCCACGGGTCGGTACGTCACGCCGCGAAGCGCCAGGGGGATGAGCGCCACGATGATGAGGGCGTTGAAGATCACCGCCGAGAGGATGGCGCTCTCGGGGCTGTGGAGCCGCATGACGTTGAGTGCGCCCAGGGCAGGGTAGGTGGCCACGAAGGCCGCAGGCAGGATGGCGAAGTACTTGGCCACGTCGTTGGCGATGCTGAAGGTGGCCAGCGAACCGCGGGTCATGAGCATCTGCTTGCCGATCTCCACGATCTCGATGAGCTTGGTGGGATTGGAGTCCAGATCCACCATGTTCCCGGCCTCTTTCGCGGCCTGGGTGCCGCTGTTCATGGCCACGGCCACATCGGCCTGAGCCAGGGCCGGGGCGTCGTTGGTGCCATCCCCGGTCATGGCCACCAGCCGCCCAGCGGCCTGGTATTCGCGGATGAGCTTCAGCTTCGCCTCCGGTGTGGCCTGGGCGAGGAAATCGTCCACCCCTGCCTCCGCGGCGATGGCGGCGGCGGTGAGGGGGTTGTCGCCGGTGATCATCACCGTCTTGATGCCCATGTCCCGCAGTTCCGCAAAGCGCTCCTTGATGCCGCCCTTCACGATGTCCTTGAGCTGGATGACGCCCAAGGCATGCGATCCTTCGGCCACCACGAGCGGCGTGCCGCCGGCCATGGAGATCTGGTCGACGGTGCGACGCAGGTCGTCCGGAAACGACCCGCCATGGGTCTGGACGTAGGCCTCGATGGCCGAGGCGGCACCCTTGCGGATCTGGCGCGTGCCGAGGTTTACGCCACTCATGCGGGTTTGTGCGGTGAAGGGCACGAAATGGGCGTCCAGGGCGTGGAGGTCCCGCTCGCGGAGGCCGTGCTGTTCCTTGGCCAGCACCACGATGCTGCGCCCTTCCGGGGTCTCATCGGCCAGCGAGGAGAGCTGGGCCGCATCCGCCAGCCGCTTCAGGTCCACGCCATCGGCGGGCAGGAAGGCCACGGCCTGCCGGTTGCCCAGGGTGATGGTGCCGGTCTTGTCCAGCAACAGCACATCCACATCGCCCGCAGCCTCTACGGCCCGCCCGGACGTGGCGATGACATTGGCCTGGATCATGCGGTCCATGCCCGCGATGCCGATGGCGCTGAGCAGGCCGCCGATGGTGGTGGGAATGAGGCAGACGAGCAGCGAGACCAGCACGGTCAGCGTCACGGGATGCCCCTGTCCGGCGGCCTTGGTGGAGAAGACGGAGTAGGGCATCAGGGTGGCGGTGGCCAGCAGGAAGATGAGGGTGAGCCCAGCCAGGAGGATGTCGAGGGCGATCTCGTTGGGCGTCTTCTGGCGCTTGGCGCCCTCCACCATGGCGATCATGCGGTCCAGGAAACTCTCGCCTGGGTCCGACGAGATGCGGATCACCAGCCAGTCGGAGAGCACGAGGGTTCCCCCGGTGACGGCGGAGCGATCGCCGCCGCTCTCCCGGATGACCGGGGCGCTCTCGCCTGTGATGGCGCTTTCATTAACCGAAGCCACGCCTTCGATGGCTTCTCCATCACCGGGGATGGTCTCGCCCGCTTCCACGAGCACGAGATCGTTGACGCGCAGGGCCGGCGCATCGACCACCTCGTGCGGCCCCGTCCTGTCGGACCCGAGCAGGCGCCTGGCCTTCACGTCCCGCTTGGACCGGCGCAGGGAATCCGCCTGGGCCTTGCCCCGACCCTCCGCCATGGCTTCGGCGAAATTCGCGAAGAGGAGGGTGAACCAGAGCCAGAGGGAGATGGCCAGGATGAAGCCGGGGCGTCCCTCTCCGCGGCCCGTCAGGGCCTGGATCCAGAGGCCCGTGGCGAAGGCACTGCAGATCCACACCGTGAACATCACGGGGTTGCGGAGCTGGTGGAGGGGGCTCAGCTTCCGGAAGGCATCCAGCACGGCGCGCCGCGTGATGGCGGGTTCGAAGAGGGGCCTGTCCTGCCGTGAGTGGGAGGTCATCGGATGCTCCTCAGGGTCAGGTGTTCGGCAACCGGCCCCAGGGCCAGGGCAGGAATGAAGGTGAGGGCACCCACCAGGAGCACCACCCCGATGAGCACGCCGACGAAGAGCGGGGTGTGGGTGGGCAGGGTGCCCAGGCCCTCAGGTGTGTGCTTCTTCTTCACCAGGGAGCCGGCGAGGGCCAGCACGGGCCAGATCACGCCGAAGCGGCCCAGGAGCATGGCGATGGCCAGACCGTTGTTGTAGAAGGGCGTGTTGGCGTTGAGTCCGGCGAAGGCACTGCCGTTGTTGTTGGAGGCGCTGCTCCAGGCGTAGAGGATCTGGCTGAAGCCGTGGGGTCCGGGATTGCTCACGGAGGCCACGGCCGCCGGAACGAGCACAGAGATGGCCGTCCCGATCAGCACGGCGGCGCAAGGCAGGAGGATGGCGATGGAGGCCATCTTCATCTCGAAGGCCTCCACCTTCTTGCCCAGGTATTCGGGGGTTCGGCCCACCATGAGGCCGCCGACGAATACGGCGACCAGGGCGAACATGAGCATGCCGTAGAGCCCCGATCCGACGCCGCCGAAGACCACCTCGCCCAGCTGCATGAGCCACAGGGGGACCAGGCCTCCCAGGGGTGTGAAGGAGTCATGCGTGGCGTTCACGGAGCCGTTGGAGGCTGCCGTTGTCGCAGTGGCCCACAGGGCAGATCCGCCGGGCCCGAACCGCAGCTCCTTGCCCTCCATGTTCCCGCCCGGCTGATCGAGGCTAGCCACCTGGGTCATCCCCAGGCCGTCCAGGGCGGGGTTGCCCTTCACCTCGGCCTGCGTGCAGACGGCCAGGGCCCCGACGAACATCACGGTCATGGCCGCCAGCAACGCCCAGCCCTGGCGGCGATCCTTCACCATGTGCCCGAAGGTCACGCAGAGGGCCGCGGGGATGAGGAGGATGCTCAGCATCTGGACGAAATTCGAGAGCGGCGAGCTGTTCTCGAAAGGATGGGCGGCGTTGGCACCGAAGAACCCGCCTCCGTTGGTACCGATCATCTTGATCGCGACCTGGGAGGCCGCGGGCCCCATGGCGAGCACCTGCCCCCCTGCCGTGTGGAGGTAGGCCGACAGGTTCTGGATGACGCCCTGGGAGACGAGGAAGAGAGCCAGAACGAAGGACAGGGGCAGGAGGATGTAGAGGGTGCTGCGCACCAGATCCACCCAGGCATTCCCGAGGCCCGTGGCGCTGCGGCGAGTGATGCCCCGGACCAGCGCCGCCAGCACCGCGATGCCGGTGGCGGCCGAGAGGAAGTTCTGGACTGTCAGGCCCAGCATTTGGGTGAGGTAGCTCAGCGTCGCTTCACCGCCGTAGGCCTGCCAGTTGGTGTTGGTGATGAAGCTCACGGCCGTGTTCAAGGAAAGGCCTGTCGCCACATTGCCCTGATGCTCAGGATTGAGAGGCAGGGTCGCCTGGGTCCTCATCAGGAGGAACACAGCCGCCAGGCCGAGAAGCTTGATGAGGGTGATGGACCAGGCATAGGCTTTCCAACCCATGTCCTCGTCTTCGTGGGTGCCCATCAGGCGATAGAGGCCTCGTTCGAGGGGCCATAGGATCGGGTGAAGGAAGGTTCGCCCACCCTCCAGGACCCTGGCCATGTGGGTTCCCAGGGGATAGGCCAGGCTCAGGAGCAAGGCCAGGTAAAGCAGATTCTGGGACCAGGCATGGCTCATTGGAACGTCTCCGGCTTCAGCAGAGCGAAGGTGAGGTAGCCCAGAAGGCCCAGGGCCAGGAGAGAGGCCAGCAGGAGAGTGAGGTTCATCGGAGCATTCCTTCCCGGGGTTGGATCTGGGCGATCAACCAGAAGAAGAAGGGAAGAAGCATCAGGATCAGCATCCACCAGCCGCTGGCGCGTCCGCCCTCCCCCTCGCTCCAGAGTGCGCGCGCGGCCCGGAGGCCCAGCCAGGCTGCCAACGCGGCGAATGGGAAGAACCATGGCATCACGAGGTGCACAGAGACTCCTGCGGGCGGCCTGGTCCGTGGGGGGGCACCCGGTCTGACAGCATGGTTCGAGCCCCGTTAAGACGCTGTTAGGAGTTGAGGCGGACCGATCGAGGTGTCGTCGGGGCAGGCGTTCCAGGCTGGATTCCTAACGCATTCTTAACGCCGTTCCTGGCCATTCTTGTCGGTTGGCCAGACCCCGGAGCAGGCGGACCGGGTCGGTCTCATCGTCATCCTGTCTGGACCCGCCATCCCAGGAACCCCGGTCATGCCCAATTACAGAACCCTTCTCCTGGGCCGGCGTCTGGCCAACGAGGAAAGCCACGAGACCCGGATCAGCAATCCCATCGCCCTGGCGGTGTTCAGCTCGGACGCGCTATCGTCCGTGGCCTATGGCACCCAGGAGATCATGGCGCCCCTCACGGCGGCCGTGGCCGTGTTTGGGGCCGGTGTGTTGGGCTGGTCCTGGTGGGTGGCCCTCGGCATCGTGGCTCTGCTGCTGGTCCTCAATGTGAGTTACCGGCAGACGATTCATGCCTACCCCAGCGGCGGCGGCGCCTACCTGGTGGCCAAGGACAACCTGGGCGAGGTCGCCGCCCAGACAGCCGGCGCCTCGCTACTGATCGACTACATCCTGACCGTGGCCGTGTCCGTTTCGGCCGGCGTCTCGGCCATCGTCTCGGCCTTCCCGGGGCTGGAACCCCATCGCATCTTCCTCGCCGAGGGCATCATCGCCTTCATCGCGCTCATGAACCTGCGGGGCGTGAAGGAGAGCGGCCTTGTCTTCTCGCTGCCGACCTACGGCTTCGTGGTCTGCATCGTGGGCCTGCTGGCCAAGGGCTTCTGGAACGTGGCCATGGGTCACGACGTGGCCACCGCCCACGTCGCGACCACCCACCTGGAAGGCACCTCCCGGCTGGCGGCGGTGTGGCTGCTGGCCCGGGCCTACAGCGCGGGCTGCACCGCCCTGACCGGCGTGGAGGCCATCAGCAATGGCGTCACGGCCTTCAAGGATCCAGTGTCGCGCAATGCGTCGAAGACCATGACCGGCATGGTGGCGCTCCTCGGGACGATGTTCCTGGGGATCACCTACCTGACGAACCACTACGGCCTGACCTACCACCCGGATGCCCCGGAAACCCTGCTGTCCCAGCTCACCCGGCTCATCCTGGGCGGTGCGGAGCATGGACTCCCGAAGCTCGTGTACCTCGCCACCACGGGCTTCACCATGGCCATCCTGGCTCTGGCGGCCAACACGGCCTACGCGGATTTCCCCCGGCTGGCGGCGCTCCATGCCCGCGACGGATTCCTCCCCCGCCAGTTCACGAGCCAAGGGGACCGCCTGGTCTTCTCCAACGGGATCTTCATCCTGTCCCTGGCGGCGGGGTTCCTGGTCCTGCTCTTCGGGGCGAAGGAGGACCACCTGCTGCCGCTGTACGCCGTGGGCGTGTTCCTGGGGTTCACCATCAGCCAGACGGGTATGGTGCTTCGGTGGTTCCGCCTGAAAGGGAAGGGCTGGCAGGCGAAGGCGCTGGTCAACGGGCTGGGGGCGGCCACCACGTCTGTCGTCATGCTGGTCATCGCCATCACCCGGTTCGCCCACGGCGCCTGGATCGTCATCGTGCTCGTGCCGCTGATGGTCGTGACCTTCTTCAACATCCACCGGCACTACATCCGGGTCAAATCCATCCTCGCGGCCAGCCGGGTGGACTTCCTCGGGCCCCGCCGCAACCGTGTAGTCGTGCTGGTCTCCGGGATCCACGCCGGCGTGGTGCAGGCCCTGAACTACGCGAAGGTCATCGCCGGACATGGGGAGGTGGAGGCCCTGACCATCGACTTTCCCGACGAGCACGGCCGGGACAGCGCAGCCCTTGAGAAGCTTCGCTCAGACTGGCCGCGGTATTGCGAGGGAATTCCCCTCCGGTCCATCCGCAGCCCCTACCGGAAGATCGTCGAGCCCATCGTGAACGAGCTGGACCGCATGCGGCAGGTGGAGCCGGAGTACACCACCACAGTCATCCTGCCCGAATTCGTCACCGGGCACTGGTGGGCGAACCTGCTGCACAACCAGACGGCCTGGCGGATCAAGGGCACCCTGCTCCTGAAGCCCAAGACCATCGTGATCTCCATCCCCTATCACGTGGAACCGCTGATGGAGTAGGCCTCGGGCCCGGCCCTGGGTATTTCCCCGCGGGTGCCAGAACCGACATTTGAAACATCCAAGGATCGCTGGAGGACGCCAGGGGAAACCTTGGGCCAAGGGAAATCCTGCTGATCGGCGTCGCGCTGCTGATCTTCTTCGGGCCATCAAGGCTCCCCGAGCTGGGGAAGAGCCTCGGGAAGGGCATCCAGGCGTTCAAGAAGGCCAGGCGTGAGCTGAGGACTCCGTCAAGGAGGACCTGACGGACGACAAGGTGGAGAAGTAGGCCAGAACCGGGGCATTAAAAAAGCGCCCGGCTGGGCCGGGCGCTTTTCCTGGGGTCCGTGCGGGTTCAGCCCACGCCGCCGCCCGCGGTGGCGGGACGGTAGGTGAGGCTGGCCTTGATGAAGTCGCGGTTCATGCGCGCGATGTTCTCCATCTTGATGCCCTTGGGGCAGGCGGCTTCGCACTCGCCGTGGTTGGTGCAGGTGCCGAACTCCTCGGCGTCCATCTGGGCGATCATGTCGCGGACGCGGAGGTGGCGCTCGGGCTGGCCCTGGGGCAGGTGGCCCAGGTGACTGATCTTCGCCGAGACGAAGAGCATGGCGCTGGCGTTGGGGCAGGCGGCCACGCAGGCGCCGCAACCGATGCAGGCGGCGGCATCCATGGAGAGGTCGGCGCTCTGCTTGGGGATGGGCAGGGCGTTGGCGTCCTGGGGCGAGCCGGTGGGCACGCTGATGAAGCCGCCGGCCGCGATGATGCGGTCGAAGGCGCCGCGGTCGACCATCAGGTCCTTGATGACCGGGAAGGCTTCGGCGCGCCAGGGCTCGAGGGTGATGCTGTCCCCGTCCTTGAAGCTGCGCATGTGCAGCTGGCAGGTGGTGGTGCGCTCGCGGGGGCCGTGGGGGCGCCCGTTGATCACCATGCTGCAGGTGCCACAAATGCCCTCGCGGCAGTCGTGGTCGAAGGTGATGGGTTCCTCACCCTTGCGGATGAGGCCTTCGTTCACGACGTCGAGCATTTCCAGGAAGGACATGTCGGGGCTGATGTCCGCGGCGGGGTATTCGACGAACTTGCCGTCGCACTTGGCATTCTTTTGCCGCCACACGTGGAGGGTGAGATTGAGGTTCTTGGTCATGGCTCAGGTCCTCACTTGTAGCTGCGGGTCGCGAGGTGGACGTTCTCGAAGGTGAGCTGCTCGGTGTGACGCACCGGAGCCTGTCCTTCGCCCTTGTACTCCCAGGCGGCCACATGGGCGAAGTTCTCGTCGTCGCGGAGGGCCTCCCCTTCCTCGGTCTGCCACTCCTCGCGGAAGTGGCCGCCACAGGACTCGCGGCGCTCGAGGGCGTCCAGGCACATCAGCTCGCCGATCTCCAGGAAGTCGGCCACGCGGCCGGCGGCTTCGAGGGACTGGTTCACGTCGTTCCCGGTTCCGGGAATGCGGAGGTTCTTCCAGAACTCCTCGCGGATCTGCGGAATGAGTTCCAGGGCCTTCTTGAGCCCGGCCTCATTGCGGCCCATGCCGCACATCTCCCACATGACCTTGCCCAGTTCGCGGTGGAAGTGGGTCGGGGTCTCCTTCCCGCCGATGGACATGAGCTTGTCCGTGCGATCGGTGACCGCCTGCTCCGCGGCCTTCACGGCGGGATCGTCGGCCTTGATGCGGGTGCCGGGCTTGATGCCGGCCAGGTAGCCGCCGATGGTGTAGGGGATCACGAAGTAGCCGTCCGCCAGGCCCTGCATGAGCGCCGAGGCGCCCAGGCGGTTCGCGCCGTGGTCCGAGAAGTTGGCCTCGCCCAGCACGAAGAGGCCGGGAATGGTGCTCATGAGGTTGTAGTCCACCCACAGGCCGCCCATGGTGTAGTGGCTGGCCGGGAAGATGCGCATGGGCGTCTGGTAGGGGTTCTCGTCCGTGATGCGCTCATACATCTCGAAGAGGTTGCCGTACTTCTCTTCGATCTTGGCGGCGCCCAGGCGCTTGATGGCATCGCTGAAGTCCAGGTAGACGCCCAGGCGGGTGGGACCGACACCGCGGCCCTCGTCGCAGACCTGCTTGGCGGCGCGGCTGGAGACGTCGCGGGGAGCGAGGTTGCCGAAGGAGGGGTACTTGCGCTCCAGGTAGTAGTCGCGGTCCTCCTCGGGGATCTGGGAGGCGGGCTTGCCGCAGTCCTCCTTGCGCTTGGGCACCCAGATGCGGCCGTCGTTGCGCAGCGACTCGGACATGAGCGTGAGCTTGCTCTGATGGTCGCCGGTCACGGGGATGCAGGTGGGATGGATCTGGGTGAAGCAGGGGTTCGCGAAGGCGGCCCCCTTCTTGTAGGCGCGCCAGACGGCCGTGCCGTTGCAGCCCTTGGCGTTGGTGGACAGGTAGAACACGTTGCCGTAGCCGCCTGTCGCGAGGCAGACCGCATCCGCGACGTGGGAGGTGACCTCGCCGGTCACCATGTCGCGCACAACGATGCCCTTGGCCACGCCGTCCACCACGATCACTTCCAGCATTTCGTGGCGGGAGAACATCTTCACCTTGCCCAGCCCGATCTGCCGCTCCAGGGCCTGGTAGGCGCCGATGAGCAGCTGCTGGCCGGTCTGCCCGCGGGCGTAGAAGGTACGGCTCACCTGGGCGCCGCCGAAGGAGCGGTTGTCCAGCAGGCCGCCGTATTCCCGGGCGAAGGGGACGCCCTGGGCCACGCACTGGTCGATGATGTTGTTGCTGACCTCGGCCAGGCGATGCACGTTGGCCTCGCGGGCGCGGAAGTCGCCGCCCTTCACCGTGTCATAGAACAGGCGGTACACGCTGTCGCCGTCATTCTGGTAGTTCTTGGCGGCGTTGATGCCGCCTTGGGCCGCGATGGAGTGGGCGCGGCGGGGGCTGTCCTGATAGCAGAAGCACTCGACCTCATAGCCGAGCTCGGCCAGGGAGGCCGCGGCGGCGCCGCCGGCCAGGCCGGAGCCCACCACGAGCACCTTGTACTTGCGCTTGTTGGCCGGGTTCACGAGCTTGAGGTCAAACTTGTGCTTTTCCCATTTCTTGTCGATGGGGCCGTCTGGGATTCGGGAATTGAGTTCCATGGAGCGCTCCCTGGGATCAGTGGATGAAGCCGGTCAGGACGGCGATGGGATAGGAGATATTCACGCCCACCACGAGGACAGTCAGGCCGGTGGCGAAGGTGCGCCGCAGGCTGTCGTAGCGGGGATGGGCCAGGCCGAAGCTCTGGGTGCAGCTCCACACGCCGTGCCACATGTGCAGGCCCAGGCAGAGCTGGGCCACGATGTAGAAGGCGGCCGCGGCGGGAACTTTGAAGCCGTTCACGAAGTTGGCGTAGGGGTTCGCGTGGTCGAAGTTTGGATGGACGGTGCCGGTGGTGAGGTGCAGGAGGTGGTAGACGATGAACACGGCAAGGATGACGCCGCTCCAGCGCATGGTGCGGGAAGCCCAGGTGGAAGCGATGTTCTTCTGGTTCCGGTAGCCGACGGGACGGGCGGCCATGTTGTCCAGCGTGAGGGTCGTGGCGGCCCAGATGTGGAGACCGACCGCGGTGAGCAGCACGGCGCGGAACACCCAGATGCCCATGCCGTGGATCATGGTGTGCAGGAACTCGGCGTAGTGGTTCATCGCCTCGGCACCCATGTAGGACGTCAGGTTGCCCAGCATGTGGACCGTGACGAACCCGAAGAGGATGACGCCGGTGGCCGCCATGACGACCTTGCGGCCGACCGACGAGGCCAGGAAGCCGTGGCCGCGTGCTTCCGCGCCCGCGATGCTCTGTTCAGCAACGGACATAGGGTGACTCCTTTGAAAAACGGGGAGGTGGGTCGGAGCGCCCGCGTCTGGCGGCGGGGCCCTCTTTCAATGGCGAGGCCATATCTGACCCGATTATCTTCGGACGATCCTCGATTCCCAAGTGCTAATGCTGGAGCAAGGCAAGCTGTGACAATGGGCATCGTCCAGTCCCACCCTGATGGGACCTTGGTTTGGAGGGCGGCCTGAAGTCTTGCGTTTGCAATCCGCCGTCCGCTAAAATCAAGCCCGATCTAGACACGATCTTTGGTGGATCGCCCCCGCGTGGGGCTCGTGCAGCTTCCGCACAGGCCACCATGTCCGTCCTGCTTCCAGCCGATTCAGCTTTCCATTCTCCCTCTCCTTAACCCATCTGGAGGAACAACCATGGCGACGATGAAACGTCTCCTTGACTCTCTGGCCTCGACCAGACTTTTCAAGGGGGGGATGACGGCGCTCTTCGCCCTTCTGCTTTCCACCCCGGCTTTCGCGGGCGGTGAGGCGGAACTGAAGATCCCCGCGCTGCAGGGCAGCTTCATGGGCATGACGGGCCACAACCTGCTGCTCATCGGCCTCTTCATCTGCCTGCTCGGCATCGGGTTCGGCCTGGTGCAGTACTCCCAGATCCGCAACCTCCCGGTCCACAAGTCCATGCTCGAGATCTCCGAGCTGATCTATGAGACCTGCAAGACCTACCTGATGACCCAGATCAAGTTCATCGCGATCCTCTGGTCCTTCATCGCGGTGATCATGGTCGCCTACTTCCGGTTCCTGGCCCACCCGGCCATGAGCTGGCCGCAGGTGATCGTGGTCCTCCTGTTCTCGATCGTCGGCATCCTCGGCTCGGTGGCGGTGGCCTGGTTTGGCATCCGCATCAACACCTTCGCCAACTCCCGCACAGCCTTCGCCAGCCTGGGCGGCAAGCCCTTCCCCACCATGGCCATTCCGCTCAAGGCCGGCATGTCCATCGGCATGCTGCTCATCTCGGTGGAGCTGGTCCTCATGCTGGCCATCCTGCTCTTCATCCCCGGTGATGCCGCCGGCCCGTGCTTCATCGGCTTCGCCATCGGCGAGTCCCTGGGCGCCGCCGCTCTCCGCATCGCGGGCGGCATCTTCACCAAGATCGCCGACATCGGCTCCGACCTCATGAAGATCGTCTTCAAGATCAAGGAAGACGACGCGCGCAACCCCGGCGTCATCGCCGACTGCACCGGTGACAACGCGGGTGATTCCGTCGGCCCCACGGCGGATGGCTTCGAGACCTACGGCGTCACCGGCGTCGCGCTCATCACCTTCATCCTGCTCGCCGTCAACCCCACCACCGCCGGACCCAACTACCAGGCCATCCAGGTGGCACTGCTGGTGTGGATCTTCGTCATGCGCGTGGGCATGATCGTGACTTCCGCCGTCTCCTACTGGATCAACGGCATCATTGCCAAGGCCACGTATGGCGAGTCCAAGAAGTTCAACTTCGAGCACCCGCTGACTTCCCTTGTCTGGCTCACCTCGATCCTGTCGATCGTCATGACCTATGTCCTGTCCTTCCTGCTGATCAGCCATCTTCCAGACGGCATTCTCGGTGGGGGCATGTGGTGGAAGCTTTCCACGATCATCACCTGCGGCACCCTGGCCGGTGCGCTGATTCCCGAGCTCGTGAAGGTCTTCACCTCCACCAATTCCGGCCACGTGAGGGAGGTCGTCACGGCCTCCAAGGAAGGCGGCGCCTCGCTCAACATCATCAGTGGCTTGGTGGCGGGCTATTTCTCCGCCTACTGGATGGGCCTCACGATCGTCGTCCTCATGGGCGCGGCCTACTACGTGTCCACCTTCGGCCTGGGCGCCTTCATGGCCGCCCCCGCCATCTTCGCCTTCGGCCTCGTGGCTTTCGGCTTCCTGGGCATGGGCCCCGTGACCATCGCCGTGGATTCCTACGGCCCCGTGACCGACAACGCCCAGTCCGTCTATGAGCTCTCCACCATCGAGACGCTTCCTGGCATCGAGGCGGAGATCCAGAAGGACTTCGGCTTCAAGCCCGACTTCGAGGAAGCCAAGATGTACCTCGAGGAGAACGATGGCGCCGGCAACACGTTCAAGGCCACTGCCAAGCCTGTGCTCATCGGCACTGCCGTGGTGGGCGCCACCACCCTGATCTTCTCGATCATCCAGGTGCTGTCCGCGAAGTACGGCTCCGTCCTGCCGAACCTGCCGGGCCAGATGGCGGTCCAGGAGGGTTTGTCCCTGCTGAACCCACTCTTCCTGCTGGGCCTCATCACCGGCGGCGCGGTGATCTTCTGGTTCTCTGGCGCGGCCTGCCAGGCCGTGGCCACGGGCGCCTACCGCGCGGTGGAATTCATCAAGCAGAACATCAACCTGGATGCCGGCGCCGAGAAGGCCTCGGTGGAGGACTCCAAGAAGGTCGTGGAGATCTGCACCCAGTACGCCCAGAAGGGCATGTTCAACATCTTCCTGGCCGTGTTCTTCTCCACGCTGGCCTTCGCCTGCGTGAACCACTACTTCTTCATCGGCTACCTGATCTCCATCGCCGTCTTCGGCCTCTACCAGGCCATCTTCATGGCCAACGCCGGCGGCGCCTGGGACAACGCGAAGAAGCTGGTGGAAACCGAACTGAAGGCCAAGGGGACCGAGCTCCACGACGCCTGCGTCGTGGGTGACACCGTGGGCGATCCCTTCAAGGACACCTCCTCGGTGGCCATGAACCCGGTCATCAAGTTCACGACCCTCTTCGGCCTCCTGGCCGTGGAACTGGCCATCACCCTCAACCCCGCCACGGCCCACGTCGCCGCCCTGATCTTCTTCATGATCTCGGCCGTGTTCGTGTGGCGCTCCTTCTACGGCATGCGCATCCCCGCCGTGGACGCGAAGTAGGACATCTGCCGACTAGGTGGACGAACACAAGAAGGGGCCCTGCGGGGCCCCTTCTTGTGTGATACCTTGTGTCGTGAGGGTATTTCCATGCACCGATTATTTCATATTCCCGTTACCTTACTCGCCTGCGGATTGCTCATGGCTGCCGATCCTGCCCCCAAGCCTCCCGTCGCCCCTCAGAAGGCCCACACGAGCCTTTGGCATGGGGAGACGGTGAACGATCCCTGGTTCTGGCTGCGGGAGAAGGCCAATCCCGAGGTGGTGGCCTACCTGAATGCGGAGAACGCCTACACCGAGGCCATGACCAAGGACCTCCAGCCCTTCTCCGAGGCTCTCTACAAGGAGATGCTGGGCCGCATCAAGCAGACGGATCTCAGCGTCCCTGTCCGCCGCGGTGCCTTCTATTACTACGCCCGCACGGAAGAGGGGAAGCAGTACCCCATCCAGTGCCGCCGGAAGGCTGGAAAGGACGGGGCCTACGACGAGAAGACCGCCGAAGAGGTCCTGCTGGATCAGAACGAGCTGGCGAAGGGGCTGAAGTTCCTGGGCCTGGGCGGCATGTCCGTGAGCGATGACGACCGCACCCTGCTGTACAGCACGGATGCCACGGGCTTCCGCCAGTACAAGCTCTACACGAAGGACCTGGCCTCGGGCAAGGTCAGCAGCCCGCTCGCCGAGCGGGTGACCTCCTTCACCTGGGCGGCGGATTCCCGCCACCTCTTCTTCGTCACGGAAGACGATGTCACCAAGCGCTCGAATCAGCTCTGGCGGCTGGATCTCAAGGGTGGCAAGCCTGAATTGATCTACGAGGAGAAGGACGAGCTGTACCGCATCGGGGTGGGGCGGACGAAGGACCGGAAGTTCCTCCTGATGGAAAGCCAGTCCACGGATACCTGGGAGAGCCGGTACCTGGCCTCGTCCAAGCCCCTTGGCACCTTCAAGGTCCTCCTGCCCCGGGAGAAGGGCCACAAGTACGACGTGGAGCACCGGGACGGGACCTTCTACATCCGCACCAACAAGGGGGCGAAGAACTTCCGGGTGGTCACCGCCCCGGTGGCCACGCCGGATCCCAAGCACTGGAAGACCTTCATCCCCCATCGGGTGGATGTGCTGATCGAGGGCCTCGAGCCTTTCCGCGACTTCCTGGTGGTGGCCGAAAAGCACGAAGGCCTGGACCGCTTCAGGATCCAGGATGTCAAGACCGGCGCCTGGAAGGATGTGGCATTCCCCGAGCGGGTGTACGCGGCCTTCCCCGGGGGAACGCCCGAATACACCGCCAGGGCCTTCCGTTTCGCCTACCAGTCCATGATCACGCCCCAGAGCATCTACGACTGCGACATGGCTTCCGGGAAGCAGACCCTCCTGAAGGAGACCGAGGTGCTGGGCGGCTACGACAAGTCCCAGTACGCGACGGAACGCCTCTGGGCCACCGCTCGGGACGGCGCGAAGGTGCCCCTGTCCGTGGTCTACAAGAAAGGCGTGAAGCGGGACGGCTCTGCGCCGCTCTTCCTGTATGCCTACGGCTCCTACGGTTTCGGCATGTCCGCCACCTTCTCCATTCCCCGCCTCAGCCTGCTGGACCGGGGCATGGTCTACGTCATCGCCCACATCCGCGGCGGGAACGAGATGGGCGAGGCCTGGCACGACGACGGCATGCTCCTGAAGAAGATGAACACCTTCACCGACTTCATCGACTCTGCCGAGTTCCTGGTGAAGGAGGCGTGGACGAGCAAGGACCGCCTGGTGATCGAGGGCGGCAGCGCGGGAGGCCTGCTCATGGGCGCCGTCACCAACCTGCGCCCCGACCTCTTCAAGGCCGTGCACAGCGCCGTGCCCTTCGTGGACGTGATGAACACCATGATGGATGCCAGCCTGCCCCTCACCGTGGGCGAATACCTCGAGTGGGGCAATCCCAACGAGAAGGCTGCCTTCGCCTACATGCGGGCCTACAGCCCCTACGACAACCTGGCGAAGAAGGCCTACCCGGCCATCCTCGTCACCACGAGCTTCAACGACAGCCAGGTGATGTACTGGGAACCCGCCAAGTATGTCGCCAAGCTCCGCACCCTCAAGACCGACGCCAACCCGCTGCTGCTGAAGATCAAGATGGACCCCGCCGGCCACGGCGGCGCCTCGGGCCGCTACGACGCCCTGAAGGACAAGGCCTTCGAGACGGCGTGGATGCTGAAGCAGGTGGGCATCACGAAGTAGGCGGTTCCCCCTCCAAAGGGCGCAAAGCGCCCATTGGAGGTTGGAAAAACGTAGTAGAATCAAGAGGCGCGGCCAAGCCGCGCCTTTCTTATGCCCGGAAGCCCATGTCCCTTTCTGAAGAAATCCAACGGCGGCGAACCTTCGCCATCATCAGCCACCCTGACGCGGGCAAGACCACGCTGACGGAGAAGCTACTGCTCTATGGCGGCGCCATCGACCGGGCGGGCAGCGTGAAGGCCCGCGAAGGCGGGGCCGCGGCCCATTCGGACTGGATGAGCATCGAGCAGGAGCGCGGCATTAGCGTCACCTCCGCGGCCATGCAGTTCGAATACATGGGCCGGGCCATCAACCTGCTGGACACGCCGGGCCACCAGGACTTCAGCGAGGACACCTACCGGGCGCTCACTGCGGCCGACGCCGTGGTGATGCTGCTGGACTGCGCCAAGGGCGTGGAAGAGCAGACCAAGAAGCTCTTCCGTGTGGCCAATGAGCGCAAGCTGCCCATCTTCACCTTCGTCAACAAGCTGGACCGCCCCAGCCGAGAACCCGTGGAGCTCATCGACGAGGTGGAGGAGCTGTTCGGCCTCCACGCCGTCCCCATGACCTGGCCCATCGGCTCCGGCACGGACTTCAAGGGCGTCTACGTCCGCGCCACGGGTCAGATCCAGGTCTTCGAGCGGGCGAAAGCGGGCCGGAAAGCCCGTGTTGCCGGGCAGGGGGGACTGGACGACCCCGAGATCGCCGCCCTGCTGACGCCCGCCGAGCTCCAGCAGCTCAAGGATGACGTGGACCTCATGGACCACGTGCTGCCGTCCTTCGACCGGGAGGCCTTCCTGCGGGGCGAGCAGTCCCCGATGTTCTTCGGCTCCGCCGTGAACAACTTCGGCGTGGCGGAGTTCCTGGAGGAGTTTCTGGAGCTGGCGCCCGCACCGGGCCCGAGGCCCCTGATGGACGGTGGGGTGGTGGCGCCTGAGCAGCCCTTCACGGCCTTCGTGTTCAAGGTGCAGGCCAACATGAACAAGGCCCACCGGGACCGAGTGGCCTTCGCCCGCATCGTGTCCGGGAAGTTCGACCGGGGCATGGACGCGCTGCATGTGCGCGAGAAGAAGTCCATCAAGCTGAACTACCCCCATATGTTCTTCGGCCGCGAGCGGCAGATCGTCGACGAGGCCTACCCCGGCGACATCCTGGGCCTCATCAATCCGGGCCTCTTCCGCATCGGAGATGTGCTGAGCGCCGCCGGGGCCATCGAGTTCCACGCCGTGCCCCGCTTCTCGCCCGAACAGTTCGCCTCCGTGCGTCTGGCGGATCCCGGCGCCCGCAAGGGCTTCCTGAAGGGCCTGAACCAGATCGCGGAAGAAGGCGTGGTCCAGGTCTTCTGGCCCAAGGGCGGCGCGCCCCTGCCCATCCTCGGCGCCATCGGCCGCCTGCAGTTCGAGGTGCTCCAGCACCGTCTCAAGGATGAGTACGCCTGCCCCGTGCTGCTGGAGCCCCGCGGCTTCCAGATGGCCCGCTGGATCGAAGGCGGCTGGCCCGAGCCCAGCCGGTTCTGGGGCGAGCTGGTGGAGGATGCCGAGGGCAACCCCGCCATCCTCTTCGAGAACGACTGGCAGCGGCGCACCACCTCGGAGAAATGCCCCGGGCTGGCCTTCCTGGAGCATCCGCCGAAGTAGTGATGCTCGGGAATGCTGCGCATTCCGAGTAGGGATAAAGATAAAGGCGGGTAAAAAGAAAAACGGCGCTTTCGCGCCGTTTTTCCATGCTCGGAACGCGCAGCGTTCCAAGCAACCGCTACGCCTTCGCGAAGATGTCCATCACCGCGTGCAGGAGCTGGATGGCCTCGGCCTTCGGCCGCTGGAACGCGTTGCGGCCCATGATGCTGCCGAAGGCCCCGCCCTTGGCCAGCTCGGCCACTTCCTGGAGCACCGCCTCGGTGCCCTTGGCTTCGCCGCCGCTGAAGATGATGATGCGTCGGCCGTTGAAGGCGCTGCGGACCACTTCCTTCACCCGGTCCGCCAGGGTCTCGACGGGGATCTGGGCCTTCTCGAAGGCCGCGGCGGCCTCCTTCACCTCGAGGTGCTGCTTGGGCGGCTTCACCTTGATGATGTGGGCGCCCAGCTGGGCGGCGATCTGGGCGGCGTAGCCGGCCACGTCCACGGCGGTCTCACCTTCCTTGGTGAGGCCCGCCCCGCGGGGATAGGACCAGACGACGGTGGGCAGACCCACGGCCTTGGCCTCGAGGATCAGCTCCCGCAGGCTTTCGTACTGGATGTTGCGGTCGCCGCTGCCGGGGTAGATGGTGTAGCCGATGGCGGCGCAGCCCAGGCGCAGGGCGTCCTCCACGCTGCCTGTGATGGCGCTGCAGGGCTCGTGGCCCTTGCTGAGGATGTCGCTGTTGTTGAGCTTGAGGATGAGGGGGATGTCGCCGGCATAGTCAGAGGCCACGTGCTCGATGAAGCCCAGGGGCGCGGCGTAGGCGTTGCAGCCGGCCTCGATGGCCAGCTCCACGTGGTAGCGGGGATCGTAGCCGGCCGGGTTGGGCGCGAAGCTGCGGGCGGGACCGTGCTCAAAGCCCTGGTCCACGGGCAGGATCACGAACTTGCCGGTGCCGGCCAGGCGGCCCGTGTTCATCATCCGGGCGAGATTGGCCTTCACGCCGGGGTTTTCAGAGCTGTACCAGGACAGGATCTCGCGGACTTTGGCCGTGGCCATGGGGCACCTCGCATGGATTCAAACGGCCATTCTACCTAGAAATGCGCCGTCAGGCTCGCGCCAAGGCCCATGTCCGCGGTGTTCCCCCAGTGGGAGATGTTATTCAGGTAGCGGAAGGTCAAGGTGGTGTGGGGCGTCCAGTGCCAGTGCACCCCCAGGTCGTGCTGGAGGCTGGGCTGGTCGAAGTGCTGGTAGGGTTGCCGCGGGAGGTAGCCGCTCTGCCAATAGAGCTGGAGGAAGGGCTGGACCCGCGGCCAGCGGCGGTACTCCCAGGTGGCGTGGGCCCCGACCCCATCCTTGAATCCGATGTCCGTGTTTTCCGGACTCCCGTGGGGGCGGTGGACGAATCCGGCGCCGAAATAGAAGGCATGCCGCCCCGGAGGACGCCAGGCGCCGGTGAGGCCGTAGGTCTGGTCCCAGCCCGACCGGTAGACATCGTAGGTGTGGGTGAGGGGCGGTTTGACGCTGGCCGTGGTGGAGAGCGTCCATGTGGGCGTCGCCAGCAGACGGTGGGTGAGGCCCAGGACAGGATCCTGGGTCTTCCCCAGGATGCGCTCGTCCGTGTAGAAGATCACCTGACCGTGGCGGGCCACCGCCAGGGCCACCTGGTTCTGCAGGACGAGGGCCCGGCCGTACTGCTCGAAGCCGAGCTTGTGGAAGGTCTCGATGAGAGGGTCGAGGAAGCCGCCCGTGTGGTTCTGCACGGGCATGCGAACCCAGAGGTCGGTCTGGTCCGACAGCCCATATCTTCCCTCCACCTCGAAGCGCGCGATCTCCTCGTCGAAGAAGTACAGCGTCGGAGCGTCGGGGTAGGCCGCGGCCGCCGCGGCGAAAGCGGCTTGGGTGACCGCGACGCGGCCCACCGCGTCCCGCGGGCCATACTGCTCGAAGATGTCCGAGAACTGGAAGGTGTTGGCCTCGATCCAGTGCAGGGCCCACCGCCAGTGGCCCCGCCCGAGGGGGACGGGGTCCACCGGCTGGTAGGCCATGGTGGGCAGGTAGAGGGGGAACATCTCCCGGGTGGGGAAGGGGCCCATCTCGTGGAGGGGCTCCTCAGCCGCCAGTCCCAGGAAGGCCACGAGGGCAAGAGCCGCGCGGCGTTGCATGGCCTGTGAAGATCAGGCCTTGCTGTAGTCGTAGAAACCGCGACCGCTCTTCTTGCCCAGCCATCCGGCGTCCACGTACTTGATGAGCAGGGGGCAGGGGCGGTACTTGGGATCGCCCAGGCCCTCGTGCAGCACGTTGAGGATGAAGAGGCAGGTGTCCAGGCCGATGAAGTCCGCCAGGGTGAGGGGGCCCATCGGGTGGTTCATCCCGAGCTTCATGATCCCGTCGATGCTCTCCACGCTGGCCACGCCTTCGTAGAGGGCGTAGATGGCCTCGTTGATCATGGGCAGCAGCACGCGGTTGCTGACGAAACCGGGGAAGTCATTGCAGTGGATGGGAGTCTTCCCCAGCTTCTTCGACAGCTCCATCACCGCGTCGAAGGCGGCGTCGCTGGTGGCCAGGCCGCGGATGACCTCGATGAGCTGCATGACCGGCACTGGGTTCATGAAGTGCATGCCGATGAAGGCCTCGGGGCGCTTCGTGACGGCGGCCAGCTTGGTGATGGAGATGCTGCTGGTGTTGCTCGCCAGGATTGCCCCGGGCTTGCAGACCTTGTCCAGGGTCTCGAAGATCTGCTTCTTGACCTCCCACTTCTCGGTGGCGGCCTCGATGACGATGTCGCAGCCGGCGAGGTCCTCGAGCTTCGTGGTGGTGCGGATCCGCCCCAGGACGGCCACCTTTTCGTCGGCGGTCATCTTGCCCTTGTCCACGCCGCGCTGGAGGTTCTTGTCGATGGTGGCCACACCCTTGGCGGCGAAGGCCTCGCTGATGTCCTGCATCAACACGCTGAAGCCCGCCTGGGCGAAGACATGGGCGATGCCGTTGCCCATCTGGCCCGCACCGATGACGCCAATGTTCTGGATGCTCATTGAATCCTCCGTTCCCCCAGCATAGCGGAGGACGGGGTCACCAGCCTGCGAGCAGGGCGGGCAGGTCGCGGATGGAGTCGAGCACAGGGAAGGGGGATTCCACTGGAGTGGCGACCACCTCGTGGGCCCAGGTCAGGTGGTAGGGGATGTGGATCGCCCGGGCGCCCAGGGCCAGGACCGGCAGGATGTCGGACTTCACGGAGTTGCCCACCATGGTGAAGGCTCCAGGATGGAGGCCGTGGCGCTCGAGGAGGGCGGCATAGGTGGGCGCGTCCTTCTCGGAGACGATCTCCACCCGCGCGAAATGATGTCCAAGGCCGGACTTGGCCAGCTTGGTCTCCTGGTCGAAGAGATCGCCCTTCGTGACGAGCATCAGATCGAACTTCCCGGCCAACTCGGCCAGCACCTCCGCCACGCCGGGCAGAGGCTCCACGGGCTTGTCGAGCATGGCCTGGCCGAGCTCCAACACCCTCCGGATACCCGCACCGTCGAGGCGATCCTCAGTCAGCTCCAGGGCCGTCTCGATCATGGACAGGGTGAACCCCTTGATGCCGTACCCGTACCGGCGGAGGTTGCGCATCTCCGTATCGTGGAGGCGGGCGTCGATCCAGGCGTCGTCGTGGAAGGGGCGGAGCAGGGCGCGGAAGGCCTCCTGGGTCTCGGCGTAGAGGGTCTCGTTGTGCCAGAGGGTGTCGTCGGCGTCGAAGGCGAGCGTGGGGCGCATGGCGGTTTCCGTGGAGAATCCCCAGCCTACAATGGATGTTTCCCGAGGTAGTCATGGCCGCTTCCAAGACCCGCACCGACTGGGCCCTTTTCCTCCTGCGCCTCGCCGTGGGCGGCATGGCCGTGATGCACGGCTTCGAGATCCTCCGCCGGGCCCACGGGGCCATCACCTTCGCCCAGGCTTCGACCTGGGGCTTTGCCCTGGGCGAGCTGGTATGCGGGGCTCTGATTCTGCTCGGCGTGTGGGTGGCCTTGGCGGGCGGAGTCCTCGTGGTCGTCCTGAGCTGGCCGCTGGTGCACGGCTGGATGCACGGGGCCGGTCCCCTGTCGAACCTGCCCGCCCTCTTCCGCCTGCTCGTGGGTCTGGCCTGCGCGGTGGGCGGCGGGGGCAAGTGGGCTTTGGAGAAGTAACCCGGTCGTCAAAAGAGCTCCACGAAGGACACGAAGAAGCCCTTCGGGCGAGTCTAAAGGCCACGAATTCGCCTTCGCGATTTGCCTATACCCTTCGTGCCCTTCGTGGAGGCTTTTGAGCATTGCTCAGACTTGAAGGTATTCCAGGAGCGTTCCCATGCTGCGTCCCCCGCACCCCCAGATCTTCGCCTTCGACGCCGAGTGGGTGCCGGATCCCGCCACGGGCCGGCGTGTGCTGGACCTTCCGAAGGAGATGCCGGACGAAGAGGTGACGGAGCGGCTCTGGGCCTACGGTGGCGCCACGGAGGCGGACCCGCGGCCCTACCTCAAGACCATCCTCTGCCGGGTGGTGTCCATCGCGGCGGTGATCCGCACGGTGCGGCATGGTGAGGTCCAGCACAAGCTCTTCGCGCTGCCGGAGGGGCCGGAGGCACTGGCGGAGGACGACCTCCTGCGCCGCTTCCTGGTGGCTCTGGGGGACAGGAAGCCCCAGCTGGTGGGCTTCAACTCGCGGGATGCGGACCTGCCCATCCTGGTCCAGCGGGCCATGGTGCACCGGCTCTCCATCCCGGGCCTGGGACGCAGCGCGGAGAAATGGGCGGCGGGGGACTTCTTCGACCGGTACGGGAACCAGCACATCGACCTGCGGGAGGTGACGGGGAGTTGGGGAAAGGCCTCGTCCACCCTCCACGAGCTGGCCACGGCCTGCGGGATCCCGGGCAAGCTGGGCACAGACGGGAAGAGCGTCATCGACCTCTGGCGGGCGGGGGACATCGCCGGCATCGTGCGGTACAACCAGTTCGACGCCCTCACCACCTTCCTGGTGTGGCTGCGCGCCATGACGCTGTCGGGTCACCTGACGCCCGAGCAGATGGACGCCGAGGAGACCCAGATCCGCGCCCTGGTGGCGCAGAAGGCCGCGGCGGATCCCGCCTTCAATCTCTACCTGGAGGGATGGGAGCGGCTGTCCTAAACCGGAGGAGTCTTCTTACCACGAGAGGTAAGGGACGGGCCCCCACCAAGGTACCAAGAACTGCAAAAGCTCCCAAGACGGGGAGTGCTCTCCTCTCTGGTGCTTTCTGACGGAGGCACACCAATCGGGAGCGTGGTTTTTCTTGGTGTCTTGGTGGTTTTCTTTTGGTTTTTGAACGCCGAAATAGGATGCATCCTCCCGGCGGGCCGCTAAACTGGCTCCGATTTCCCGTTCATCGTTTATTTATTCCAAGGGAGGACGTGTGAACAAGCGGCTTGCGGCGGAATTCTTCGGGACCCTCTGGCTGGTGCTGGGCGGGTGCGGCAGCGCGGTGTTGGCGGCGGCCTTCCCGGGGGTGGGCATCGGTCTCCACGGCGTGGCCGTGGCCTTCGGACTCACGGTGCTGACCATGGCCTTCGCCATCGGCCCCGTTTCGGGCTGCCACCTGAACCCGGCCGTGACCCTGGGGTTGGCCGTGGGCGGGCGCTTCCCCTACAAGGATGTGGCCGGCTACTGGCTGGCCCAGGTGCTGGGGGCCGTGGTCGCTTCGGCCATCCTCTACGTCATCGCCACGGGCAACGGGTCCGCCATCGGCGGCTTCGCGGCCAACGGCTATGCGGACCACTCGCCGGGCAAGTACGGGCTGGGTGCAGCCTTCCTGACCGAGGTCGTGATGACCTTCTTCTTCCTCATGGTGATCCTGGGCAGCACCGCCAAGAAGGCCGCGCCGGGCTTCGCGCCCATCGCCATCGGCCTCTGCCTCACCCTCATCCACCTCATCAGCATCCCGGTCACGAACACCTCCGTGAATCCTGCCCGCAGCACGGGACCGGCCCTGTTCGTGGGCGGCTGGGCACTCGGCCAGCTCTGGCTCTTCTGGGTGGCGCCCCTCCTCGGTGCCGCCATTGCCGGCTGGTTCTTCCCCAAGCTCGAGGACTGAACCCCTCGAAGGTCCCTACAGCTTTCTCAGGATTCGCTCGATGCTGGTCGCCTTGCGGCCTTCGGTGGTGACCAGCACGGCGTGGAGCTGGAGGTCGCCTTCGGCCACTTCGTACTTGGGGCGCTGCACCCTGAGGAAGCGGCCGATGCTGGCTTCCTTCTTCATGCCGATGACGCCGTCGTAGGGGCCGGTCATGCCGATGTCGGTGACGTAGGCCGTGCCGCCGGGCAGAACCTTGGCGTCGAGGGTGGGCACGTGGGTGTGGGTGCCCAGGACGGCAGCGGCTCGGGCCTCCAGGTGGAAGCCCATGGCCTGGGCCTCGCTGGTGGCCTCGGCGTGCATGTCCACGATGACGAGGTCAGCCCGCTCCTTCTGGAGGATGGTGTCCACGCCCCGGAAGGGGCAGTCGCAGGCAGGCATGTGCACCCGGCCCATGAGGTTGATGACGAGAACCTCGGCCCCCGAGGGCGTGTGCAGCTTCACCCAGCCGTTTCCAGGCGTATCGGGTGGATGGTTGGCGGGGCGGAGCAGGCGGGGCTCCTGGCGGAAATAGGCGTCGATGCCCTTCACGTCAAAGGCGTGGTTGCCCGTGGTGATGACGTCCACCCCGAAGCGGTCGAACCATTCCCGGGCGATGGTGTCGGTGATGCCATGGCCGTGGGCGGCATTCTCGCCGTTCACGATCACGAGATCAGCCCCGGTCTCCCGGCGCAGCTCGGGCACGAAGGCCTCCACCAGCCTCCGCCCCGGTTCCCCCACCACATCGCCCAGCGCCAGGATCTTCATGGCTCCAGCCTAGCTAAAAAAGGGCGGCGCCGGAGCGCCGCCCTTTCGTGGTGCGGGTGGGACTAGAAGGCGAAGCGCGCGCCGATCTGGATCTGGCGGGCAGAGCCGACCCAGTTCTGGGAGTTCTCAAGGACCGGAGCGGCGTCGGTGCTGGCGGGAGTGCTGGTCTTGATGCGGGTGGACAGGTAGGTGTCCTGGCGGTTCAGCACGTTGAAGACGTCCAGGGAGGCGGTGGCCTTCAGGCGCTTGGTGAGCAGGAACTCGCGGCGGAGGCCGAGATCCATGTAGAGGTTCGAGCCGGCCCGGAAGGTGTTGCGGCCCGAATCCACCCCGTTGGCGAAGAAGCGGTCATTGCTGGTGTTGCTGTCGCCGTTCATGTCCCGGTTGTAGGTCAGGGTGTAGGGAGTGCCGGTCTGGTAGCGGAAGGACAGGGAGAAGAGGATGCCAGTGACCTTCTGGTCCAGGGCGCTGAAGTAGCCGGTAAGGACCTGGCGGCGATCGGTGTCGGCATAGCCCCACTGGGCGCCGAGGTTCCCGGCGTCCTGGATGCTGATGCCCGAGTAGTTGCGCTCGTTGGAGTCGCTGTCCTTGTTGATGGCGTAGGTGTAGTACAGCTGGGCGTCGAAGGGGCTGCCGTCCTTGTGGTACTTCAGGCTGGCCGTGTAGGCGTGGTAGAGGCTGGTGGCATCCGAGAAATACATGCCCATGGTGCCGTAGGTGGTGTTGGGTCGGGCGGGATAGAGCAGCCGGCCGTAGGCGCCCATGGTGGGCGTGCCGATGTTGAGGTCGGCGGTGCGCTCCAGCTGGTTGCCCTTGGCGTAGGTGGCGGAGACGCCGAGCACCAGGTCATTGAAGAAAGCCCGCTCCGCGCCAAGGTTCACGCGATCGGTGTAGGGGTTCTTGAAGTCGGGATTGAAGGTCCAGATGTTGAATGCGGGCAGCGGGGCGCCTGCCGGGAAGGAAGAGATCCAGTACGGGTTCGAGGGGTTGAAGGGAGCGCCGCCCGTGAAGGTGGTGGCGTTCCCGCGGGGAATGCCGAACGTCGTGGAGGCGGTGGCCCCCCTGAAGTCCACCTGGCCGGTCCGCACGCCATTGGCGGCGTAGACCTGGTAGAAGAACACGGCGGGAGTGGTGCTCACGTAGCGGCCGATGCTGCCGCGGACCACAGTCTTGCCGTGATCGAAGGCGGGCGTCCAGGTGAAGGAGGCGCGGGGCGAGAACTGGCTGTCGGAGGGGATCTTGGCCGAGATCGGCATGCTGGCGGCCAGCGGGTTGCTCATGTCCAGGATCGGGTAGTCAGGGTTCTCCTGCTTGTCCCACCGGACGCCCACGCCGAGCTTGAAGGTATCCGTCAGGCGCCACTCGGTCTGGATGAAGGCGGCCATCTGCTTGTAGCTGGTGTCGAAGAGGCCCGCCTGGTGGACATCCCCGCTCAGGCCGAAGTTCTGGCGGTAGGTCGACCAGTTACCGTTCCGGAAATCGGTGATGTTGTTGAAGAAGTAGACGCCCTGCCAGTTGCCGGCGAAGAACTCGGACACGTTGATGTCGTTGTAGTCCACGCCCGCCTTCACCTGGAAGGTGGGGGTCACGTAGCTGATGTTCTCCTGGAACTGCGTGCGCTTGGTGTTGTAGGTGCGGTCGAAGGGGTAGGCGCCGTAGTAGCCCACGTTGCTGATGCTGACTTCTGGCATGTTCGAGTAGGTCGACCTCGGCATGTCATCCTTGCTGAGGCTCACCCGGAACTCGTTCATCCAGTTGGCGCTGATCACCCAGTTCCACTGGAGGACGTAGGAGTCCGTCTTCACATTGTCGCTGGCCAGGTTTTCACTGGCGGCCGTGATGCTCGCGCCGGTCACGCCCTTGAAGTCCGAGTGGTTCAGCCGGAGTTGGATGTTGTGGTCGATGGTGGGATTCCAGTCGAACCTGAGGAAGTAGACGTCCGAATCCGACTTCGGGGAGTAGCTGCCGGTCTTGGACAGCAGGACGGCGTCGGCGGGATTGGCCGGATCCAGGGGGTACAGGCCTGTCGGCGGGTTGGTGCCGCCCCACTTCATGTCCACGGGGTCCTTGCGCCGCTGGGCGTCGTAGGCCACGAAGTAGAAGAGCTTGTCCTTGACGATGGGGCCGCCCACGCTGAATCCGAACTGCTCCTGCTGGAAGTCGCCCACAGGATAGGTCGAGGTCGACCCATTGGGCTGGCGCAGGGTGGGTCCGGCCTCCACCCAGGCCCGGGGGCGCTGGTAGTAGAAGAGGCTGCCGCTCAGGTCGTTGGTGCCGTTCTTGGTGATGGCGTTCACGTAGCCGCCGCCCATGCGGCCGAACTCGGCGCTGGCACCGTCGGTGATCACCTGGTACTCGCGGATGGCCTCGATGGAAATGGTGAAGGGCGTCTTGCCCTCGGCCGAACCGGTGGCGCCGCCGAAGAAGGGCTCGTTGTTGTCCCCCCCATCGATGTTGATGGAGGTGTTCACGCCGCGCTGGCCAGCGATGGCGAGGTTGCCACGGCTGCTGTCCACCACCACCTGGGGCGTCAGGGTGGCGAGGTTGGTGAAGTTGCGGTTGAAGACCGGTAGGTTGGTGAGGTTGTCGGGGGAGACGATGGCGGCGGCGCTGGCGCGCTCCGTGTCCACCTGGGCCGTGGCAGCGACCACTTCGACCACAGCGCCGGTCTCGGGGGCGAGCTTGATGGTCAGGGGGGCGGCATCGCCGAGGTTCAGGTTCACCTTGACGTTGCTCGCGGTCTGGAAGCCGGCCTTGGTGACGGTCACGGTGTAGGGGCCCACCGGCAGCAGGGTGGCCAGATAGCGGCCTTCGGCGCTGGTCTGCAGGGTACGGGTGAGACCGGTCTCGGCGTTTCGGATGACCACGGTGGCTCCGGCGACGCCGGCGCCCTGGTTATCCAGCACGCGACCGCCCAGCTGGGTGGACACGCCCTGGGCCATGATGGGGGCCGCCGCCACGAGCAGGGCCACAAGGGATGAGCCGGCGAAATGCCTTGATCGCATAAGAAGTTCCTCCGTGTTCCCCAAAGAATAGCCAGGGGGGGCATCGCAATAAAAGGGATCTATTGGTCAAGGAACGAAAAAGTCACATGCCGCATCTGAAATTCACAGGGGCGCCCGGCCGGCGGCCGTCCCGGTCACCGGGACTGTCCTGCTAGGCTTCTACATTCCTTGAGATATCAATGAAACTGGTCGCCCTCGCCTTCGCCCTCTTTTCTCTGGTGCCCCTGGCAGGCCAGGGGCCCGCCACCCTCCCGGTCACGGAGATCCGGGCGGGCATGAAGGGGTATGGCCGGACCGTGTTCCAGGGCGGCAAGATCGAGCGCTTCGATTTCGAAGTGCTGGGAGTGCAACGAAACGCTGCCCCGGGCAAAAGCCGCATCATGGTCAGGGCTTCCGGAGGTCCCCTTGCGGATACGGGGATCCTGGCGGGCATGAGCGGCAGTCCCTGTTACATCGACGGGAAGCTCATCGGTGCGTTGAGCACGGGCCTCCTCTTCGAGAAGGAGGCCATCGGCGGCATCACGCCCATCGCCGAAATGCTGGACCAGCTCCGGGACATCCCGGAAACCCCACCCAGCCGCACACCCCTGATCCTGCCGAAGCTGGAGCCTCCCAAGGTCCTCAAGGCGGCCCTCTCTGGGCGTATGCTGGATTTCCGGACGTTGATGGGCGAGCCGGACCCGCAGGCCATGCCCATGTCCATCGTCGGCAGTGCGCTCGGGCCTGACGCCCGCCGTCTCTGGGCCGGATTCCCGGTCGCCTTCGCAGCCGCGCCGATCCTGTCTGGGGGGGCGCGGGAGGAGGCCAGCCCCCTCGAGCCCGGCGGCATGGCGGCCGTCACGCTCATGCAGGGAGACCTGGATCTGGCCGCCGCCGGCACCATCACCTACGTCTCGGGCAAGCGGGTGCTGCTGTTCGGGCACCAGCTGTTCAACCTCGGGTCCGTGGACCTGCCCCTCTGGTCCGCCACCGTGGCGAGCACCGTGGCCAGCTACCAGAGCTCCTTCAAGATGGCCATGCCCGTGGCGCCCATCGGCGCCCTGCGGCTGGATCGCAGCTCCGGCGTCGCGGGCCTGCTGGGGGCCGAGGCGCGGATGGTCCCCCTCCGGATCGGCCTGAACCTGGGGGGCAAGCGCACCCTGAATTTCCGGTTCGAGCTGATGGACCACCCCGTGGCCACCCCGGCCCTGGTGGCCACGGCCGTGGCCCAGACCCTGGACGCCCACACCCGGGGCCTGGGGCTCCAGAGCCTGTCCATGCAGGGAAACATCAAGCTGGCCGGGCATCCGGCCATCCTGATCGAGAACGTCATCGCGGACCTGAACCCCTCGCGCCTCTCCCAGTACGTCGGCGCCATGCTCCAGGCCATCACGCTCAATCCCTTCGAGAAGCCGGTGTTCGAGGGCATCTCCCTCACGATCAAGGCCGAGGAGCGATTGGATCTCTCGGCCATCGCGGGCGTCCGTCTCCTCAAGGCCCGGGCCAAGCGGGGGGAGATCCTTCCGGTGCTGGTCACCCTCCAGAACATCCAGGGCGTGCGCGAGACCGCCACCTTCAACATCCAGGTGCCCTCCTCCGCGGCCAAGGGCAAGGCGACCCTCATGGTCGGCGATGGATTCAGCCTCACGGCGGCCGATCCGGACGAGCGCATGATCGAGGTGGCCAACCTGGGGGATGTGGTTCGCCTCCTGAACGGGGCCCTCCGGAACAACCACGCCTACGCGCTGCTGGTTCAGAGCCAGCCCGGCGCGGGGCTTCGCGGCAGCCGCATCGAGGGCATCCCGCCCACGGTGGCGACCCTGGTCAGCGGAGATGGGGCCAGCAGCGACAACAAGCTCCAGCGGCGGATCGTCGGCCGGGCCGTCCTGCCGCTCGACCGCGAGGTGCGGGGGCTGAGCCAGCTGGACGTGGAAATCGAGTGATGGACATGAATCGAAAGGGCTCTATGCGCTGGATGACGTTCCTTCTCTCCGCGGTCGTGGGCGTGGCGGCTCTGGCGGATCAGCCCGTGGCCACCTTCTCCGGGTTCAACGACTGGCTGGGGTCCGAGACCCACGGCGTCCGCATCGGGGCTGACGGCCGGCTGCGCCTGGCGCCGAACCTGCGTCGCGTGGGCCAGCTGCCCGAGGGCGTGATCTGGGCGGCCGTTCCGGATGGTTCCGGGGGCGCCTACCTCTCCGCCGGCACGGACGGCAAGCTCTTCCACTACACCGGTGGCCAGGTGAAGCCCCTGGGCCAGGTGAAGGGGGGCATCGTGTTCGCCCTGGCACGCCTGGGCCAGGATCTGATCGTGGCGCCCACGGGGGAGGGAAAGCTCTTCCGCGTGTCCCCTTCCGGCGACGTGAAGCCTTTCGCGGACATCGAAGCCCGCATCGTCTGGGCCCTGGCGGTGGATGGGGATGCCGTCATCGCCGCGGGGGGCTCCGAGAAGGGCGCCGTGCTGGTCCAGGCGCGGAGCGGATCGAGCCGCCGCCTGGCGGAGCTGGCGGACGAGACGGCGTTCACGGCCCTGACGCCGGACGGGCAGGGGGGCTGGTACCTCGGCAGCCATGGCCGGGGCCTGGTTCTCCGCTACAGCCGCCAGGGCGATCGCCTCGAGACATTGATGGATACGCCCTTTGAAGAGGTCCGCGCCCTGGCCGTGGCCGATGGGCTGCTGTACGTCGGCGCGGACAATGGGCTCACGCCGAAGTTCAGCACCGGCCAGCTGGAGCGGCGCGAAGGCTATCTGCAGGCGGATACCGCCGCGGCCACACGTTCGGCCGTCATCCGCCTGGATCGCGATCGGGTGCCCGAGACCCTGTGGCAGAGCGCCCAGAGCCAGGTCTACGCCCTGACTCCCTGGAAGGGCCAGCTGCTGGTGGGCACGGGCAACCGTTCCCGCCTCTTCTCGCTGCCCCTCGGCAAGGTCCGCGATGCGGATCCCTTCGCCGTGGTGCAGGAGCTGGGCACGGCCCAGGCCACGGCCTTCCTGCCTTCCGGCGGGGATCTTCTTGTGGTGGGCTCCAACCCCGCCGAGCTGCACCTGCTGTCCGAAGCACAGGCCACCGAGGGCACCGTCGAATCCCGGATCCTCAAGGGTGCGCCTCTGGCGGACTGGGGACGAGCCTACCTGGATGCCGACACGCCATCGGGCACCAACGTGGAATTCCAGTTCCGCACGGGGAGCACGGAGACGCCGGATGCCACCTGGAGCCCCTGGACGCCCCCCCTGCGCAGCGGCGAGCGTCCGGCCCTGCCATCCTCGCGGTTCGCCCAGTTCCGCCTGCGCCTCAGCAGCACCCGGGGCGGCGCCACGCCAGTGGTGGAGACCGTGACCGTCCACTGGGCCCACCGCAACCTGGCTCCGATCTGGGAAGGCGTGGACACCATGCCGCCGGGTCTGGTCATCACACGCACCGCGCCCCCGGATGACATCGGCATCGAGCGGGTGCCCCTGGAGACACAGAAGCTCATCCCGGCCATGGGCTACATGGGCGCCGAGAAGCGCAGCTTCCGCCGGGGCGCCCAGAGCTTCGTGTTCCGGGTGAACGACCCCAATGCCGACACCCTCCAGTTCGCCATCCGCCTCGTGCCCGAACGGGGCGCGCCGATCCTCCTGGAAAAGGCCTGGAAGGAGAAGTTCTTCAGCTTCGACACCCTGCCCGTTCCCGATGGCCGGTACCGCCTCGAGGTGACCGCCTCGGACGCGCCCACGGCGGCCTTCAACGCAGCCCTCACCAGCCTCTGGCGCACCGCCCCCTTCCTCATCGACCACACGCCGCCGGTCATTTCCGAGCTGAGCGTCGCCCCCGAGGGCGAGGGTGTCCGGATCCGCTTCGTGGCCCGGGATGAGACCTCCACCTTGAAGGAGGCCGCCGTCAGCGCGGATGGGGAGCACTGGCTCCAGATCGTGCCGGAGGACCGGGTGTTCGATCAGAAGGACGAGCGTTTCGACGTGATCGTTCCCCGCGATGCCGTCCGCGGCGACCGCGTACTCGTGAAGGTCGCGGACCAGAACAACAACGAACAAACTGCTGCGGCCACGCTTGGCGCGGTGGGTTCCAAGCGCTAGCCGCTTCATGCCTCGAAAAAACAGGCGGGCCGGACGGCTCGCCTGTTTTTTGGGATAAGCGAAAAGCTACAACCCCTTGAACTGCGCGGCGCGCTTCTCCAGGAAGGCGCCCATGCCCTCCTGCATGTCCTGGGAGGCGGCGAGAAGGCCGAAGAGGGCGGCTTCGTACTGGAGGCCCTGGTCCTGGGGCATCTCGAGGCCTTCGTTCACGGCGGCCAGGGCGCTGCGGACAGCCAGGGGGCCGCGCGAGAGGATGGTCTTCGCCAGCTTCTCCGCGGTGGCCTTGAGATCCGCCAGCGCGACCACGCGACTCACGAGGCCCATGCGCAGAGCGTCGGCGGCGGCGGTCATCTCGGCGCTGAGGATCATGTCGAGGGCCACGCCCTTGCCCACGAGGCGGGGCAGACGCTGGGTGCCGCCGTAGCCGGGGATGATGCCGAGGCTTACCTCGGGCAGGCCGAACTTCGCGTTCTCACTGGCGATGCGGATGTGGCAGGCCAGGGCCAGCTCGCAGCCGCCGCCCAGGGCGAAGCCGTTCACGGCGGCGATGACGGGCTTGGGCAAGGACTCGATGCGCTGGAAGACGGCCTGGCCGCGCAGGGCCTGGACCCGGGCGCTGGCCGTGTCGAGGGTCCTCAGTTCCGCGATATCGGCACCTGCCACAAAGGCCTTCTCCCCGGCGCCCGTGACCACCACCGCTCCCACCTCGGGGTCCTGCTCCAGGTCCGCGAAGGCCAACTCCAGCTCCTTCAGTACCTCGTTGTTGAGGGCATTGAGCTTCTCGGGCCGGTTGAGGGTGACCCAGGCGATGCGGTCGGCTTTTTCGACGAGGACGAAGGACATGGGAGGCTCCTGGTTTGGGATCGGTGTCGAGCATTGTACGCTGGGGCCGGAGTGACCGATGTTCCATCCCCCGCACCCCGAGACCTACCGCGACCAGCTGCGCGCCTTCCTGCGGGAGGACTGGGGCACCCAGGACTGGAGCACGGCGGCGGTCCCGGACCGGCCCATGACGGCGCGCGTGGTGGCCAAGGCCGACCTGGTGCTGGCGGGACTTCCCATCGCAATGGAGGTCTTCCGCCTCACCTGCCCCACGCTCAATGCCGATCTGGCCCGGCACGACGGGCAGCGGGTCGGGCCGGGCACGGAGGTCATGCGCCTTCGTGGTTCAGGCCACGGCATCCTGCTGGCGGAGCGGGTGATGCTGAACCTCCTCCAGCGGCTGTCGGGGACGGCGACCCTCACCCGGAAGTTCGTGGAGGCGGTGGAAGGCACCGGCGCGCGCATCCTCGACACCCGCAAGACCACGCCTGGCCTCAAGCTGCTCGAGAAGTACGCCGTGCGCTGCGGCGGGGGCGTGAACCACCGGCTGACCCTGGGTGATGGCGTGCTGCTCAAGGAGAACCACCTGGCCGCGGCCGGCGGGGTCCGCGCCGCCGTGGAAGCCGCCCGTCGGGCGGCCCCGAACCTGGTGAAGATCGAAGTGGAGGTGGAGACCCTGGGCCAGCTCAAGGCGTGCCTGGACCTGCCGGACGTGGACGGCGTGCTGCTGGACAACATGCCCACCGATCAGATGCGCGAGGCGGTGGCCCTGCGGGACCGCAGCGGCCGGCGCCTCTTCCTGGAGGCCAGCGGCAACATCACCCTGGAGCGGGCCCGCCTCGTCGCGGAGACCGGGGTCGACTTCCTCAGCGTGGGGGCCCTCACCCACAGCGCCCCCGCGGTGGACCTCAGCCTCCGGATGGATTGAACTGAACCCCTGGCCTCACGGGGAATCAGGCACAACAGGCCCAAGAAGAAGCCCGGCAAAGCCGGGCTTCTTCTTGGGGGCCCGGGGGTGTGCGCGCAGCGCGGGACCTCCGGACAGGATTACTTCACTTCCAGATTCCTGGCTTCCAGCAGATGGCCCAGGGCCTTCTCCAGGGCGGTTGCGGCCTTGGCGTAGGTGATCTGGGCCTGGAGCTCGCTGCTCTTGGCCGTGTCCAGGTCATTCTGCTTGGAGAGCACCAGGAAGTTCGTGCTCATGCCGTTCTCGAACTTCTTCTGCTCGGCCTCGAGGTCCTTCTCGCGGAAGATCCGAGTCTTCTCGGCCGCGGCCACGCCCTTGGCGGAAGCGTCCAGGTTGCGGAAGGCCTGGCGGACTTCGAGCGTGATGCCCAGCTCCAGGTCGCGGAGGGTCAGCTCGCTCTGGCGGCGGTTGGCACGGGCCTGGGCCTGGCTGCCCCGGGCCGCCCGGTTCTGAATGGGCATGGAGAACTGGAGGCCCACCGTATAGCCGGGGTAGGTGCCCTTCGTGAGGTCCTTGTTGACCGCGGTGAGGCCTTCCGACGGGATCTGGGAGGCGGCGTTGCCGGTGTAGGAGGCGAAGGCGTCCAGCTGGGGCAGGATGCGGTTGTTGGCGGCGGTCTCCAGGGCCTGCTTGGATTCCAGGTCGAGGCGGGCGGTCTTGAGCTCGAGGCGGTTGGCGAGAGCCTGCTTCTCGGCCGTGGCCTCGTTCAGTTCCAGGGGCTTGATGCTGGGCGAGTCGGCCGGCTCCAGACCCGCCGGGGGCCGCTCGGACGAGGGATAGAGGGCTCGGATGAGGGCGTCCTTGGCGTTCAGAACCTGCGCTTCGGCCGAGATGATGTCCTGCTCGCGCTGGGCCACGGAGGCTTCGGAAGAGGTCACCTCGATGGGGGCCAGAGTGCCCACCTGCACGCGAATCTGGTTCTCCTTGAGCTGCTTCTGGGCCAGGGACAGGGCCTGCTGCTTATTCTCCAGGTTCCGCTGGGCGAAGACCAGGTCCCAGTAGAGGGACTCGGTGCTGGCAACCAGGCTGATGATGGAGAGCTGGAAATTGAGGTCCGCGGCCTGGGCGCTCTTGCGCGCCACGATGAGGCGGCTTTCGGTCGCGGCCCTGCCGAAACCCCTCAGCAGGCTCTGAGAGTAGGTGGCGGAGAAGCTGCCGTCGTAGGGATTGGTGGTGAAGGGCGTTTCCGGCCCGCCGTTCACGGTCCCCTTGCTGAACCGGTAGGTGGGCGCGTAGCTCAGGCTGAGGTTGCCGCCCCAGCCGAAAGCCTTGGTGGAACCCAGGGTGAAGCTGCGGTTGAACGTGGTGGTCTCGGAAGAGGTGAAGGGGCCGCCAAGGAAGGTCTGGGTCCGGCTGGCATCCTCCGACTTCCCGATGTTGAGGCTGCTGTTGAGGTTCCAGTCGAAGGCGCCCTGCTCGATGGTCAGGCCAGCCCGCGTGTAGTCCCGCGTCTCGACGGCGATCTGCACCTGCAGGTTGTTCTTCAGGGAGGTCTCAATGGCGGCCTGGAGGGTCAGCTTCGCGCCGGCGGGCGCGCCCGCATCCGCCTTGGGAGCTTCTTGCGCCACCAGGGAGAAGGCCACCAACAGGGCCGGGAGGATCAGGGGACGCGTCATCACCACTCCTTAGAAGAACAAAAAGAGCCGCCACGGGGACAAGGTGCCTACGGACCAGCTTGCAGGCCCGTTTAGGTGGCCCCGCACAAGCAGGATGCCTCCCTCGCAAGATGAGGGCAAGTGTTATTTCATCGTGCGTTGAAAAGAGCGCCTACTTCAAAATTTCCCGGGCGATGACCATGCGCTGAATCTCGCTGGTGCCTTCGTAGATGGTGGTCACACGGACATCCCGGTAGAGCCGCTCGACGGTGTATTCCCGGGAGTACCCGTAGCCGCCATGGATCTGGACGGCCCGGTCGCAGATCCACACGGCGCTTTCCGTGGTGAAGAGCTTGGCCGTGGCGGCTTCCACGGTGCAGGGCTTGCCGGCCCCCTTGAGGGCGGCGGCCCGGTAGACGAGCAGGCGGGCGGCCTGGAGGCGCGCCTCCATCTCGGCCAGGTAGGTCTGGATCATCTGGTGCTCGCCGATGGGCTTTCCGAAGGACATGCGGGCCCTGGCATAGGACACACTCTCGTCCATGGCCCGCTGGGCGATGCCCAGGGCCTGGGCCGCGATGCCCACGCGCCCGCCGTCGAGGCCGCCGAAGGCCACCTTCAGGCCATCGCCGGGCTTGCCCAGCATGGCGTCCTCGGACACGAAGGCGTCCTCCAGGGCCACCATCACGGTCTTGCTGGAGCGCAGGCCCATCTTGGCCTCGGGTCGCCCCATGACCACGCCCGGCTGGTCCGCGTCGAGGATGAAGGCGCTGATGCCCTTCTTGCCCTTGTCTGGATCTGTGCGAGCCATGGTGACGAAGTAGCGGCCCACGCCGCCGTTGGTGATCCACGCCTTCGCGCCGTTCAGCTTCCAGCCTCCGTCCACCCTGGTGGCGCGGGTCTTGAGGGCCGCGGCGTCGGAACCCGCATCGGGCTCCGTGAGCATGAAGCCGCCGATCATCTCGCCGTTCGCCATGGGCTTGAGGTACTTCTGCTTCTGGGCTTCGGTGCCGAAGGCCAGGATCGGCCCGCAGGCCACGGAGTTGTTCACGCTCATGGTCACGGCCACGGAGGCGTCGGCATAGGCCACCTGCTCCAGGGCCAGGATGTAACTGAGGAAGTCCACGCCGGCGCCACCGTAGGCTTCCGGCACGACCATGCCCATGAAGCCCATCTCTCCGAGCTGCTTCACGATGTCGCCGGGGAACTCGCCGCTGGCGTCCCGCGCCGAGGCCCCGGGTTCGATCTCGGACATCGCGAAGTCCCGCGCGGCGTCGCGGATGGCGGTCTGGTCCTCGGTGAACTGGGGGAACATGGGCGGCTCCGGTTGAACATCCCAGGTTAGCAAGGCGGGGTCCGGTGGCCTTGGCGCCGCGCTCCCCTAAGGTTGGAACCACAGACCGCCCATGCCCGGGCTTGGGGATCCCCGAGCTTTCCGGGAGAGGGATGCGTTCAACAGCCGAGGACCTTCTTCAGAAGCCCCAGCGCGGCTTTGGATCCCTCCCATTTCATGAGGGCCAGAGCCTCGTCCGGCGCGCACCACCTGAACTCGCTGTGCTCCAGGGGCTCCAGGCGGACGGGCGTCTCGGCGGATACCTCCATGGAGAAGCAGGTCTCCGTGTTGAACCTGGGCTCCGCGTCCGGGAAGTGCACGATGGCGGGGTCCACCCAGAAGCTGTGGGAGAGACCCAGGGGGCGCAGCGTGCCGGTGAGTCCCGTCTCCTCCATCAGCTCCCGGTGGGCGGTCTGCTCGGGCGTCTCGCCGGGCTCCATCATGCCCGTGACGCTCTGCCACCAGAGCCCGTGCGCCGGAACGCGGAGCATCATCAGGATCTCGGGGCCCGCCGCGCCGCGCCGCCAGGTCATGGCGGAGACGCTGCGGCTGGGTTCGCGGACCGGACGCAGGTCCATGGCGAGGCAGGTGACGAGGTGGGCCTGGAGGCGGTCCGCCGCGACTTCCCAGGTGGGCACGTCCTCGCCCAGCAGCGACTGGAGGCTGCAGACGCCCTTGTCGGTGAAGCCGCAGGGCGTGATCCAGCGGAAGTGGTCGAGGTTGGGGCGCACGTTGAAGGCGATGCCGTGGGTGGTGATCCAGCGGCTCAGGTGGAGGCCGATGGCGCCGAGCTTCTCGAGGCCCCGCGGGGTGTCGACCCAGATGCCGGGGGCGCCCTTGAGCCGGTCCGCCACCACGCCGAAGTCCGCCGCGGTGCGGATCATGGCCTCCTCCAGCCCGCGCACCAGGCGGCCCACGTCTTCGCGCCCGCCCCGGAGGTTGCAGATGGGGTAGGCCACGATCTGGCCGGGGCCATGGTAGGTGACCTCGCCGCCCCGATCGGTGCGGTGGACGCTCACACCCTGGGCGGCCAGGAAATCGTCGCTCATGTGGATGTCCGCAGGCGTGGCGTTTCTGCCCAGCGTGAAGACGGGATCGTGTTCCAGGAGCACAAGCTGGTCGGGATTTCCCGGCTCGCTCACATGGGCGGCCAGGGCCTTCTGCATGCGGAGGCCCGCGGGGTAGAACACCCGTCCGAACCGGCGGAGCTGGGCGGGACGGGGATTGGAGAAGCCGACTTCGGACATGTCTCGAGTGTAGCCGGGGCGACGGGTCGCCTCCGCCTCTGGCATGATCGTTGGAAGGATGAGTCTGGATCCTTCTACCATTGGCCGCTTCAAGGTCCTCGGCACGCTTGGTTCTGGCGCGATGGGAATGGTGTATCTGGCGGAGGACCCCCTGCTCAAGCGGGCCCTGGCCATCAAGGTGGTCCGGGAAGGCACTGGCGACGCGGAGGTGCTGCTCCGCTTCAAGCGCGAGGCGGAGATCTCCGCCCGGCTGAACCATCCCAACGCCATCACGGTCTACGACGTGGGCGAGGCGCAGGACCTCGGGCCCTATCTCGTCATGGAATACGTGGAGGGAGAATCGCTGTCGGACCGGATCCGGCGCGGCCCGCTGGACCCCGACGAAACGGCGGGTCTGCTGATCCAGGCCGCGGATGCCCTGGCCGCCGTGCATGCCCTGGGGATCCTCCACCGGGACATCAAGCCCGACAACTTCATGGTGGCCAGGGACGGACGCCTGAAGCTCATGGACTTCGGCATCGCCCGAGGCGACCAGACGGGGAGGCTGACCACCACATCGACCTTCCTGGGCACCCCGGCGTACGCCGCCCCGGAGGTGCTGAACGGCGAGAGGGCCACCCCGGCGGCGGACCGCTGGGCCCTGGCGCTCACGGCCTTCGAGATGCTGACGGGCACGCTTCCGTTCGCGGGAGACAGCGTAGGAGCAACCCTCTACCGGATCGTGCATGAGGCCCCCGTCTGGCCGCCGGATTTCCCTTCCGGTCTGGCCGAGGTCTTCGGGAAGGCCCTGGACAAGAACCCGGAGAAGCGGCACCCGGACCTCTCCTCATTCCTGGCGGCCCTCATCGAGGCGCTGCCCTTACCCCCGGAGCGCCGCGCGGCCCACCTGGCCCAGCTGGCCTCCACGGCTCCGGTGAAGGCCACGGGCACGCTGAGGCTCGAGCATCATGCCGCCGCCTCTCCACAGCGCCGATGGCTTTGGGCTGGGGGCGCGTTCCTGTCGGCCCTCGCGCTCGGGTTCCTGGTGCTTCGGCCCGAACCCAGCCGGGTGCTGTCCATCGAATCGAAACCCGGGGGCGCTGAGGTGTTCCTCGACGGTACCTCCCTGGGGCGGACGCCGCTGCGTCAGGTGGTGGTGAAGGGAAAGGCAAACCTGCTCCGCCTGGAGAAGCCAGACTATCTGCCCTTGGCCTATCACCTGAAGACGGAGGACAAGGACCTGACTCTCCGGCTCCAGCCGGCGCCCTTTCAGGTCCAGGTGGCCACCGAGCCGGCGGGCGCCGCGATCCTGCTGGACGGAGAGCCCAAGGGGAAGACGCCTGCCGCCATCGAGATTCCCGGAGAGGGCAGCCACCAGCTTCGGCTCGAACTGGAAGGGTACCAGCCCTGGATCGCGGTTCCGGAGCGGCACCGGTCCCTGCCAGAACCCATCCAGCTCCAGAAGCACCGGGGGAAGAAGGGCGCCGGTGACGGAAAGATCCGGAAGTTCTTCAAGGGGATCTTCCAGTAGGGAGCTATCAGCTGTCAGCTATCAGCTATCAGTAACGGCACGGTGGCCATCGGGGCCGCCGCATCTTTGGCCGACAGCTGATAGCCGACAGCTGATAGCTGACCACCACTTCCGTCATCATGGACCCATGGCGAACGTGATCGTGGTGGGCGGCGGTGCGGCGGGGCTGGTGGCGGCCTGGCGGGCCGCTTCGCAGGGGCACGCCGTGACGCTGCTGGAGGCCAACGGCCGGCTGGGCGTGAAGCTCCGCATCAGCGGCGGCGGCAAGTGCAACATCACCCACGACGGCCCACCGAAGGCCCTGCTGGGGGCCTTCTCCGTGGACCAGGCCCGCTTCCTTCGTCCCTCCCTCCATGCCTTCGGCAATGGGGCCGTGCTGGAGCTGCTGCGTCGGGAGGGCGTGGAGACCTACACCCGGGAGAACGGCCGGGTTTTCCCCCAGGACCGCCCCGGCAGCGCCGCGGCCGTGGTGGCCGCCTTTGAGACCCTCGTGCGCCGGGTGGGCGTGGCAGTGCGAACAGGGGCCCGCGTGACCGCGCTGGAAGGCAGCGCGCCACGCCTGGCGGCTCTGCGCGTGGGCGAGGCGCGGGTGGAGGTGGATCACGTCATCCTCGCCACTGGTGGGGCGAGCTATCCCGAGACCGGCACGCGGGGGGAGGTGCTGGGGTGGCTGAGGGAGCTGGGCGTCCCCGTGAAGCCCTGGTTCCCAGCGCTGGCGCCCATCCCGCTGGCACGTCCGCGCCCCGCCTGGGAGGGCGTGGCCCTGAGGAACGGCGAGCTGCGCTTATGCGCGGGGCCCTCCGGGCGCCGCCTGGCCGCCTTCGCGGGAGATGTCCTCTTCACCAGGACCGGCATCAGCGGCCCCGCCGCCCTGGAACTGAGCCAGGCCGTGGAGCGTGCCCGTCGCGGGGGTGCGGCCTGGCTGGCGCAGGCCAGCCTTCTCGAGGCGCCGGAGGCGGTGGACGCCGCGCTCCAGGCGGAGGCCCGCGCCAATCCGCGCCTGCGGGCAGCCACCTGGCTTCAGCGGCATCTGCCTGAGCGGGTGGTGGAGGATCTGCTGGCGGAGGCGGAAATCGGTCGCGACCTCATGCTCAAGGACCTCTCCAAGGGCGGGCGACGGACGCTGGTGGGCCTCGTCACGGCCCTGCCGCTCGGCGGGCCCCAGCCCGTTCCGCTGGCCCGTGGCGAGGTGGCGGCGGGGGGCGTGGACCTGGCCGCCGTGGACCCGCGCACCATGGCGCTGCGCGGTTGGGAGAACCTTCGGGTCTGCGGCGAGCTGCTGGACCTCGACGGTCCTGTGGGCGGCTACAACCTCCAGGCTGCGTTTAGCACCGGGTACGCAGCGGGGACGATCTAGACCTGTTTCGCCAGATCCAGGACCAGCTCGCAGAGCCGGGCTGCATAGCCTGTCTCGTTGTCGTGCCAGCCGAAGACCTTCACGAAGCGCGGGCCGAGGGTCATGGTGAGCTCCAGATCCATCAGCACGCTTTCCGCCCGGCCGGTGATGTCGCTGCTGACCGCATGGGGCGGGGCCAGGTCCACGAGGCCCTTCCATGGGCCGGCCACGGCGGAAGCGAAGGCGGCATTCAGGGCGGCGGCATCCGTCTCGCGGTGGAGGGTGGCCACCACGTCCACCAGGTTGACGTTCAGGGTGGGAACCCGGAGCGCCACGCCGTCGAAGGCCGGCGGAAGATCCGGCATGACCCGGTGCAGGGCTCCGAAGGCGCTCGACGTGGTGGGGATGATGCTCAGGAAGGCCGCCCGGGCGCGGCGCAGGTCCTTGTGGGGCAGGTCCAGGAGGCGCTGGTCGTTGGTGACCACGTGGACGGTGCTCATGCCCGCGTGGTCGAGGCCGAAGGCGTCGTCCAGGATCTTCAGCATGGGGGCTGTGGCGTGGGCGGTGCAGCTCGCGTTGGAGATCACCCGGTGGCGGGCCAGGTCGAGTCCGGATCCGTTCACGGGGGCGATGACGGTGTAGTCCGCGTCGGGGCTGGGGGCGCTGATCACGACGTGCGACACGCCATTCTTGAGATGCCGGGTGGCGTCGACTTTCCGGGTGAAACGGCCGCTGGCCTCCACCACGAGGCGGGTGCCGGCGGGGAAGGGGATCAGGGCCGGATCCGCGGCGTGGAAGAGGGGCACCCGGCGCCCGCCAAGCAGCAGGAAATCCTGCCCGCCCTCCGTGAGGCCTTCGATGGTCTCGAGGCTGGGGCCGTGGACGGAATCATAGCGGAGCAGGTGGACGAGCTGGTCCATGGGGGCGGGGTCGTTCACGGCGCCCAGCGCGCCGGGCTGGGTCGCCGTCAGGCGACGCACCAGCAAACGGCCGATGCGGCCGAGGCCATTCAGGGCTAGGGCGGTCATCGGCTAGAGGCGCTCCAGCAGGTGGACGCAGAGGTCCTTCAAGCGGGCGGCGTAACCGAACTCGTTGTCGTACCAGGCGAAGACCTTGACCAGCCGAGGTCCCAGCACCTTCGTGAGGTAGGGGTCGTACAGGGTGCTGGCGGTCCGTCCCCGCAGGTCCGCGCTCACCAGCTCCGCGTCGAGCACCTCCAGGTAGGGCGCCAGGGGGCCGGTCTCGGCGGCCGAACGGTAGGCTTCCTGCACCGCTTCCAGGGTGGCGTCGGACTTGAGGGTGGCGGTGAGGTCCACGATGCTCACATCGGGGGTGGGGACACGCACCGCCAGGCCGTCCATGCGGCCCTTGAGGTGGGGCAGCACCAGGCCGATGGCCTTGGCCGCGCCGGTGCTGGTGGGGATCATGCTGAGGGCCGCGGCCCGCGCCCGGCGGAGATCCTTGTGGGGGAGGTCGAGGACCCGCTGATCGTTGGTGTAGCTGTGCACCGTGGTCATGAAGCCGTAGTCGATGCCGAAGGCCTCGTCCATCACCTTCACCAGGGGGCCGAGGCAGTTCGTCGTGCAGCTCGCGTTGGAGATCACGTGCTCGTTCGCGGGATCCAGCGTCGATTCGTTCACGCCCATGACGATGGTGCGGTCCGCGTCGCCGGAGGGCGCGCTGATGATCACGTGGCTGACGCTACCCTGGAGATGGACGGCGGCCTGGGCCCGCTTGGTGAACTTCCCGGTGCATTCCAGGACCACCTGGGCGCCCTGGGCCCCGAAGGGGATGAGCTGGGGATCCTTCTCCGCGTAGACCCGGATGCGGCGCCCGTCCAGCACCAGGTAGTTCCCGTCCGAGGCCACCGGGAAGTCCGCGGGACCATGCACGGAGTCGTACTTCATCAGATGGGCCAGGGTGGCGGCATCCGTGAGGTCGTTCACCGCCACCACGCGCACATGGGGCACCTTCATGAGATGCCTCAGCACCAGCCTCCCGATCCGTCCCAACCCGTTGATGGCCACCTTCTTCATGGCGCCCTCCGATTCCCAGTTGTACCGATCCGGGGCGGTCCTGTCGAAGGAAAACCCGGCGCGGTCTACGAAATGAAAAACCCGGCGGAGCCGGGTTTTCGTCCCCGGGCGGAAGAGAGGTCAGCTGGCGAGGCTGACGCGCTTGAGCCGGCTCGTCGGAGCCTCCAGCTTCTTGGCGAGTGTGTTCCGATGGATGCCCAGTTCTCGGGCCGCGGCGCTGTGGTTCCCCTCGTGGGTCGCCAGCACCTCCTCCAGGTACACCCGCTCGAACTCGCGGCGCGCCAGCTCCAGAGGCACACCGCCACGCACCATCTCCGCCACGAGGATACGCAGCTTCTCGCGCATTCCGTCTTCTCCATCATCCGTATCGGGATCAAGAAGGTAGCACCGCGATGAAAAGAGTGAAAGCCCCGTGACAAGCTCTAAACGCAGGCGCAGACTGTGGAAAAGTGTGTGGAATGCCTGTGCATGGAATGGGAGCTGATGTGCGCAAGACCAAACTCGTGATGACCTTGGGACCCGCCCTGATGCAAGGCGACCGGTTGCGGGAATCCCTTCGCGAGGCGGATGCGGTCCGGCTGAATGCCAGCCATGGAGATCCTGCGACGCGCCTGGAGGCCCTCCAGAAGGTCCGGACCCTGGCTGCGGAACTCGGCCGCTCCATTCCCGTGTTCCTGGACCTCCAGGGCCCGAAGTGGCGGGTGGGCCTGCTGGAAACGCCCGTGGACCTGGCCGAGGGAAGCGAAGGGGTCTTCCACGCGCCCGGCGCCACTGTTCCGGCTGGCGCGGCCTGGGCCGCGCCCCTGCCGCATCCCGAGCTCTTCGAGGGTGCGGAACCTGGCCAGCTCTGGCTCCTGGACGACGGCGCCATCACGGTGAGGATCCTCGCCAAGGGTGCGGACCTGCTGAAGGCCGAGGTGGTCATCGGCGGCCCCCTCAAGGCCCGGAAGGGTGTCCATCCCATCGGCATGGACATCAATGTGGATCCGCTGACCGAGAAGGATCATGCCGACATCCGGTGGGGCGTGGAGCACGAGGTGGACCTGTTCGCGCAGAGCTTCGTCCGCCGGGCTTCCGACGTGCAGCAGCTCCAGGCCATCATCCAGCACCTGGGCGGAACCCAGCCCATCATCGCCAAGATCGAGCACCCCACGGCCCTGGCCCACCTGGGCGAGATCCTCGACGTCTCCTGGGGGGTGATGGTGGCCCGCGGCGACCTGGGCGTGGAACTCGGCGTGGAGCGAGTCCCCGGCCTGCAGAAGGAGATCATCCGGGCCGCCCGCAAGGCCCTGAAGCCGGTGATCACCGCCACCCAGATGCTGGAGAGCATGATCGAGCACGCCCAGCCCACCCGTGCCGAGGCCAGCGATGTGGCGAACGCGATCTGGGATGGGACGGACGCCGTCATGCTCAGCGCCGAGAGCGCCACGGGGGCACATCCCGTGGAAGCCGTCCAGTGGCTGGCCCGCATCGCCGCCGAGGCGGACAGCAACGTGAAGCAGCGCACTCCCACGCTGCCCGACGAGCTGGCCGAGAAGGTGCTTTCCCGCACGGACATCTCCGTGGCCTTCGCCGCCTGCCGCACGGCGGACGAGATCAACGCCCGCTGGATCGTGGCCTTCACCGAGGGCGGCGGTACGGCCCGCATGGTGAGCCGCCTGGCGGGCCGCACGCCGGTGCTGGGCGCCACGGTGGATGAGGTCACCGCCCGGCGGATGGGCCTCCTGCGGGGCGTCACGGCCCTGCTCATTCCCCGGGTGAGCAGCACGGACGAGATGGTGTCCGTGGTGCGCGAGCTGCTGGTGGCCAAGCACGAGCTGGGGAGCCTCGACCGCGTGGTCATGACCATGGGCCTGCCCTTGTGGAAGACCGGCAGCACGAACACCATGAAGGTGATGACCTTCTGAAGGAGTGCCCATGAGCCTCACCCGTCCGCTCCCCGGTGAATACGCCGAAGGCTACGCCACCTACATCGCCGAGGCCGGCGAGGGCGATGTGCTGGCCCACCTCCAGGCGCAACAGGAGGAGGTAGCGACGCTGTTCGGGGAACTGTCCGACACCCAGGGCGGGTTCCGCTACGCCCCCGGCAAGTGGAGCCTGAAGGACCTGCTCCAGCACATCATCGATGCCGAGCGCATCTTCACCTATCGCTGCCTGCGCATCGGTCGGGGGGACGCCACTCCCATGCCGGGCTTCGACGAAGATCCTTATGCCGCCGCCGCCCAGGCCGACACGCGCACCATGGCCGACCTGATCACGGAATGGCGGGCCCTGCGGACCGCCAGCCTCGCGCTGTTCCGCAGCCTGCCGGACGCCGCCTGGGGGAACCAGGGCATCACCAACAGCAGAGCCATCACGGCCCGCTGCATTCCCTACATCACCCTCGGCCACGCGGCCCACCACCTGACGGTGATCCGGGAGCGCTACCTGCCGGCGCTGAAGTAGCCTCTCCACCCCTCCAGGGCATCCGCCAGCTTCTCCAGCTGGGCGGGCTCCGTGGTGCGGAAGCGGCTCACCAGCTTCCAGCCCTGGGCCACCTTCTGGTACCGGTGCAGCCAGAGGGAAGGGCCTTCCCAGTCGCCTTCGGGATCGGCCTTCGTCTTCACGAGGAACGCCACCGTGGTCCAGGGCCCGCGGGCCAGGAAGCGACGGCCCAGCTCCTGGATGCCGGACTCCTCGTCCGATTCCAGCACCAGGTCGTCGAGATCCGGGATGATCATGGCCGCTCCTTATCGGGCATGATTCTACGATGCGCATCGAATGCATCGCCATCGGCACCGAGCTGCTCACCACGCGCCGCCTGGATACGAATTCCGTGTGGCTGGGGGAGCGCTTGGCCTCCCTGGGCCTGGCCTTCCACCGCAAGACCGCCGTGGGCGACAGCCATGAAGATCTGGCCGCGCTCTTCCGCGAGGCCCTGATGCGCTCGGACCTCATCCTTACCACGGGCGGACTGGGGCCCACCTTTGACGACTTCACCAAGGAGTGTTTCGCGGAGGTCCTGGGCGTGGAGCTGCGCGAGGACGCGCAGAGCCGCGAGGACATGCTGGCCTTCTACGCCGCCCGGAAGCGCGTCCCCCCCGAGTCGAACTTCAAGCAGGCCCTGCTGCCCGAGGGCGCGGAGGCCCTGCGAAACCCCGTGGGCACGGCTCCGGGCGTGTGGTGGGAAGGCCCGAAGGGGCATCCCGGCGTGCGCATCGTGATGATGCCGGGGGTGCCCCGGGAGATGAAGCGCATGTGGGAGGACCAGGTGGAGTCCCGCCTGCGTGCCCTGGCGGGCGCCTCCGTGCATACCCTGCGCATGGTGGTGGCGGGCGTGCCCGAGAGTGCCCTGGACGAGCGCATCCGCCCGGTACGGGAGCGGCACGGCCACCTGGTCTGGACGATCCTCGCCAGCCTCACCCAGGTCGAGCTGCTGGCCCGCGGCTCCGATCCCGCAGCCCTGGAGGCCGCCCGGGCCGACTTCCTTCCCGTGCTGGGCGAGGACCTGGTGGGCGTGGGGGATGGCAACCTCGAGGATGCGGTGCTGGCGGGCCTGAAGGCCCGGGGGGAGACGCTGGCCGTGGCCGAGAGCGTGACGGGTGGCCTGCTGGCCTCCCGCCTCACGGCGATTCCCGGCGCCAGCGAGGTGTTCCTGGGGGGCGCCACGGTCTATTCGGCGAAAGCCAAGGTGGCCCTGCTGGGGCTGGATGCGGACCAGCTGGAGCTGGATGGCACCGTGTCCGAAGCCACCAGCCGCGAGCTGGCCGAGAAGGTCCGGGCCCGGCTGGGCGCCACCTGGGGCCTGGGGATCACCGGCAATGCCGGCCCGAGTGCCGAAGGGGGCGCGCCCGTGGGAGCCCTGTTCATCGCCTTGGCTGGACCAGAGGGAACGGTGGCGAAGGCCCTGACCATCCCCGGTGACCGGGTGGACGTGCAGCTGCGGGGAATGGCCGGGGCTTTGGACCTGCTGAGGCGGGTCTCGCGGATCGGCTGATACACTGCGTCCATGCCATCGCCACTCGTGCCTTCCCCGATCCTCTGGTGCCTTGCCGCCTTCCTGTGCGGCAGCATCCCCTTCGGTCTCCTGCTGGTGAAGCTGGCAGGAAAGGGGGATGTGCGCGCCCATGGCAGCGGCAACATCGGCGCGACCAACGTGAGCCGGGTGGGAGGCAAGGCCCTGGGCGTGGTTACGCTGCTGCTGGACATCGCCAAGGGCTTCCTTCCCGTGTTCCTGGCGAAGAAGGCGGGCGTGGGCGTGGACCTGCTGGCCCTCATGGCCCTGGCGGCCGTGCTGGGCCACGTGTTCACGCCCTGGCTGAGGTTCCAGGGCGGGAAAGGCGTGGCCACGGCCCTGGGCGTGATCCTGGCCGCGGACGCCGCCATGGTCCTCCTGCCGCTGGGCATCTTCATCTTCGCCCTGTGGCTCACCCGCCATGTGAGCCTGGGCAGCATCCTGGCCGCGGCCATGGTGCCTGTGCAGCTCTTCCTGGCCCGGGGTTCGAGCCGCCCCGTGGCGGAGCTGCTTGGGCAAGGGCCGGCGCCGGTCCTTCCCTGGGCCGCCCTGGCCATCCTGGTGATCTGGAAGCATCGCGAGAACATCCTGCGGCTGCAGGCGGGCACTGAATCCAAGCTATGGGGCGCGAAGAAGGAGGACGCGAATGTCCAGAGCTGACATCGGCGTCTTCGGCTCCGGCGCCTGGGGCACGGCCCTGGCCATCACCTGGGCCCGCGCGGGCGCGAAGGTGGCGCTCTGGGGCAATTTCCCGGACGAAATGGCCCAGATGGCCGCCACGCGCAGGCACCTCCGCCTGAAGGACGTGGCCTTCCCCGAGAACCTGCAGACGTCGGACGATCCGACCGAAGCCTTCCGCGCCCCGCTGTGGATCTCGGCCATGCCGACGCAGGTGACGCCGGATGCCTGGAGGATGCTGCGTCCGAAGGCGGTGCACCCTGCCGAGCTCGTGATCCACGTCAGCAAGGGGATCCTCCAGAGCTCCCACCAGACCTTGTCCCAGGCCCTGACGGGGGTGCTGGACATGCCCGTGGGCGTTCTTTCCGGACCCACGTTCGCGGATGAGGTCAGCCGGGGCGTGCCCTCGGCCATCGTGATGGCCCTGCCGCCCGCCGTGAGCGACGCGCGGGCCGTGGCGCTCCAGGCGCAGCTCTCCTCCGAGAAACTGCGCATCTACCTCAGCCGGGACGTGGTGGGCACAGAGCTCTGCGGCGCCCTCAAGAACGTCCTCGCCATCGCCGCGGGCCTGGTGGACGGCCTCAAGCTGGGCTACAACGCCCGGGCGGCCCTGATCACCCGGGGCCTGGCGGAGATGGCCCGCCTGGTGGAGGTGCTGGGCGGCCAGCCGTCCACGGTGATGGGCCTGGCCGGCATGGGCGACCTGCTGCTCACGGCCACGGGTCCCCAGAGCCGCAACCGCACCTTCGGCGAGCTGGTGGGGAAGGGGAACAGTGTGGAGGCGGCCCGGGATGCCCTGGGCGGCCAGATCATCGAAGGCATGTTCACCACGGACGCGGCCCTGGCCCTGGCCAAGGAGCACGGCCTGGACCTGCCCATCGCCGCCGAGGTCCACCGCCTCCTCAACGGCGAGCGCCCCGAGGAGGCCGTGCGCCGGCTGATGACGAGGTCGTTGAAGTCTGAATAGGAGGCCTTCCATGGCCGATCCGTTCCGTTTCCGCATCCTCCAGCACGGCCCCGCGGGATCGCCTGTCCGCGAGGCCTTCACCCCCGCGGAGCCGAGACCGGGCTGGGTCCGCCTGGAATTGAAGGCCATGGCGCTCAACCACCTGGACCTCTGGACCACCTTCGGCCTGCCGGGGTTCCCCCTGCCGCTTCCTCTCACGCCCGGCTGCGACGGTGCGGGCGTGGTGGCGGCCACGGGCGACGGAACGGTCCTGCCTCCGGGCGTGGAGGTGGGCGGCAGCGCCATGATCGCGCCGGGCCTGAGCTGCGGCGTGTGCCCTGCCTGCCTGCGGGGCGACGACATGCTCTGCCCCTCCTACGGCGTGCTGGGCCATGTCTGCGACGGCACAGCCGCCACCCATGTGCTGGTGCCCGCAGCCAACCTGCTGCCCATCCCCCCGAACTGGGACTTCGATCAGGCCGCGGCCTTTCCCCTGGTCTTCCTCACGGCCTGGGAGATGCTCGTCCACAAAGTCGATTTCCGGCCCGGGGAGACCGCCCTCGTGTGGGGCGGGGGCAGCGGGGTGGGCAGCGCGGCCATCCAGCTGGTGAAGGCCCTGGGCGGCACCGCCATCGCCGTGGTGGGCAGCGAGGCCAAGGCCATGAAGTGCTGGGACCTGGGTGCCGAGCATGTCCTCGTCCGGGGCGACCTGAAAGCCCTGGCTTCCAAGGTGCGCGACCTGACCGGCAAGCGCGGGGTGGACGTGGTCTTCGAGCACACTGGGGCCGCCACCTGGGCCACCAGCCTCAGCGCCTGCGCGCGCGGGGGCCGCATCGTCACCTGCGGGGCCACCACCGGGCGGGAGACCTCCTTCGACCTGCGGGCCCTCTTCGCCAAGCAGATCCAGATCCGCGGTTCGTACATGGGCCGGCGCGAGCACCTGTGGACCCTGCTGTCCTTGCTGAAGAAGAACCCCACCAACCCGCCCTTCCGGCCCGTCATCGACCGCACCTTCGACTTGGCGGATTATCCCGAGGCCCAGCGCCACCTCGAGGCCGGCCAGGGCTTCGGCAAGGTGGTGTGCCGGGTGCCCTGATGCTGAGGAACCTGCCGCTTCCGGAAGGCTCGACCTTCACCTGGGTGGATCTGGTGGATCCCACGGCCGCCGAAATGGGCGAGGTGGCCAGACGCTACGGGCTCCACCCCGCGGCGGTGCGGGACCTGCTCAACCAGCCCCATCTGCCCAAATTCGAGCGGCTCCCTGGGCAGCAGTTGCTCATCCTCCGGGCCTACGACGAGGTGGCCAAGCGGGGGGACACCATCCAGGCCATGACCCGTCGCCTGGTGGTTCTGATGATGGAGGGCGCGGTCATCACCGTCCATCGCCGGGAGCAGCCCTTCTTCGCCCAGGCCGCCGAGCGGGCGGCGACGGGCCAGGCCCTCCGTCCGGAACAGCTGGTGCTGGCCCTCTGCGCCAAGGCCGTGGCCTCCTTCGATGAGCCCCTGCGCGAGAGCGAGGAGAAGCTCGACCAGATCGAAGCCGCCCTCTTCAACCGCAAGATTCCCCACCAGGGCGTCCGGCAGGTCTACGGGCTCAAGCGCCGCTGCGCGGTCATCAAGCGGACCCTCGGGCGCATCACGACGGCCCTGGGCCCGCTCAAGGAGCAGGCCCGGGACGACCAGGGCCTGCTGGCGGACGTGGTGGAGGAGGCCGATCGCCTGCACACCTGGGCCGACGAGCTGCTGGAGAGCGCCACCCACCTCATGAACCTGGAGATCAGCCTGGCCAGCCAGCGGACCAACGAGGTCATGCGGGTGCTCACGGTCTTCAGCGCCTTTTTCCTGCCCCTCACGTTCATCGCCGGAGTCTATGGGATGAACTTCAAGCGGATGCCCGAGCTGGAGCACCGCTTCGGGTACCCCCTGGTCATCGGCGCCATGCTCCTCACCGCCCTGGCCATCTGGGCCTGGTTCCGCCGGAAGGGCTGGCTGAAATAGGCGCCTGCTGCGCCCGTCTGGGTAAGCGGCTAGACTGAAACGTTTGCGCAAGGAGCTCCCGTGAAGGTCCTCATCCTCGGTGTCAATGGATTCATCGGATCCCATCTGGTGGACCGCATCATGCAGGACACGGACTGGGAGGTGTACGGCCTGGACCTGGGCACGCACAAGGTTTCCGACCACCTCGCCAACCCCCGCTTCCACTTCGTGGAGGGCGACGTCACGATCTCCAAGGAGTGGATCGAGTACCACATCAAGAAGTGCGACGTGGTGCTGCCCCTGGTGGCCATCGCCACGCCCAAGGTCTACGTCACGGACCCGCTGCGCGTCTTCGAGCTGGACTTCGAGGAGAACCTCCGCGTGGTCCGCCAGTGCGTGAAGTACAAGAAGCGCGTGGTGTTCCCCAGCACCTCTGAGGTCTACGGCATGTGCCCCGACGCGGAGTTCGACGAGCACGAGTCGCCCCTGGTGACGGGCCCCATCCCCATGAACCGCTGGATCTACAGCACCAGCAAGCAGCTGCTGGACCGCGTCATCTGGGCCTACGGCTTCCAGCAGGGCCTGAAGTTCACGCTCTTCCGGCCCTTCAACTGGATGGGCCCCAAGCTCGACAGCCTGAACACCGCGAAGGAGGGCAGCAGCCGCCTGGTGACCCAGTTCAGCTGGAACCTGTTCAACGGCGAGCCCCTGCAGCTGGTGGACGGCGGGACCGCCCGCCGCTGCTTCATCGACGTGGCGGACGCCCTGGACGGCCTCATGGCCGTGCTGCGCAACGAGGGCGGCAAGGCCGACGGCCAGATCTTCAACATCGGCAACCCCGCCAACGACTACAGCGTGCGCGAGATCGCCGAGATGATGATCGCCATCTGGAAGGACCACCCCTTCCGCATCGAGCGCGGCATCCCCGAAGGCACGATGGTGGAGACCGGCAGCGGAGAGTTCTACGGCAAGGGCTACCAGGACGTCGCCCGCCGCACGCCGAGCATCAAGCGCATGCAGCAGACCTTCGGCTTCCAGCCCAAGGTGTCCATGAAGGATTCTCTCAAGAAGGCCATCGACTTCTTCGTGGAAGAGCACAAGGCCCTCGAGAAGGTCGTCGAGACCGAGAACTAGCTTTTCCGGACTGCAACGGATCACCACCAAGACACCAAGACACCAAGAAAAAACGAAGTGCTTTGGCAGCTCTTGGTGCCTTGGAGTCTTGGTGGTGAGATTTATCTTCAGGGATTTCCGAAGCCCATGACGCGCCGCGAACGCTACACGCTCCTCGCCCTCTGGGTCTTCCTGGGCCTGCTGCCACTGCTGGTGCGGCCCCTGTGGGAGCCGGACGAGGGGCGCTATGCGGAGATCCCCCGCGAGATGCTGGCCACGGGCGACTGGCTGACGCCCAGGCTGAACGGGGTGCTCTACTTCGAGAAGCCGCCCCTGCAGTACTGGCTGTCCGCCCTCGGCATGAAACTCTTCGGGCAGAACGGCGCGGCCGCCCGGCTGCCCCTGGCCCTGGCCTCGGGCCTCATGATCTGGGCGGCCTGGCGGCTGGCCAGGCGCCTCGGCACCCGGGATGCCCGCTGGGCGCCCTTCATGGCCGCGACCGGACTGCTGGCGTTCCTCGTCGGACAGCTCCTCACGCTGGACGCCCTGTTCAGCGCCTTCCTGGTGGCGGCCCTGGCGGCCCTGGTCGAGGCCGTGGTCCGGCGTCGGGAGGGGAAGGGCGGCCTGGGCTGGACGCTGGCGGCCTTCACGCTCATGGCCGGAGCCATGCTCACCAAGGGGCTGGCCCAGGTGATCCTCGTGGGGGGAATCCTGGTGTTCTCCCTGCCCTTCGGCTGGAAGGACGCCGCCCTCCGCCGGGCCATCCTGCGGACGGCCTTCGATCCCCTGGGTTGGCTGCTCTACCTGGTCCTGGTGTCGCCCTGGTTCTGGTTCGTGGACCGCGCCAATCCCGGTCACGCTCAATTCTTCTTCATCCACGAGCACTTCACCCGCTTCCTGACCCATGAACATGCCCGCCAGGGCTCGAACAACTGGCTGCTGGACAAGCTCTATTTCATCGGGGTCCTCGCCGTCGGGTTGCTGCCCTGGCTGTCGATCTCGATGGTCGGGCTCAAGCGCGCCTGGGCCTTCCTGAAGGGCAGGGGTCCCCAGGCCCAGGACCCCATGGCCCGGTGGGTCGTCGGCGCCACGGTCATGGGGTTCGTCTGGCCCCTGGCCTTCTTCAGCCTGTCCGGCTCCAAGCTGCCGCCCTACATCCTGCCCGTCCTCGTGCCCCTGGCCGCCCTGGCCTGCGCCTTCGAGCGCGAAAGCGAAGCTCCCGCGGCTCTGCGCCGCATGGGCTGGGAATTGATGGGGCTTGGCGCCCTCCTGCTCTCGGCCGCCGTGGCCCTCCGCACCGGCCTGAAGGGATCCTGGTGGTTGGCGCTGCCTGGCCTGGCTTTCATCGGGCTGGGCCTCTGGTCCCGTCACCTCAAGGGCCTCACCGGGTCGCGCCTCATGGTCACCATGGGGACCGCCCTGTGGCTGCTGACGGCCACCGCTCAGGTGGCCGTGGGCCCCAGCAAGTCTGTGGCTGATCTGGCCCGCTCTGCACCTCCGGAAGCCCAGTGGATCAGCTATGGCAACTATTTCCAGGGTCTCCCGTTCTACGCCCGCACCCGGGCGGTGGTGGTGGCGGGCACCGGTGAGCTGGCCTATGGCCGCGACCACCTGGGTTCGGTGGCGCCCCGCTGGTTCAACGAAAACCCGGACGCCCTGGGCACCATGGCCGAGCTCCTGAAGGCCGAGGCGCCGGAGCGCCCCGTGTTCGTCATGGCCAAGGCCGCCAACTGGAAGGGGCTCCCCCCGGAGGAAAGGGCGCGCTGGGAGGTGGTGGACCAGAGCCCGGCCGCGGTGGTGGCCAGGCGGCGGTAGGCCCACGCCTCCACCGTCCCCCTCGCGGGTCGGTTGCTCCTCACTCCGACTCCGGTTGGAAGGACGCCTACTTCACGGCCTCTTTGACCCCGTGTCCGGCTTCCTTGGCGCCTTTGGCCACGCCCTTGCCGGCAGTCTTGGCACCCCGGCCGACGGCCTTGCCGCCTTCCTTGGCCGCGTGGCCCACCGCCTTGCCGCCCTTCTTGAAACCCTGGCCGATCTGCCGGGCAGCCTGCTTGATGTCCTCCTTCACGCCGTCCGCGGGAACGGGGGCGGCCAGAAGCAGGAGGCTGAGGAGGGCGGGCGCCATGCCTCCATTGTAAGCCCTTTGGGGATCTCCCCACGATGGGGGAAGATGGAGGGATGGACGGACATCCGAACGCCTCGCCCTCCAGGGGCCGCCTCGCGGAGTGGTTGCGGGCCCACGCGCCTGAGCTGCTCTTCGCCTTGCTGCTGCTGGCGGTGCTGCCCATGCGCGATCTCTGGGCTCCGGACGAGCCGGACTTCGCCCAGTGCGTGAAGGAGATGCGCCTCCGCGGCGACTGGCTGCTGCCCTACCTCAACGGAGTTCCCTACAGCGAGAAGCCCATCCTCTACTACTGGGTGATGAAGGGTTCTTCGGTGCTGCTGGACGCGCTCACCGGCGGGTTGGGCTTCACCCAGGGCGTGGCCGCCTGGGCCCTCCGTCTGCCTTCCGTGATCGCCGCTGTGGCCTTCCTGTCCGCCTTCCGGCGCTGGGCTGTCCGGTTTCTGGAGCCGGGGACGGCGGAGCCCGCGGCCCTGGTGCTCGCCACCACGCCCCTCTGGTTCTGGCAGAGCCAGTTCATCCAGATCGACATGCTCTTTTCCGCTCTGCTGGCCTGGAGCTGGCTGGCCTGGCTGGGGGGCTACCTCCTCCTGCGGGGCCACATCGCCGAGGCCGCCTCCGGCGAGCACCGCCGCTGGTTCCTCAAGGCCTATTTCTGGCTGGCCCTGGCCTTCCTCGCCAAGGGTCCGCTGGCACCGGTGCTGTCCGTCCTGGTGCTGGCGGCCTTCCTGGCCTGGCAGAGGGACCTTGCGGTGTTGCGGCGGGCGGGCATCGTCGCGGGCCTCTGCCTCACCCTGCTGCTGGTGGCGCCCTGGTACGTGGCCGCAGGCCTCAAGGGCGGTGCCCACTACGCCTACGAGCTGATCATCTTCCAGAATTTCCAGCGCGCCACGCACGCCTGGGATCACATCCAGCCCTGGTGGCGGTACTTCGAGTACGCCCTGGGCGACTTCTTCCCCTGGGTGCTCCTGCTGCCGGCCCTGGTTCTGCACCTGCGGCGGGAGCGGTGCCTGGGGGACCCCGCGAAGCGCTTCGCCCTGCTGGCCTTCCTGGTGCCCTTCGTCTTCCTCAGCGCCGTGCAGAGCAAGCAGGGCAAGTACCTGCTCATGGGCTACCCCTTCCTGGCCCTGCTCGTCGGCGACCTGTTCCGGCGGTTGGAGGACTCCCGCGCCCGGCGGCTGGGCCTTCTTCTCACGCTCGGCCTCGCGCTGCCGGCCCTGGCCCTGACCGCTGCGGCAACGGGGGCGGGCGGCGCGAAGGTGCAGACCCAACTGGCGGCCTTCCAGGGACCCATCCGCCTCATGGCCCTGGTCCTGGGGGTGGGATCGGTCGCCGTGGCGGTCCTGGCCTGGAGGCAGCGGTCCAGGCGCCTTGTTCCGGCGGCGGCTCTGTCCCTCGGCCTGCTCTACCTGGTGGGCGGCACCTGGGGCTTCCGGCTGCTGGATCCGCAGAAGAGCTACCGCCGCTGGACCGTGGCTGTCCAGCCCCTGATCGCCGGGCGCCAGGTCTTCTACTGGCAGACCATCCGCAGCGGCGTCATGGTCTACACGGACCACCTCATGCCGGAGCTGCGGCGGGCCGAGGCCCTGGAAACCCTTGACCCGGAGGCCCGCCTGGTGGCCCAGCGAAGCGAGTGGGAGCAGGACGCCTGGGGCATGACTCCGGCTCTGCGCGGCCGGTTCGAAGTGCTGCTGGCCGTGCGCACGGGCGGCGGCGAGATCCTGCTCCTCAGGAGGAGGTCTTGATTCCGGCCGGCGCCCACTGGATCCGCATGCCCCGCTTCGTAGGCGACGCCATCCTGATGCACCAGGCCGCCGCGCCCCTTCTGGCCGCGGGCCAGCCCCTGGTGGCCTGGGGTCCGGCGGCTACGGTGGAGCTGTTCGAAGGATCCCCGGGCTACGTTGGTGTCGTGGCCGATCCCCCGAAGAAGGCAGGCCTGCTGGAGGGGGCCCGGTTGCTGCGGGACCACCAGCCGGCCTCCCTGCTGGCCTTGGCCAAGAGCTTGCGCGCCCCGGCCGCCGCGTTCGTGGCGAGGGTGCCGCGCCGGGTGGGCTGCGGAGACGGGGGGGCCTCCCTGCTGCTCACATCCAGCCTCAAGTACTGGAAGCGGGATGACCACTCCCTCGACCGCTACCGCGACATCGTGCGTTCCGGCTACCCGGAGCTCGGCTCTCCGGCCTTCCTCCCGTTCCGCCCCAGGGAGGAGAGCCTCGCATGCGTGGAGGCCGCCCGCCGGGATCACGGCCTCGACCGGGATCCCTATGTGGCCTTCGCCATGGGCGCGGCCGCGGGGGCCAAGCGCCTGGGCCTGGACCTCCTGGTGGATCTCGCCCACCGCACCTTGGCGGCAGGCTTCCGCATCGTGGTGCTGGGCGGTCCCGGAGACGACGTGACCCGGGCCGAGGCCTTCCGCCAGCGCGTGCCCGAGGCGCTGGACCTGACGGCGCGGATCCCCTGGTCCCAGAGCGCCGCATGGCTGGCAGGCGCCCAGGCGGTGCTGGCCAACGATTCCGGGCTGGCCCACCTGGCGGCGGTGGTCGGCACCCCGGTGGTGGTGGTGTTCGGGCCCACCATCCCGCGGCATACGGCGCCCCGGGGGCCGAAGGTGACCGTGGTGCGCAAGGGGGACCTCGCCTGCCTCGAGTGCCAGAAGTGGCACTGCCCGCTGCCGGACCACCCCTGCATGACCCAGGTGCCCGCCGGCATCATCTGGGACGCCCTGGAAGCCCACCTCGCCGCCCCTGTCCCGGAGACTCCGTGAGCCCCAACCTGAAGGCCATTCCCCTGATCGTGCTGGGCGTGCTGCTCAATGCGGCCGCGCAGATCTGCCTGAAGAAGGGCCTCCAGGCCGCTGGCGGCATGCAGCTGGCCGTCGGCCCTCTGTTCAGGCTGATGCTCGAACCCTGGGTGCTGGCCGGTCTCGCCTGCTACGCCGTGAGCGTGGTCGTGTGGCTCGGCGCCCTGTCCATGGTGCAGGTGAACTACGCCTATCCCTTCCTGGCGCTCGGATTCGTCGCCAACGCCCTCATGGCCCGGGCCTTCCTCGGCGAGGCCATGACCCCCATGCGCTGGGTGGCCCTCATCATCATCGTCGTCGGCGTGGGGCTCCAGGCCCTGAGCGGCCGGGGGCATTAAGCGCTGCGGTCTCCGACCAGAGCGTAGCGGTCTCCGGTGGCCGCGGGCCGCTTGGTATCCTGGAGCATCTGTTTCAGGAGGCTGAGCGTGTGTGGCATCGCAGGTGTGTTTGAAGCCGAGGGAGCCACGTCGATCGTCTCCTCCATCCTCTTCGCCATCCAGCACCGGGGCCAGGAGAGCTGCGGAGCCGCCGCCCGGGACGCCGCGGGCCGCATCGTGGCCCACAAGGGCATGGGGCTCGTGAAGCAGGTGCTCGACGAGGAGGCCCAGGCCCGCCTCTCGGGCTCGACGGCCATCGGGCACGTCCGGTATCCCACCGCGGGCTGCAGCGACGTGGCGAACGCCCAGCCCCACGCCATCGAGCTGGCGGAAGGGCCGGTCATGGCCATCGCTTCCAACGGCGACCTCATCAACTATGGAGAGCTGCGGGCGCGCATGGAGCGGGACGGCGTGGTGTTCAAGAGCGACAATGACGCCGAGCTGATCGGACGGCTCATCGCCCTCTACCACGTGCGGGACGGATTGAGCATCGAGCAGGCCATCGCCCGGGTCCAGGGCGAGCTGAAGGGCGCGTTCTCCACGGTGCTGATGTACAAGGATCGCCTCTACGCCTTCCGCGATCCCCATGGCTTCCGACCCTTCGTCATCGGCCACCTGGGGCATGAAGGGGAGGGCGAGCCCGCCAGCGAAGGAACGGTCTTCGCGTCGGAGTGCTGCGGCTTCGGCATCATCGGAGCCCGCCGGCTGCGGGAGGTGAAGCCCGGGGAGATCCTGCGCCTGGAGAAGGGCCGGCCCGTGGTGTCCGTGGCCTCCGCCCCGCTTCGGGCCCGTCATTGCGTCTTCGAGCTCATCTACTTCTCGAGGCCTGACAGCACCATCTTCGGGGAATCGGTCTACCAGGCCCGGGAGCGCATCGGAGCCTGCATGGCCGCCAAGGATGGCGCACTGACCAACGGCGAGGACCTCGTGGTGATGCCCGTCCCGGACTCCTCCAACTTCATCGCCCTGGGGTACGCCAGGACCAAGAAGGCCGAGTTCGGCATGGGGCTGCTGCGGAACCACTATGTGGGCCGCACCTTCATCAAGCCCACCCAGGCCAGCCGGGACGAGGGCGTGAAGCAGAAGTTCAACCCGCTGCCGGATTTCTTCCCGGGAAAGCGGGTGGTACTCATCGACGACTCCATCGTCCGGGGCACCAGCCTGCGCAAGATCGTGCGGATGGTGCGGTCTGCCGGCGCGAAAGAGATCCACGTCCGCATCGGCTCCCCCAAGGTCATCGGCCCCTGCTTCTACGGCATCGACACCCCCACCCGCGAAGAACTCATCGCCAACCGCATGTCTGAAGCGGAGATCTGCGAGTACCTGGGTGCCGACAGCCTGCGGTGGCTGGACGTGGCCGACTTCGAGGGCCTGCTGCCGGGCCGCCGCCAGGAGTTCTGCACCGCGTGCTTCGACCTGGACTACATCTATCCCCCCGAGGGGTTCGCGGCCAAGACCAACACCCCCGCCGCGGCTAGAACCTGAACCGGGCCTCCACCGAGTAGCTCGGCGGGGCGGCGGGGTAACCGTCGATGATGTAGGCGTCGTTCTGGCCTTCGCGGCTGGCAGTGAGCCACTGGTCGGCGCTGGTCCGGGGCTGCAGCAGGTGCTCGCCGCGGAGGACGAAAGTCCAGTGCCGGCCGGCGGTCACCGTGGTGGACATCCCCATGTCCCGGTAGACCACCTGGGTGGCCCGGATGACCGGCGGCAACCCGTTGGCCGCAGCCCGGCCGCCGCCGTCCCCGAAGGAGGAGTACTGGTGGCCCTGCAGGGTGTAGTGGACCTCGGTCTGCACGTGGCTCCAGCCCATGAATCCCCTGATCCCGTGCGAGGAGAAGGGCCGGCGCTGGGAGGCCGCCGTGCGGTACTGCTGGTCGTCCGGCGCGTTCAGGTCGCGCGCCTCCTGGGTGCGCAGGAAGGCCTCCACTCCCAGTTTCTTCGCCGAGCGCCAGCCGAAGGCGGCATCCGTCCCCCGCACCCGGACCCGGTCCTGGTTCGCGTAGGTCAGCCCGGACGGACCGACGAGGTCTTTCCCGGTCTGCTGCTGGCTCTCCAGCCGTCCGTACCAGGCACCCCGGCCCCAGCCCAGGCCGACCTGGAAGAAGGTGGCCTGCTCCATGCGGAGGGGGGCCGTCCCCGGGACGAGGCTGTTCCGGAGCTGCTCCAGGAGGGCGGGGGCGGTGCGGCCACTCCCGCCGGCGGCGTAGAGCCGCAAGCCGTAGCCGAGTTCCTGGTTGATGCCCAGCCGGAGGGTGTGGCCGGAGGCGCGGAGCACCTCGGTGTCCGAGCCCCCCAGGTCCAGGTTCTGGCGGTCCTGCGTGGCCCGCGCCTGGCCCAGCAGGCGGGTGCCGGGCCGGGGCTCGAAGCGCCATTCCAGCCCCAGGCCCATCTGGGTGCCCTTGGCCAGGCCGGTGATGGCGGGATTGAGGTCCCCGTCCTGCCGCAGGTCCTGGCCATCGAGGCGCAGGCTCAGGCTCGAGCGGGAACCGGTCCGGAGGTGCAGGGCCGACTGGAAGCGGGTGTCCCGGCCCTCGAAGGCCGTGGGCGTGGCCGAACCGACAGGCGGCTGCTCGTGGCGGAAGCGGGACAGGCCCAGGGCCATCTCGAAGGCCATGCCGCGCCCCAGATCCCAGTCCAGCCTCAGCTGCCCGCTGTCGCTCCGCTGGCGACTCTCCCGGGATGGATTGTAGATCCGCAGCGTGTCGGAGACTTCCTGGTAGGGCACCGGTACGCCGAAGGCCGTGCCGCGCCAGGCAAGGCTCCAGGTGGCCGAACCCCAACGCTGGCCGAGCCCGAGGAAGTTGGTGACCTGCCGGTAGGGGCGGTCCGTGGGGACGGCCTGCTTCTCCTCGGCGCTGAGGTTGCCTCCGCGGAGGTAGCCGCCCTCCCAGGCGTAGCCCGGCGTGGCCGTGCCTTGGCCCTGTCCGTTGTTTCCACCCAGTCCGCCCAGGTCTCCGGAGACGCCGGGGCGGGGGGGCTTGCCGGTGAAGAGGGCCAGGGTTCCGCCCTGGCCGCTGGCGCCGGAGCCCGGCGAGCCGGTGATGACCTCGATGCGCGTGATCCCGAGCAGGGGCACCTCGCTGAGGTCCTGGCCCAGGCGGCCGGGGTCCATGAGGGGCATGCCATCGATCGTGACGAGGGTGTCCTGGGGCCGGTTGCCGCCCAGGTAGATGCGGGAGGGCAGGCCGGGGCCGCCCTGGCTCTGCACCTGGGAGGGCAGCTCGCGGAGCAGGAACTCGCCCAGGGTGCGGGCCCCGGAGCGGAGGATGTCGTCCTCGTCGAAGATCGCCACCTGGCCTGGCGTGCGGGACACGGCCACGGGCCTCGATTCGGCGGCCCAGGATTCCCGCGGCTTCTCCTGGCCGGGCACGCCGCTTTCCGGAGATTCCAGGGCAGGCAGAGCGCCGCCGGCCGCCAGAAGAAGCACCAGTCCCGCCAGAGCCGTGGGCTTGTGGATCATAGAATCTCCGCTTCACGAAGTGATTTTCTTCATTGAAACAGAGATGGAAAGAATCGGCACTACGAGAGGAGACTCCGAAGCGCTCCGGCCTTCAGCTGTGCAGCCGTGAAGACGCCGCGATCCATCACCAGACTGGTCACGAGGTCCACGGGCGTGACGTCGAAGCTGGGGTTCCAGGCGGGCATGCCCTCCGGGGCCCAGCGCCAGGGGCCGTAGCCGCGCACCTCGGCCTCTGAACGCAGCTCGATGGGAATGGCGGCGCCATCCGGGCAGGCCAGGTCCACGGTGCTGAAGGGGGCCACCGGGTGGAAGGACACGCCGTGGTACCGGGCCTGCACGGCCACGCCGTAGGTGCCCACCTTGTTGGCGAAGTCGCCGTTGGCGGCCACGCGGTCCGAGCCCACGAGCACCCGCTGCACCTTGCCGTCGCGCATGAGCAGGGCCGCCATGCTGTCCGTAATGAGCGTCGAGGGGATGCCCAGCTTGCGCAGTTCCCAGGCCGTGAGGCGGCCGCCCTGCAGGAGGGGCCGCGTCTCGTCCGCATACACGTGGATCCGCTTGCCCTGTTCGTGGGCCCGGCGGATGACACCCAGGGCCGTGCCGATGCCCGCGGTGGCCAGGCCGCCGGTGTTGCAGTGGGTGAGGATGCTTTCACCGTCCTGGATGAGCGCCGCACCGTGCTGGGCCATGCCTTCGCAGAGGCGCACGTCCTCCTCGAAGATGGCCTGGGCTTCGGCCATGGGATCAGCCGCATCCTTCATCCGGTCCATGGCCCACATGAGGTTCACGGCCGTGGGCCGGGCTGCGCGCAGGGATGCGCAGGCGGCCGCGTACTCGGAAGCAGAGGCGCCCCGGTGCGCGAAGGTGGCCAGGCTCGCCGCGGCCGCCACGCCGATGAGCGGCGCGCCGCGCACGGCCAGGCGCTTGATGAGGCCCACCATGGCCTCCGGGTCGCTGCCGTCCAGCCAGACCTCCACGTCCGGAAGCTGGGTCTGGTCCAGCACCCAGAGTGTGCGGCCGTCGTGTTTCAGTCCGAGGGATTCAAAAGGGTTCATGGGCAATTCCCTATCAGGCGGAGGGCATGAAAGGTGGATGCACCGCAGAGAACGCCGAGAGCGCAGAGAAATGAACAAGCGTCCCTCTGCGTTCTCCGCGCTTTCTGCGGTTGGCGTTTGTCTTTGCAATCGAGTTCAAATGATCCTCGACCCGAGCTTCGCGCGCAGGGCTCGGAGCGCTTCGAGTTCGGAATGAGCCAGCGGCTTGGCGCCGCCGAGGGTCTCGGCCTTCCACAGGATCTGGGCGACCTGCTCAAGGCGCTCGAGGCCGCCCACGGCCTCGTCCAGGTGCTCGCCCCAGCAGAGGCCGCCATGGCGGGCCAGGATCATGAGGCGGTGCCCGGGCAGGAACGGCAGGAGGTTCGTTCCCATGGTCTCGGTGCCGGGGATGGCCATGGGCACGATGGGGATGCGGCCCGCGGCGAGGATCACCTCGGGCAGGCCGTCGGAGGGGAGTTCGGCCAGCTCAGGCCGGGCCAGGGTCCAGGCGATGGCCGTGGGCGGGTGGGCGTGAACCACCGCCTTCGCTTCCGGCACCGCCCGGTAGATGGCCAAGTGCATGGCCCGCTCGCTGCTGGGACGGCCCGAGAGAATTTCGCCATCCAGCGTGAGGTGGGCCAAGTCCTCCAGGCGCACCTTGGCCTTGGGGACGCCGCTGGGCGTCATGGCAATGAGGCCGTTGGGCAGGCGCACGGAGAGGTTGCCGTCCGAGGCCGCCAGAAGACCGCCCGCATGGAGCCGGCGGCAGCCGTCGAGGAGGTCGTGGAGTGGGCCGTTGGCGTCCATGACGGGATTATCGCCTGAGGAAGAACGGAATTTGGCCTGAGGTCCCCTATGGCTTCGCTTTTTTCGTGGGTTTCGGCTTGCCGGCGAGGTTGAGGGCGACCGCTCGGCGAACGAGCGCCTTGAAAGCGGATGCGTTGATCTCGTCTCCCTCGTGGATGTCGATGGCGCGGCGCGCGTTTCCTTCGAGGCTCGAGTTGAAGAGATGATCCGGGTCTTCCAGAGACGCTCCCTTGATGAAGGTGAGCTTCACAGCCTTCTTGTACGTTTCGCCCGTGCAGATGATGCCATCGTGCGACCAGACGGGCGTACCCATCCATTTCCATTCCTCGACGATGTCCGGGTCGGCCTCCCGGATGAGCCTGCGCATCCTGTCGAGGGTTTCCCCCCGCCAGTCGTCGAGCTCGGCGATCCGTCCAGAGATGAGCTCCGAAGCCGACTGGCCTTGCTTCGCGTCTGTCTTTTTCATGGGCTCACCCTGGAATGTCGGGACAAGTCAAGGCCGGGGAGGCAGGGGCGTGTCTTGGCATGCCTCGCAATGACCCAGGCCTAGCGCGACTTGGGTGCGGGCAGGGCTGCGTAGCGCTCGGCCTGGCGCAGGTTCTCGGCGATGACCGGGTCGTTCGGGCGCAGGGCCAGTGCGGCGCGGAAGTCGTCCCGGCTCTCCTTGTAGAGCTTCAGCTCGAAGCGGGCGCGGCCGCGGTTGAAGAGGGCCTCAAGTTGGCCGGGATCCAAAGCCAGGGCCCGGTCCAGGGCTTCACAGGCCTCCCCCCAGGCCTTCCGCTCATTGAGGCAGCGGCCCAGGTTGTTCCAGGCGTAGGCGATCTTCGGATCCTTCACCAGGGCCTCGCGAAGGATCGGCTCGGCCTCGGGGAACCGGTCCAGCCGGGCGAGGGCTTCGCCTTTCCAGGCCAGTCCGAGGGCCTGATCGGGCCTCCTGGCTAGTAGCTCCGTCGCGTAGGCCAGCAGGGAACTCCAGTCCTGGGACAGCCTCGCCTCGGTGCAGGCGTTGGAGAAGCCGTCTGGGTAGCCCAGGCGGCCGTTCTCGGCATGGGCGGCCGCGGCCTCGGCATGACGGCCCAGCTGGCTCAGGGCCTGGGCCCGATAGAGGCGGTAGATGCCCAGACGGGGGCCGGACTTGGCCTCCAGCTGCGGTTGGAGCGCTTCGCAGACCGTCACGAGGCGCTCCCAGCGCCGGCTCCGCTGGAGGGCCTGGATCCATGTCTCGTAGTGGGCTCCCCGGGTGGCGGGCGGCACGGTCTCGAACCAGTCCGCGAGGCCGGCCCAGTCGCCAGCCTTGTAGAGAGCCTCCGCCGAGGCGGGCATGGGCATGGCGAGTCCCTGGGACTGGACCTGGGCGAAGGGGGACAGCAGGAGCAGCGCGAGCATGGGCATCCGGAAACAGGTAGGAATTGATCCTCCAAACCTACCAGCGAAAGGGGCGGCATCGCCGCCCCTTCTCCTGGAAACCCGGGATGGGTCATTTCGTGAGGTTCTGCCTCAGGGCTGATTTCAAGGCCTCGGCCTCGGGGTTGGCCGCAGTGGGCACCACGCCCGCGAGCTGGCCGGCCTTCTCGCTGAGCAGGAGGCCCAGCAGGCTCTCGATGAGGCTGCCGCCGCCCTTCTCTCCGCCGCCCATGTGGATCTTGGGCACCACGTCCACCTGGGACTTCTCGATGGCTTCGGCGAAACGGCTCATGACCTGCTGCACCAGCTGGAACTGGGGTCCGCCGTAGGCGCGGACCTGCTCCTCGATGGCCATGGCCTGGGCGATGCCCACGCGGGCGGCCTGCTCGGCCTGGGCCTCGGCCATGACCTTGATGCGCTTGGCCTCGCCCTCGCCCATGAGGCGAACCTTCTCCGCCTCGGCGCCGGCCAACGTCTGGATCTGCGCGGCCTGCTGCTGGGCCTTGGCGTACTCGGCCTTGCCCTGGTTGCTCTGCACCTCGATACCGATGGCGGATTCCGTCAGCAGGGTCTGTTGCTTGGCCCGGGCCTCGGCCTCGCGCAGCTCCCGCTCCTTCACCGCGGCGCTCTGCTGGCGGCCGTAGGTCTCCACCTGCTCGTCGGCGATCTGGCGGCTGCGGAGCTGGACGAGGATCTGCTCGATCTGCCCGCCGGGCGCCCCGCTGGTGGGCGTGCCGATGAGGACTTCCTGCAGCTCAAGGTTGTACTGGGCGAACTTCTCCTTCATCTGCGAGCCGCTCAGCTCCTGGATGGCGCTGCGGTCCTGGATGAGCTGGATGAGGGTGCGGGTCTGGCCGATGTTCTTGAAGTAGGCGCTGACCATGGGATCCAGCGTCTGCTCCACCAGCTTCTTGATGTCGCCGAAGCGCTGGATGACGAGGGGCGCCTTGCGGTAGTCGATGTGCACCACCACGGAGAGCGGCAGGCTGGGCTCGAAGGCGTCCTTGGTGATGAGGCTCACTTCGGCCAGGTTCTCGTCGAACTTGTGGCTGCCCACCTCGCCCTTGGACCACTTCAGGATGAAGTTGGTGGTGGGCACCATGAGCACCTTGCCAGCGTAGGTGTTGAAGGCGTACTTACCGGGCAGCAGAGGCTCGCTCCACACGCCGCGGCTGCCCTTGGCCACGAGCTCGCCGTGGCGGTACTCCTGGCCGCTGATGTCGGCGCCGATGGCGCCGGTGTAGCTCACCACCACGCCGACGGTGCCCACCTCCACCACGGTCTTGGGGATCAGCTCCACCGTGGCGAAGAGGCGGTTGATGTAGTAGGTGCCTTCCACCAGCACCTGGTACTGGCGCCCACGCTGGCCGCCGGCCACCAGGAACTTGTCCGCATCCTGGAAGTTGTTGTGGTAGCTGGATGCCTGGTGCGGGTCCTCGCCCACGGTGGGGGCGATGATCTCGCCGCTGGCCAGGCTGGGGCCGTCATGCACGGTCACGATGCCCACGGCGTCGTCCGTGCCTTTGATGATCACGGGGCGCCAGCCGCCGCGCTCGGTGATGATGGCGCTCATCTTCTGGAAGGTGTCCAGCTCGCCGGGATCCAGGGGCAGGTAGAAGAGCCGATCCTCGGTGAGCACCACGAACTGGGCCAGGTTGATCGCGTAGATGCCCTCGCGCAGGATCTGGCGTTGGGGGCCCTTTTCGCCACCGCCCTGAATGAAGGCCACCACATCCTGGAAGTCGGCACCGTGGGCATTGCTGGCCAGGGCCTGGGAGGGCGGCAGGTCGTGGCCGTCTCGGGCGAAGATGTAGCCGATCTTGCCCTGGGGAATGGTCACCAGGGGCATCTTGTGGATGCGGTACTGGAAGGGCGTGAGCAGGTGCCAGCCGCCGCGCAGGAGCTGGGGCTGGTAGCCGGCCTCGCCGCTGAGGGCGATGAGGCCGGTCTTGACCGAGCCCTTCCGGCTGATGAGCTTTTCCACGATGCCCACGCGGTTGTTCGGGATGTAGCGGATCCACTTGCTGAGGAGCAGCACCGCGAAGGTGATCGCGAGCAGGGTCAGCAGGGTCAGGCCGGGGTTGGCGGAAAGCCAAGTGAGGTCCATGAGGACTCCAGGGGACGGGTTTGGGATAGGTTACCGTTCCGGCGCGCCGTCCCGCCCGGATTCGGGGAGCTTTCCGCGGTCCTGCGTCCCGGCTCCGGGAGGAGCGGATGACTGGAATCCTGCGCGGAAAGAACCATACGAAGGCACGAATCATAGGCGGATCCCGCCCATCCGCCGTGACGGCCGTCACCATTTCGCCTAGGCTTTGGGCATGTCCATCGCGCAGGAAAGGGGCCGACGTCCGGATCGCTTCTGCCGAAGGGCTGCCCTGGCGGGGTTCCTGGTCGGCACCACGCTCGGCGCCCAGGCACCGCCCACCTGGGAAGAGCTGGAGGCCCGACAGGCCCGCATCGCGGGCATCGACATCCGCGTGGGGGATGTCTTCGATCTCTCCCTTCCCCATGAGAACCACTGGATCGGCCGTACCGCGAACTTCCTGCACATCCAGACGCGGGAGCAGGTGGTGCGCCGGGAGATCCCCTTCAAGCCGGGGGATCCGGTGAAGGCCCGGCTGATCCATGAGGCCGAGCGGAACCTGCGGACCTTCCGGTTCTTCAAGGACGCCCAGATCGACCCTCAGGTGGACGAGACCGGGGCGGTCAGGGCCGTGGTCCGCACCCGGGATGCCTGGACCTTGAAGGGCAGCGCGGGCTTCACCCAGGTAGGCGGGCAGCGGAATTTCGGGTTCTCCCTCCACGAGGCCAACTTCCTGGGCTACGGGAAAGACTTGATCCTGTCCCACGAGCGCACCCCCGAGCGCTCCATCGAGACGATGCAGTACCTGGACCGGCAGATCCTCGGAACCCAATGGACGCTGGATTCGCGCTATCAGGTGCTCTCGGACGGGAAGACCCGCTACCTCGAGCTCTCGAAGCCGTACCGGGGGCTGGAGACGCCGTGGTCCATGACGTTCAGGGCCTCTTCCTCGGACGCCATCCAGTCGGTCTACAACCAGGAGCGCACCGCCTACGCCTTCGCCTCCCGGCAGGAGGGCCTCCTGGTCGAAGGCTCCATGGCAGCCCTGGTGCTGGATGGGCAGGCGATCCGGTTGGGTGGGGGACTGGATCTGAGCCGGTCCGAGTACGGCCCGATCCAGACCCTGGATGCCGGGAACCTCCCCGTCCCCTCGCTGTCGGACCGCCGGCTGCGAGGCCTCCACGTCTCGTGGAGCCTGTTCGAGGACCGGTTCCGGACGTTCCGGGACCTCGCAGGCATGACCCACTCCGAGGACTACAACCTCGGGTGGGCCGCGAGTTTCAGCCTGGGCTCCCATCTGAAGAGCCTGGGAAGCGACCTCGACTCGCCCTTCATCCGGGTCAGCGCCTCCAAGGGATGGGCGCCGGGGGACAGTTCCCTCATCCTGCTCCGAGCCAAGGGGGCGACCCGGCATGAGCCCGAGGGCTGGCGCGACGCCCTCGCGACGCTCAGCCTGACCACCTACTACCAGGGATTCCGGGCGCAGACCCAGGCGGCCTATGTGCAGCTGGACGCAGTCCGCCGGCCGGAGCCCGAGTCTTACCTCTACCTGGGCGGGATGGACGGGATGCGGGGGTACGGGAACCACCTGCTGCTGGGGGATCGCCGGTGGATGGCCTCCCTCGAGGAGCGCGTCAACACCTCCTACGACTGGCTCGGCATCCTGCGGCTCGGGTTCGTGGCTTACGCGGACGCCGGCGCCATCCATCGGACCGACACCGGGCGCTGGAGCCGCACCTACGTGGATGTGGGGGGTGGCCTGCGCCTGGGCAACCTGAAGAGCTCGGTCGGGCGGGTGTTCCTGCTGACCATCGCCTACCCGCTGGTTCGGGAGCCGGGCACAGAACACCACCAGTTCGTCGCCACGGATGTCGTGAAGTTCTGATCCGGGATCCGGGCGGCTGGTCAGGGTAGCCTTGGACCATGGGTGCATGGCTCGAGAGATGGCGTGAGCGCCGGGCAGGCCTGGTCATGGCTGGCCTGGTCCTTATCGCTGCGTTCCTGTGGTGGGACCAGCGGGCCGTATCCCAGCCTGCAGGGGCTCTCGCGCCGGAGGAACCGGTCCAGGAACCTCCGGAATCGACGGCGACGTGGACCTTCAAGAACCACACCATCACGCCGCTCGCCGCCTTCGACATCCATGCGCGCATACTGGGCAAGGAGCGCTACCGCTTCGATCGGGCGGCGGAGCTGTCGCCCGTGGACCTGGCCCTGGGGTGGGGCCCCATGTCCGATTCGCGCATTCTGGAGGCCTTCACCATCGACCAGCGGGACCGCTGGTACTTCTGGCGATCGGCACGCATGCCCGTCCCGGAAACCCAGGTCGTCAGCCACAGCGCCAACATGCATATGATCCCCGCGAACGGAGGTGTCGCCCGGCGCCTGAAGGCGGCCAGGGTGGGACAGCTGGTCCACCTGAAGGGCCAGCTCGTGCGGGCGGACGGGAAGGACGGCTGGCACTGGGTGAGCAGCCTGAGCCGGACGGATACCGGGGATGGTTCCTGCGAGGTGATCTGGGTGGAGTCGGCCCAAGTCGCAGACCGGTCGCCGGATATGTGACCACGGGATCGGCAAAATAGAATCCGCTGCCTGCTAGACTCTGCGCTGCAAGGCTTTTCAAGCGATGCGGAGCCCCATGTTTGACATCGAAGCGTCCCTCGACAGTCGTCTCCTGGCCGTGCCCCGGAACCGCCCCACGGTGATGTTCCCGGAGGCCCTGGATCCCCGCACCCTCGAAGCCGCCTGTTTCCTCGGGCGCTTCATCCGCCCCGTCTTCCTCGCGCCCGAGGCCGAGGTCCGGGCCGTGGCCGCCCAGCGGCTGGCGCACCTGGGCGCGGACCGGGTGGCCTACACCCTCTCCGAGAGCGCCTTCGTGGATCCCGCCTCCCGGCCGGACCTGGTGGAGTCCTTCGCCGCGGCCTGCGTGGAGTTCGGGAGGACTCACCAGCGGCCCATCGGGATCGCGGAGGCCCGGGACCTGGTCCGGGAGCCCGGCCGCTTCGGCATCTGGGCCGTGAAGCTCGGGCATGCCGACATGGTGGTGGGCGGCGCCATCCACGAGCCCAAGGCCTTCTTCCGGCCCATGGTGGACATCCTGTCCCAGCGCAGCGTCGCCTGCGAGGCCGGCGTGTTCGTGCTTCCCGACGAGCATCCCGAGGAGGTCTATCCCCGCAACATCGTGGTGTTCGGGGACGTGGGCGTGAACGCGACCATGACGCCGCGCACGCTGGCGGAAGTGGCTGTGGGCACCTGCGCGGTGGCCCGCGACCTCATCCCCGAGGAGGTGCTGCCGGAGATCCGCTGTGCCATGGTGTCCTACTCCAACCGCGGCAGCGACGAGGGACCGTCGCCCGAGCTGGTGCGGCAGGCCGCCGAGCTGGTGCCGGAGATCCTCGCGGAACGCATCGCCCACCACACGCGCTACGCCAGCATCCACATCCGCGGGGAGGTGAAGGTCAGCGTGGCCCTCTCGCGCCGCTCCGCGGACCTGTACCATGCGGACGGCCTGCCCTGGGAAGGCGTCCCCAACGTGATCGTGTGCCCCAACCTGGACATGGGGAACCTGCTCTACCACCTCTACGCCACGCGGTTCCCGGAGGCGAAGAAGTTCCCCGTCATGTTCGGCCTCTGGTTCCAGGGCGTGGACCTGCCCATGGACTGCACGCCCGAGGACATCCGCCTGGCCATCAAGGCCTCCGTCATGCGCCTGCACGCCTACGGCGAGTGGAAGCGGACGCCCAAGGACACCTTCTTCCGGCGCCATCGCGTGCTGGTGCTGAACCCCGGATCGACGTCCACCAAGACCTCGATCTTCGAAGGCGATGAGGAGCGGTTCACGGAGGAGCTCCAGCATTCCGCCGAAGAGCTGAAGCCCTTCGAGGGCCACCCCATCACCGAGCAGTTCGCCTTCCGCAAGGATGCGGTCCTGTGCTTCCTGCGGGACCGGGGCTTCACCCCTGCGGACCTCGACGCCGTGGCCGGGCGGGGGGGCCTGCTGCGGCCCATCCCCCACGGCACCTGGCGGGTGGGACCTCCCATGCTGGAGGATCTGAAACAAGGGTCCCGCGGAGAGCACGCCTCGAACCTGGGGGCCCTCATCGCCGCCGAGCTGGTGGCTGGCACGGGCACCCCGGCCTACATCGTGGACCCGGTGGTGGTGGACGAGGCCGATCCCAAGGTGAAGATCTCCGGCCTGAGGGAGTTGCCCCGCCGCGTGATCAGCCATGCGCTGAACCAGATCGCCACGGCCCGGCGCTACGCCGAGGAGCACGAGACCTTCTACGAGCGCGTGAATGTCATCGTGGCCCACATGGGAGGCGGCATCACCGTCGGCGCCCACCGCAAGGGCCGCTACATCGACGTGAACAACGGCCTGGACGGGGAAGGGCCCTTCTCGCCCCAGCGCACGGGCACCCTGCCTGCGGGCCAGCTCATCGACCTCTGCTTCTCCGGCAAGTACACCAAGGCCGAGCTGAAGCTCAAGAACAAGGGCCGGGGCGGCATGATCGACCTCCTGGGCACCTCGGACATGCGCGAGGTGGAGCGCCGGGTGGAGGCCGGGGACGTCGAAGCCACGCTGGTCTATGACGCCATGATCTACCAGATCGCCAAGGCCATCACGGCGCTGGCGCCCGCCTTCGAGGGCGCCTCCATCGACGCCATCCTCCTCACGGGCGGCATGGCCCGCTCCCCGAAGCTGGTGGCGGAGCTGACCCGCCTGACCGCCGCCCTCGGCTGCCCCGTGAAGGTCTACCCCGGCGAGAACGAGATGGCCGCCCTTGCCAAGGGCGCCTTGCGCGTCCTCTCCGGCCGGGAAATGGCCAAGGACTACCCGCCAGCCTGAGAACGCCCTTAGACTGGGGCCATCCATCGTCGAAACCTGACCTTCCGGAGGGCCCCTTGAGCCACCGCCGCCGTCTTGCCCCGATCCTCCTCCTCGCCTCGGCCGGACTCGGCCCGGCGGCCTGGGGACCCGTGCTCCTGGCGGCGCCCCCCAAAGCGGCGCCGAAAGCACCGGCACCCAAGGCCGTGCCCGACCCCGAAGGCGTGCTCCAGAAGGCCCGTGCTGCCTACGTGAACCTGGCCGGGAAGGGCTTCAACCGCTACCGCTTTGTCGCGACGCCGGATTGGGCCGCCATGCTGGCGGACCAGGCGAAGGCGAATCCGGAAGGCTACAAGGCGGCCATGGACCTCTTTGCGAAGGTCCGGTTCGACGTGCGGGTGGGCCCCCAGGGCGACGCCCAGGTCTCGCACAACACCGTGGACAGCCCGAATCCCCAGACCACGGCCGGGTTGAACCAGGTGTACAGCGGCATGGAGCAGACCCTCACGGGCTTCTTCCAGACCTGGGCTCCCTTCATGGTGAACACCCCGTTCCCGCCCGCGGGCGCTTCCGCCCGGGTGATGGATGCGGGCTCCCACTACCTCGTGGACTGGGAGGAGACGGGGGATGTCAAGGTGCACCTCCAGATGGACCGGACGTTCACCATCACCGAAATGAAGGTGAAGAGTCCAGCCTTCGACTCCACCATCCGGCCCACCTTCGAGCGCCAACCGGGCGGGCTGGTGCTGGCCGGCTACGACGGCGACTACCTGTCCACGGACTCCTCCCTGCGCCTGAAGGTCCTGATCACGAACAAGGCCATCCAGGACCTTCCGCTCCCTGTGGCCCTGGACCTCAGCGTCTGGATGGGGAGCGCGAACAAGCAGCAGATCCTCATGACCTTCTCGGAGCTGAACGTCGAGAAGAAGTAGGAGCTTTAAGCCAGCAGGGCCGCCAGGGCGATGGAGCTGAGCTTGGTCTTGGCGGTGTCGCCCCGGCTGCTGAGCACGCAGGGGACCCGGGCTCCGGCCACGACGGCGGCGATCTCCGCGCCGCCCAGCTTGGTGCCGGCCTTGTAGAAGGTGTTGCCGGCCTCCAGGTTGGGGAAGAGCAGGCAGTCTGCGTCGCCCGCCACGGGGCCGGTCATGCCCTTGATGCGCGCGGATTCAGGGTCGATCGCGCCGTCCAGGGCCATGGGCCCGTCGACGAGGGCCCCTTTGATCTGGCCGCGGTCAGCCATCTTGGAGAGCAGGGCGGCCTCGGCGCTGGCGCGCATCTTCGGCTGCACCTGCTCGGAGGCGGCCAGCACGGCCACCTTGGGGGTCTCGACGCCCAGGGCCTTCGCGGTCCGCACCAGGTAGCCGAGAATGGCCACCTTCTCCTTGAACTCCGGTTCGGGGATCACGGCCACGTCGCCGGCGATGAGCAGCTTGGGATGGCCCGGGTGCTCCATCACGGTCACGTGGCTGAGGATGGCGCCGGGGTCCAGCAGACCCTGGTCCTTGTTCAGGATGGCCTTCATGTACTTCTCGGTGCTGAGCAGGCCCTTCATCAGCAGGTCCGCCTCGCCGAAGCGCACCATGGCCACGGCCTTGTCCGCGGCCTCGGTGTCCGAGGCGGCGTGGACCATGCGGAAGCGCTCCTTCGCCATGCCCTGGTCGCCGCAGACCTTCACCATCACGGGTTCGTCGCCCACGAGGATGGCCTCCACCAAACCGGCTTCCACGGCGGCGTTCACGGCCTCCAGGGTGTGGGCGTCATTGGCCCAGGCCACCACCAGGCGCTTGCGGGGGCGGTCCTTCACGGCGCGGAGGAGGTCGTCGAGGGTGTTGATCCGCATGGGGGATCCTGTGAAAACGCCGGGCGTCCCGGCGGTGCCGCGAGGAGAGTACCATGTCGCCATGGCCGTTTCCGTGAGCTACCGCACATACCTCCTGGAGCAGATGGGGCGGATCCGCCCCGTGGACTCCCGGCGGATGTTCGGCGGTCTCTGCTTCTTCGCCGACGGACGCGCCTTCGCCCTGGCCGCGGAGGACACGCTCTACTTCAAGGCGGACGACACGAACCGCCCCGACTTCGAGGTCGCCGGCATGGGGCCCTTCATGCCCTTCGGCGACCCGGCGCGGCCCATGCAGTACTACGAGCTGCCTGTCGAGGTGCTGGAGGACCCGGACCAGCTCTCGGTCTGGATGGCCAAGGCCATCGCCGTGGCCGCCCGCGCCAAGACGAGGCCCCGCTCCAACCCCAAGCGAAAGTAGCGCCCATGCCTGCCATCGCCATCCGACCCGCCACCCCGGAAGACGCCGCCATCCTTGCCGACCTCGCGACCCGCACCTTCCGCGAGACCTTCGAACAGCACACCTCCGGCCCGGACCTGGAGGCTTTCCTGGCGACCGTCTACGGCGAGGCCATCCAGCAGGCCGAGCTGGAGGATTCGTCTCGGCCCGCCCGGATCCTGGAGGTCGATGGTGTGCCCATGGGCTTCCTCCAGCTGCGCCTGGGCCACCGGGAGCCGGGTGTCCCCGGCGAGCGTCCGGTGGAGCTGCAGCGCATCTATGTGCTGCGCGCGGCCCAGGGCGGCGGTCGAGGCGCGGCCCTCATGGCGGAGGCGGTGGAGATGGCGCGGGCCTGGGGCGCGGACGTCCTCTGGCTGGGCGTCTGGGAGAACAACCACAAGGCCCTGGCTTTCTACGCCCGCAGCGGCTTCCGGGAAGTCGGCGACCATGTCTTCCAGATCGGGAACCAGGTCGACCGCGACCTGATCCTGGCCCTGGACCTGGGCCGGGACCTCCCTTGAACCTGGTGCTTCTGCTGCCGGAGGACCTGACAGCCCCGGACCGGGCCCGCCTCGCGGGCCGGCGCCTGGCCCATGTCCGCGTGGTCCATCGTGCCGGTGTTGGCGACGAGCTGGCCGTAGGCCTGCTGAACGGGAAGATGGGCCGGGGCCGGGTGCTGCGCCTGGACGGCGAGGTCCTGGAGCTAGAGCTGACCTTGGACCAGGCGCCGCCGCCCAAGCTGCCGCTGAACCTGCTCATCGCGGTGCCTCGACCCAAAGTCCTGAACCGCGTGGTGGCGGCCGCCGCCAGCCTGGGCGCGGCGCGGATCGTGCTGCTCAACGCCTGGAAGGTGGAGAAGGCCTACTGGGCCAGCACGAGGATGAAGCCCGAGAACCTGCGCGAGCAGCTGATCCTGGGCCTGGAGCAGGCCAAGGACACGGTGCTGCCCGAGCTGCGCCTGGCGCGGCTCTTCCGCCCCTTCGTGGAGGACGAGCTGCCCGGCCTACTGGCGGGCGGCACGGGCCTCATGGCGCATCCCGGCACCGGCGCCGCGGCGCCGAAGGTGCTGGCGGCCCCCGTCACCCTCGCCATCGGCCCCGAGGGAGGCTGGGTGGAGGCCGAAGTGCAAAGCCTCCTCAAGGCCGGCCTGAAGCCCCTGGACCTCGGCCCCCGCATCCTCCGCACCGAAACCGCCCTGGCGGCGCTGGTGGGGAAGCTGTTCTAAGCTTCCAGACCAGCTATGGTTTGGTACGAGAAGCGGGTTTTTACCACCAAGGCACCAAGATCGCCAAGAAGTGCAAAGGCTCTTCCTTCGCTTTTCTTGGTGCCTTGGTGTCTTGGTGGTGATCTTTCCCTACTGCGTGCTATCCCAGGAACAGCTTGTACGCCGGGTTGTCCCCTTCATCCACGAACTGGTAGCCCAGGCCGTCCAGGAAGGCCTGGAAGGTCACCTGATCTTCAGGGGGGACCTGGATGCCGGCCAGGACGCGGCCGTAGTCGGCGCCGTGGTTGCGGTAGTGGAAGAGGGAGATGTTCCAGCCGCGGCTCATGCGCTCCAGGAAGCGGAGCAGGGCGCCGGGCCGCTCGGGGAACTCGAAGCGGTAGAGCCGCTCATGGGTGGCCGAGGGCGCGCGGCCCCCCACCATGTGGCGCACGTGGAACTTGGCCATGTCGTTGTCGCTCAGGTCCCGGGCCTCCAAGCCTTCGGCCCGCAGGCGCGCCAGCAGCGGTTCGATCTCCGAGCGGTCCGCCACCTGCAGCCCCACGAAGATGTGGGCCCGGTCCGGATCCGCCAGGCGGTAGTTGAACTCGGTGACGGACCGGGCGCCGATGAGCTCGCAGAAGGCTTTGAAGCTGCCGGGCCGCTCGGGGATGGTGACGGCGAGGATGGCCTCCCGCTTTTCGCCCAGCTCCGCCTGTTCGGCCACGAAGCGGAGGGTGTCGAAGTTCGCGTTGGCGCCGGAGAGGATCGCCACCAGGTTCCCGCCGCCCGCTTCCGCGCCCTGGCGGGCCGCCCAGGCCTTGAGCCCCGCCAGGGCCAGGGCCCCGGAGGGCTCCAGGATGGAGCGGGTCTCCTCGAAGACATCCTTGATGGCGGCGCAGATCTCGTCCGTGTCCACCCGCACCATCTCGTCCACGTGCTGCCGGCAGAGCTCGAAGGGCAGGGCGCCCACCTGGCTGACGGCCACGCCGTCCGCGAAGAGGCCCACCCGCTCCAGCTTCACCCGGTGGCCCGCCGCCAGGGAGCGGGTCATGGCGTCCGCGTCCGCGGGCTCCACGCCGATGATCCGGATCTCCGGCCGGAGGCGCTTGAGGTAGGCGGCGATGCCGGCGATGAGGCCTCCGCCGCCCACGGGCACGAACACCGCCCGCAGCCCCCGGGGCATCTGGCGCAGCAGTTCCAGGCCGATGGTGCCCTGGCCCGCGATCACGTCGGGATCGTCGTAGGGGTGGATGTAGACCTTGCCCTCGGCAGCCATGAGGGTCTGGGAGTGGGCGTAGGCCTGGTCGAAGGAGTCCCCGTGGAGGACGACCTCCGCGCCCAGGCGGCGCACGGCATCCACCTTGATGCGGGGCGTGGTCACGGGCATGACGATCACCGCCTCGCACCCCAGCTTACGGGCGGCCAGGGCCACGCCCTGCGCGTGGTTGCCCGCGGAGGCGGCGATGACCCCCTTGGCCCGCTCCGAGGGCTCTAGCTGGGCGATCTTGTTGTAGGCGCCCCGGAGCTTGAAGGAGAACACGGGCTGGAGGTCCTCGCGCTTCAGCCACACGGGGCAGCCCACCCGGCCTGACAGGCGCGGCGCCGCCTCCAGGGGCGACTCGATGGCCACATCGTAGACCAGGGCCGTGAGGATGCGCTCGAGGAGATCCTGGGGAGGCTGGACCGTATCTGGGCTCATGGGTGCTCCGGGCAAATAGGTCATAACAAAACCCCACGGGACCGCGCGAGGTGCGCCGGGCGAGCGAGGCGAGAAACGCGAGTCGACGCGTAGCGGGTACTACGCGCGACGAGCGTGACGCTGCATCGCGACGCCCGCCGCCCATCGCCCGGAGGGATGAACCCAGGCAGGCGCCCCGCGGCGTCAGGGCCCTTGAACGATGTGCCGCATCGCCCAGCGGGCCCTTCCTTGCGGTGCATACTGCCTGGGTTCATCGCGGCTCCGTCGGGTTTTGTTATGACCTCTTATGAAGAACCCCCCGACCTTGCGGTGCGGGGGGCTTGGAATCGTGGATCGGATCCGGCCTATGCCCCCTCGCGCGACGGAATGATCGCGTTGGCGGCGCTAATGATGGCGGGACCGGCGTGGAACATGGAAAGCCTGTTGGAAGGTCAACCTAGCATCGATTTCCAGGCGCCACAAGGCGATTCGGGACTTCGTCCACGTGGGGCTCACTCCCTCCTCGTGAAGCGATGTATAGTGATCCACCCTTCACCGGAGTCTTTGATGCCGCGCTTCCGTGCTTCCGCCGTGCTTCTCGTGGCCTGCGCCCTCGTGGCCCAGGACCGCGCGCCCCGCTTCGTCAGCTCGCCGGATGTGCATGGCGATCGCGTGGTCTTCACCTGGGAAAGCGACCTCTGGCTGGGCTCCCTCAAGGGCGGCGCGGCCCGCCGCCTGACATCGCATCCCGGCGTGGAGACCGCGGCCCGCTTCAGCCCCGATGGCAAGTGGATCGCCTTCAGCGCCCAGTACGACGGGGCCACCGAGGCCTATGTCATGCCCGCCGAGGGCGGCACGCCGAAGCGCCTCACCTGGAGCGGGTACGCCTCCGTGCAGGGCTGGACGCCGGACAGCCTCCAGGTGGTGGTCAAGGCCCTCGGCGGGTATGACCGCCGTCCCATCGAACGGCTCTTCACCGTCGATCTGGAAGGCCACGAACCCGCGGCCCTCGCGGTCCCGCGGGCCGTCCAGGGCACCCTGTCGCCGGATGGCCAGCGCCTGGCCTACAGCTCCAAGGGACATGTCGAGTACTACTGGAAGCGCTACAAGGGCGGCCTGCACCAGGACCTCTGGCTGGCGGACCTGAAGACCGGCGGCTTCACGAAGCTGACGGACTACGTGGGCCGCAACGGCGCCCCCATCTGGGCGAACGGCAAGGTGCTCTTCGAGTCCGACCGCGGCGCCAGCGGCATCACCAACCTCTATGCGGTCGATCCCGCCACCAAGGCCGTGGAGCAGCTCACGGACCTGAAGGACTTCGACGTGCAGCAGCCCAGCACGGACGGCCGCACGGTGGTCTTCGAGCAGGGCGGATACCTCCAGGCCCTGGACCTGGCCACGAAGACCGTTCGCCCCGTGCCCGTCACGACCGCCAGCGATGCCTGGAAGGTGGCGCCCCATCCCGTGAACCCCAAGGAGTGGATCCAGGCCATGAGCCTGACGGGCCAGACCGCCGTCTTCGAGGCACGTGGCGAGGTCTTCCTGCTCCCCACGGACGCGGCGAAGCCTGCGAAGAACCTCACGCAAACGCCGGGCGTGCGCGAGCGCTTCCCGCGCCTGTCGCCGGATGGCAAGCGCGTGGCCTATTTCAGCGACGCCAGCGGCGACTACGACCTCTACGTGCAGCCCGCGGAGGGCGGTGCGGCGGAGCGCATTCCCACAGGTCTCAAGACCGCCCTCTACCACCTGGAGTGGAGCCCAGACGGCACGAAGGTCCTCTTCGGCGACAAGAGCTTGGCCATCTACGTCATGGACGTGGCCACGAAGAAGCTCACCAAGGTGGACGAATTCCACGACCTGAAGAACGACCAGTTCTCCTGGGAGGTGAGCGACTACACCTGGGCGCCGGACTCCCAGTGGGTGGCCTACTCGGTGGTGGAGCCCAGCCGCAACGGCCGCATCATCCTGTTCAACCTCGCCACGAAGCAGAAGGTGGCCCTCACGGATGGGTTCTACGACTGCGTGAACCCCACCTTCGACCACGACGGCAGCACCCTCTACTTCCTGAGCTACAGCAACTTCCACACGCAGCTCGATCCCAGCCAGGACAACCACATCCAGTCCGCGCCGGTTCAGGTCATGGCGGTGAAGCTGCGGGCCGGTGAAGACAAGACCTCCGCCGTAGCTTCGCTTTCGAGCGCCTCCGCCTTCCGCATCGATGTGGCCGGGCTGTCCGACCGCATCGCGCCCCTGCCTGTGAAGCCCGGCAACCTCTTCCACCTCAAGGCGGGAAGGGGGATCGTGGGCTGGGACGAGGTCGGGGGCTGGGACGACAACGTGGTGGAGGAGTTCTACGCACCCCGCGGCGCCGACAAGTGGAAGCTGCACCTCTATGATGCCTCCGCCAAGAAGGACAAGGAGGTGGTGCTGACGGATGCCATCAGCGACTGGACCTTCGATGCCGAGGGCCGGCGCCTGCTCCTCCGCAAGGGGCCGAACTTCCACGTGGGCGAGGCCGCGGCCGTGTTCACCTCCAAGGCCCTGCCCGAGAAGCTGGACCTGGAGCGGATGATCATGACCGCCGATCCCCGGGCCGAGTGGAAGCAGATCTTCGAGGACACCTGGCGCTGGTACCGGGACTTCTTCTATGACGCGAACATGAACGGGAACGACTGGGCCGCCATCGGCGCCAAGTTCCGCGCCTGGCTGCCGGAGCTCAATTCCCGCCAGGAGCTCAACTGGCTGCTGAGCCAGATGGTGGGCGAGCTGTGCGTGAGCCACACCTATGTGTCCGGCGGCGACCTGGGCCCGGCCAAGCTGGCTCCGAGCCCGGTCCATCCGGGGTTCCTCGGCGCCGACTTCAAGGCCGAGAACGGCCTCTACCGCTTCGCCAAGGTCTATGGCCCCACGGCCTACGCCCGAGACCTCAAGGCGCCGCTGGCCGATCCCGCGCCCAAGGTGAAGGAGGGCGACTACCTGCTGGCCATCGACGGCAAGCCCCTCAAGGCCCCCGAGGCCATCGAGTCGCGTCTCCAGGTCATCAAGGGACAGAAGGTCACGCTGACGGTGAACGCGAAGCCCACCCTGGACGGCGCCCGCACCGTCGAGGTGGAACCCGTCCCCAATGACGGGTCCCTGCGCTACGAGCACTGGGTGGCCGGCAACATCGCCGCCGTGGACAAGGCCTCGAACGGCCAGCTCGGCTACATGCACCTCACGGCCATGGGCGACCAGAACATCGGCCAGTTCGACAAGTACTGGCGCGCCTTCCGCTACAAGAAGGGCATCGTCATCGATGTGCGCGGCAACGGCGGGGGCTGGACCGAGTTCTTCATGATCGACAAGCTGGAGCGCAAGCAGGTGGGCTTCAACGTGCTGCGCGGCATGGGGTCCTTCCGCTACCCGGGCACCGCCAGCGACGGCCGCTACGTCTTCCTCACCAACGAGCAGAACGGCAGCGACGGCGAGGCCTTCCTCGAGCACGTGAAGGCGCGCAAGCTCGGCACCATCGTGGGCGTGCCCAGCTGGGGTGGCCTGGTGGGCATCATCAACACCCAGCTCACCCTGGACGGCGGCCGTGTCGAGCAGAGCAACAACGGCTTCTACGGCCGTGAAGGGAAGTGGTGGGTGGAGAACCACGGCGCCGACCCCGACCTCACCGTGGAGAACGACCCCGCCAGCCTCCTGCAGGGCCACGACCGCCAGCTCGAAGTGGGCATCGAGACCCTGCTGAAGCAGCTGCGCGACAACCCCACGCCTGCCTTCCCCGCGGTGCCGGCGTATCCGAAGCGATGAGCCGTTCGCGGTAAAAGAAGGATCACTACCAAGGCACCAAGAAAAGACAAGGCAGCTGGCGATGGACGAGGAGGGACGGCGGTGGGAGAGTGATCCCATTAGCGTCCTCTTCGTTCATCTCCGTCTAAAGGAACTTAAGCGTCTGTAGAAAGGAGGGCCGAAGTGAACACACTGCCTAGAATGCAGACGAGCCGATTTCTGTTATTCCGGCGCCTGATCATCTTTATTCTCGCCGGACTGCTGATCTGTTACCACATCTATACCCTGTGCGATCTGTATCTAGGTGTTGGGAATAGTGTGCATACAGCATTCGAATACGTGCAATCGGTCCTTCGAGTGATGATTACTCTCAGTTTATTGCTCGTCGCCTTTGGTAAACGCTGGGCATTGTATGGAATGTGGGCCGGTATCACCGGGCTTGTTGCAACGCACTATTGGGCGCACTTCGGGAAACTGCCCGTCGATTTCACCCTGGGTAGGCATCCGCTCTCCTATCTTAAGGGCTTTATTTTTCCGTCAATCATCACCATGGCATTCCACACTTCAAGCCAGAATGGCAATTCAAATGCAGACGCCTAACCTCTGGCTCAAGTCGGACCCCGCCTGCATTGCCTTCCGCGCTCTCAGCGCTCCACTTCCTCGGCTCCACTCGACGGCTCGGTGTAGGCGGGTCCGGTTAACTTCATTCGCCAGGCATCCCTGAACGATCGAACCAAGAGACACCCTCATGCCCCCACGCGAAATCTCAAAGCTGCTCTTCACGACGGTCTATCCGCTGTACGTGCAGAAGGCCGAACGCAAGAACCGGACGAAGGAGGAGGTGGACACCATCATCTGCTGGCTGACGGGCTACAGTCGCGAGCAGCTCCGGCACCACGCCGTCGTCCACATTGATTTCCAGGCTTTCTTTGACCAGGCCCCGGCGATCCACCCGAACAGCGCTCACATCAAGGGGGTCGTGTGTGGCGTTCGCGTCGAGGACATCCAGGACCCCATCACCCAGAAGATCCGGTATCTCGACAAGCTCATCGACGAGCTCGCGAAGGGCCAAACCATGGACAAGATCTTGCGCCAGTAAAAGGGGGTGGCCCGCATGCAGGCGACCATCGCCACCCTGCGTCCCTGAACCGCCATTCCGAGTTCCGACCATGCCCCTCGACGACCAGAGCCTGACCGCCGCCCAGAGACAGACCTGCCCCCTTTGCGGCGGGCCGAACGGATGTGCCCCCGCCGCCTGCGGCCATCTGGACGCGCCCTGCTGGTGCACCACCGTCACCTTCAACCCGGCTTCGCTGGCATTGGTGCCAGAAGAGCTCCGGAACGTGGTCTGCCTCTGCCCCTGCTGCGCCAAGGCGCCGCCCGCAAAAGGAAATCAGCCACGGATGAACACAGATGAACACTGATAAGGCGCGCTGGCTTTCATCCGTGTCTATCCGTGTTCATCCGTGGCAAAACTCTCTGCGGCATGGGATCAGAATCCGACGGTGTAGGCTCCATCCCGCATGAGCGGCGCGGCGCTGCCGTTGGCCATCGCGAGATCCACGGACAGCACCTTCACGTCGGGCTGAGTCTCGTGGACGTAGACGCGGTCGATGTGGATGACGGCCTCGGGGCTGCTGAAGTCCTTCGGTCCCACCTGGCCGCCGAAGTGGTCGCTGCGGCCGAAGGCGAGGTGGAGGCCCAGCTTCTCGTCCAGGAGGATCTCGCCGATGGGCTTCACGCCGAAGGCGGAGAGCACCCCCAGGCCCAGCTCCGCCAGGTTGCCGTAGGCGGGCTCCTGGGCGAGGTGGGCGGCCTCCTCCCGGGACTTCGGCCCTTCGGAGACGACTTCCAGGGCCTTGTTGCCCTCAATGCGGTAGCGCACCACCTCGGATCCGAACTGCACGGGCATCACGCCCGCCGTTCGGCTGGGATCGCCCTCACGCTCGCCCTCGTAGGGCACGATGTAGGCCTCGCCCGAGGGCAGGTTCCCCGCCACGCCCGGCGCAGGCAGCAGGCCGCCGGAGGCGTGGCCCGTGCGGTGGCGCAGGTCCACGAAGAGCTCGCAGGGGCCGTCGGGGGTGCCGAAGCGGAAGCTCGCGCCCTCGGCCCGGTCCAGCAGGTCCTTCAGGAGGTTCACACGGCGGTTCACCTCCGTGTAGTCCAGGCGCAGGGCGGGGATCATGTCCGAGCGGAAGCCGGGCATGGTGGCGGCGCGGATGGGGTGGGTCTTCGCGGCCAGCTTGAGGGGGGCCGTGGCGGAGAACTTCGTGAGGGCGATGAGGATGGGGTGGCCGGCGTAGAGCTCGGTGAAGCTCACGGAGGCCGCGGGGGCCAGCGAATCGGCGGAGGGCAGGGGACCGCCGGCGTGGATCCAGGCGCGCTCGGGCAGGTCGCCGTTGTTGGTGTGGACGTTGGGGTAGACCACCAGGCGGGTCTCCAGCCCCAGTTCACTGCGGTGGGCGTTCAGCGTGTCAGCCCAGGCCTGGGCGATGGCGCGGCGCTCGATCCAGCCGGCGTCGTCCGGCACGTGCAGGTCCGGCAGGTCCACCAGGATGGCCAGGGCCTTGTCCTCCGGCCGCGGCAGGAACACCCGCCGCACCAACGCCACCAGTTCGGGTCCCGTCAGGGCTTCGCTCATGCCGTCCTCCGCCTGCGAGGATGCCACAGGGCGGCGGGGCTGGCATCCTGGAGGGATGGCGAAGAAGAAGCGCGGGTGGGGCGGACGGATCCTGGTGGTCCTGGGTTGGATGCTGGGCCTGTTCCTGGGGATCAGCGTGGTGCTGGTGGCGGTGTTCCGCTTCGTGCCGGTGCCCGTGTCGGCCCTCATGGTCCAGCGCCGGGTGGAATCCTGGTCCAGCGGCAAGCCCTATGTCTCCCATCACCGCTGGGTGCCCCTGGAGGACATCTCGCCCAGCCTCGGCGCGGCGGTGATCGCAGCCGAGGACCAGAACTTCCCGGACCACTTCGGCTTCGACTGGGACGCCATCGAGAAGGCCATCCAGCACAACGAGCACAGCCGCAAGAAGCGCGGCGCCTCCACGGTGTCCCAGCAGACGGCCAAGAACCTCTTCCTCTGGAACAGCCGCTCCTGGACGCGGAAGGGCGCGGAAGCCTGGTTCACGCTGATGATCGAGCTGGGCTGGTCGAAGAAGCGGATCCTCGAGGTCTACCTGAACATCGTGGAGTTCGGGGACGGCGTCTACGGCGCCGAGGCCGCGGCCCGCACCTATTTCGGCAAGCCCGCCAAGCGCCTCACGCCCGGCGAGGCGGCCCTGCTGGCCGCCGTGCTCCCCAATCCCCGCAAGTTTCGCGCGAATGCCCCCAGCGAGTACGTCCGGGGACGCCAGGCCTGGATCCTGAACCAGATGCGGCAGCTGGGCGGTGAGCAGATGGTGAAGGAGATGGAGGCGAAGCTGTAGGCCTCAATGCCACACCAGATCCCCCTCGCGGGGGCTGTGGCGCAGCTCGACGGCGCCGGCCTGGGCGCAGAGGGCGGGGCCCTGATCGAAGCGCTGGGCCAGGCCCTCCGGCAGGCCGGAATGCGCCGCGACGCCCACCCAGCCGTCCCGGCCGGAGCGCTTGGCGGCGTAGAGGCAGCGGTCGGCCACGCGCACCTGGTCCTCCCAGGAGGCGGCCTCGAGGTGGTCTGACTGGAAGGGGAAGAGCGAGAAGCCGATGGAGCAAGTGATCTGGATGGGTTGCGGCAGGTCCAGGTTGAAGGCGTGCTCCCGAATGGCCTGGTGGAGGCGCGCCACCACCGTGGCGGCGCCATCGAGATCGGCGGTGTGGCCCACGAAGAGGATCTCCTCGCCGCCCCACCGGATGAGGAAGTCGGACTCGCGGGCCTCGTGGCGGAGGACGTCCGCCACCTGCTTCAGGGCCAGATCGCCCGCGGCATGGCTCCAGGTGTCGTTCACGCGCTTGAAGTGGTCCAGGTCGATCATGGCGAAGACGAGGCAGGTCTCGCTGGGGCTGTGCTCCGCGGCCAGGTGGTCGCGCTGGGCGCGCAGGACGAGGGCGATGACCGGAGGCAGCTCCTCCTCCAGGTAGCGCCGGTTGCGCAGGCCCGTGAGGGGGTCCGTCGTGGAGATGGTGGCCAGGGCGAGGTTGCTCAGCTCCAGGGCTTCGGTGCGCTGGTAGACCAGGACCTTCAGCTCCTCGTTGCGCTTCTCCAGGAGGCGCAACCGCCACCGGAAGGCCATCAACCCGGCGCACACGGCCAGGCCGCCCCAGACGGGCCAGGCCCACCAGCGCAGCCACCATGGGTGCAGCACCAGGAAGGTCACGGCAGCCACGGGACCGGCCGTGCCGTCATCCAGCAGGGCCCGGACTTCCAGCCGGTAGGGGCCGGGCGGCAGGGCCTGGTAGCGGAGGTCCTGGGTGGGGATATCCACCCAGCCCTCGTCGAGGCCGGTCAGGCGGGACTGGAAACGGATCCGCCCTTCGTGTTCGAAGGTCAGGGAGGTGAAGTGGGCGGCCAGCGTGCGGTTTCCGTAGGGCACGGGCCCCAGGTCCACGGGGCCCGCAAAGGGGTGGTCCCACTGGCGGTCTCCCAGCCGGAAGGAGACGAAGAGGGTTGAAGGCGGATTCTGGGCCTCGAGCCGTCGCTCGGGGCTGTGGTGGAGGAGTCCCGCCGTGGAGCCGAACCAGACACCGCCATCGACGTCCACCCAGGTGGAGAAGGGATTGCAGTCCGTGCTCGTCAGGCCGTCCTCCCGCCTGAACAGGCGGTGCTCCGTCCCATCCACCCACTGGACGCCGCGGGGGCCCCCCACCCACAGACGGCCTGCGGCATCCGCCGCCAGGCTGTAGACCGAATCGCTGGCGAGGCCTTCCTTGCGGGACCAGTGCCGCACCACCCTGGGCGCCTCGCCCCGGAGGTCCACGAGCGTGAGCCCCATGGGTTCCCGGTAGGCCACCCAGGCGGTTCCGTCGGGCAGGGGCGCCAGGGCCGCGAGGGGGGCTGGCCGAAGGCCGATGTCTGGTCCCCAGGTCCGCCAGGTGCCGCCGTCCTGGCGGGCCAGTCCTTGTCCTGTCGCCGCCCAGAGGCGACCCTGGGCGTCCTCGTGAAGGGCGGTGATGGCGTCCTCCGCGGTGGTCCCGGGAATCTCCGCCCGGTGGAATTCGGGATGACCGGCGGGATCCGAGACGCGCCACAGGCCGTCATGAGTGGTCCCCACCCACAGGTCGCCATGCCGGTCGAAAAGCAGTGCCACGGGGAGCGCCGGAGCCTTCGAGGGAGGCAGCTGGATCCGCGTCAGCCGTGACCGGTCTGGGCTGATGCGGACCAGGAAGGGGTGCTCACCGGCCCCCCAGATGGACCCATCCACGCTTTCACGGAGCGCGTAGAGCACCAGCCCTGCTGCTGCGGGGAAGGGTGCCGGGCCCTTGGCCTCCATGCGGGCGAGGCCGCCGCTGGTGTCGACCCAGAGCACGCCGGAGCGGTCCCGCAGCAGGCCCCATATGTTGTCCGCCGGCAGGCCGTCCAGCCGCGTGAAGTTCTCCCAGGCGCCGCGGCCGAGGAGACGGTGCAGGCCCAGGCTGGCCACCCAGAGGTTGCCCGCGGCGTCGACGAAGGCCTGGTTGGCCCAGCCCGAGGGCAACCCGCGGCTTTCGTCCAGGATCCTCCAAGAGCGATCGGTGAAGTGGAGCAGGCCCTTGGCGGTGGGGACGAACACGCCGCCGTCACCGTCGGGGCAGAGGGACTCCTCGTAGAAGCTGACGCCCAGGGGTGGGAGGCCCAGGGCCGGAAGGGTCAGGCGCGTGCCCCTGGGGGCGAGCACGCGCAGCTGGCTGGGAGTCCGTACCCACAGGGTGCCCGAGCGGGTCCTCAGGAGGGCTTTCACCTGTTCCGCGGGCACGCCTTCGTGGGCCGACCAGGTCTTCCAGGTGCCATCTCCGCCGCGCTGGTGGAGGACGGATGATCCGCCCACCCAGAGGGTTTCGCCGTCCAGGCCCAGCGAATAGGCCGGGCCGCCCGGCCAGCCCGGGGCCGGCTTGAAGTGGGGTTCGCCATCTTCGCTCTCGAACAGCCCCGACTCTGCGGCGACCCAGACGCTGCCCTGCGTGTCGCGCAGGATCTGGTGGATCTGCGCCCTGGCCAGGGGATCTGCGGGTTCGAGGATCTGGATCTGACCATCGCGCAGCAGGCAGAGGCCTGCCCGGGTGCCGATCCAGAGGCTGCCGTCCTCGTTGGGGCCGAACGCGCGAACCCAGGCCGAGGGCAGGCCTTCGGGGAGGCTCCACAAGCGGAAGCCCGTGCCATCGAAGCGGTAGGCGCCACCTTCAGTCCCTACCCAGAGGAAGCCCTCTGCGTCCTGGGCGATGGTGCTGAGGCTCGTGTGCTCCAGGCCCTCCTCCGGGCCGTAGCTGCGGAAGACCATCCGCCCGGAGACGGGAAGGCCTGCAGCAGGAACGCCCAGCGCGAGGCTGGCGAGCAGGAGGAGGCGGGCGAGGTGGAGGAGGCGCATGGACCGGTCAGATTCCATCCTATCGGATGATGGACGCCGGATCTTTCCTATTGGTGGGTTGGCTGAATCTTTCCATGGGACTGACCAGTGGGAGGATCTAGATCACGGATTCCCGACCTGCCGGTTTTCAGTGTCAGCGCGAGGTATAGAATGAACCATCTTCCAGGAGGAATCTCATGAAGCCCCCCGTTCGCGTGGCCGTGACCGGCGCAGCCGGCCAGATTGGATACAGCATCCTCTTCCGCATTGCCAGTGGCGCGATGCTGGGCGAGGACCAGCCGGTGATCCTGCAGCTCCTGGAGATCACTCCGGCCCTGAAGGCGCTGAACGGCGTGGTCATGGAACTCAAGGATTGCGCCTTCCCCCTGCTGGCGGGTGTCGTCACCTCCGATGATCCCAAGGTCGCCTTCAAGGATGCTGACTACGCGCTGCTCGTGGGCGCACTGCCGCGCAAGGCCGGCATGGAGCGCAGCGACCTGCTGAGCGCCAACGGCGGCATCTTCAAGCCCCAGGGCGAGGCCCTGAGCGAAGTGGCCAACCGCAACGTGAAGGTGCTGGTGGTGGGCAACCCCGCCAACACCAACGCCCTGATCGCGCTGTCCAACGCGCCCAAGCTCAAGCCCAGCCAGTTCCACGCCATGGTGCGCCTGGACCACAACCGTGCCATCTCCCAGCTGGCCGAGAAGACCGGCAAGCCCGTCACCGCCATCCAGAAGATGACCATCTGGGGCAACCACAGCACCACCCAGTTCCCCGACCTCTACCACGCCACCGTCGACGGCAAGAACGCCTACGAGCTGGTCAATGACCACGAGTGGTACGAGAAGACCTTCATCCCCACCGTCGCCAAGCGCGGCGCCGCCATCATCGAGGCCCGCGGCCTCAGCAGCGCCGCCAGCGCCGCCAGCGCCGCCATCGCCCACATGCGCTCCTGGGCCCTGGGCACCCCCGAGGGCGACTGGACCAGCATGGCCTTCCCCTCCGACGGCAGCTACGGCGTGCCCGAGGGCCTGGTCTACGGGTTCCCCGTCACCGTGAAGAACGGCCAGGTGGAGATCGTGAAGGGCCTGGAGATCAATGCCTTCAGCCGCGCCAAGATGGACGCCACCGCCAAGGAGCTCGAAGAGGAGCGCCAGGCTGTGAAGGACCTGGGCCTGGTCAAGTAGGAATCCCCTTCAGCGGGGAAACCAAGTGGAAGCGCAGGGGGAGCGATCCCCCTGCGCTTTTTTACAATGGCGGACCGGGGTCTGGAACCTATGCTTGGTTTGAGCCGGAGGTGGACCATGATCGAACAGGTCGAACGGCGCAAGAAGCCCTGGAGCCGGATCGTCGGCGTGGAGCGGCGGGCGGCGCCGCTGCACGATCTGGCCGGACACCCCCTGCCTGATCCCACGCGGCTGGAGGACGAGGAATTCGTGGCCGCCCAAGCCGAACTCGAGGCGGCCAGGAGGAAGTCCGCCAGGAAAGGCGAACCGAAAGACGATCCGGACTGGTTCGACTAGATCTTTCGTGTCTTGACAGGTAGAAATCCCTGGAGGACAGTGGCCGGGCTTCCAGGATTCGCATGGCCCATGTCGCCTTCACCCGCAACCTCCAGCGCCACGTGGCCTGCCCGCCATGCGCGGTGGTGGGCGGCACGGTGCGGGAGAGCCTGGAGGCGGCCTTCACCCTGTATCCGAGGCTGCGGGGCTACGTGCTGGATGAGCATGGCGCCCTGAGGTTCCACATGGCCGTCTTCGTGGATGGCGCGCCCATCGCGGATCGCCGGGGGCTCAGCGATTCCGTGTCCGAGGCCAGCGAGATCTACGTCATGCAGGCCCTTTCGGGAGGCTGAGATGGACCAGTTGCTGATTTCCACCCGCAAGGGGCTCTTCTCCGCCCGGCGGACCAAGCGGGGCGTCTGGGACCTCGAGTCGGTGTCCTTCCTGGGCGACAACGTCTCCCTGGCCATGCAGGATCCCCGCGACGGCGCCTGGTACGCGGCCCTGGACCACGGCCACTTCGGGGCCAAGCTGCACCGCTCGAAGGATCGCGGCGCCACCTGGGAGGAGGTCGGCGTGCCCGCCTATCCCACGCCTCCCGAAGGCCACGTGGAGAAGGACTTCCTGGGCCGAGAGATCCCCTGGCGCCTCATCCGCTTCTGGTGCCTCACGCCGGGACTGGCCTCGCAACCGGGGCTGCTCTGGGCGGGCACGCTGCCGGGCGGCCTCTTCTGGAGCGAGGATTCCGGCGCCACCTGGCACCTGGTGGAATCCCTCTGGCACATGCCGGAGCGCCGCAAGTGGGCCGGCGGAGGCGCCGACTCGCCCGGCATCCACTCCATCTGCGTGGACCCCCGGGACGGGAACCGTGTGGCGGTGGCCGTCTCCAGCGGCGGCGTGTGGCACACGAAGGACCTGGGGAAGACCTGGACCGCCCACACCAAGGGCATGCGCGCCGACTACGCGCCGCCGGAGCTGGTGGAGGCGCCGGAATCCCAGGACCCGCATCGCATGGTGCAGTGCCCCGGGGCGCCGAACGTCTGGTGGGTCCAGCACCACAACGGCATCTTCCGCAGCACGGACGACGCCATGACCTGGACCGAGATCAAGAACGTGAAGCCCTCGGTCTTCGGCTTCCCCGTGGTGGTGCATCCGAAGGATCCCGACACGGCCTGGTTCGTGCCTGCGATCAAGGATGAGCGCCGCATCCCCGTGGAGGGCCGCGTGGTGGTGAACCGCACCCGCGACGGCGGCCGCACCTTCGAGACGCTGGGTCGCGGCCTGCCCGAATCCTGGGCCTACGATCTGGTCTACCGCCACGGGCTGGATCTCGACGACAGCGGCGAGCGCCTGGCCTTCGGCTCCACCACGGGTTCCGTGTGGATCAGCGAGAACAGCGGCGATGACTGGATCACGCTCGCGGAGCACCTGCCGCCGGTGCATGCGGTGCTGTTCGTGTAGCGACCGGGTACCATGGACGACTGGCGCGGCGGACCCTCCGCCCGCCGCTTCCCGGAGGATTCGTGACCCGCATGGCCCGCACCCTGGCTGCCCTGATGTTCGGTGGCACCCTGCTGATGGCACAGCTCCCCAACCCGCTGGGCCTGCCGGATCCCCTGGGCCTCTCCAAGAGCCCTGCGCCGAGCCGAGATGGCCGCCGAGCCGAGCGGAAGCCCAGCCGGGAGCGGGACCACGGCAGGCACAAGGGCCAGGAGAAGCGCGCGGGTCGGGAGCGTGAGGGCCGGGAGCGCAAGGGGCATGACCGGCACTAGGATCCGGCCCCTGGGCGAGGCGGCATGAGCGAACAGCGGATCATCTTCCAGGGAAACCGCCTCTGGCTCGCGCCGGAGGCGTCCTTACCCGAGGTGGAGGCGGAGCTTCGGCTGCGCCTGCCCGAGGGACATCTGGCGCTAAGGGTGGCCGAGGATCATCCGGTGCCCGAGGGCGTGGAGGCCGTGGGCCTGCGCGATGCCTTCCCCCGCATGGACCCGGAGGCATGGGCCAGGGCGGGCCGGGCCAGCCAGTGGCTGGAGTGGGCGGCGGGACACCGCTTCTGCGGGAGCTGCGCCACGGCCCTGGAGCCCTGCGAAGGGCCCGAGGCAGGGCATGGTCGCCGCTGCCCGGCCTGCGGGCGGACGGTGTTCCCCTCCAACGCCACGGCCATCATCGTGCTCATCCAGCGCGGGGCAGGGGCGGAGCGGGAGCTGGCCCTGGCGCGCTCGCCCCACTTCAAGCCCGGCGTGTACAGCGCCATCGCCGGCTTCACCGAGCCCGGGGAATCCCTGGAGCAGGCCGTCCACCGCGAGGTGGCCGAGGAGCTGGGCATCCGCGTCCATCATCTGCGCTACTTCGGCAGCCAGCCCTGGCCCTTCCCCAACGGCCTCATGGTGGCCTTCCTGGCCGACCACCTCGACGGCGAGCTGCGGCCCGATCCCACCGAACTGGAGGACGCCCGCTGGTTCCGCTTCGACGCCCTCCCCGACCTGCCCGCCCCCCTCAGCATCGCGAGATGGATGCTGGATTCGGCCGTGGCGGAAGCCGGGCTTGAAACCGGGGCCTGAGGCCGTCAGTCCCCCCGCCCCGGGCTCCACGCTACACTCCAGCTGGGTCAGGGGTCGCATCGTGCCGTCCGGTAGGGCCTTCTCCACCACCAGGCTGCCCTTGCGCTCAATGAAGAGATCCTGCGAATCCTCCCCTCTCCACCACCAGCAGTTCCCCACCCCTGAACCGCACCGGCGCGATATCCGGATGCGCCGCCAGCAGCGACCCCAACTCCGGGTCCGAGGCCAAGTCCAGGGCGATGGGGCCGAGAGGGTCGGGCAGGTAGCTATCTTGTGACGGAGAAGGTCAATCAGCCGCGGATAAGTTCAAATGCAAGACAATATTATAAAATGGATAGTGTAGTGACTAATGGAATCCATTATTCAGCAGTTGGAGTGTCGAATGATTCAAGTAAGAGGCCACCTATTGCTCGTGAGCGAGAAAAAACTGAAAGTGTTTTTTCTAGGTTTTGAGTCATGAATTTAAGCTCGCGGACAGTTGCATCCCTTGCCTGCATAAAATAACGCTCAATATCTGGAGTGTTTGAAATGGCTTGTAATAATTCCTTGTTTTGAGTAATAAATGCCTGAACTGAGGTTTCGCTGCTTTTAATAGTATCTAACATTGCATTGAGGCTATTATAGTCTTCTCGAGTAGAAAGAATTAATTTGTCTTTAAATAAATGACTAATATTTGATTCATACCTAAATAAATTGGATGAATATGAATGGTTTAGTGGTTTTAAAGATTGACTGTATTTTGATAATTCAAGAGCATATCCTCGTATAGCTTGCCTACGCTCGTTTGCGTTTCCGCTAAATTGACTAAATTTATCCTTAGCTTTATTGGTTTTTTCTGTTATAGAAAAAGTTGCTTCTGCAATGGATTGCATGATAGCGGTCAATTCTTCAAGGCTACCTTCGACTTCAGCTACAAAATCAAGAAGGCCAGCAGATTCGGAATTTTCGGGCATTTGGGTTAATTCTATTGAACTATCACCAATGAAGTCACCGACCGGATTCCCAAATAATACCTTCCCGTTTAATGCGTCGGTTGCTAGGTTTATTAGTTGTTCCTTGGCTTCTCTTATTTTTACAAAATCAGTAGAATACGGAATGACACGATATGAACGCAAATCGAATGGCAAGTCTTTAATGTCTTGAGTAAGCATAATCACGGGTCTCTGAAGCGCATGAGCAATTCCAAGTTCATAATAAACATTGGGATTCGCGCCTGTCAGGTCCGCTACAATCAAATGAGAATGAGCGATTGAAGAAATAATATCTGAGAGTATGTTTTGAGAATTATTAATATCATCAGCGCGGAAGACTTCGTAACCGCATCCAGAGAGGGTCTCAGCTAAAAATAGATTATATACATCATTAAAATCCGATGAAAAAGGCATTATTACAAAAGCCTTCGGCATTGAGACTCCTGATGTTTAACGAGCAACAATCCTGCTAGCTGCATCCCGTCGTGGCACCACACGTCTGGCACTTCATGCAGGCGCCGTTGCGGACGAGGGTGAGGTGGCCGCACTCGGGGCAGGGGTCGCCGGTGTAGCCCTTCTCGCGGGCAGCCTGCGCCGCGGAGACGGCCTTGGCCGCACCCACGAGCACGGGCTGGAGGACCGGCTGCGGCGCAGGGGCGGGCGCAGCGGCGGCGGGTTCGGCGCCGGCCTCGGGGAAGGGCAGGGGCGTGCCCGTGGGCAGGCTGGGCAGGGCACCGGCTAGGCCGGGCGCCTGGCTGCCGGGGCGCAGGCCCGTGGCGGCGTTCACGATCTGCTCGGGCTCCACATGGGCCAGGTCATAGCGGCCCAGGTAGCTGATGGCCAGCTCGCGGAACACGAAGTCGATGATGCTGGTGCTCATCTTGATGGTGTCGCTGCCCATGACCATGCCGCCGGGCTCGAACCGGGTGAACAGGAAGGCGTCGCAGAACTCTTCCAGGGGGACGCCGTGCTGGAGGCCCATGCTCACCGCGATGGCGAAGCAGTTGAGCACGGCACGGAAGGCGGCGCCCTCCTTGTGGATGTCGAGGAAGATCTCGCCGAGGCTGCCGTCCTCATATTCGCCGGTGCGGAGGTAGAGCTTGGTGCCGCCCACGGTGGCCGCCTGGGTGTAGCCGCCCCGGCGGTTGGGCATGCGGCGCCGGTAGGTGCGCACCAGCTGCTGGGTGAGCGCCTGGGCCACGGCGGGGGCCTTCTCGGTGGCGGTGGCGGACTCGTCCAGCAGCGTGTCGGCGCCGTCCAGCAGGTCGAGGTTGGTGGCCATGGCCTGGCTCATCTTGGAGCCGTCGCGGTAGAGCGCCACGGCCTTGAGCATGAGCTGCCAGCTGGCCTCGTAGATCTTCCCGATCTCGACCACGGTGGCCTCGGCGGGCAGGTTGATGGTCTTGCTGATGGCGCCGCTGAGGAAGGGCTGGGCGGCGCCCATCATCTTCAGGTGGCCCATGGGGGCGATGTAGCGCTTGCCGGTGCGGCCGCAGCGGTTGGCGCAGTCGAAGATGGGCAGGTGCTCGTCCTTGAGGTGGGGCGCGCCCTCCACGGTCATGGTGCCGGCCAGGGCCAGCAGGAAGGTCTCCACCTGCTCGGCGCTGAAGTCCTTCTTCAGGCGCTCGACATCGATGGCGTAGGCGGGATCGAAGGCCGTGGGGAGCTTCTGCTCCACGACGGCGATCTCCTCCTCCGCCCAGCCGGCACCCTTCAGCATGGAGCGGGTGATGCCGGGAGTCTCGTCGGTGATCTGGAGCCAGCCCACCACGTGGCGCTCGATCTCGTGGATCTGCGCGGGGGCGTAGCCCAGACGGGCCAGGGCCTCGGGGATGGCACGGTTCACCAGCTTGAAGTAGCCGCCACCGGCCAGCTTCTTGAACTTCACGAGGGCGAAGTCGGGCTCGACGCCGGTGGTGTCGCAGTCCATGAGCAGGCCGATGGTGCCCGTGGGCGCCAGCACGGTCACCTGGGCGTTGCGGTAGCCCCACTGCTCGCCGTAGGCGAGGGCGGTGTCCCAGCTTTCGCGGGCGGCCTCGACGAGGCTCTTGGGCACGCCGGCGCCGGTGAGGCCCTGGGGCACGATGGAGAGCTGCTCGTACTCGGAGTCCGGGGCGTTGTAGGCGGCGCGGCGGTGGTTGCGGATGACGCGCAGCATGTGCTGGGCGTTCTTCTGGTAGCCGGGGAAGGGGCCCAGCTCCCGCGACATCTCCGCGCTGGCGGCGTAGGCGTCGCCCGTAAGGATGGCCGTCAGGGCCGCGCACCACTGGGTGCCTTCGGCGCTGTCGTAGGGGATGCCCATGCGCATGAGCATGGCGCCCAGGTTGGCGTAGCCGAGGCCCAGGGTGCGGAAGTCGTAGCTCCGCTGGGCGATGGCTTCGCTGGGGAACTGGGCCATGAGCACGCTGATCTCGAGGACCACGGTCCAGAGGCGGATGGCGTGTCGGTAGCCCGCCAGGTCGAAGCCGCCGTCGTCCGTGAGGAAGGTGCACAGGTTCAGGGAGGCCAGGTTGCAGGCGGTGTCATCCAGGAACATGTACTCGGAGCAGGGGTTGCTCGCGTTGATGGGGCCGTCCTCGGGGCAGGTGTGCCAGTCGTTGATGGTGGTGTTGAACTGGATGCCGGGGTCGGCGCAGGCCCAGGCGGCCTTGTTCACCTTCTCCCAGAGGTCCCTGGCCCGGAGCTTCTTGCTGGTCTTGCCGTCGATGCGCCGCTTCAGGTCCCAGTCGCCATCGATCTCCATGGCGCGCATGAAGGCATCGGGCACGCGGACCGAGTTGTTGGAGTTCATGCCGCCCACGGTGTAGTAGGCGTCGCCATCCCAGGAGGTGTCGTAGCCCTTGAGGTCGCGGTCGAAGTCGCCGTCGGCCAGGCGGCCCAGGCACTGGGTGAGGAAGGCCGGCGGCACGCCCTCGCGCTTGGCGCGGGCCAGGGCCTTGCGCAGGGCCTCGTTGGTCTTGGGATCGGCATCCTTGCTGGTGGAGCCCTCCACGGACTGGCAGAGGGCGTCCCAGTGGCGGCGCACGACGGCGCTGCCGGCGGCCAGCATGGCGACCTTGCGCTCCTCGGTCACCTTCCAGTCGATGAAGGCCTCGATGTCGGGGTGATCCAGGTCGAGGCAGACCATCTTCGCGGCGCGGCGGGTGGTGCCACCGCTCTTGATGGCGCCCGCGGCGCGGTCGCCCACGGCCAGGAAGCTCATGAGGCCCGAGCTGCGGCCGCCGCCGGAGAGGGGTTCCTCCGAGCCGCGCACCTTGGAGAAGTTGGTGCCTGTGCCGGAGCCGTACTTGAAGATGCGGGCCTCGCGGGTCCACAGGTCCATGATGCCGCCCTCGTTCACGAGGTCGTCGGCCACGCTCTGGATGAAGCAGGCGTGGGGCTGGGGGCGCTCGTAGGCCGAGGTGGACCGAGTCATCTCGCCGGTCCGCGGGTCCACGTAGCTGTGCCCCTGCGCCGGGCCCGAGATGCCGTAGGCGAAGTGGAGGCCCGTGTTGAACCACTGCGGGGAATTGGGGGCGCACATCTGGTCGGCGAGCATGTAGGTCAGCTCGTCGTAGAACGCCTGGGCATCGTCGGCGGAATCGAAGTAGCCGTGGGTCTCGCCCCAGTGGCGCCAGCAGCCCGCCAGCCGGTGGAAGACCTGGCGCGCGTCCTTCTCCCCGCCGTTCTGGGCGTCGATGCCCTTCCGGCGGAAGTACTTCTGGGCCAGGATGTCCACGGCCACCTGGGACCAGGCCTCCGGCACCATCACGTCCTTGGCCTCGAAGACCACGGTGCCGTCGAGCTTGGAGATCCGGCTGGTCCGGGGGACGAAGCGGAAGCCTTCCAGGGGGTCGTGGCCAGCCTTGGTGAAATGGCGGGAGATCTTCATGGTCGGTCCTGGGGGTCGGGGTGGGGGGGAGCGGTTCGAGGAGAGGGCATTCCCGGAGGCGCGCAGAGCCATCCCCTGTACCGGGGCGCTTTGGGGGGTGACCTCTATGGGTTGTGCCGGGAGAAAAGGATGGCCCCAACATGTGGGGGTGTCAAGGGTGCCCCACCGGATTTTTCCAGCAATTAAAAAACCCCATGAAATCCGTCACTTCGAGGGCCGGTGCGCCTCCGCGGTGGCCCCTTTCCCTGGCGCGACCTGCCCCTTCCGGACTACCCTGTACCCAAGCCGGGCCCCATGCATCGGGGTGCGATGAACCGGGTCAGGTCGGAAGAAGCAGCCCTAAGTCGTTAGGGCGGCCCCCCGAGTGCCGTGGCAAGCCCGGCCCTTTTGCGCCTGCGCAGAAGGGCCGGGCTTGCCACCGCTCAGGCTGCGCCTACGCGAATCGGCACTGGCCTGCGCTTCCAGTGGGTCCCCGCTCCGCAGAGCCCCCAGGGCTCTGCTCCGCGACCCACTTGGGTCGCGCACATGACCAGCCCGGCCCTTGGTTCCAACGACCGCAAGATGATTGGAATAGGGATCTTGGACTTGATTTGCTTTTCCTATCTCGGAATCCGCGCAGCGGATTCCGAGCCGGCACGACACACCGTGTACAGCGGACACTCCGCGCACGTGCTTCGGTGGCGCACCCCGGGGCAATCGCCCAGGATGCCAAGGTGGCTGAGGGCGAAGTCGTAGCGGAGAGGATCGACGGGATCGAGGCGGCGCAGGGCCTCGGTGATCTCCCGGGCCATTCGGCCGTCGGGCGTGGCGCGGCGGGTGAGGCCGATGAACCGCGACACGCGGGCCACGTGGGTGTCCAGCGGGATGACCAGCTGGTGGGCCGGATAGCGGGTCCAGAGGCCGAGGTCGGGCCAGCCCGGGCGGACCATCCAGCGCAGGAACATGCGCCAGCGCTTGCAGGCGGCGCCTTCCAATGGGTCGGGCAGGGAGAACCGGGATCCGTAGGAATCCGGCAGCTCGGTCCGGAGGCGCTGCACCAGTCGAGAGAGCGCGAGGTCGGGATCTTCGCTGGGCTGGGGCTGGAGGTGGGCCTCCAGGCCGCTCCCGCTCTGCGCGTCCAGCCGCTTCCAGGCCAACAGCCAGGCCGCGAGGTCGTCGGCCGTATGGAACCGCCAGGCCCAACCGGCCAGCGAGCCGTTCAGGCTCCGCCTGAGCTCGGCCTCCGACCGCTCGCGGAGCCAGGCGGCCGGCTCACGGCCAAGAGGCGCCAACGCGGCCTGCACGGCCCGGATCATGGGGGCGACCCGACCGTAGGCGAGATGGGCCGCCACGAACGCGGCCACTTCCTGGTCCAGCGGCGCGTCATAGGCCAGGGCCACGGAGAGGGGATCCTTGGCCAGGGCCCCTGCCGTGTCATATCGCTCGCACAGGCCGTCGAGGCGGGCTTTCAGGGTGGCTCGCGAGGTTCCCATTCCGTCCAGTGTCCCAGCAGGCGGCCGTTGGCGGCAAAAAACCGCACCACGTGTCTAAAATCACTATGTAAGCAAATGCGTTGCCGTTATCCTGATGAACGGTGGCCCGTGGCCCCATTGGGAGAAGCAACCGCACATGATGAACCTGCGTGGCCTTGGAAACCTGGCGAAAATCCTCGAAGAAGCAGCAAAGCCCGATTCCGTATTGCGTGAAGACCGCGAGAAGCCCAAGCCCAAGGTTCTCAAGAAGGGAGAGAAGGCCGCGAACACCCGGACCATCGATCCCAAGCGGAAGGTCTGGTACGAGAAGCGCCTGAAGGAGATCACGGCGAAGGCCGCCGCTCCTGAAGCCCCCGCCGCTGGCCCGGTGAGCGCCCCGGCGGTCCCCGCCGCCCCGGCCCTGGCCAAGAGCGTGGCCTCCAAGGTGGGCGGCTCTCTGCTGCAAACCCTGGCTGCCGCCAAGGACGCCAAACCCAAGACCGACAGTCCCAAGCGCTCCGAAGCCTGGCGCCGCAAGCCGGGCGAATCGATCTTCTAGGCTCAATCCATTCATGAAAAACGAGGCGGCTCTGCCGCCTCGTTTTCGTACCGCGGGGCGGTCGCCCCGAGTCTCAAGCCTGTGCAGAGGCAGTCCGCAGGTGTTTCCGTCCGATCCAGGTGGCGGCCAGGGGGCGCTCGAAGCGACCGCTCCGGAGGTCACCGAGGGTGAGCAGGGCGAGGTCCAGGATGGGCGTGCCTGCGTCCAGGGTGCCGTCCGCCAGGTGGGCTTCCAGGTCCGTGCGAGCGAAGGTTCGCACGTGGCCTGACACGCGGGCGACGACGGTCTGGGGGTCGAGGAGGCCCAGCCCCAGGCGCCCGGCCGCCTGTCCCACGCTCCGGAGCATGCCGTCGATGGCGCAGCCCGAGGGGTTCGAAGCCAGGGTGGGCTCTGCGATGGCCAGGATGCGATCCTCCAGCAGGGTCCAGATTCCCTGGTACTGGACGCCCTTGTGGCGCCAGCGGCCCATGAGCGCGTCCATGTCCGGGGCCAGGAGCGCCGCGTCCACCGGCCGGTCGAAGGCCACGAGCCAGAGCCGGGCCTCGTCGGGCAGGGCGGCGAAGGCGGACAGGGAGGCGGGGGTGGCCATGGCGGACTCCAGTGTCAGAACAGTTTATGGGATGCCGGGCATGCCGTCGTCATGCCGAGTCCGGGTTTCCGTGACGAAAGTTCCGCCATGTCTCGCGTAAGGTGGAAGGTGATGCGAGATACCGCGATCCTGCTCCTGAACCTCGGCGGTCCAGTGAACCTGGACCAGGTCGAACCCTTCCTCGCAGCCCTGTTCGGCGACCGGGACCTGATCCGGCTGCCCGGGCCCGCCTGGCTACAGGGCCCCTTGTCGAGGCTCATCGCCCGGCTCCGGGCTCCGGGCGCGAAGGTCCGCTACGGGCAGATCGGGGGCGGCTCGCCGCTGCTCCGGGAGAGCGCCCTCCAGGCCGCGGAGCTGCGCACCGCCCTCCGCGCCGCCGGCCGTCCCGAGCTGGTGAAGCTGTGCTTCCGCTATGCCGCCCCCCGGGCCGAGGGCCTGCTGAAGGCCCTGAAGCGCGATGGTGTCCGCAAGGTGGTGCCTGTGACCTTGTATCCCCACGACTGCCGCGCCACCACGGGTTCCAGCCTGCGCGAACTGGTTGTGGAAGCGGCGAAGGCGGGGATCGAGATCCTGCCGGGGATTGAGCACTACGCCACGGACCCCGACTACCTGGACGCTCTGGAACGGCCCCTGCGCGCGGCGCTGGAGGACCTGCCCGAAGCCACCGTGATCTTCAGCGCCCACAGCCTGCCCGTGCGCCAGATCGAAGCCGGCGATCCCTACGAGAAGGAGATCGCGGCCACCCGCGAAGCCCTGATCGCCCGCATCGGCCCCATCCCCGGCGGCTACCTCCAGGCCTACCAGAGCCGCACGGGCCCCGTGCGCTGGCTGGAGCCGCCGCTGAAGGACGTCCTGGAGACCATGGGCGGCAAGGACGTGATCATCGTGCCCATGAGCTTCGTGAGCGAGCACATCGAGACCCTGCACGAGCTCGACATCGAATACCGCCACGTGGCCGACCAGGCAGGCATCCGCACCTACCGGCGCGTGCCCACGCCGGGTACCGATCCGGCCTACATCCGCTGCCTGACGCGGCGTGTCCTGGAGATCCTCCCATGAGTACCCTCATTCTCGGCGGCGGCGTGACGGGCCTGGCCGCGGCCTGGCATCTGCAGCGGAAGGGCGAATCCGTCGAAGTGTGGGAAGCCGCGGCCTCCGTGGGCGGCTGGATGAAGACCCTGCCCTGGGAGGGCGGCCACTTCGAGACAGGGCCCCAGGGCGTGCTGTGGCAGAAGGGCACGGCTGTGGACCGCCTCTTCAGCGCCATCGAGCTGCCCTTCAAGTCGCCGGGCACCGGCGCCCGCTGGGTGGGGAAGGGCGGGCGCCTGATCCCCGTCCCGGCTTCGCCCGTGGGCCTGGTGACCTCGCCGCTGATGTCGGTCGGCGCCAAGCTCCGGATGATGCTGGAGCCGTTCCAGCCCGTGCGTCCGGCTGAGCCGGAGGAGGGCCTAAGCGCGTTCATCCAGCGGCGCCTTGGCAAGGGCGTGGCCACGGAGCTGCTGCCGTCCATGATCGCTGGCGTCCTGGCCGCACCCGCGGAGATCCTCTCCGTGGACGCCATCCCCAAGTTGCGCCAGTGGGAGGCCACCGGCAGCCTGGTGAACGGCATCCGCAAGGGCGGCGTGAGCCACATGGTGGTGCCCGAGGGCGGCATGGGGCAGCTGCCCATCCGGCTGGCTTCGAAGCTCGCCGCCGTGCGGGCAGGCCTGCGGGCCGAGCGCCTGGAGGCCCTGCCGGAAGGCCGCTGGCGCGTGAGCGGCGGGGGCGAGGTGCGCGAGGCGGATCGCGTGGTGCTGGCGCTGCCTGCCTACGAGGCGGCGACCCTCCTTGGGCCCGTGGCGCCGACGAGCGCCGAGGCGCTGGCGGCCATCCCCTACACCTCCGTGGACCTCTGGCACAGCCGCCACGCGCCGCTGCCCGCCCTGAAAGACAGCTTCGGCTTCCTCATCCATCCGCCCGAAGGGCGCGGCTACCTGGGCTCCCTCGTGCCCTCCTGGATGGATCCCCAGAGCGCGCCGGAGGGCGCCATGCAACTCCGCAGCTTCATCGGCGGAGCCTTCGGCAAGCCGGCGGACCTGGAGGCCTGGGAGGGCGTATACGCCCGCCTCAAGCACTGGGTCCCCACGCTCAGCGACCCCGCGGCCGTGCGCCACGAACGGGCCGAGCGGGCCATTCCGCGCCCCGAACTGGGCCACCGCGCGCGGGTCCGGACGGCCCTGGAGGGCCTGCCCGCCGGCGTGGACTGGCTGAGCAACGCCCGCTTCGGACCCGGGGTCCGCGACATCCTGGAGGGGCTGGAGGCCTGGATCGGCTAAGAGGTCCAGAAGGGTGGTATGGTCGCTTATTTCCAGGAGGAAGTATGCGCCATGCCTGTCTCCCGGTCTTTCTGGCGTCGAGCCTTCTCGTCCCTTCCTGGGCCCAGGAGGCGGCTCCCAAGCGGCCCTGGTCGGACAAGGCGGCCCTGAGCTACGTGGCCGTGGGCGGCAACGCCTCCAGTCAGAGCCTGGGATTCTCGAACGAGTACAAGTACCTCTGGACCGACGCGACCTTCGCCTTCAACGCGGGAGGCGTCCGCGTGTCCACCACCTCCATCGACCGCACGGCTTCTGGGCCCAGCCTCGGCGCCGCCACGGTCGTCGAGACCCGCACCACCAAGACGAGCACGGAGACGTACTACGCGAACCTCCGCTACGACCACAACATCACGGACCGGCTTCAGTGGTTCGGTGCGGCGGGCTGGGAACGGAACATCCCCGCCGGGCTCGAGGCCCGCATGACCGGGCTGGGCGGACTCGGCTACTGGTGGATCAAGGCGGACCGGACGAAGTTCTTCACGGACGCGGGTGTGGGCTACACCAAGGAGAACCTGGTGTTCCGCCCGGCGGGCACGGATGACCGCTTCGCCACGTTCCGGGTGGGGGCGAAGTTCGAGAAGAAACTCTTCGACACCTCGATGTTCACCTCCGAGCTGAGCATCTCCGACAGCTTCAAGGACTCGCAGAACTACCTTGGCGTGTGGCGGAACGCCCTGACCACCAGCCTCTCCTCGAGGCTGGCCTTGAAAGTGGGCTACGACATGACCTACAAGAACAAGCCGGCCTTCGTGGGGGTGCCCGTGGTCCAGACACCGGTGTCCACACCGCCGGTGATCCTGGGCGAGGTGCCCTTCCAGTTGAAGAAGACCGACACCGTGTTCACCACCTCCCTGGTCATCACCTTCTGATGACATCCGCGGCGGCCGGGAGCAGAATGGGGCGTCTTTCCTTTCCAAGGAGCTTTCCCATGCGCAAGGTCCTCCTCCCCCTGCTTGCCTGTGCGGCCCTGGTCGCCCAGGCGCCCGCCCCCAAGGCCGAAGCCAAGGCCAGCGCCGAGGTCAAGGTCGGCACCGGCGTGGAGAAGATGGAGATCCAGGGCGAGTCCGCCTCGTTCAAAGTGCCGGCCGGCACCAGGATCTACGCCTGGACGAAGGTGGCCGGCGCCGCCGACAGCACCGTCACGGTGGTGTTCAGCAAGGGTGAGCGCACCTCGAAGCAGGAGCTTAAGGTGCCCCGCTCGCCCTATCGCACCAACGCCTATCGCACGTTCCGGGCCGGCGATGCCGGTGATTGGACGGTGAAGGTGCTGGGCGCGGACGGGGCGGAGCTGGGCAAGGCGGAGTTCACCGTCGAGATCCAATAGGAAGCCAGGCTCGATCCCGGTGTCCGACGAGGGCGGTGCCTTGACTGGCACCGCCCCTTTGTGTGGGAGGGCCCATGCCCGTCGCCGCGCTCATCGACGCCCTGCCCGTGGGCTCTTCCATGTGGCGCCTCGCGCAGCCTTGGTGGGAATTCGTCCTCCGGGCCCTGCTGGTCTACGGATTCCTGATGGTGATGCTGCGCCTCACGGGCAAACGCCAGGTGGGCCAGCTGGCCCCCTTCGACTTCGTGATGCTGCTGGTCCTGAGCAATGCCGTCCAGAACAGCATGAACGCCGGCGACAACACCGTGTCGGCGGGCTTCATCCTGGTGGGCACCCTCCTGGTGCTGAACGCCCTGATGGCCTGGCTCACATGCCGCAGCAAGCGGGCGGAGACCTTCCTGGAAGGCAGGCCCCAGATCCTCGTGCATCACGGCGTCCCGGACGAGGCCATGCTCGCCGCTGAGCGGATCACCCACCATGAGCTCATGGCGGCGGTCCGGCAGGCAGGCGTGGCGGATCTCGCGGACGTGCGGGTGGCCATCCTCGAAACCAACGGCCGCATCAACGTCATCCCCAAACCGCCAGGCACCCCTTGACTTGACGAATAAAAAGCGAAAACTGAAGGCATGACGCCGCTGCCGCTGCCTTCGGAACCGCCCCCTCTCTTCCAGGGCCTGCTGGTGGAGCCCGAAGAAGCGCGGTCCATCCTGCGGCCCCAGAAGGACGAGCGCTACGGATTCGGCTTCGCCCTCAGTCCCTACCGCGGCTGCAGTCATGGGTGCCGCTACTGCTATGTCCGCGAGTACCCCAATGCCCTGCACCGGCCCGAGGACTGGGGCAACTGGGTGACGCCCAAGTTGAACGCCCCGGAGCTGCTCTGGTCCCAGCGGCACCGGTTGCACGGCGAGCGGGTCTTCATGGCCTCAGCCACCGATCCCTACCAGCCGCTGGAGCGGCAATTCCGCCTCAGTCGCCGCTGCCTGGAGGTACTGCTGCTCTGCCCCACCACCGATGTGATCGTCCACACCCGGTCGCCCCTGGTGCTTCAGGATCTCGACCTGCTGAGGGCCTTCGGTGACCGGCTGACCGTGGGCCTGTCCATCCCCACGGATGACGATACCGTGCGACAGGCGGTGGAGCCCCATGCTCCCGCCATCCCCAGCCGATGGGCAGCCGTCGAGCGCCTGGCCGCCGCGGGCATCGGGGTGACCGTGGCTGTGACACCCCTCATGGCGGTGCACGACGCCCAGGCCTTCGCCCGGCGGGCCAAGGCCAGCGGAGCTTCCGGCGCCTGGGTGGGCGGCCTCCGGCTCCTGAAGCAGGATCCTTTCTACAAGGTGCTGGCGGATCATGGCTGGCTGAAGGTGCTGGATCCGACCTATGCGGAAGGCATCCGGGAGGCGTTCCAGGCGGCGTTCCCGGCCAGGCGGCGCGTTCGCGAGCGGCCCGTGAAGCCTGCGCCGCCCCCGCCGCCACCCATCCGCCAGCCCGGGCTGTTCGACCGGGTGGGCTAGGGCGGTGTAAGGCGGGCGAAGGGGCAACCTCCGTTCCGAGGTGACGCTCTAGAGAACCTGGGCCTGGGGGCTGGCGGCCTTCGCCACGGCCACGGGCACGAAGGGCGAGAAGGCGGCCAGGGCCGCGGGCCAGTCTTCCAGCAGGGCCGCGGCGGTGCGGCTCCCGGTACCGGCGGCATGGGCCTCGAGGAGGTCGCGGAAGAGGGCCTCCTCTTCGGGCCGCCAGGCGATGGGGGCGAGGTAGTCGCGGTTCACCTGGTCGCCGCGCTCCCGCCGCAGGAACAGGCAGCCGCCGGTCATGCCGGCCCCGGCATTGGTGAGGACGGGGCCGAGGATGGCCACGGCCCCGCGGGTCATGTACTCGCAGGCGTGGTGGCCCGCGCCTTCGACCACGGCCGAGGCGCCGCTGTTGCGCACCGCGAAGCGGTCGCCAGCCAGGCCGAGCACCAGCAGCGTTCCGCCCGTGGCGCCGTAGAGGGCGCCGTTGCCCACGATGGCGTTGGTCTCGGGGGTATAGGAGGCTTCCGGATGAGGCACGAGGATGACCCGGCCGCCGGACATGGACTTGCAGACGGAATCGTTGGCCTCGCCCTGCAGGCGGACGTCGAGCCCCTCGGTGAGGAAGGCGCCGAATCCCTGGCCCGCGCTGCCGGTGAAGTCGAGCCGCAGCTGGCCGGGAACCGTCGGATCCTCGCCCTGACGGCGCCGTTCTCGCACCTGGCGGGCGATGGCTCCGGCCAGGGTGGCCAGGATGCCCCGATCGCCGGTGGTGATGGCGTAGCGGTGGTGATGGACGCCCCCTCTCGCGAGGAAGGGCCCCGCGTCCGCCAGGACCTGCTGGTTCAGAGGGGCGACTCCCTCCTGGTTGAAGGGGATCGGGGAGGCCCCGTTCGTCGCGGGGCGGGGCTCCAGGAAGCCCGACAAGTCCAGCTTGCGATCCCTGACGAAGGTCGCGTGCTCGGGGGCCACCTGCAACAACTCCACGCGGTCCTGCAGCTCGGAAAGGGAGCGGACGCCCAGGGAGGCGAGGTGGCGGCGCGCATCCTCCGCCAGGTGGACGAGCATGCGCTGCACCGCCTCGGGACTTCCCGTGTAGCGGGCCTTGAACTTCGGGTCGTGGGTGGCGATGCCAGCGGGGCAGGTGTTCTTTTCGCAGATGCGGGCCATCATGCAGCCTTCGGCCACGAGCAGGAGCTTGCCGAACTCGAACCCCTCGGCGCCCAGGATGGCCGCGGTCACCAGGTCCTTGCCCGTGAGGAGGCCGCCGTCCACGCGCAGCTCCACCTGGCCGCGGAGCTGATTCTCCCGCAGGGCCTGGTGGGCCTCGATGAGGCCGAACTCCCAGGGGAGGCCCGCATGCTTCATGGAGCCCAGCGTGGCGGCGCCCGTGCCGCCGTCGCCGCCGGCCACGTAGAGGATGTCCGCCCCGGCCTTGGCGACGCCGACGGCGATGGTGCCGATGCCCGTGCCGGACACCAGCTTCACGCTGATCTTCGCGCCGGGATGGACCTGCCGCAGCTCGTGGATGAGCTCCTTGAGGTCCTCGATGCTGTAGATGTCGTGCAGGGGTGGCGGAGAGATCAGGTCCACGTCCGGCAGGGAGAACCGGGCTTTCGCGATGGTGGCGTCCACCTTCACGCGCATGAGCTGGCCGCCCTCGCCGGGCTTGGCGCCCTGGGCCACCTTGATCTGGATCTCCTCGCCGGAGACGAGGTACTCCGCCGTAACGCCGAAGCGGGCGGAGGCCACCTGCTTGGTGGAGGCGGTGATGCCGTCGGTCCAGTAGAAGGGATTCTCGCCGCCTTCACCGCTGTTGCTGCGCCCGCCGACGGCCTCCATGGCCAGGATCAGGTCGCGCTGGCTCTCCGCGCTGACGGCCCCGAAGGACATGGCGCCAGCGCCGAAGCGGTGCAGGATGGCCGAGGCATCCTCCACCGCCTCCAGGGGCAGGGGCGTCGCGGCGGTCCGGAAGGCCAGCAGGTGCCTCGGGTTGATGGGCTCGTCGGCCTTCAGGGAGGCGAGGTACTCGCTGTAGAGCTTCCTGGCTTCGTCCGTCCCGGGATCGAGCTCCACCAGGCGATGGAGCAGCCTCGCGCGCGCGGAGGTGAGCCCATGGTGTTCGCCCTCGCCGGGCCGGGGTGATTCCCGGAACTGGTGGGTGTGGAGCAGGCGGTCCATGAAGCCGGCCTGGGCCGCCAGGCTGGTCTTCCGAAGCACATCGCCGGCCAGCTCTTCGTAGCCGATGCCGCCCAGCGGGCTCGCGTGGCCCGGGAAGAAGGTCTCCATCAGCTCGGGCCCCAGGCCGATGGCGGTGAAGAGCTTGGCGCTCATGTAGCTCTGCACCACCGAGATCCCGCTCTTGGCCATGATCTTGAGGAGGCCCGATTCCAGGGCTCCGACGAAATGCTTCTCGCGCTGGTCCGGCGTCAGGCTCCCGAAGCTGGGGTGCTGGTCCTGGCGGGCGATCTCCAGGGCCAGGTAGGGGCAGACCGCCGAGGCGCCGAAGCTGATGAGGGCGGCCAGGTGGTGGGAGGTGCGGGCCTCGCCGGTGTGCATCACGATGGAGGCGTTGAGGCGCAGCCCCGATTCGTTGAGGGTGTGCACCACGGCCCGCAGGGCGATGAGGCCCGGGATGGGCGGCCGCTCGACGCTGGCTTCCCGGTCGCTGAGGATGATGACGCTGGTGCCTTGTTCGACGGCCTTTCGCACGTCCGCGGCCAGCTGCTCGACGGCCGCATGGAAGCCGGCCACGCCGTCCTCCCTCCGGAAGACCATGGGGAAGGTGCGGGGGATGATGTGGGATTCCGAGGGGCGCAGGCTCTGCATCCGCTCCAGGAAGCGCATCTGCCCCAGGTCGAGGATGGGCCGCGGCAGCTCCAGGGCCTCGTTCAGGGGCACCAGGTCCTTGGGGAAGAAGATGTTCGGCGCCCGGCCGAGGAACACCCGGAGGTCGGTGATGTTGCCCTCCCGGATGTAGTCCAGGGGCGGGTTCGTGACCTGCGCGAAGTGCTGGTAGAAGTAGTCGAAGAAGGGCCGCGGCTCCGAGGAGAACACGTTGGGCCGGGCGGTGTCGCCCATGGAACCGATGGCCTCCTTGCCGGTGACGGCCATGGGGTACAGGATCTTCTCCAGCTCCTCGCGGGAGCAGGTGAAGAGGGTCTTCTTGAAGGCGCTGACCGGGCCGGGCCCATCGGTTCCCGGGAGCGATCCGATGGGCCGGGTGCGGGCGTCGAAGGTGGCATCCCGGTGCTCGCGGGAGCGGCCCGGGTCGCGGAAGTGGATCCTGCCGCTGGCCAGGTCGAGCGACACGCCGGTTCCGGCGTAGAGGATGCCCTTGCGGCGGACGGCGGCTTCGTCCACGGGGAAGGAGCCGGCCTCGGAAGCCAGGTAGAAGCGGTCGTCTGTCATGGCCCACCGGGCCGGACGGAAGCCGTTGCGGTCCAGGCGTGCCCCCACGCTGCTCCCGTCGGAGAAGACCAGGAACGCCGGGCCGTCCCAGGGCTCCATGGCGCGGCTCCAGAACGTATAGAAGGCGCTTTGTCCCTCGGCGGGAGGCATCATGATTGCGAGGATGTCCTCCATGTGCGGGATGCTGCTGCGGTAGTGCAGGGCCTCGGCGATCTCGTTCAGGCTGCCGGAATCGCTGATGGAGCCGTGGGTCACGAGCTGATCGGCCTTGAGGCCGATGGACATCTCGCGCGAGATGGCGCGGGACCGGTTGCCCGCGATGGTGTTGATCTCGCCATTGTGGGCGATGAGGCGGAAGGGCTGAGCCTTGTCCCAGGACGTCCGGGTGTTGGTGCTGAAGCGCCGGTGGATCATGGCGAAGCGCGTGACGAACCGGGGATCCTGCAGGTCCAGGTAGAAGCGATCCAGGTCTGCGGCGCGAGTCAGGGCCTTGTAGACGATGGTGCGCGCCGACAGGGAGGCGAAGAAGAACTCGTTCTGGATGCCCTGCTCCACCAGCTTGGTCCGGAGGACCTGCTTGGCCGAGTAGAGCAGCTTGTCGAAGGAGGCGTCCGTCCGGCATTGCACCGGGCGTCGGAGAACGGCCTGGCGCATGGAGGGCATGGAGCGCCGGGCCTCCTCGCCGAGGACGGAGGGATCCACGGGCAGCTCGCGGTAGGCCAGGACATCCAGGTCAAAGAAAGCGAGGGTGGATTCGAAGATCTCCATGGACCGGCGCAGGCGGTCCGGATCCTGGGGCATGAAGAGGCTGGCCACGGCGATGTCGCCGGGCTGGTGGCCCAGCATCTCGAAGGGGATGTCGGCCATGACGCCAGCCCCGTCGCTGCTGACCTGGTCCGCCGCGCAGCCGCCGCGATGCTCCACGCACTTCAGCGCGTGGAGGGCGTCCTCCAGGATGTCGCGGCTGGCCGTGCCGGTCCGGCTGGCGATGAAGCCAACCCCGCATGCGCTGTGCTCGGATCGCGATCCCTCAAGCATCATCTTTTCCTTTCGGGATCAAGCCATCCTAACGAGAATCAGAACGCCTGTGCCTTTGAAACGCCGTATGGAGTTATCAGGCGCGCTTATAGCCCCTGACGGTCCCCTGGACGTTGTGGGAGACTGGACGTCCCATGACCACCCTCGCCCTCAAGTACCGCCCGCGCCTGCTCTCCGACCTGGTGGGGCAGGAGGGGAGCGTGAAGGCGCTCGCCAATGCCCTGAAGCGGGCGAAGGAGAGCGGGCGGATCCACCAGGCCTACCTGTTCGCCGGGGTACGGGGCACGGGCAAGACCAGCACGGCCCGCATTCTGGCCCGGGCCCTGAACTGCGTGGAGGGCCCCACGGCCACGCCTTGCGGCGTCTGCGACCCCTGCCGGGCCGCGGAGCAGCCGGACCAGAACCTGGACATCGTCGAGATCGACGCGGCCAGCCGGGCCTCTGTGGCCGATGCCCGGGCGCTGCGAGAGCAGGTGCAGACGCGCCCCGCCTTCTGCCGCTACCGGGTCTACATCATCGACGAAGTGCACATGCTCAGCACCGAGGCCTTCAACGCCCTGCTGAAGGTCATCGAGGAACCGCCGCCCCACGCCATCTTCGTGCTGGCCACGACGGAGCTGCAGGACGTGCCGGACACCATCAAGAGCCGCGTCCAGATCTTCCCCTTCCGGCTGATCCCCGTGGGGCTCATCGAGGGCCGCCTCAGGCACGTCTGCGAGCAGGAAGGCGTCGAGGCCGAGGGCGGCAGCCTGAGGCTGGTGGCCGAGGCAGGGCAGGGCTCCATGCGCGACGCGCTCACCATCCTCGACCGCGTCATCGCCGCAGGGGACGGGAAGGTGCTGGAGGAATCCGTCCGCGAGCAGCTGGGCATCGTCAGCGCCCACCTGGTGCAGGGCGTGATGTCCGCCCTGGCCATCGGCGACACGGCGGCCCTGGTGGAGGCCTGCCGTGAGCTGAACGAGCAGGGTGCCGACTGGGCCACGTTCTGGCGCGAGCTGGTGCTGGCCTTCCGGGACCGGCTGGAGCAGGAGGCTCGCGCTGCCCGCGGCCCCCAGGACCTGCTGCGCTGGGCCCGCATGCTCCAGCTGCTGCTGAGCCGGGAGCGAGACCTGCGGGACAGCAGCCTGCCGCGGGTGGTGGTGGAGCTGGCCCTGGTGACCGCGGCCCAGCTGCCCCACCTGGCGCCCCTCGATGCCCTCGTGTCGGGCGCTCCAGCCCGCCCTTCGACCCCAGCGGCCGGGCCGCCGCCGGTCCCTTCCAAGGGTCCCCAGGCCGCGCCGGCGCCTGAGGGGCCCCGCAGGCCCACGCCGGCCTCCCCGCAGACCCCTGCCTCTGCGCGCGTCCGGGCTGTGCCCCCGGGCCCGGCCGCTGCCTTGGCCCAGGATCCGTCCGCTCCGCCCCAGCTGCGCATGGCCTGCAGCGAGGCGCTGCGGGGATTGCCCGGGCTGCGTTCCCTTGGCACCGCCCCGCAGATGGCCACGGATTTGCGTTGGGATCCGCCGATCCTGCGCCTCCGCTTCCCCGGCAACGTGCGGCAGACCCTCCAGGACCTGGAGCGCGAGCGGGCGAATCCCCATGTGCTCGCCGCGCTGGCGGCCGTGCTTCCGGGGCTGCGGGAGCTGGAGATCCGTTTCGACGAGGAGCCGGCGGAAGCCCAGCCCGAGCGGCCGGAGGATCGGCTGCGGCGCGAGCCCGGCTTCCAGGACCTGCTGCGGCTCAGTGGGGGCGAAGTGCTGGAGATCCGGCGCGAGGGGTGATCAGCCGCCTGACACGGGGGGCATGAGGGCCACTTCGTCGCCGTCCGCCAGGGCAGTGCTCCGATCCGCGAAGCTCTGGTTCACCGCCAGGAGGGCGTCCTTGGGCAGGGCCGCGAAGCGCGGATCCGCCAGCAGGTCGCCCAGGGTGGATGGCGAGGGCAGGCTGAGGTCGCTGAAGCCCAGCAGGGCGCGGTACCGGGCGAAGCACTTCACCGTGATCATGGAGCCTCCACCTCCACGCTAGCGCCTCCAGCCGTTCGCCTCCAGCTAGTTCGGACTCCAGGAATGCCGGATCTCGCCCGAGGGAGTCAGGCCGGCGCCGCCGCCTTTGCTGGCGCCCAGCTGGAGGATGAAGTTGCCGAAGCGCCACTCCACCTGGCCCGAGGTGATGCTCAGGTTCCCGCTCTTCTTGTGGGAGACCACGAAGGCGCTGCGCTGGCCGAACAGGTTGATGCTCTTGCCCATGGTGACTTCGGTCTCCGTGGTGCCGAGGCTGGTGGTGCGCACGGCCACGTTGACGCGATCCAGGCCCAGGGTGCGGCGCAGCTGCTCCTGGAAGGGCGCGAAGGCCAGGGTGGAGATGAGGCCCGAGCCCGCACTGGCCAGGCCCGAGGTGATGGCGCCCTGGGTGGCGCCGGAAGACGCGCTGGCGGTGCCCACGTTCGCGGCGTTGCCGGGGTTGATGAGGATGGCCACGATCTCGTCCTGGCGCAGGCTCGGCGTGGAGCTGGGCACGATGGCCAGGTTGCTGAGGGTGCCGTGGATGTCCAGGTTCACCGTATACCCGGGAATGGCGGTCACGCTGCCCTGGAGGCTGATGACGGGGTCCAGCGGGCGCAGTTCGGAGAAGGTCAGCGAGCCCCGGTCCACCACCATGTCGCCGGCGGGGAAGATGTTGGTGACCCGGCCGCCGGGCTGGAAGACCAGGATGCCCTTGGGGATGGGGTGCGCCAGGGTACCCACCACCTGGAAGGGGCCCTCGGTCCGCCCGTCGAGCTTCAGGAGGTTGGTGTTGAAGCTCCACGGGTTCCGGAGGTCCAGGTCCAGGTCCAGGCGGATGCGGTCCAGGGGGTCGTCCAGGTCCAGACCCGTCAGCCCGCCGCTGTCGCTCAGGGCGCTGCGGAGGATGAGGTCCGCCAGCTTCACCTCGGTCTGGTAGTTCAGCCGGTCTGCGCGCAGCCGGCCCTTGAGCACGCCCCCGTCCTCGTCGCCATCCAGGGTGGCGCGCAGGGTGCCTTGAATCTCCAGGCCTTCGGGCACATCGCGGAGCTGGAAATTGGCCAGGGAAGCCTTCAGGGCATAAGTGTCCAGGCCGCCCAGCTTCCAGGTGACCCCGCCGGATACCTTCAAGTCGCCGTGGGCGAGGGTGCCCTGCAGGGGCTTCTCGGCCGGGATGGAGATGGTGTGGTCCTTGAACATCACCTCGGCCTGAAGGTCCTCGACACCCTGGTAGCCCCTCAGGTTCAGCCGCCCCTTCTCCAGAGCGAGCCGGCCATCCAGCAGGGGATCGCCATAGGTCCCGTGGACCAGGAGGTCGAAGCGGCTCGTCCCCTGGATCCGGACTTCGGAAAGCAGGCTGTACTCGTCGACCTCCATCACGCGATCGAAGATGGTCTTGAGGTGGGCCAGGTTCGCCCCGCCCTGAGCCCGGAGACCGAGGGGCGCGGCCATGGAGAAGGGCAGGGTGCCCGACAGGCGCAGCCCCGCGGCCTGGGCTTGGGAGGCGTCCGCGGGCATCCGTGCGCCGCCCTCCAGGCTGATGTCCACCTCGGCACCGGCCGCATCGCCATGAAGGGCTGAAGGTTGCGCCTGATGCAGCTCGAAGACGTTGAACTGGGCCGCCAGCCGGTTCAGGGTGCCCGTCCACGCCAGGGCGCGCCCATCCCAGCGCCCATCAGCCGTGGCCTCGAGGGTCAGGTCCTCCAGCAGGTCCTCCGTGAGGCTCCGCGCGAGGGTGTCCGTGCGGGCGCTGTCCGAGGCGATGGTCAGGGCCAGGTGGCCCGCCAGGCTCGGGCCGTCCGGCCGGACCTGGGCCTCCACCACGGGACGGGCCATGCCCTCGATGCCGAGCCGGCCCTCCAGGTGGCCCCGCTCCAGCTTCAGGGAGCCCTCGAGACCCTCCAGGCTGCGGCCGCCGAAGAACATGCGGCCCCGGCTCACCGTGACCCGGCCCTCGGGCAGATCCAGGGATCCGAAGGGACTTGTGATGGGACCCAGCAGGCGCGACTCCACCTGGGCCTGCACCCGGGGTCCGGGCAGATTCAGGAGCTGCGAGTCCAGGCGCCCGGCCAGGTCCACCCACCAGGTCCAGCGCTTGAAGTCCATGTCGGCCTTGCCCGCCAGGGCGAGGGCCCCCTCGGGCTCGGTGCCGGGCCCGCCCAGCAGGTCCAGCCGTTCGCCGATGCGCACATCATCGAGCCGCAGCCGAAGGCGGTCGAGGTCCATGGAGAAGTCCGAGGAGGCCGCTGGAACTTTAATCCCATAAACTTCACCTAACTCGACTTGGGCGGATCCGTTCATCGTGATGTGATCGAACGGGCCCTGGAGGCGGACCCACCCCCCGCCGAGCCCTGTGATGGGCAGCTCCCGGCCGTCGGCGTCCTTCACATCTGCCGCCCGGAGGCCTTCGGCCACGGGGAGGCGGAAGGCCGTGTAGCACATGTCCATCTGCTTCTGGCCCGGGGCGGTCCGGGCCCAGGTGAGCCATAAGTCGCCACCTCCGCGGCCTTCGTCCTTCTTCAGGTCGATATCCGTGACCCGCAGCTCCGTGTCCCGGATCTGGATCTTCGCCTCGACGCTGTCGGCCCGGGCCCCGTGCCAGCGCGGATGAGTGACCTCCCCGGAACCGTCCAGCTCCAGGCCGGTGCCGCGGCTCCAGCGCACCTTGGCCTTGGCCCGGGTCTGGCCTTCCATGTCGAGGTCCACCACCTTCCAGGCGCGGAGGGCCTGGGCCACCTGGCCCGCCCCGACCTCCACCGTGCCATCGGCCTCCAGCTGGATCAGGCCACGGGGCCCGAGCTGCGCCCATCCAGCGCCATCGGCCTTGAGGGCTTCCAGGTCCAGGTGGAGCTGGTCCAAGGTGGCCTGGCCGTTCCGGAGGGTGGCGTGCAGGTTTCCGGCCTCGAGGCCGTGCTGGGCCAGGCTGAGCTGGACCGTTCCCTGCCAGCGATCCGGCCGGCGGAGCACCTCGGGATCCGCAGGCCCCTCCACCTGGGCCTTGAGGTTGCCGCGGAGCCCCTGGAGCTCCGGCAGCCGGAGGAGCCGCCCCAGGACTTCCAGGTCCAGGTCCTGTCCCGTGAGCGTGCCCTTGGCTGGCTGTTTCCGGGACCAGCCGCCTTCCAGGGAGATGTCGCCCTGGGATGACAGCCAGCGGAGGTGGCTCAGCTGGAAACCCTCGAGGTTTCCGCTGCCGCGAAGATCGAGGTTGCCTGGGGCCAGGGCGCCTTCAGAGGGCCGCAACCCCGCGCCGTCGGCGCTCACGGTCCATCGGAGGTCCGAGAACGTTCCTCGCGCGGAGACGTCCAGGTCGAGGTCGCCGGTGAGCGGGGGGCGCTTCATGCCGCCCCAGTGGGCCGCCTGGGCTAGGGCCATGACGCCGGTCGCCCGGGCGTCCAGGCGCTCTGGGGAGCCGGGCTTCTTCACGTCGAAGCGGCCATGCAGCCGGATCTGGCTCTCCCCCAGACGGAAGTAGCCCTCCTTCAGGACCACGAACTGTTCGGCGACTTCGCCGTTCAGGTCCAGGCGCCCCTTCTCCCATCCGTTCGGCCCCCTGACCATCCACTGCGGACCCGCCACGTCCACGCGGAGCTGGTTGGGAGCCGTCCCAGTGGCCTTCACCTCGAACCGGTACTGCATGGGTGGCAGGCCCCGGAGCGGTTCAGGGATGTCGATCTCGCCCCCGGTGATGCTGAGCAGGTCCAGACGCACCTGGGGCAGGGGACCTTTGCGGGGCGGGTGCTCCTTGAGGTGGATGGCCGCCAGACCGGCTTCCGTCAGGCGCAGGTGGGGATGTTCCACCCGGATCGAGAAGATGCGGTGCGTGGGGGCGAGGAGGGATGTGAGGTTCGCCTGGACCTCCACGCGCTGGACTGTCAGGAGGTCCCCACCCAGCCGCACGTCCCGCATGGAGGCGGATCCGAAGAGCGGATGCAGCTCCAGCTGGCCCACTTCCAGGGAGAGCCCTGTCTCCTCCCGCACCAGCCCATCCAGCTTCGAGATGGCCCAGCGCAGCACCACGGGCCGGGTGGCCACCCAGGGGACGATGGTCACGGTGGCGACGCCGGCCACCAGGACGTAGGAGATCCTCCGTACCCAGCGGCGACCCCAGAGTCGCTGCACGGCTTCCTTGGTGGGATGCCACACCATCAGCGTTCAATCTTTTCGCGACAGCTGGGGCAGCTCTTGGCCATGCGGGGCAGCTGGCGGAAGCAGTAGGGGCAGAGCTGGGCCTGGGTGGTGGCGCGAAGGGTCGGATGGGGGCCGGAGCTGTTCGTGGAGAGCACGGCGGTGCCCAGGGGCCGGGTCTCTCTGGCCACACTGTCCCGGAGCCGGCGCAGCGCCTCCAGGAAGGCCTGGGCCGACAGGTAGCGCTCGCCGAGGTTCACAGCGAGGGCTTTCATGACGACTTCGGAGAAGGCCTTGGGGACCACGGGGTTGCGCAGGTGGGGGGCCGTGATCTGCTGGCTGGTGAAGGCCTGGGCGATCTTGAGGGGATCCGCGTCGTAGAAGGGCACGGTGCCCGTGAGCATCTCGTAGAGGGTGATGCCCAGAGACCAGAGGTCGGACTGGAACACAGCCCGGCCGCGGAAGTGCTCGGGCGCCATGTAGGGGGGAGAGCCGATGCGCGTGGGCGCGTAGGGCACGTGCTGCAGCTCCAGCACGCGCGAGGTGCCGAAGTCGGTGACCTTGGCCACGCCTTCGCGGTTCACCAGGATGTTGGCGGGGCGGAGGTCCCGGTGCAGGATCTGGTGGCCGTGGGCGAAGGCGATGGCGCTGCAGACATCCAGGCCGATCTCCAGGGCCCGGGTGGGCGGCAGCGTACGCTCCCGACGGATCATGCGGTCGAGGCTCTCGCCTTCGACGTATTCCAGGACCATGAAGAAGATCCCGTTCTTCCGCTCCACGGTGATGAGCTCGACGATGTTCGGATGCTTCAGGCCCGCCATGATGCGCGGTTCCTTGAGCAGGTCCACGATCTCGTCCTGCTGCTGGTGCGGCACCTTCAGGGCCACCTTACGGTTCACCCAGGTGTCCATGGCCAGATAGACAGCTCCGAAACCGCCCGAGCCGAGGCGGTCCAGGATCTGGTATTTCCCCAGGGTCTGGTCCTTGGAAAGCACGGGCGCGGGCTCCGAAGCGATGGAACCAGCATGACCGAAATGGACTGCGAATCCTATTCCAGGATGCGGTCCAGGATGGAGTCCCGCCCTTCCCAGGCGGCGGTCAGGTGGCGGACTCGGGGCCTCGGCTCCACGCACAGGCTGTAGGCCCTGCGCAGGAACGCCCGGTCCTCCACCGTGGCGCGATGATGCTGGCGCAGGTGTTCGCCCCAGCTGGAGCTGAGGAAGCTCTCCACGAACCGCACCTGGCCCGGATCGGGCGGCACGAGATCCTGGAAGAGCGACCACCGCACGGCGCCGTCCCGGTTGCGGATGCGGCGGACCTCGCGCATGGCCTCCCGGAAGGCGGTCTTGTTCGGCTCGGGGACCCGGTACTCGAGCACCGTGAGGATGGGGCCCTCGTGGGGGTCGATGGGGCCGGGGGAGTGGGGCTGGAGGTGGTGGGGGCTCAAGTCCAGGGGCTGGTGGAGCGCCTGGATCTTCAGGCGGGCCGTGGCCAGCAGCATCAGCAGCATGCCGATCCCCGCGCCGGCGAAGGCGACGTGGATGCCCCAGCGCTCGCCCACGGCGCCCCAGAAAGCGGCCCCTCCGGCCATGGCCCCGCCCCAGACGGTGATGTAGACCCCGAGTGCCCGGGCCCGCACCCAGGACGGCACCGAGAGCTGGACGCCGGTGTTGCAGGTGCTCAGCACGGTCAGCCAGCCGGCCCCGCCCACCAGGAGCACCAGCCCGACGGCGGGGGCGTGGTTGAGGAAGGCCAGGGCGAGGAGCCCCGCCGCGAAGGTCGCCGTGGCGAGGGCCATCAGCTTGTTGGGAGTGAAGCGCCGGCGGAGCCCGGGAAGCACCAGGGTGATGCCCACGGCCCCGGCCCCGGTGCAGCCGAGAAGAAGGCCGAACGCTGTGGAACCGAGGTTGAGCCGGTGGATGGCCAGTGTCGGCAGCAGCGAGAAAATCGGGCCGCCGAAGAACACGAATCCGCCGCCCCGCAGGAGGATCACCTGGAGCGGCTTGCTGTGCCAGGCGTAGCGCAGGCCCACCTTCATGGCCGCGCTGAACCGCTCCGCGGGCAGATCCGTGGTGACGGGTTGGCGCTTCCAGCCCTTGAGGACCAGGAGGACCCCGACGAAGGAGACGGCGTTGAGGGCGAAGGCCCAGGTAGCTCCCAGCCACCCCACCACCAGGCCCCCGAGAGCCGGACCCACGGCCCGGCTCACATTGAACCCGGCGCTGTTGAGCGCGACGCCCGCCGCGATCTGCTCCTTCGGCACCAGGTCGGGCACCGAGGCCTGCCAGGCGGGCGAGTTGAGGGCCGCTCCCACTCCCAGCAGCAGGGACATGCCGATGAGCACGCCGGGCGTGACCAGGTGGAGGGCCGACAGGACCGCCATGGCAGCCGCGGCCAGCAGCATCCAGGCCTGGGTGGCCAGGAGCATCCGGCGCCGGTCCACGATGTCGGCGATGGCGCCGCCCGGCATGGAGAGGACCAGCATGGGCAGAGTGGCGCCCGTCTCGATGAGGCTCATGAGCAGGGGAGATCGCGTGATCTCGCCCATGAGCCATTTTTCGCCGACGCTCTGCACCCAGGTGCCCACGTTCGAGGCCATGGCCGCGATCCAGATCGCGAAGAAGATGCGGCTGCGGAGCGGGGCGAAGGCGCTTTTGGACTCGGTCACGGGCTAAGGCTACTCACAGAATGAAGGGAAAACACTCGCAGAGGCTGCAGAGAAGGAAGAGGGTCGCAGAGGAAAAATAGTGTTTTCTTCCTCTGCGACCCTCCGCTGCCTCCACGCCCTCGGCGTGTGTTCTTAACCCAAGAAGGCCTTCAGGGTCTTGGAATACCGCGGGTGGCGGATCTTTCTCAGAGCCTTGGACTCGATCTGCCGGATGCGTTCGCGGGTGACGGCGAACTCGCTGCCGACCTCTTCAAGGGTGTGCTCCGAGCCGTCGTCGCCCACCCCGAAGCGCATGCGAAGGACGCGCTCTTCGCGCTCGCTGAGGGTGTTGAGCACGTTGCGGACAGTCTCCTTGAGGCGCTGCTGGACCACCTGCTCCACGGGGGAGACGACCGTCTTGTCCTCGATGAAGTCGCCCAGGTGGGAATCCTCCTCCTCGCCGATGGGGGTTTCGAGGGAGATGGGTTCCTGCGCGATCTTCATCACCTTGCGGACCTTGCCCACAGGCATGTCCATGGCGTGGGCGATCTCTTCGCTGGAGGGTTCGCGGCCCAGCTTCTGCACCAGCTCGCGCTGGGTGCGGATGAGCTTGTTGATGGTCTCGATCATGTGGACGGGGATGCGGATGGTGCGGGCCTGGTCCGCGATGGCGCGGGTGATGGCCTGCCGGATCCACCAGGTGGCGTAGGTGGAGAACTTGAAGCCGCGGCTGTACTCGAACTTGTCCACCGCCTTCATGAGGCCGATATTGCCCTCCTGGATGAGGTCCAGGAACTGCAGGCCGCGGTTGGTGTAGCGCTTCGCGATGCTGACCACGAGGCGGAGGTTGGCTTCGATGAGCTCGGCCTTGGCGGCGCGGCTGATGCTCTCCGCGGCCTTGAGCCCGTTGAAGTCCTTGTGGAAGTTGTCGCTGGTGGTCTCGTACTTGGCGAAGAAGTCCTCCAGCGTCTTCTCGATGTGGGCCAGCTCGTCCTTGTAGCGGTCCTTGAGCTTGGCGAAGGCGGGGTTCTTGAGGCGGTCCCGCAGCTCGCGGCATTTCCGCTCGCCGGCCATCACCTGGCTGTGCTGGTGGGTGATCTTGTCGATGAGCCGCGTGACGGCCAGGCTGTTGAGCCCCAGCTTGCGGATCTGGCGGGACAGGCGGCCGCGGGCCTGGAGGATCTCGCGGTCGAGCTTGCGCTTCTTGGGCAGGGTCTTGGTCCCGGCGTCCACCTGGAGCTTCACCTCCAGCAGGTCCTGGAGAGCCTGGTCGTAGACCAGCAGCTTCTCGAACTGGTGGTGCACATGCTGGGTGGCGGAGGTGCTCTCGGCATCCTCGTCGTCATCCACCTCGTCGGAAAGGCCCACCACCTCGCGGATCTTGCCGGGGTTCTCCTTCAGCATCTTGCCGATGTCGATCAGCAGGCTGGCGGCCAGGCGGCTGCGGGAGAGGGCGCGCATGACGCTGCGGACGCCCACTTCGATGCGCTTGGCGATCTCGACTTCGTCCTCGCGCTTGAGGAGGGGCACCGTGCCCATCTCCTTGAGGTACATGCGGACGGGGTCGTTGAACTTGTCGCTGTCGGGGCTGTCGATCTCGATCTCGAGGTCCTTGTCGCCCTTGCCACCCTCGACCATGACGAATTCGGGCTCGATGGCCTCGCGGGCGGCCTGGGCCTCCTCCTCCGTGGCGCCGATGCCGACGCCCAGACGGGCGAACAGACCCATGACCTGTTCCAGGTCCGTGGGGCTGGAAGCGGTATCGGGGAGGAAGTCATTGAGCTGGTCGACCAGCAGGAATCCGTTTTTCCTTCCGATGGAGATCAGGGCTTTGGTCAGGGCGTAGTAGGCATCGCGTGGTGGCGTCGGAACCATTCGGACCTCAAAGAGCGCTGCATGCATCGGGCCAGTGGGGCGGGGGAACCCGGGGCCGAGGGGAAAACAGAACACGGCCAATGTACCGGGCCGAGTCCGGAACTTTTCAGTATAGGAGATCTGTACGTTCAGGCAAGGCCCGGATCTTCAGGGCTGTCCCCCCATCGCCCCCCGCCGGCGGCGCGAGAGATCCTTCTGGCGGGCCAGCAGCTCGTTCTGGCGGGCCATGATCCGGTTCGTGAGGGCGGCATCCACCAGGGTGCGTGGATCCTGCAGCAGGCGGTTGTTGGCCTGGAGTTCCCGATCGACGTACCGGGTCTCCAGCCTGGTGAAGAGCGCATCGGCGTCACGGCCGGCCTCGTCCTGCCGGCTGGCCTGAGCTTCCAGGTGCCGGATCGCCGCCAACGCCCCCTCGGGAAGGCGGGCCGGGTCCCCCTCGGCATCCAGCAGAGCCTGGAGCAGGGGGGCCCCGTCCAATCCTTCCCACCACGTGGGTGGCAGCTCCTGCACCCGGTGCCAGTGGCCGGCGGTGCTGAGGAGCAGCAAGCTGCGGATCAGGTCGTCCATCACGGGCAGGGGGGCGGCGCCAGCTGGGGCCTGCTCCGTTTCTCCCGCCGAAGCCTGCCGGCCACGCACCGCCCGATCCAGTTCCTGGAGGGGCACCTGGAGTTGATGGGCCAGGCTGGCGAAGAGGTCGCGGCTCTCGGTGGTGCGGGGCAGGTAGGGCAGGAAGTCCAGCAGATCCTTGAAGGCACCCATGCGATCAGAGATGCGGCGCAGGTCCTTGCCTTCCATGGCCCGGTCGATCATGAAGGCCGTCCAGTCCGGCGCGGTCCGCAGCAGGTCCTGGAAGGCCTCGCCGCCCAGCTTGAGGCACCAGGTGTCGGGGTCCTCGCCCTGGGGCAGCTCGAGCAGGCGCACCTCGAAGCCCAGAGGCAGGGCCAGGCGCAGGCTCTTCTCCATGGCCCGGCGGCCGGCGGCGTCGCCATCGAAGCAGAGGATGACCCGCCGGGCGAAGCGGCCCAGGGCCTTGAGGTGCTCTTCGGTGAGGGCCGTGCCCAGAGGCGCCACGGCCTGGTGGATGCCGTGCTGGTGGAGCTGCAGCACGTCGAAGTAGCCCTCCACCACCAGGGCCCCTTCCTTCATGGCGCCCTTGGCCCGATGGAAGCCGAAGAGGGTCTCGCCCTTGTGGAAGAGGGCCGTGTCACGGGTGTTGAGGTACTTGGGCTGGCCCTCCCCCATGATCCGCCCGCCGAAGGCCACCAGCCGGCCCCGCGCATCGTGGATGGGGATGGTCAGGCGGTTGCGGAGGAAGTCGATCTGGGTGCCGCGCTCACTGCGGCTGGCCAGGCCCGCCTGCTCCAGCAGCTCGCCGGAGAAGTTCAGGCCGCGCAAGTGGGTCACCAGGGGGTCCCAGCCGTCCGGCGCCATCCCGAAGCCGGCCTCGGTCACGAAGGGACCCTCGTAGCCCCGCTGGCGGAGGTAGGCCCGGGCCGCCTCGTGGCGGTCCAGCTGCCGCTCGTAGAAGGCCTGGGCCGCTTCCAGGGCGGCCCGAAGCCGGGTCTCCAGGTCCACCTCGGCCGCCGGCCGCTCTCGGCGCTGGGGCAGGTCGATGCCCGCGGCCCGGGCGAGCTGCTCCAGGGCCTCGGGGAAGGTCATGCCCTCGCGCTCCATGAGCCAGGCGAAGGCGTCCCCGTGCTTGCCGCAGCCGAAGCAGTGGTAGAAGCCACGGTTGGGCACCACCTGGAAGCTGGGGCTGCGCTCGGCGTGGAAGGGGCAGAGGCCCACGAAAGCCGAGCCCTGCTTGCGCAGCTTCACCGCCTGACCCACCAGGGCCAGCAGATCCGTCGCGTCCCGGACGCGCTCGACGATCTCGCGGTCACGCATGTACCAGGCATATCACGAGCACGGCGGAAAATGGCGTGGCATGCTTGAGGATTCGTACGGTGAATCCCATGAGCCAGCTCCTCGACACGATTCTCCTCTTCAGCCTGCCAGCCTCAGGCAAGTCGGAGGTGCGCCGCTACCTGGCCAGCCTGACGCCGGACCAGTGCCGGAACGACTTCCACATGGGCCCCACCCTGCAGCTGGACGACTACCCATACGTCCACCTCATGCACCGGATCGACGACGAGCTGAAGGCGAATGGCCTGGGTTACGCCTACTACCACGGGCCCAGCCGCCCCTTCCGCGACAACTGGACCTGGGCGGTCCTCATCGAACTGCTGAACGAGGACCACGCGAACCTCATGGCCAGCCGCCAGATCGAAACGGCCAGCGCGGCCCAGCACCTCTTCGACCGCCTGGACACCGCCCACGCCAAGGTGGGCCTGCCCGAGTACCTGGGCGATCTCCCCCACCGCATCCGGATCCGCATGGCCGAGGCCCTCGAGGCCGAGTGCCGAGCCGAGCTGGATGCCCTCAACCGTCAGAACGCCCAGGACAAGGCTGGCCGCACCCTGGTGATCGAGGCCGCCCGGGGCGGGGCCCATGGTTCCGCCTTCCCCCTGTGCCCGCCCCACGGCTACGAGACCGCCTTCCAGACTCTGGATCCCGCCATCCTCGAGAAGGCTGCCGTGCTCTATGTGTGGGTGGATCCCTCCGAGAGCCGCCGCAAGAACATCGAGCGCGGCCGCCCCGACGGCCAGGGCAGCATCCTGCACCACAGCGTTCCCATGGAGGTCATGCTGGGACAGTACGGCACGGACGACATGGCCTGGCTCATGGAACAGAGCGACCGGGCCGGCACCATCCGCGTGGAGCGCGTCGTTCCCGCTGGCGACCGCCACGAGACCAAGGTCTACCACCTTCCCGTGGCCCGCTTCGACAACCGGAACGACCTGACCACCTTCGTCCGCGAAGAGCAGAAGCTATGGAAGCCCGCCGACGTGCAGGCCATCCACAGTGGCCTGAAGGCGGCATTCGACCAGCTGGCGTCCGCCGGACGATAACTGACAGCCGATAGCCGATGGCTGACAGCTCCTGAATTCAGTGCGCCCCGGCCCCCGCTTTGGCGTTCCAGATGCGGGTCATGATGAAGGCGCCGATGAGGCTGAAGGGGATGATGGAGCCAACCCAGACCCAGGCGTGGCCGGGCTGGTGGCCGACGGCGGCGACGCCGTCCCAGCCGTAGGTCTTGAGGATCCAGCCCAGGCCGAAACCCGTGAGGCCCGAGCCGATGTACTGGATGCCGTCCAGGGCGCCGGCCACCGAAGCTGCGGCCTTGCGCCCGCCGAAGTCCATGCTGGCCGTGCCGCTGAGCATGCCGTGGACGCCGAAGATGAACATGGCCGTGAGGCCCAGCAGCACCACCGCCCAGACCTGGCCGCCCCAGGTGCCCTGGCCCAGCGCCATGCCAAGCAGCCCCAGCATCACCACCTGCACCAGGTAGAAGAGGAAGGCCACCGGCGGGCGGCGCGACTGAAACAGCTTGTCGCTCATCCAGCCGCAGAGCAGGCCGCCCAGGATGCCGCCACCCATGAAGGCGATGCCCGTCCACCAGAAGAGGTGGTCCTTTTTCCCGAGGTGGTAGACCTCCTGCAGGTATTCCGTGAAGTAGAGCATCACGCCCTGACGGACGAACCCCGTGCAGAACTCCGCGAAGATGAGGGAGACGACGATGGGGTTGTGGAAGACCTTCCGCATGAGGTCCCCGAGGGGCAGGGGCGTCTCGTCGGCGGAGCCAGCATTGGAGCCGTCGCCGGTGTCGAAGTCCGCGTGGCCGGCATGGCTGGGGCGGTTCCTGACGAGGAACCAGTCCACGCAGAACATGAAGGCCATCGCGGCGGCGGGCACGAACCAGATGACCGTCCAGCTGTGGAAGCTGGCCAGCAGCCAGGCGCCGATGGTCGTCGCCAGGAAGTAGCCCGAGCTGATCATGATGCCGAAAATGCCGCCGAAGACCCCGCGCTCGCTCACGTGGAACCAGGTGCTGTTCACCTTGACCACGGAGAGGGCGCCGAAGCTCTGGAAGTACATGTTCAGGCTCCAGAGCAGGCTCATGCTCAGCAGAATCTGAGTGACATGGTTGTTCAGGAACATGAACCCGATCATCAGGTTCAGGAGGGCCGCGCCGATGGCGCCCACGAGGATGGCCTTGCGTCCGCCGATGCGGTCAGCCAGCGGCCCGTTGAAGGCCACGGCCAGGCCGTAGGTCCAGAAGCCGGCCGAGGCGATGAGGCCCATCTGCGCCTTGTCCAGGTGGTACCAGGCGCCGATGTCGTTCTTCACGATGTTGAAGTTGTAGCGGCCCATGTACATGGCCGCGTAGGTCAGTCCCAGGGGGAACCAGTTCAGGAACCGGCGGAAGCGGAAGGCGGGACTGTGATCCAAGGGAACCTCGATGCCTTCAAGGGTAATGGAGGGCCCCCCGGGGACCCAAGCAACGAGGATGTAACGGGGATCACTCCGCCTTTCGGAAGGCCTCGTCGGTGCCCGTCAGCTCCCAGCCTCCCCGGCGCCGCTCGAAGGTGGCGTGGCGCTGCTTCGTCTGGCCGATCGGGGCGTCCGGGTGCAGGGACTGGAAGATCGGGAACTGGGCGGTGGGCTTGTCCAGGCGGATCTCGTAGGTCACGCGGGCGCCCTCGCGGGTGGGCTCCATGCGGACCGCGCGCACGAAGACAGCCTCGGCCGCGGGCATGGAAAAGCCCTTGGGCGCCGCCTTGATGTCCTTCGGGGCGGATGGTTTCAGGCGGAAGGTGAAGGTCTCCCGGCCGCCCTCGGCCTGGACAGCGCTGTCGAACCAGCCGGTCTTGTCCAGATTCTCCTTCAACGTCACCAGGCGCAGGTGCTCGGGGCTGCCCTTCTCGGCGGAGGCCTTCTCGGGCACGGTGACAGGCACAACCACGGGATAGCCCTTGCGGATCAGGTCTTCGGCCTTCGCCCGCTCCAGTCTGGAGCTGCAGGCCAGCGTCAGGAGGAGGACGGGCAGGAGCAGGGCAGGGCGCATGGATGGATCCTTTCCAGTTCGCAAGGATGGTGACACAACCGGGCGCTTGTCACGCAACCTCGCAGTATCCTATGGGGCTCTGAATGCTGAGGAGACCGCCGTGAACCCTGCCTACCTGGCCCACCTGACCCGCGAGATCGAGCAGCTGAAGGAGGCGGGGCTCTACAAGACCGAGCGTGTCATCACCTCGCCCCAGCAGCCGCAGATGAAGGCGAACGGCAAGGATGTGATCTGCCTCTGCGCCAACAACTACCTGGGCCTGGCGAATCATCCCGAGGTGATCGCGGCCGGCAAGTCCGTGATGGACGGGCACGGCTTCGGCATGGCCTCGGTGCGATTCATCTGCGGCACCCAGGACATCCACCGGGAGCTGGAGCAGAAGCTGGCCGCCTTCCTCGGCTTCGAGGACACCCAGCTCTACTCCAGTTGCTTCGACGCCAACGGCGCCATCTTCGAAGGGCTCCTGGGCGAGGAGGACGCCATCATCAGCGACGCGCTGAACCACGCCTCCATCATCGACGGCATCCGCCTCTGCAAGGCCCAGCGCTTCCGCTACGCCAACTCCGACATGGCCGACCTGGAGGCCCAGCTCAAGGCCGCCGACGCTGCCGGGGCGCGGTTCAAGTTGGTGGTGACCGACGGTGTGTTCAGCATGGACGGCTACATCGCCAAGCTCGCGGAGATCTGCGATCTGGCCGAGAAGTACGGCGCCATGGTCATGGTGGACGACAGCCACGCCGTGGGCTTCATGGGCGCCAATGGCCGGGGTACCCATGAGCACTGCGGTGTCATGGGCCGCGTGGACTTCATGACCGGAACCTTCGGCAAGGCCCTGGGCGGCGCCTCCGGCGGCTACATCGCCGGGAAGCAGATCGCCATCGACTGGCTGAGGCAGAAGGCCCGTCCCTACCTGTTCTCCAACTCCGTGGCTCCCGCCATCGTGGCCGCCACGCTGAAGGTGCTCGACCTGCTCAAGAACAGCCAGGGCCTCATCAAGCAGGTCCACGAGAACGCCCGCTACTTCCGCGCCGGTATGGAGAAGGCCGGGTTCAAGCTGCTTCCGGGCGAGCACCCCATCGTGCCGGTCATGCTCTACGACGCGCCCCTGGCCCAGGAATTCGCCAAGCGGCTGCTGGACGAGGGCGTCTACGTCATCGGCTTCTTCTTCCCCGTGGTGCCCAAGGGCCAGGCCCGCATCCGCACCCAGATGAGCGCCGCCCACACGAAGGCCGATCTGGACCACGCCATCGCGGCCTTCACCAAGGTGGGGCGCGAATTGAAGGTGATCGCCTGACCTACAGCACGATGTACCGGTAGATCCCCGGCTCCTGCTCCTTCAGCAGGAGCTGGATGGTCCAGCGGCCGTCCGGGTAGCGTTCGTACATCGTGGCGCTCAGGACGGACTCTTTCAGCCACTCCCGGATGTCTTCGTAGCGCTCGAAGGCGGGCGGTGTCCAGGTTTCGCCCCCGGCCCCCCGGGCGGCGGATCCTGGCTTGATGTAATCCAGCAGGCGCGCCAACGCGGCTTCGGGTGTCGACATGGAGGCTCCGGGCGATCAGTTCGGACAGGAGGGCGGTTCGAGGCGGAACGGCTATCCCTGGAGATGGTTCCGGGCTTCGAAGGCCTGGTCGGCCTCGGGGGAGACGGACCGGATCAGGGCCCTCAGCGCGTCGACGCCACTCGGCTCGAGCTCCCGCGAGAACTGGATGGCCATCCCATTGGGATCGGAGCGCACGACGGTTCCCCGGGTCACCACTCGCCTGCCGGCCTCGGCCTCCTCGAGCAGAATGGCCACGCCGCAGGCTGTGCCCACGGGCAGCCGATCCGGGCCGCCGATCAGGATGCCGCCCATGCTGATGTTGATGGCGGACGGAAACGCGATGATGCGTTCGGGGGTCACCACCTTCACGCGATAGGCGATGGGAACGCGGGGGTATTGTCGCTGGTCGGGAGTCGTGCTCATTAATGGGCTTCCGGGTTCGGCTGGCCCGGTGATGATAGCGCGGAGCCATGGCCCTGAAGGTGGACATCGGTCACGGCCCTCCCGGAGGGGTCAGCCTGGTTGGCGAATGAAGCATCCCACCGCAGGGCGGTTTCCGTGCTGCAGGCCACGCTGCGCTCGAAGGGCACGCAGTTCACGGCCGTGGCGCTGGGGAAGTGGTGCTCGAAGATCTGGCGGTAGAAGTAGGCCTCCTTGGTCTCCGGAGTCTTGACCGGGAAGCGCTCCGCCGCCCCGCGCATCATGGCGTCGCTGATCTCGCGCTCCGCCGTGGCCTTGAGGCTGTCGATCCACCCGTAGCCCACGCCATCCGAGAACTGCTCCTTCTGCCGCCAGAGCACCTCGTCCGGAATGAGGCCGTCGAAGGCCTGGCGCAGCGGGTACTTCTCGATGGGCCTGGGCCGCGGAGCGTTCCGGGGGAGTTTCACGGCGGGATCCAGTCGCATGGCCACGTCCAGGAACTCCCGGTCGAGGAAGGGCACGCGGGCCTCCACGCCCCAGGCCGCGCTGGACTTGTTGGCCCGGGCGCAGTCGTAGAGGTGCAGCTTCTGGAGCTTGCGGACGGTCTCGGCATGCAGCTCCGGACCGTCCGGCGCCTTGTGGAAATAGAGGTAGCCGCCGAAGATCTCGTCGGCACCTTCGCCCGACAGCACCATCTTGATGCCCATGGCTCGGATCTTTCGCATCATGAGGTACATGGGCGTCGAGGCCCGGATCGTGGTGATGTCGAAGGTCTCCAGGTGGTGGATGACATCTGAGAGGGCATCCAGCCCTTCCTGAACCGTGAAGTGGATCTCGTGGTGAATGGCGCCGATGTGATCCGCCACCAGGCGGGCGGGAGCCAGGTCCGGCGCGCCCTTCAGGCCCACGGCGAAGCTGTGGATCCGGGGCCACCAGGCGGGCGTGGCGCCCCCCTCCTCCACGCGGCCGTCCCGGTACTGGGCGGCGATGGCCGCCACCAATGAGGAATCCACGCCCCCGGAGATCAGGACGCCGTAGGGCACGTCGCACATGAGCTGCCGCCGCACGGCGGCTTTCAGGGCTTCGCGGAGTTTCGCCGGCTCGTAGGGCTCCTGGGGGACGTAGCCGGGCTGGGCCCAGTCGGGCTCGTAGTAGCGCTGGAAGCCCTTGTCCGCCTCATGGGCCAGGAAGTAGTGGCCCGGAGGAACCTCGCGGATCCGCTCGCAGTGGCCCACGAGGGCCTTCATCTCCGAGGCCACGTAGAGCCGCTCCTCCCGGTCCCAGCCCAGGTAGAGGGGGATGACGCCGATGGGATCGCGGGCGATGAGGTAGGTCTCTCGCTTGGGATCGTAGAGCACGAAGGCGAAGATCCCGTTCATGCGGTTGAGGAAGTCCCTGGGCGACAGCTCGTCGTACAGGTAGAGGATCACCTCGCAGTCCGAGAGGGTCTGGAAGTCGTGGGCCTCCCGCAGGCCCCGCCTCAGCTCCTTGTGGTTGTAAATCTCGCCGTTGACGGCCAGGACGGTGCCCTGGAGGGTGTCGACGAGAGGCTGGGCGCCGTGCTCCACGTCCACGATGGAGAGGCGCTCGTGGACGAGGATGGCCCGGTCGTCGCTGTAGATGCCGCTCCAGTCCGGCCCGCGGTGCCGGATCTTGCGGGCCATGGCCAGGGCCTGGCGCCGGAGTTCCGCCGCGTTCGAGCGCGAGGGGTCGATGTCGAGGATGGTGAGGACGCCGCACATGGGAGCTCCGAGGGGGATAAAGAAAAACCCCCGATCCGCTTTCGCGAATCGGGGGTGGTCCGGGAATTCAGGTGTCTAGGTGAGACCCTCTCCGGCCCACGCGCGATTCGCGCGAGGGAGCGGATTATTGAAGTTGCGGTTGGTCCGCAGAGAGGGGAAGGTCATGGGCCGCCTGAAAGAACCATATCGGGAGGCTTCACGAACCGTCAAGCACGGATGCGGTGGTGGCCGGTCTTGCCGTTGATGATGATAATGGTGCGGTTGGAGGCGCCATGAAAGCCCTGTTGAAGACCAAGCGGGAGGAAGGCATCTGGATGGGCGAGGTGCCCATGCCGGAGATGGGCCCCAACGACGTGCTCATCAGGGTTCACAAGAGCGCCATCTGCGGCACCGACGTGCACATCTACAACTGGGACGACTGGGCCCAGAAGACCATCCCCGTGCCCATGGTGGTGGGCCACGAGTACTACGGCGTCATCGAGAGGGTGGGCGGGGAGGTCGAAGGCTACAAGCCGGGCGACCGCGTGAGCGGCGAGGGTCACATCACCTGCGGGCACTGCCGGAACTGCCGCGCCGGCAAGCGCCACTTGTGCCGGAACACCGTGGGCGTTGGCGTGAACCGCACGGGCTCCTTCGCCGAGTACCTCTCCATCCCCGCTTTCAACGTGTTCAAGGTGCCGGACAACGTGCCGGACGAGGTGGCCTCCATCTTCGATCCCTACGGCAACGCCACGCACACGGCCCTCAGCTTCGACATGGTGGGCGAGGACGTGCTGATCACCGGCGCGGGCCCCATTGGCATCATGGCCGTGGCCATTGCGAAACACGTGGGCGCCAGGCACGTGGTCATCACCGACGTGAACGAGTACCGCCTCGACCTGGCCCGGAAGATGGGCGCCACCGTGGCCGTGAATCCCATGAAGAAGGGCCTGCCCGAGGTCATGAAGGATCTGGGCATGACTGAGGGCTTCGACGTGGGCCTGGAGATGAGCGGCAATCGCAATGCCTTCGAGTCCCTGCTGGAAGCCATGCATCACGGTGGCCGGGTGGCCCTCCTGGGCATCCTCCCCGGCGACTGCGCCATCGACTGGAGCCAGGTGATCTTCAAGGGGCTGATCCTGAAGGGGATCTACGGCCGCGAGATGTTCGAGACCTGGTACAAGATGGCCGCCATGGTGCAGAGCGGCCTGGACATCACCCCCGTCATCACGCACCGCTTCAGCATCGACGACTTCCAGAAGGGCTTCGACGCCATGCGGAGCGGCCAGAGCGGGAAGGTGATCCTGGACTGGGGAGTGAAGTAGCTCCTCCCGGCCGGACAGAACGGCGAAAGGCGGTCATGCTGCCGCGTTTCGCGTGCTTGCGCGCGAAGCGCGCAAGCACCTCAGCGTACCGGCTGAGGCTGAGGGATGGGCGGGTAGGGGCCGTCGGTCCAGGGAGCGCCGTCCTTGATGAGGATGTCGCCCGCCAGCCCCTCGCCGCCGGGCAGTCCGTCGGTGCCGAGGCAGGCCAGGTAGTAGCCGTCCAGCTTGGTGTTGAACTTCTGCCGCGCAGGACCCCGCTTCACCTGGACGTCCTCGATGGGTCGGGCGACATAGGGCCGGTAGAGGAACGGATGGCCCCAGGGGGCCTCGGGAACCTGGTCGAGGTATTCGGGCACGAGGCCCTGCAGGGTCTCGGGGTACTCGCCGGTCTTGGCCTTGTAGCGGATCAGGGCATCCGTGATGCGCTTGAGGGCGGCGCGGACCTGCTTCTGGCGGTCGGCCAGGTCGCGGCTCACGAAGGCTTCGATGAGGAAGAGGTCCTTGGTGGCCTGGTGGGCGGCGTCCGAGTCGGGGTAGCGATCCACCAGCTGCTTCATCATGGCCCGGGCTTCGAGGCTCCGGCCCTCCAGGTTCAGCTTCCGGGCTTCTTCGTAGAGGTTCCCGGGGAGCCTGGGGTCCTCGGAGCTGCATCCGGCGAGCAGGGCAAGAAGGGCCAGGGCAGGGACGAAACGCGCGCGGTTCATGGCATGAACCTTAGCAGAGGCGCGGGACGGTAGGATGGAAGGATATGGGGGGCACATGATCGACAGGCCGATGCTGGTGGGCATCGTAGGGGGGTCAGGCAGCGGGAAGACGTCTGTCGCGGCGGAGCTGGTCGAGCGGCTGAAGCGCCGGTCAGTGGCCACACTCCTGCTGGACATGGACGCCTACTACGCCCCGCTGGAACTAGTGAAATCCCGATTCGATGGCCTGCCCGTGAACTGGGACCACCCCCATGCCTTCGACCTGGAGCTCATGGCTGCGCACCTGTCTGCCATGCGCCGCGGGGAGAGCATCCGCAAGCCGATCTATGACTTCACCATCTCCGACCGGACCGGCTGGGGCGACCCGCTCCCGCCGGGCCAGGTGGTCATCCTGGAGGGCCTGCTGCTCTTTGCCCTGCCGGAACTGCGCGACCAGCTCGACATGAAGGTGTTCGTGGACACGGACGCCGACATCCGCATTCTCCGCCGCATCAGGCGGGACACGAAGGAGCGGGGCCGCAGCCTCGAGAGCGTCATGGACCAGTACGAACAGAGCGTGCGTCCCATGCACCTGGAGTTCGTGGAACCGAGCAAGCGCTGGGCGGATCTCATTGTCCCGACGGGGGTGGAGAACCGCACGGCGCTTGACGTCATCACCCACCACATCTTCAGCCGCGTGCTGGACCAGGGAGACCCTCATCGTGTTTGAGCACGGCATCCACCTTTCTCCTGAGACCTACCGCGACCTCCCTGAAACCGTGCAGCGCCTGGATGTGCGCGAGCGGTGGGAGTACGACCTGGCCCACCTTCCAGGTGCCACCCTCATCCCGCTTGGCGAACTGGCGAGCCGCCTGGGCGAGCTGGATCCGTCCCGTCCCGTGGCTGCCTACTGCCACCACGGCTCCCGCAGCCTCCACGCGCTCCGGTTCCTGCATGGAGCGGGCTTCACGGACATCGCGCACCTGGCCGGAGGCATCGACGCCTACAGCCTCATGGATCCTTCCGTGCCGAGGTACTGATGCGGTTGCTTCACCGTCATCCGGAGGGGTTCGATCCGAACGCAGCCTGGACCCAGGAGTCCGAGAGCGTGCGTCAGGATTCCCGGCTCTTCCGGCAGATCGTGGCCCAGCGGCGCAGTCCCCACACAGGGCGGCAGCACGCGTTCTACCGCCTGCAGGGCCCGGACTGGGTGAACGTGGTGGCCTTCACACGGGAGGGTGACCTGCTGGTGGTGGAGCAGTTCCGGCACGGCATCGATGCCCCGACGCTGGAGATCCCGGGCGGGGGCTGCGATGCGGGGGAGGCTCCGGAGTCGGCGGCCCGGCGGGAGCTGCGGGAGGAGACGGGATTCCGATCCGACCACTGGGTCTCCCTGGGCTCGTGCACTCCGAATCCGGCCACCCAGAACAATCGCTGCCACACCTTCCTGGCCCTGGACTGCGACCCGGAGGGAGCCCTGGCGCTGGATCCCGCCGAGGAACTGCAGGTCTGGGCCTGCGGCTGGCCTGAGTGGCGCGCCCGCATGGCCCATGGGGAGATCCACCACGCCCTGGTGCTGGCGGCCTTCCAGCTCCTGTCTCTCTGGGAGGGCTGGCCCGCGCTGCTCGGGGTGCTGGAGGCCTCGGCCGAAAAGCGCAGGCAGGATTGACAGGGTTCAAACGAAGTTCAGAGCCCCACTCATCCTGTTAGTCCGGCTTTTCATCCGGTGAACCCGGTCTCCGCCTTTTCCTGGGTTCGGCCAAGGCGCTAGTCTGAAAGGTGTATCCCTGTGAGGAGTGCCCATGGCCAGCGAATGCTCTTTCGATGTGGTGTGCAAGGTGGACCTGGACGAGGTGAAGAACGCCGTGTCCCAGGCCATGAAGGAGATCGGGCAGCGCTACGACTTCAAGGGTTCGGTGTCGAAGATCGAGCTCAAGGATGACAAGGTGCTGGTGCTCACCAGCGATGACGAGGTGAAGCTCAAGGCCGTCATCGACGTGCTCCAGACCAAGCTCCACAAGCGGGGCGTGAGCATCCGCAGCATGACCTACGGCAAGATCGAGCCCGCCGCGAAAGGCAGCGTCCGCCAGGAGGTCACCATCCAGCAGGGCATTCCCGTGGAGAAGGCCAAGGGGCTCATCAAGGCGCTGAAGGATTCGAAGATCAAGGTCCAGGCCAGCATCCAGGGCGACCAGCTCCGGGTGAGCGGGAAGAGCCGCGACGACCTGCAGGAAGTCATCGCCCTCTTCAAGAAGGACGATCAGGGATTGGACCTGCAGTTCACCAACTACCGGGGCTAGGAGTTCTTCGTTGAGCCGACTCGACCTCTCCCGCTACTTCCTCCCCATCGCCCCCAAGCTGGGTGGCGTGGAGGCGGAGCTCCAGCGCATCCTCCAGAGCGACGTGGAGGTGGTCCAGAAGCTGGCCGACCATGTCCGGGGAGGGCAGGGGAAGCGCCTGCGGCCAGCCCTGGTGATGCTGTCGTCCCGGTTCTGCGGCGTGCCCAACGACGAAGACGTGCGCTTCGGCGCCGTCTTCGAGCTGATCCACACGGCCACCCTGGTGCATGACGATGTCATCGACCACGCCCAGCTCCGGCGGGGCATGCCCACCCTCAACCGCCTGTGGGGCAACACGCTGACGGTACTCTTCGGGGACCTGCTCTACCTGGTGGCCATGAGCGAGGCCATCGCCGGGCGCAGCTGGCGGATGATGGAGATCTTCGCGGAGGTCACCACCCGCATGATCGAGGGTGAGCTGATCCAGAACGATGTGCTCTTCAAGCTCGATACCAGCCGCAAGGACTACTTCGACATCCAGGAGCGGAAGACCGCCTTGCTGTTCAGCGGCTGCACCGAGACCGGCGCCGTCCTCACGGGCCGGAGCCAGGAGGAATGTGTCGCCATGCGCCAGTACGGCCTTGAAGTGGGCCGGGCCTTCCAGCTGGTGGATGACCTCCTGGACTACACCGCCACCAGCGAGCAGCTGGGCAAGCCGGCCTTCAGCGACCTGCGCGAGGGCAAACTCACCCTGCCCATGCTCACCCTGCTGGAGAAGGCACCGGACGAGGCCCGATCCCTGGTCCGGACCATCTGGGATCGGGGCGAGGAAGTGCCCATCCCGCCCGACGAGGAGGCCCGGCTCCGGGATCTCATCACGCGGCATGACGCGCTCTCCGAAACGAGGGAGCTGGCCCTCAAGGCCTCACGGAACGCCGTGGTCCAGGTGTCGGCCGTGAAGGGGGACGACGCCACCGGGGCCCTGCTGCGGGAGATCCCCGAGGCCCTTCTGTCGCGGAGCATGTGAGGCTCCAGGCTCAGTTCCCGAGGCGGACCATCAGGGCCTGGAACTGAGGGTGCGACCGCACGGAGTCCAGGTCACCGTCGTGGAGGAACCAGCCCTTCTGGGTCAGCCCCCCGGCCACCGCACGTTCAAGGCAGTCCAGGCTCTCCTCCGGGGCATCAGCCAGGGCGTGGATGCAGCCCAGGTTGTAGAGGAGCATGGGGTCGTCGGGGTCCAGGCTCCGGGCCATCCGGGCCCAGGCCAGGCCCTTCTCCCGATCGCCCAGCGCGACCAGGGCGTTGGCCCCCAGGTAGCGGGCCCGCACATCGTCGGGCACCCGCTCCAGGCGCTCCTCCACAAGGGCGAGGCCGGCCCTGCGGGCGCGTTCCGCCTCATCCTCCAGACCCAGGCTGTGGTAGACCTGCGCCACGAGCAGGATTGCCTGGAAGTCCTCCGGGCGGAGGGCCGCCGCCCATTCGAAGAACTCGATGGCCCGCTCCGGCTTGCCGCTGGCGAAACAGTGGCGGGCGTAGAAATAGGCCGCCTCGTAGAGGTTGGGGTCCAGCCGGAGGGCCGTCTCGAAGGCCTCCTCCGCCTCGTCAGCCAGGCCGGCTGCCGAAAGAGCCACTCCCCGGGAAGCATGGGCCTCAGCCAGGCCGGGATCCAGCTCCAGGGCCTTCCGGCTGCAGGACTCTGCCAACTCCCTCTGCGTCTCGGCACGATCGAGGTAGATGTAGCTGTAGGCCGCGCAGTTGGCCAGGCCTGCCCAGGCGGAAGGGAAGGCCGGGTCCAGGTCCAGGGAATGCCGGAACATCTGCGCCGCGAAACCCATGCCCTGGCGGCTGAAGCGGAAGTAGTACTGGCGGCCCCTCAGGTAGTAGTCGTAGGCGTCCAGTCCCACCGCGTGCCTGGCCTGCCCGGGAGCGGGCACATGCAGGGCCGAGGCCACGCACCGGATGACATCGTCGAGGGTGGCGAAAAGCTCCTGGCGGCTGAAGACATAGGGCTTGGCCCAGGCCACCTTGCCCGATTTCACATCCACCAGGGTCGTGTTCAGGGTCAGGAGGGTCCCTTCCTGCATGAGCGAGCCGGCCAGGATGGCGGTGGCGTGCAGCCGCCGGCCGACCTCCGCGGGTGAGAAGGGTGAGTCTCCATACCGGAAGGAGGTGGTCCGGGACAGGACCTGGAGACCTTCGATCCGGTTGAGGCCCTGAAGCACCTCATCGGCGGTGCCCTCGCCGAGGTGGTCGTCGACACCATCCGGTCGCGGATTCAGGAAGGGCAGGACCGCGACCACCGCCAATCCTCTTCGCGCTTTCGGATGGAGCAGGGAGCCCTTCGCGGCGGCCGATCCATATGAACGCGGGGACTTGCCCAGGTGCAGGGTCATGTTCCACCTCCAGGGCGGATGTCATGGCGTGAGGGTGCGGCTTCCCGAATGCATCATTGTGAATAGAAAAGACTTTTGGCGTGTCCCCGTCAGCGGGATCGGAAACCGGAGGTCGAGGTGGACGGACAAACGAACCCTCACCCGCAGGTGGTATCCAGCATGGGATGCAGGTTCAGCCGCGCAAGGGGCTGGTCCTAGCTCTCGACTTCCCCCAACCGCAGATCGAACGGGATCCCGGCCCGCTTGCAGGCCGCGATGAAGCTCTCCTTGTCGGGGCACTTGAGGTAGGCCTCCATGGGCTCCACCTTCTTGTCCTTGATGAGCTCGACCAGGGCATCGTTCATGAGCCTCTGGCCGTAGCTCCGACCCGTCTGCATGGCGCTGGGGATCTGGAAGTTCTTGCCCTCGCGGATGAGGTTGGCGATGGCGGGGCTGATGAAGAGGGTCTCCAGGGCGGCGATGCGGCCCCCGCCGATCTTCTTGAGCAGAGTCTGGCTCACCACGCACTTGAGGGCATCCGCCAGCATCACGCGGATCTGCTGCTGCCGGTCCGCCGGGAACTGGTCCACGATGCGGTCGATGGTGCCGATGGCGCTGCTGGTATGCAGGGTGCCGAAGACCAGGTGGCCCGTGATGGCGGTCTCCAGGGCGATGGCGATGGTCTCCAGGTCGCGCATCTCGCCCACGAGGATGATGTCGGGATCCTCGCGCAGGGCCGCACGGAGGCCGTTCTTGAACCCGTCCGTATGAGTCCCCACTTCGCGCTGGTTCACCAGGCAGCCCTTGCGGGGATGCACGAACTCGATGGGGTCCTCGATGGTGAGGATGTGGTCATGGCGCTTCTGGTTGGCCAGGTCGATGATGGCTGCCAGAGTGGTGGACTTGCCGCTGCCCGTGGGACCGGTCACCAGCACCAGCCCCTTGGAGAGGTCGCAGAGGCGCCGCACGGGATCCGGGAGGCCCAGCTTGTCGGGGTCGGGGAGCTGGTTCGGGATGACGCGGCAGACCAGACCAGGGCCGACGCGATCCATGAAGTAGTTCACGCGCAGGCGGCAGCCGCCTGCCTCGTAGGCATACGCGAAGTCCGCGTCGTGGTGTTCCTGGAAGTGATGCCAGGCCGCGGGAGTGGCCAGGGCCTCCATCATCTCCAGCAGGGTGGCGGGTTCCAGGCGATCGAAGCCCTCGATTTCCTTCATGTCCCCATGGACGCGGACCAGGGGGGGCTCCATGGACGTGCAGTGGAGGTCGGAGCCCTGCTTCGAGAGAAGCGCCGAGAACAGGCGTTCCGCCAGGGGATGGCCCTGGCCTCGCTCGGTCCGCAGGGGCGAGGCCGCTGAAGCGGGCGGGGGGGTGGATGGACGGGGAGACGCCGGGCCCTGCCATTCCGCGATGAGGACCGGAATCCCGCCTTCCCGATCGAGCCGGATTCCGAAGATTTGGCCGTCCAGTTCGTGCTGGAACTGGGCCTTTCCTTCCATCTGCCAGGAGGCTTTGAGGTCTCCGGGAACCACTTCGCCAGCCAGAACCTCCACCATCAGCGCGGGGAGGGGGTTGGGCAGGAGGTCCATGACCTCGCCGGTCTTGAGCTCGAGGTGGGGTTTCTGGTCGGCCACCAGGTGGAGGCGGCGACCTCCGCGAGCGATGACGTGGGACAGCAGCCGGTCGATCTGGGGCATGGACAGCTCCTGCTTAAAGGATGCCACGAGTCACAGCCTTCAGGGTTCGGCGGCGCCGGCCCGGGCGGTAGACTGGAAGGCGACCTTTTCGGGAGTGAGCATGAATATCCACGAATACCAAGCCAAAGAGCTGCTGCGGCAGTACAAGGTGGCCACGCCCGATGGGAAGGTCGCCCAGGACGCTGAAGAAGCCCGCATGATCACCAAGGAGTTCGGCGGGGCCAGCGTCGTCAAGGCGCAGATCCACGCGGGCGGCCGTGGCAAGGGCGGTGGCGTGAAGTTCGCGACGGATCCCGACAAGGCCGCGGAGCTGTTCAAGGCCATGATCGGCATGCAGCTCGTCACCAAGCAGACCGGCGCCGAAGGCCGCAAGGTCCGCACGGTGTTCATCTCCAAGCCCATCGACATCGAGCGCGAACTCTACCTGAGCTTCCTCGTGGACCGCGTCACCAGCCGGGTCACCATCCTGGCCTCCACTGAAGGCGGTGTGGAAATCGAGGAAGTGGCCGAGAAGACTCCCGAGAAGATCGTCAAGGTCGCCATCGATCCGGCCCTGGGCCTCAGCGGCTTCCAGGCACGCCAGGTGGCCTTCGCCCTGGGCCTCGAAGGCGACACCTTCAAGAAGGGCGTGGTCTTCCTCCAGAACCTCTACCGGCTCTTCGTGGAGAAGGACTGCTCCATGGTGGAGATCAACCCCCTGGTCGTCACCAAGCAGGGCGATGTGACCGCGCTCGACGCCAAGATCGGCTTCGATGACAACGGCCTCGTCCGTCACCCGGATGTCCTGGCCTACCGCGACCTCAACGAAGAAGCGGAAGAAGAAGTGGAAGCCAGCAAGTACAACCTGAACTTCATCAAGCTGGACGGCAGCATCGGCTGCATGGTGAACGGCGCGGGCCTGGCCATGGCCACCATGGACATCATCAAGTACTGCGGCAGCTCCCCGGCCAACTTCCTGGATGTGGGCGGCAGCGCCACCGAGGACGCGGTGAAGAACGCCTTCCGCATCATCCTCCAGGACAAGTCCGTGAAGGCCGTGCTGGTGAACATCTTCGGCGGCATCATGCGCTGCGACATCGTGGCCTCCGGCATCGTGAACGCCGCGAAGGAGATCGGCATCAAGGTGCCGGTGGTTGTGCGCCTCGAGGGCACCAACGTGGAGGAGGGCAAGAAGATCCTGGCGGAAAGCGGCCTGAACCTCATCGTCGGAGCCGACCTGAAGGATGCCGCCGAGAAGGTGGTCGCCTCCATCAAGTAGGTCCATCCACGGAACCCGGAATCACATTTTCGAGAGGTATGACATGGCTGTTCTCGTGGGCAACCACACCAAACTCATCGTCCAGGGCATCACGGGCCGCGAAGGCCTCTTCCATGCCAAGGGCTGCCGCGACTACGGCACGAACGTGGTCGGCGGCGTGACCCCCGGCAAGGGCGGCACGGAGATCGAAGGCTTCCCCGTCTTCAACACCGTCAAGGATGCCGTGGCCAAGACCGGCGCCAACGCCACCATGATCTTCGTGCCCCCCGTGGCCGCGGCGGACGCCATCCTCGAAGCCCTCGATGCGGGCATCGAGCTGGTCGTCTGCATCACCGAGGGCATCCCCGTCCTCGACATGGTCAAGGTCAAGCGGGTGCTTCCCAACTACCCCAAGAGCCGCCTCATCGGCCCCAACTGCCCCGGCATCATCAGCCCCGGCCTGGCCAAGATCGGCATCATGCCCGGCCGCATCCACAAGCAGGGCCATGTGGGCGTCGTCAGCCGCTCCGGCACCCTGACCTATGAGGCCGTGGGCCAGCTCACCGCCCTGGGCATCGGCCAGAGCACCTGCATCGGCATCGGCGGCGATCCCGTCAGCGGCACCAGCCACATCGACGCGCTGGAGATGTTCAACAACGACCCCGACACCCACGCCGTCATCATGATCGGCGAGATCGGCGGCAGCGCCGAGGAAGACGCCGCCGCCTGGGTGAAGGCGAACATGAAGAAGCCCGTGGTGGCGTTCATCGCCGGCCAGACGGCCCCTCCGGGGCGCCGCATGGGCCACGCCGGCGCCATCATCTCCGGGGGCAAGGGCACCGCCGCCGAGAAGATGAAGGCCCTCACCGCCGCGGGCATCACCGTGGTGCAGAGCCCCGCCGACATGGGCAAGGCCCTCGCCGAGCGCCTGAAGTAGCCACAACGAAGAGCTTCACCACCAAGACACCAAGGCACCAAGAACTGCTTTTTCTTTTCTTGGTGTCTTGGTGTCTTGGTGGTTAATTTTCATTATGTTGATTTCACGGGAAATGGTCCTGGACCAGGACATCGGCCTCAACGCCACGCTGTTTGGCGGCGACATGATGTCCCGCATGGACAAGGTGGCGGGAATCACCGCCTCGCTCATGTCCCGGAACCGCCGATTCCTCACCCTCAAGGTCTCCGAGCTGGTCTTCCACAGCCCCGTGCGGGCCGGGGAGATCATCGAGTTCTACGTAGCGGTCGCCCGGCAGGGGCGCACCAGCATGACGCTCCAGATCGAGGTGCAGGTCTACCAGCCTGTGTCTGATGCCCGGCGGGCCGTCACCAGCGGCGAATTCGTTATGGTGGCCGTGGACGAAGGGCAGCATCCCGAGCCCATCCTGTGGAAACCCGAGGCGGTCCTGGCCGCCGCGGAGGCCCACCGGGCCCGGAGCGGCCAGGCCTGAAGGGCGTATCCTGGTGCCATGACGGATCTCATCAAGGCCCATCTGGATCACCGCCGCGTCTGGCGGGATTTCGACTATTGCTACCCTGTGATTTCACGGCGGAGCCGCGGGGTGAGCCTGGGTGTGAACCTGAACCCGGACAAGGTCTGCAACTTCGATTGCGTCTACTGCGAGGTGGACCGGCACACGCCCCCCAAGCGGAAGGATCTGGATCTGGACCTGCTGGACAAGGAGCTGGGCCTGCTGCTGGACCTGGCCACCAGCGGCGAGATCTATGGCATCCCGCCCTTCGATTCAGCCCGCCCGGAGCAGCGGCGGCTCAACGACATCGCCTTCAGCGGCGACGGCGAACCCACCACGGCCCGCGAGTTCGCCGAGGTGGTGGCGAGGGTCGCCAGCCGCAAGGAGCAGCGCGGGCTCGACCTGGTGAAGCTCGTGCTCATCACGGATTCGAGCCGCCTGCAGGCCCCCGAGGTGGTGAAGGGCCTGGAGACGCTCATGGCGAACCAGGGCGAGATCTGGGCCAAGCTCGACGCAGGCACCGAGGCCTTCTACCGAGAGATCTGCCGCAGCCAGGTGCCCTTCCAGAAGATCCTCGACAACCTCCTGGCCACGGCCCGGCGCTGGCCCATCCTCATCCAGACCCTCTTCCTCAGCTGGAAGGGGCAGGGACCCTCCGCCGCCGAGGTGGCCGCCTACTGCGAACGGCTGGAGGCCATCCAGGCCCAGGGCGGCCGGCTCCGGGCCATTCAGCTCTACACGGTGGCCCGGCCCACGCCGGAAGCCGAGGCCCGCCCCCTGTCCCGGCAGGAGATGGACGACCTCGCGGCGCAGGTTAGCGCCCGGCTGCCCAGCCTGCCGATCGAGGTTTACTACGGGCCGGAGGCCTGGGACTGATGCGCTCCCGATGGCCATTCGCTGCCGCGATCCTGGCCGCGGGGCTGGGCAGCCTGGTGGGCTGCCGGTCCCGCCGCACGCCCCCGCCACCCCCACCCCCGCCGCGCCTCCGCCTGGTGGCCGTGGGGGACATCCTCATGCACCAGGACGTCAAGGCCTCCGCAGAGCATGCGCCGCAGGGATTTCCGGCGCTCTGGGCAGATCTTGTGCCCCTCTTCCGTGACGCGGACCTGGCCTTCGGCAACCTGGAGACGCCCGTGGCGCCCACCACCGGCCGTCCTGGCGTGCCCTTCCAGTTCAATGCCCCGGCGGCCCTGCCGGGCGCCCTTCGGGCGAGCGGGTTCACCGTGCTCTCCACGGCCAACAACCATGCCTTCGATCAGGGGGCGAAGGGCGTTCGCGAGACCCTGGACCGCTTGCGGGCCGAGCAGCTGCTCGCGGTGGGCAGCGGGGAGGACCGGCCCAGGGCGGAGGCGCTCCAGATCGTGGAACGGCAGGGGCTGAAAGTGGCATTCCTGGGTTTCACGGACATCTTCAACGTGAACCTCGACCGCAAGGCCACTGAACCCTGGGTGCGCCCCCTGGACCTGGAACCTGCCATGGCCGCTGTGCGGGACGCGCGTTCCCGGGCCGACCTGGTGGTGGTGAGCGTCCACTGGGGCAACGAGTACCAGCGCCAGCCCACCAAGCGCCAGCGGGACATCGCCAGGCGGCTGGTGGAGGCGGGCTGCGACCTGGTGCTGGGCCACCACCCCCACGTCCTTCAGCCCGCGGAAATCCTGGAGGCAGGCGGCCGCAAGGCCCTGGTGGCCTATTCCCTCGGCAACTTCATCAGCAACCAGGACCGCATGTACCGGGCCGACCTGTTCCCGGTGGCGGGGGGCGATAGCCGCGACGGCGCGGCGCTCCAGGCCATCTTCGAGCAGCGCCGGGACCTGGATGGGCGGACGCATGTGGGCCTGTCCGAGGCCTCCTTCGAGCCTCTGTGGACCGAGAACAACTGGGGAGCCCCCGCAGCGAAGCGGGAGATCCGCGTCATCCGCGTGGCTGCGGCCGAGGCCCGGGCACGGGCCGAGGTCGAAGCCCTCTCGACGCCTCAGGAGGGCCCGGAGGCCCAGGCTCGACGGGCAGCGCTGCTGGAGAAGCAGGAATACCTCAGGACACTCATCCTCCGGCGCCGGCGGATCACCGAGACCTTGGGCGAGGCGTTCGTCCGCTAGCCCAGTCCCAGTTCAGCCCGGTTCTCGTGCAGCACGGCGATGATGCGGGCCAGGTGCTCCTCCTCGGTGCCTCCCACGGCCTCCAGGAGCATGCGGAAGCCTTCGGCCACCTCGAAGCGGTCCACGCCCGCGGCAAAGGCCTTGTCCTTGAGCTTCTTCTTCACGCTCTTCGGCTCCAGGCCCTCGGTGCGGGTGGGGCGCACCAGGGCACAGGCCATGACGAAACCCGTGATCTCGTCCGAGGCCAGCAGGGCCTTGTCCAACAGATGGTCGTAGGGGACGTTCCAGCGGGTGTAGTGGGCGCTGATGGCGTGGGCCAGCTCTGTCTCGCCCCGCTCGCGGAGCCAGGCGACGATGCGTTTGGGGTGCTCCTCGGGCCAGCTGTCGTAGTCCGCGTCGTGCAGCAGGCCCGCCAGGCCGAAGCGCCCGGTATCTTCTCCCAGCTTCTCCGCGAGGTCGCGCATGACCAGTTCCACGGCCCGGGCGTGGGTCCGCAGCTTCTCGGAGGGTGTCCATTGGCAGAGCAGGGTCCAGGCTTCATCGCGGGTGAGCATCACAGGCCTCAGTAGATGGGGATGGCCGGGCTGAGCGGCGCGGGTTCGGGATCCCCGGGATAGCGCACGGACTCCAGGAACAGGCCGGAGGCCGGGGCCGCCTTGGCCGCCCAGTACAGGTTCGCCGCCTCGGTGGGCGCATGGAGATCCTCCAGCACCCGACGGGGTTCCTCTTCGCCCAGGGCGCAGGCCACAGAGGCGCCGACCATGCGCCGCACCTGACGACGGAAGAAGTGGGTGGCGCAGACCCGCAGCAGCACGAGGGATCCGGATTCGGCGACCTCGCAGCGGAGGATCCGGCTCAGCCCATCCTCCTCGGCATCCAGGTCCGCGAAGGAGCCCAGGTCCTGGTCGCCCTCGAAGGCGGTCCAGGTCTTCCGCAGCCGGTCCAGGTCCAGGCTGCGCTTCACCCACCAGATCCAGGGCTTGCCGAAGGCGCTCCGCCGCCGGCTGATCTGGTAGAGGTAGGTTCGGTCGACGGCGTCGAACCTGGCGTGGAAGCGCGGCGCGCAGGATCGGACGTCACGGATGGCGATGTCCTGGGGGAGGGTGGCGTCGAAGATCCTGCGGAGCTCACCGGGCCGCGGCGCTCCCTTGGCCTCCAGGTGCAGGTGGGCGACCTGGCCCAGGGCGTGCACGCCGGCATCCGTGCGCCCCGCGCCGCCCAGGTAGACGAGCCGCAGGCCCGCCTCGTGGATCGCGTGCTCCAGGCTGCCCGCCACGGTGCGAACCCCCTCGCGGGTCTGCTTGGGGCCTTGTTTCTGCCAGCCGTGGAAGCGGCTGCCGTCGTATTCCACCAGCAGGCGGTATGCGGTGTAGGGTACGGGTTTCGCGGCCACCGTCAGGCTCCGGCGACGGATTTCACCGCCTCGATAAGGGTCGCGGGATCGTGGATCGGCTTCGAGATGTAGCCTTCCGCGCCCGTCAGCTCCAGGTACTTCTCCCGGTCTCCGAACATGGCGTGGGCGGTGGCCAGCAGCACGGGGATCCGGCGGGTGGCTTCGTCGGTCTTGAGCAGCTTGGTGATGAAGATCCCATCCACCTTCTGGCCCTGGTAGCTCGAGCGGGAGAGGCTCACGTCCATGATGATGGCTTTCAGGTCGGCCTCCCGGGCGAGCCGGAGGATCTCGTCGACTTCTTCCGACACCAGCACCTCGTAACCGCCCTTCTTGATCAGCACGGTCTGGATGAACTTGATGTTGATCGGGTCGTCCTCCACCAGGAGGATTCGCTCTGCCATGGCTGCCTCGTTTGCACCAGCCTATCGGCAATCAGTGGTAAGTGCCCTTTTTTTGCTGTCTTTCCAGGGCGTCCAGGAGGTTGTCCGGCACCTTGAGCCCGCCCCGGCCCGAACCCAGGCGCAGACCCGGTTTGTTGGCGCCGTGGTAGTCGCTGCCACCCGTGACCACCATGCCAAGCCGCGCCGCCAAGGCCACGAAGTGCTTCTGTTCCGCCGCCCGGTATTCGCCGTAGTAGCCCTCCAGGCCCTCCATGCCTTCGTGCTGGAGATCCTTCATGGCTTCGTCCCAGCGGAAGGAACCGCCCGCGAAGCGTCCCGGATGGGCCACGACGGGCACGCCGCCGGCCTCGCGGATCCAACGCGCCGCTTCCGCGGGGTTCAGCTCCTCCCGGGGCACGAAGCCCGGGCAGTCGTCTCCAATGAGGCGCTCGAAGGCCTCTGGCGCCCGTTTGACGAAGCCCCGGGCCGCGAGGGCCTTGGCGAAATGGACCCGGGAGATGAGGGGGGTCTCGGCCTGGGCCTGGACATCGTCGTAGGTGATGGGGCAGCCCAGCTCGGCCAGGCGGGCGAGCATGCGGCGATTGCGGTCATCCCGGCGCAGCCGCAGCTCGTCCAGGCGGCCCTGGAACCGGGCGTCGGCGGGATCCACCAGGAGGCCCAGCACGTGCAGCGAGCGGCCCAGGAAGCGGCAGCTCAGCTCGGTGCCCACCAGGAGGCGAACTTTCACCTTCGGCTGCATGGCCAGGAACTCCGGGATGCCGCCCAGGGTGTCGTGGTCCGTGAGGCAGAGGGCCGCCAGCCCGGCCTCCTCGCCAAGCAGCGCCAGGCGCTCCGGCGTATCAGTGCCGTCCGAGTGGAGGGTGTGGCAGTGGAGATCGATCAATGGGTACCAGGGAGATGGGTGGGTACCAGGTGGATGGGCTCGCCCCGGGGACGCCTCCGGCATGGACCGGAACGAGGACCCGGGGCGGGGCAGGGCCCCAGCTCGAAAGCTCGCGCTACTGGACGAAGTTCGAGGCGCTCTGGGCGTCGTCCACAGGCTCATCCATGGCCAGGCGGCGGAACAGCTTCACATCCGCCAGGGACAGGATGCTCATGTAGGCGAAGCCGCTGAAGAACAGCCAGAGGAAGGGCACGGAGGCCCACTTGCGGATGTAGATGGCCACGAAGAGTGCGACGAAGTAGTAGACCGCGAAGCCCAGCTCCAGGAAGGTCAGCAGGCTCTTGGGCACCTTGTAGGCCCGCTTGGTGACGGACTTGCCGTTGGCGTCCACGCCGTACTTGGGGGTGCGCTTGAATTCCTTGTCGTCCGTGAAGAAGCCTTCCATCACGGCCTTGGCCTGGTTCAGGGCGAGGCCGATGCCCAGGCCCATGAGGCCGGGGATGTACTTGAGGCGGGTCTTCCAGCCGGTGTTGTCGGTAAGTTCCTTCTGGGAGAGGCCGAAGTAGAGGCCCACGCTCACCGCGTTCAGCAGGAAGAAGGGACCGTCCGTGAGCAGCAGGACGTGCACGGGGGTCCCGGCCCGGAAGATCATGCTCGGCACCATGATGATGCTGAGGATCACCATCAGGATGTAGTTGCAGTTGGCCGTCAGGTGGAACCAGCACTCCAGCTTGGTGTGCAGGCTCTCGTCGGACTTCCAGATAGTCTTCATGAGCTTGCGGATGACCTGGGCATTGCCCTTGGCCCAGCGGTGCTGCTGGCTCTTGAAGGCGTTGACCTCCACGGGCAGCTCGGCGGGGACGACGAGGTCCTTGAGGTAGACGCCCTTCCAGCCCTTGAGCTGGGCGCGGTAGGACAGGTCCGCGTCCTCGGTGATGGTGTCGTGCTCCCAGCCGCCCGCATCGGCGATGGCGGCCACGCGCCACATGCCGGCGGTGCCGCTGAAGTTGAAGAAGGCGTGGGACCGGTGACGGGCCGTGTGTTCGAAGACGAAATGGCCGTCGAGCAGGATGGCCTGCACCTGGGTCAGCAGGGAGAATTCGCGGTTCAGGTGGGCCCAGCAGCCCTGGACGAAGGCCACCTTGCCGTCGGCGAAGTGGGGCACGGCCTTGCGGAGGAAGTCCTCCGTGGGCAGGAAGTCGGCGTCGAACATGGCCACCAGCTCTCCCTTGGCGACCTTCAGGCCTTCCGAGAGGGCGCCCGCCTTGAAGCCCGTGCGATCCGTGCGGTGCAGGTAGTGGATGTCGAAGCCCAGGGCCTTGTAGCGGTCACAGACGGCGCTGGCCACCTTGACGGTCTCGTCGGTGGAGTCGTCCAGCACCTGGATCTCGAGCTTCTCCTTGGGCCAGTCCATCTTCACGACGTGGTCCATGAGGCGCTCGATGACGTTCATCTCGTTGAACACCGCCAGCTGCACCGTGACCACCGGCAGGTAGGTCGCGTCGCCCACGGGCTGCGGCACGTCCTTCTTGTGGCGGTAGTAGAGCAGCAGCATCCAGAGGCGGTGCGCCCCGTAGATGCTCAGGATGGTGAGTAGCGTGAAGTAGGTGCCGAGCACGATGGTCTTGACGACTTCCATCACGGAATAAGCCTCCCAGGGCCCGGGCCAGCGGACCTGCCGTTATTGTGCCATGGAGAGTCGGAAAAACCACGAAAAACATGACAATCTACCACTTCATCCCGATGCGTCCGGTAGGATGCTGGCATGGCCGATCTCGACAACTTGAACTTCCCCAGGACCATCGGTCGCTACCAGGTTCTCCGCCTCCTGGGCTCGGGGGCCATGGGCAGCGTGGTGCTCGCCGAGGATCCCCGCATCAAGCGCAAGGTGGCCATCAAGCTCATGAAGCTGGACGCGGTGCGGACCGAGGCCGATCAGCACGAGCACCTGATGCGCTTCCAGCGCGAGGCCGAGGTGTCCGGCCTGCTGAACCATCCCGGCATCGTGGCCATCTACGACGTGGGCGAAGAGGAGGGCTACGGACCCTTCCTGGCCATGGAGTACGTGCCTGGCAAGCCCCTGGACGGGCTGATGAAGGAAGGCGGCCCACTGCCGAACATGGAGAAGCTCCGCATCGCGGCGGGCATCGCCGAAGCGCTCGACCACGCCCATGCCAAGGGCATCGTCCACCGGGACGTGAAGCCAGGGAATGTCATGGTGGGCGAGGACGGCCGCACCAAGCTCATGGACTTCGGCATCGCGAAGCGCGAGGACGCCAGCCTCACCCAGACGGGCACCTTCCTCGGCACGCCCAGCTACGCCAGCCCTGAGCAGATCCGCGAAGGCAAGGTGGACAGCCGCTCGGACATCTTCAGCTTCGGCGTGCTGGTCTTCGAGCTGATGAGCGGCCAGTCCCCGTTCCCCGGCACCTCCATCAACACCATCCTCTACCGCATCGTCAACGAGCCGCCCGCGGAGGTGCAGCCGCCGGTGCTGGGCGTCCTGCCCGACGGCTGGCACCGGGTCTTCGACAAGGTGCTGTCCAAGCGCCCCGAGGACCGCCACCCCACCTGCACGGCCTTCGTGCGCGACCTGCTGGACGCGGTGACGGACATCGCCAAGGAGGACCGCCGCGAGCTCCTGGGTATCCTCAAGATGAACGGCGAGGCGCCCATTCCCGCGATCCGCTCCACGGCCTACGACGAGACCATGGTGGTGGCCCGTCCCGAGCCCCGCGGCACCGGCCGGATCTGGATCGCCGCAGCCGCCGTGGCCGCCCTGGCCGTGGGCGGCTGGTTCCTGTTCCGGGGTCCGAAGGCCGCCCGCCTCCAGATCAATTCCCAGCCCACGGGCGCCAAGGTCTTCGTGAACGATCTGGCCGTGGGCGCCACGCCCATGAACCAGCCCCTCCAGGCAGGCGACACCCTGCGGCTTGAGCTCAAGGGCTACCGGCCCCTGACCTATGCCTTCAAGCCCGGCGAGGCCCCGCCCGTCTTCCCGTTGGAGGCCATCATCAGCGAGGAGGTCATCGATTCCGTGCCTTCCGGGGCCACGGTGGTGCTGGATGAGAAGGCCCAGGAGGGTCTGACGCCGCTGAAGGTGCGTTGGAACCAGGGCCAGCCCCACCGCCTGACCCTCACCAAGGAGCAACTCGGTTTCGCCTCGGACTTCGCCCCCGGCGAGGTCCCGGCCGGTCGTGCCTTCGAATTGAAGGAGGCCACCACCGCCGATACCCGCCAGGAGCCGGCCCTGGACCCCAACGCCCCCGGGATCCTCAAGCTGGCGGGTGCCTTCGGCGTGCGCGTGAAGGTGGATGGCAAGGACATGGGCGACCTGGCTCCCGGCGCCAAGCTGCCCCTCCCTCCCGGCGCCCACAAGGTGGAGCTGTCCAGCGCCCGGCACTACTTCAGGGACAGCCGGAACCTCAGCGTCACCGCCGGCCAGACCCTGCCCCTGAACCTGCCCGCCCTCGCCACCCTCACCGTCGAAACCTTCCCCGGCACCGGCAAAGTCCTCGTGGATGGCCAGGACACCGGCATCGAAAGCGACGGCAGCGGCGTCAAGCTTGCCGAAGGCCGCCACACCGTCACCGTCCGGGGCCCCAAAGGCACCAAGAGCGAAACCGTGGAGGTGCGGGGAGACAAGGGGTTGAGATTCCCGTTGTGAGTTGAGGGAAGGGGAGAGCCTTGGGCCTTCCCGGATTCCCTTAACCGCTATTTTTATTTCCCAATGGCAGCCATCCACAAACATTCAGATCAATTAGGCAGTCCAAACCACTTGCTGCTCAACCCCTAGTTTTACGGCTATCTAAGTATTTATGTTTATCTGTAAATTAAATGATGTGGTTTCAGGATTGGAAGAGATCGCCGTCCAAATTATAGTTAGGCATTCAACAATCATTTCTGGTGCCCATGTTCGATATCCTCGCAGCAGTCTATGAATTCATAGCAATGACACCAGTTCCATTGAGAGTGGTTGTTGCGCTGCTTCCCACTTTCCTCATCTCTGGCTTTGTATACTGGGTTCTTTCGAACTAAACAGTCGGGGCCTGGCTCCTAGGCACTCTTATCCTCATCGCGCTTGCCCTTGGCATTTGGTGGCATAACTGTGAAAGCAAATATGATCATCCAGCGTGAATGCCTAACCCTCCACTCAAGTCGGACCCCGCCTGCATTGGAGATCGCTCTAGCCAGTCTCCCGTTCCCCCGGTTCTGCTCAGCGCCTTAATATAAGGGACCCAGTGAGCCCTCTTCGTCAGGCATCCACCATCACCCAGGCATGAACCACAACCGAATTCATTCTGCATTCCTAGAAGGTGACCTGCGGGCGATTCGCAGCGAGCTCGGGGACCCTGTCGACTTCCCCAACTCACCTTGGGGTGAATGCGGCGATTACTGCCTTGATTACGCGCTCTATCATTCGCCGATATCTCTGGTGAGGGAGCTTTTGCAGCTAGGGGCTGATCCGAATTACCCGGACTCGGGTTTTCCCTCCTTGTTCGCCGCGCTCACGTCCAATCACCAGGATCGATGCGACCGGATCCGCCTGCTTCTCGATTTCGGCGCAGATATCCAGCAACGGGGGGTGAACGATTACACCCCCTTGCACTTTGCCGTCTCAAACGACAATGGGGACGCGGTGACGCTCCTGCTTTCCCGGGGTGCGGATGCGTCCGCCCGGACTCGCATCGATCACTACGCGACGCCGCTCGAGGAAGGGCTGCGGTTTGGGCATTCCATGGGCGTCGACGCCCTGCGCCGACATGGGGTGCACGCCTGAACCTCCGGCATGCTTCAGGCCGTTTCAACCATTCGGCCCCCAGAAACGACCGTTCGGCGGTTTCTGCTGCTGAGCGACCTCAGGTCCGGTTTCATGGGTGAGTCCCGCGAGGAGCCCACCCCGTGCCATTCCTTTCCAGTGACCTCCAGCCGCATCCGGCGCCCGCGCGCGTGGCGGCTTACGCCCCGTGGCTCAGGCCGAAGCGGTCGGGGTGGCAGGTCCCCCTGGCAGGGGCCGCGGCACATGACGCCCGCCAGGTTCTCCGGTTGGACCGGCTGCCGGAGCTCTCCAGCTTTGAGGCGTTCGAGGAGCACCTCGCCACGGTGCTGAACAGCGGCGTGTGCGTGTTCTTCGACGGGGCGGAGCCTCTGCTGTTGGCGGGGCAGAGCACTGCGGGCGCCGTGAGCGGCCTGCGGATCGTGATCGGGCTGGATGAACGCGGGGCTTCCCGCTTCCATGTCCTGGGCCCGGGCGTCGATGCCTCCTTCGCCATGGCCGACGGGGCCTTCCTGGCCGGTGAATCCGACCGCCGGCGGACCGACCTGATCCGTTACTGGTACCAGCACGCCAAGCCCCATCTCATCAAAGTCTGGAACGATTCACGGTCCTTCCACCCTCCGGTCGGACCTCACGACGCGGCCTAGGGAGGAAGAATTCCCTCCGCGTGACCCTGCGGGTGACGCGGAGGCCGCAGGGCTGGCTGCGCACGGGCCTCCGCCTGCGCCGGCCAGCCGGGAACAGCCCCCCGGGCTGTCCCCGGCTGGCCCTACCTGCGCGCCATCCCTGATTCGAATCCTCCAAGCGCCCCCTAACGAAAACGACCGCCTGGCGGCGGCCGTCTAGCTCGGTCATGGCATAGCCATGGCCGAGCGCGGGGGCCCCGGGGGTGTGCGCGGAGCGCAGGACCCCCGGACAGCACTCGTTGGGGAGGAAGGATTCCCTCCGCGTCACCCTTCGGATGACGCTCCGGCCGCAGGGCTGGCTGCGCACGGGCCTCCGCCTGCGCCGGCCAGCCGGGGGCCCCCCCCCCGGCGGGCCCCCGGGGGGCCGAACCGGGCGCCCACAC